>CCJP01000007.1 GCA_000751355.1 Polaromonas sp. CG9_12 | reverse complement strand
TCCTGCTGGTGCTTTTTCCCGCCATCGTCACCGTGCCGCTGCAGTGGTGGATGCGCTGACTGTTTTTTCAACCCCTGCCAGTTCATATAAAAGGAGACCCCATGTTGAAACGAAGAACCCTGATCTCGGCCCTCAGCGCCGCCAGCCTGCTGCTCGCCACCTCGGCCTTTGCCCAGTTTGCAGAGCGCACCATCAAGTTCACCAACGGCGTGGCGGAAGACCATCCGGTTGGCCTGGGCGTCAAGAAGATGCAGGAAGTGCTGGCCGCCAAGACCGGCGGAAGAATGAAGATCAACGCCTTCTGGAACAATGCCGCCGGCGGCGACCTGCAAGCCACCCAGGCCCTGCGAGCAGGCACGCAGGAAATGGTCTGCACCGTCGTCGCCTCTGGTCGGCATCATCAAGGAACTGGGCGTGTTCGACCTGCCCTTCCTGTTTGCCAACGAGAAGGAAGCCGATGCGGTGCTCGATGGCCCGGCCGGCGCCTATTTCAACAAGAAACTGGAAGACGCCGGATTGGTCAACCTGGCCTACTGGGAAAACGGCTTTCGCAACCTGACCAACAACAAGCGGCCGGTGGCCAAGGCCGAGGATTTCGAGGCGTCAAGGTCCGCGTGATGCAGAACAACATCTTCCTGGACACCTTCAAGACGCTGGGCACCAATGCAGTCCCGATGAATTTTGGCGAGGTGTTTACCGCGCTCGAAACGAAGACGATCGACGGCCAGGAAAACCCGTTCGTCACGATTGAAACCTCCAAGTTCAATGAGGTGCAGAAGTACCTGAGCGTGACCCCGCCATGCCTACAACCCCGTTTTTGATCCTGTACAGCAAGAAGCTCTGGGACCAGCTCAATCCGCAGGAGCAGGCCGTGCTGCGCGAAGCCGCCCTTGAAGGCCAGAAAGTCGAACGCACGGCAATCCGCGCGCAGTCTGAAAAGTCGCTGGCCAGCCTGAAGACCAAAGGCATGCAGGTCAATGAAAATCACGCCTGCTGAGCAGCGCGGATGTTTGAAAAGGTCAAGCCGGTGTATGAAAAGAACGTGCCCACCATTGGCGCCGAGCCGGTCAACATCGTGCTCGAAGCCCTGAAAAAGGCGCGCGGCGGCTGATTGACGCCCTCCCGGCCGCCGGGCGCAGGCCCTGCGGCCCTTCCTTTTGCAAAAAGCATTCACAGGAAGCGGATTGTGAAAATCACACAAGTTGAAACCCTTCGCCTGGGCGAATTCCCCAACATCATCTGGGTGCGGCTTTACACCGACGAAGGCCTGGTCGGCCTGGGTGAAACCTTCATGGGCGCGGCGGCGGTCGAAGCCTATATTCATGAATGGGCTGCTCCCAAGCTGCTGGGCCAGGACCCGCTGGCCATCGAGTCGCGCAACCGCGACATCACCGGCTACCTGGGCTGGCGCGGATCGGGCGTGGAAACGCGCGGCAATTCAGCGGTGGACATCGCGCTGTGGGACATTTTCGGCAAGGCGGCCAACATGCCGGTGCACACCGCGCTGGGCGGAAAAAGCCGCGACGCCATCCGCATCTACAAACACCTGCGCGGGCTACGAGTACATCCGCAGCGCGACCAACCAGACCAGCGCCAACTGGGGACTGGGCAAGCAAGGCGGCCCCTACGAAGACCTGCAGGGTTTTTGCACCGGGCCGACGAGGTGGCCGAGTCGCTGCTGTCCGAAGGCATCACGGCCATGAAGATCTGGCCGTTTGACCCGGCCGCCGAGAAAAGCCACGGCCAGTACATCAGCAGCGAAGACCTGGACGCCGCGCTGGAACCCTTTCGCAAGATCCGCAAGGCGGTCGGCGACAAGATGGACATCATGGTCGAGTTCCACAGCCTGTGGCGCCTGCCGATGGCCCGGAAAATCGCCAGGGCGCTCAAGCCCTTCAACACCTTCTGGCATGAAGACGCCATCCGCATGGACTCGCTCGATCTGCTCAAGCAGTACGCGGTGGACTGCGAAGCGCTGATTTGCGCCAGCGAGACCCTGAGCTACAAATGGGGCTTCAAGGATTACCTGCAGACGGGCGTGGCCGGCGTAGCCATGCTGGACCTTAGCTGGTGCGGCGGCCTGAGCGAGGCCCGAAAGATTGCCGCCATGGCCGATGCCTGGCAGTTGCCGGTGGCGCCGCACGACTGCACCGGCCCGGTGGTCTGGGTAGCCTCGACCCATTTGTCGCTGCATGCGCCCAATGCGCTGATCCAGGAGAGCGTTCGGGCCTTTTATACCGGCTGGTACAAGGAACTGGTCACCGAATTGCCAGTCGTGAATAACGGCATGATCAGCCTGAATGACAAGCCCGGCCTGGGGTTGGAACTGCTGCCCGACCTGCACAGGCGTGCCGACGCAACCGTAAGAATTTCAAAGAGCTGACGAAAGCCATTTGCCAACCTGCGTGGACGCCGCCTGCCGGGCACGAGCGGGTCGTCCATCCGCTGCAGGCGTGCCGCCATGGCATAACTGCATGCCTTCCACTCACCTGAAAAACAGACAAAGGAATCCATCCCATGAAACTGTCGCTTTCACGCCGCCTCGACTTCCTGCCGGCCGAACCGGCCGGACAGGCCGCATTTTTTGAACAGGACACTAGCGACGTCAACCTGGAGGTGTTCCATGCAATGGTTGCCTGAAGACGGACTCGCTGGAACCCTGGTCGGACGCGCATGGATTCCCGGTCCGATCCCGGGTCCTGCAGTCATCGTATTGCGCGCCGACGGGGTGTATGACCTGTCCGACGCTGTCGCCACAATGAGCGACCTGCTCGATGCCGCCGATCCGGTCGCGCTGGTGCGTACCACGCCCGGGCGCCGTGTCGGTGATCTTGACCAACTGATGCAGCACACCGGTTCGCAAGCCCCCGACGTCAGCGCATTGCGCCTGCTCGCCCCCTGTGATTTGCAGGTCATCAAGGCGGCCGGCGTCACATTTGCCGCCAGCCTCGTCGAGCGTGTCATTGAAGAGCAGGCCATGGGAGACGCAGCGCAGGCCGTGGTCGTGCGGCATCAGGTTGCCGAGTTGATCGGCGACAACCTGGGCGCCATCCGGCCCGGTTCGGCGCAAGCCCTGCAATTGAAAGAGCTGCTGATCCAAAAGGGCTTGTGGTCGCAATACCTTGAGGTGGGCATCGGGCCGGATGCGGAGGTGTTTACTAAGGCGCCGGTCCTCTCCAGCGTCGGCGCCGGCGCTCAAATTGGCATTCATCCGGGCTCGGTCTGGAATAACCCGGAGCCCGAGATCGTGCTCGCCGTGAACAGTCGCGGCGAAACCGTTGGCGCCAGCTTGGGCAACGATGTCAACCTGCGCGATTTCGAAGGCAGAAGTGCGCTGTTGCTTGGCAAGGCCAAGGACAACAACGCATCTTGCTCCATCGGGCCGCTCATCCGCTTGTTCGATGCCAGTTTTTCACTCAACGATGTGCGCCAGTGCACGGTCAGTCTGCTGGTGGAAGGCGTCGATGGGTTTGAGTTGCGCGGCAGCAGTTCGATGGCGCAGATCAGCCGTGATCCGCTTGACCTAGTGGCCCAGACCCTGGGCGCGCATCATCAGTATCCCGACGGCATCATGCTGTTCCTGGGCACCATGTTTGCGCCAACGCAAGACCGGGGCGAGCCGGGCAGCGGCTTCACCCACAAACTGGGTGACAGAGTGCATATTTCCAGCCCGAAGCTGGGCAAGCTTGTCAACGAAGTCAACGCATGTGACCAGATCGCACCCTGGACGTTCGGGCTGCGCCAGTTCTTTACCAATCTTTCGGCGCGTGGCCTTTTGGTTCGACCCAACCTTCCATGAGCTCACATTGACATGAAGTTTCCGGTTATGCGCGAGCAGCGGCCGAGAGTTGCCGGAAAATTTTTCGGGTGATTTCTCCCGTTGGTTGTCAACCTTGCTGCCCGTGCTGTCAGATCTCATGGGCATCCGCAAGAGGCCTGTGAGCACGGGTAAATAAGTATTGACTATCCCTTTTGACATGTGAGAAACTTTTTAAAATTGGCCTTACCACTTTACCTGTTGACGCTGTTTTTACTTTTTAAAAGGTAATGACTGACGGGTGCTTTTTCAGGAAAGGTGCAGTTCCAATATGCACGATTCAACTCAAGACTATAGATTGGATAGAACTCAAATGAAACTCAGAACGTTCCTCAAATGCATCACTGCCTCCGCCGTGGCCTTGGCTTTTAGTTCGGCACATGCGGCTTGGCCGGAGCGTCCGATCACGCTCGTCGTGCCTTGGGCTGCAGGGGGCGGCACGGATGCCACTGCGCGCATCGTCGGCGCGCTGCTTGAAAAGGAACTGGGCCAGCCGGTCAACGTGGTCAACCGTGCCGGCGGCAACGGTGTGGTCGGTCACCAGGCGATTTCCGGCGCGCGCCCCGATGGTTACACCATCGGCATGCTGACGGTTGAAATTTCCATGCTGCATCACCAGGGCCTAACCACGCTTACGCCTAAAGATTACACGCCGCTGGCGCTGATGAATGTGGACCCCGCCGCGGTCACGGTCAGCGCGACTTCGCCCTACAAGACCATGGCCGATCTGATGAAGGACATCCAGGCCAATCCGGGCAAGCTTAAGGCCTCGGGCACCGGCCAGGGCGGCATCTGGCATCTGGCGCTGGCCGGCATGCTCAAGGATCTAAAGCTTGAAACCAGCGCCGTCGCTTGGGTGCCGTCCAACGGCGCTGCGCCGGCGATGCTGGAACTGGCGGCCGGCGGCATTGGTATCGTCACTGCCGCCTTGCCAGAAGCACGTTCGTTGATCGATGCCGGTCGCGCCCGTCCGCTGGCGGTGATGTCCGCCACGCCCGCGGCCCTGTATCCCGATGTGCCGACGCTCAAAAGCGTCACCGGCAGCGACTGGACAATGGGAGTCTGGCGTGGGATTGCTGGCCCCAAGGGTCTGCCGGCAGATGTGCAGAAAAAAATGGAAACGGTGCTGAAAAAAATCAACGAGAGCAAGGAATACAGGGACTTCATGGCCGGTCGCGGCTTTGGCGTGGCCTATGCCGATGCCGCCGGTTTCGGCCAATTCATGGACAAGGGCGATGCCGACATGGGTAAGGTTCTGAGCGGGCTGGGCATGGCCAAATAGTCTAGGAGAACCGGTCTGCGCACGCTGTCTGCGCTGCCAGCTTTTAATTCCTGATCGTTTGCCTGCAGCGCAGGCAAACGATCTAAAAGGCATCAATGCCAACAAGTTTGCCCCGGTTGCGATCAACCATGATCGCTGCCTGACACCACCAAGCACCTCATGAGAATCAACGACGTTTTATCCGGCATTCTGATCGGCACTTTTGGCGCCGCGATTTACCTGCACGTGCAGTCCTTTTCGCCCATGCCAGGCCAGGATGTGGGGCCGAAGATGTTCCCGCAACTGATTGCGGTCGGCCTGATGATTTGCGCTGCAATGCTGGTTGTAAAGGGCCTTAAAACTCTCAAAACTCAATCTTGGATCACCGTGCCCGGCTGGGTGGGCCAGGGCCGTACCACTCTCGGTTTTGTGCTGATTCCCTTGGTGCTGGCGTTTTATGTGGCGGTCTCGGAACGTCTGGGCTTCCTGCCGACTGCGGTGGTCCTGCTGATGGCTTTGTTTCTGGTGTTCGAAGTCAAGCTCAAGACCGCGATCCTCATCGCGTTGCTGGGCTCAGTGGGCATCCACACGCTTTTCTACAAGCTGCTCAAAGTGCCGCTGCCTTGGGGCATCCTCGAATCGTTCTCCTGGTAAACCGAAAGCCATCCAATGCTAGCCCATCTGTACGCGGCCTTCGGCCAGGTTTTCGATCCTTATGTGCTGGGCGTCATTCTGGCGTCGGCGATGTATGGACTGTTTGTAGGTGCCGTGCCAGGCCTGAGCGCCACCATGGCGGTGGCTCTGCTGGTGCCCGTCACCTTTTTCATGCCGGCGGTTCCGGCGGTCGCCGCAATGGTGACCGCCACCGCGATGGCGATTTTCTCAGGTGACATACCGGGCTGCCTGCTGCGCATCCCAGGCACGCCGGCCTCGGCGGCCTACACCGACGAGAGTTATGCGATGACCAAAAATGGCCAGTCCGAAGTGGCGCTGGGCGCCGGCCTGGTGTTCTCGGCGGTCGGCGGCCTGTTTGGCACCCTGGTGCTGATCACCGCTGCGCCGTCACTGGCGGAACTGGCCCTGAAGTTTTCTTCCTACGAGTATTTCTGGCTGGTTCTGCTCGGCCTGACTTGCTCAATCATGATCGCGTCCAGTAGCCCTCTGAAGGGTTTTGTCTCGCTGTTCCTCGGCTTGCTGATCGCCAGCGTCGGCATGAACAACCCGGCTGGTCTGCCGCGCTTCACCTTCGGCAACAGCGATCTGCTGGGCGGCTTGTCGCTGGTTCCCATCATGGTCGGCATGTTCGCGGTTTCCGAAGTGCTGCGTTATGCGATCACCGCACGGAACAATGTGGGAATAGTGCAAAGCAGCATAGGCAATGTGTTCAAGGGCATGTGGGGCCTGGCGGTCAAATACCCCTTGTCGGTCCTGCGCGGCAGTGTGCTGGGCACGGTGGTGGGCGCGCTGCCCGGCGCGGGCGCAGACATTGCCGCCTACATGTCGTATGCGGTGAGCAAGAAATTCTCCAAGGAGCCGGAGAAATTCGGCACTGGTCACCCCGAGGGCATTGTCGAATCGGGCGCGGCCAACAACTCCTCTCTGGCTGGCGCCTGGATTCCGGCGCTGGTCTTCGGCATTCCGGGCGACTCGATCACCGCGATCGTGATCGGCGTGCTGTACATGAAAAACCTCAACCCCGGACCGATGATTTTCATTGAAAACCCGGTCGCGATGTATGCGGTGTTCATTGTTTTCATCCTGGCCAATCTGCTGATGTTGCCCCTGGGCTTCCTGACCATCAAGCTGGCCAAGAAAATCCTGAAGGTCCCGCGCAACATATTGATGCCGCTGATCCTGCTGTTTTGCATCGTCGGCGCCTACTCGATCAACAACAGCGCGTTCGACGTCGGCATCATGCTGGCCTTTGGCCTGCTGGCCTATCTGATGGAGGAAAACGGCTTTCCGATTGCACCGACGATTCTTGGCGTGGTTCTGGGCGGCATGCTGGAGGAGACCTTCGTCAGCTCGATCATCAAGGCCGATGGCAATGTCATCGAATTTTTCAATCGCCCGATTGCCGGCACACTGGGCGTTCTGACTTTGCTGATATGGTTTCTGCCAGTCGTGATGCGCATGTTCAGCAAACAACCACGCAACAAAGAATTTACATGATGGATGATTTGAAAGACAAGGTGGTTCTGATTACCGGTGCTTCAACCGGCATAGGTGCCGCCTGCGCCCTGGCCTTTGGCGCGCAGGGCTGCAAGGTGGTGGTGCACTTCCACAGTTCGAAGGCTGCCGCGCTGGCGGTGGCCAAGGCTGTTGAACAGGCTGGCGGCGAGGCGCTGGTGGTCCAGGGCGATCTGCGGCTGAGCACTGACTGCGAACGGCTGGTGGCAGAAAGCGCAATGCGCTTTTCCCGCATTGATGTCCTGATCAACAACGCCGGCGCGCTGGTCAAGCGCGTGCCGATCGATGAACTCAGCGATCAGATGTTTGATGACATCGTCGGCCTCAATGTGCGCTCGATGATGATGTGCACAAAGTACGCGGTAGCCCATATGCCGGGCGGCGGCAGTATCATCAACCTGACCAGTGTCGCCGCGCGTAATGGCGGCGGCCCGGGCGCCAGTCTGTATGCCGGCTCCAAGGGTTTCGTCAGCACTGCCACCAAGGGCCTGGCTAAAGAACTGGTGGGCCGCAAAATTCGGGTCAATGCTGTCGCGCCCGGCGTCATCAGCACGCCTTTTCACGACAAGTTTTCCACTCCCGAGCAACTCGAAACCATGCGCCTGACGATTTCGATGGGCCGGCTAGGCACGGTAGATGAATGTGTCGGCGCCTTCCTCTACCTCGCCTCCGAAAAACTGTCCAGTTACGTGACTGGGCAAATCATGGAAATCAATGGCGGTCAATACATGCCTTGAGTTTTTTTACTGGCCAGTCCGGGCTGGTTAAGACACGGGGCTATTGGCGCCCTGTCTTCCAGGCAGGCTTGCTTCACCTAATCCGCGCGGTGCGAGCGCGCCGTTTTTACGAAGAAAGAGACAGATGGCAGAACGTAACCAATACAATTTTTCAGGTCGCCATGCGATCGTGACAGGCGGCGGCGCCGGCATCGGTCTGGCAATTGCGCATCGTTTGGTCGAAGGCGGTGCAACGATCAGCCTGTGGGACCGTGATCCTGACATGCTGGAGCAAGCCCGCAGCACTTTTGGCGACGTGAAGCCGCAAGTGGTGACCGTGGATGTATCCGATGCGGATGCTGTCGTCGCGGCCAGGGATGCTACTTTGCAGGCTACTGCCGGGATTGACATCCTAGTCACCAGCGCCGGCATTACTGGACCGAACACAACCCTCTGGGACTATCCCGTCGCAGACTGGGACAAGGTGATCGGTGTCAATTTGCGCGGCCCGTTTCTATGCTGCCGTGCCGTCGTGCCGCAGATGCGCGAGAAAAACTACGGACGGATCGTCAATATCGCTTCGATCGCGGGCAAGGAGGGCAACCCGAATGCCTCTGCCTACAGCGCCTCCAAGGCCGGCGTCATTGGCATGACCAAATCGCTTGGCAAAGAGTTGGCGCAGACGGGAATCCGGGTGAATTGCATCACGCCAGCTGCTGTGCGAACCGGCATATTTGCCCAGATGACCCAGCAGCACATCGATTTCATGCTGTCCAAGATCCCGATGAACCGCTTTGGCGAAGTCGAGGAAATTGCTGCATTAGTGGCCTGGCTGTCGTCCGAAGATTGTTCCTTTTCAACCGCTGCCGTGTTTGACATCTCTGGCGGCAGGGGCACTTACTGATGCAGGCCGCTGATCGCTATTCCATGCAAGCGTTAATCCACTTCGCGCAAGAGTTGCTGCAGGCGGCGGGCATGGCCTCAGTGCAAGCCGAGGCGGTTGCCCGCACGTTGGTTGAAGGCGACCTGCTGGGCCATGACACGCACGGGCTGGCATTGCTGGCACCTTATGTCAAAGAACTCGAAAACGGCGCAATGGCGCGCGAGGGTGCGCCTGATGTTCTTTCAGACCGGGGTGCATCACTGATGTGGGACGGACGGCGTTTGCCCGGACCGTGGCTGGTGTTGAGCGGAATCGATGCGTTGGTGCCGCGTGCACGCGAATACGGCAGCGCGACGCTGGTCATCCGGCGCAGCCACCACATCGCCTGCCTGGCGACCTATCTGTTGCGCGCGACCGAGGCCGGCTTCATGCTGGTGCTGGCCTGTTCGGATCCGGCCGTCCAGAGCGTCGCGCCCCACGGAGGAACCCAGCCCGTCTTTACCCCCAACCCGATTGCCGTCGGCATTCCGACGTCCACCACGCCGTTCCTAGTAGACATTTCTTCCTCGATCACGACCAACGGCATGAGCGCGAGGCTACACAAGACCGGCGGGCAGTTTGACGAAGCCTGCATGCTGGATGCGGTTGGAAATCCGAGCCGCGACCCCGGTGTGCTGGCCACCAAGCCCCCTGGAACCATCCTGCCTTTGGGCGGCATGACGTCCGGGCATAAGGGCTTCGGGCTGGGATTGTTGATCGAGGCGCTTACCGGCGGACTGGCGGGTCATGGCCGTGCCGATCCTCCAGACGGCTGGGGTGCCACCGTGTTCATGTCGCTCTACGATCCGGCTGCATTCGGCGGCACGGCAGATTTTCTGCGCCAGACCGATTGGATCGGGGACGCGTGCAGGGAAAATCCGCCACGGCCTGGCTTCAGCAACGTGCGCATGCCCGGCGACCGGGGGCTGGCCCGCAGGACGGAACAGACGCGTGTCGGCCTCACACTGTATTCCAACATCCCGCCCATGCTGCAGGAATGCGCGCAGCGCTACGGCCTTCACTTTCCGGAACCGATGCAACCGTCTGCCGCCTGATAGGCGCGCTGAGGTATTTCAGGAAATGGTCTGGTGAAGCCGGCCCCAGAGTCAAGATTGCGATCCACAAGCTTTGCGCCTTTCGTCTGGTACCGCATTGCGTTTGGCATTGCGGTGCTGGCTACTTCCTGGCGCGGGCCGGTGACTTGGGCGGGTTAAGCCAAAACACTTCACTTATTGACTGACCTTACGCAGCCGCCTGAAATTTCTGAAGCTGGTCAAAAGCGCTGCGGGTGGCATTGATGAGAAGTTTGAACCTTAAAGCGAAGGAGTTGATCTTGCTTTTAACGCTCAAGCATTCGAGCTTGAAGACGGCATAAATCGCCATGAAGACGTGGTTGCTTTGGGTTCTCAACGTCTGCGTTGGGGATTTGGCCATGCCCGCATTGGACTTCAAGGATTTGTGAAACACCTCCACTTGCCACCGTTTTTTGTAGGTCGTGGTGATGGCGTCGTAGTCGCACGTGAGGTCGCTGCAAACCAGGTGCAATGTGCCGGTGCTGCTGTCTTTGTTTTTAAAGACCTGGCGGACCAAACGGACTGCTCTGGCAGACCCCTTGAGCCAGCCTTGCACCGTGCATTGCTCTGAAAATTCCAGCTCGTCTACGCGCACGAAGCGCTTTTTCTTCCAGTCCTCCTGGCTCAACGCCACCAGCCGGTTGTCCTTCAGGGCTGCGATGAAGTGCTTACCCCGGCTCGTAATGAAATCAAAATTCTCCTCGGAGGAAAACCAGCTGTCCATCAGCACGAAACGAAATCGCAAGGCGTTTTGCAGGCAGGCATGGATCATCTCGCGCATCATTTCGTTTTTTGTTTTCTCACTTTTGCGTTTGACTTGGCGGCTCGCAACGTCGCATTGAAGAGGCTTTTGCACCAACTCGAACGCCACCGGAATAGACCTGCCGCCGCAGTGGTACAGCGCGTTGAGCAGGTTGATGCCCTTGACCGTGCGACCACTGCAATGATCGTAATGCCAGCAGATCAAGTCACTCTCGTCCGTCCAGGCTTTTTCCTGGATGGTGTCGTCAAAAATCAGCACGCCTTCAGCCGTTTGCACTTCCCGCACCATCGCCTTGACTTGCCGCCACAAGTCCTTAGACGTGTAGTCCTGCCCGGATAAAAACCTGGTAATCCGGTCGTGGCTGACATCGCCCTGCACCATGGCCGAAAGCCCTGTCGCTGTTGTCGCGCCAAAGCTGCTCAGCAGGTAATCCGTGTACAACTCCAGTTCAGAATTTTTCATGCGCGTAGGCTAACAGGACAGGCGGCTGCGTAAGGTCAGTTATTGATCCGGCCCTGTTAAGTCTTAAGCTGCGTAGCGGACTCGGCGGTCTTGGAAGTAGCTCATTACGGGGTCGTCACAGGAAACGGAAAAAATCGTACGCTAAGACCCAGCGAGTGGGCGCAGCGGCCTGAACTTGCCCGCGCCGACCTTGGCGCTGCTGCGCCACAGGTAGTCCCCCGTCAAGTTGATGTGCTCCCAGCCCAGCGGTGAGAGGTATTGCAGCAGCGTGTCATCAATGCCCTGGTCGTGCCCGCGCAGGGCGTTCGCAGCCCGTTCCAGATAGACCGTGTTCCACAGCACGATGGCCGCCGTCACCAGGTTCAGGCCACTGGCCCGGTAGCGCTGCTGCTCGAATCCCCGGTCACGGATTTCACCCAGTCGGTTGAAGAATACGGCCCTGGCCAGCGCATTGCGCGCTTCGCCCTTGTTCAGCCCGGCATGCACGCGCCGGCGCAACTCCACGCTTTGCAGCCAGTCCAGGATGAACAGCGTGCGCTCGATGCGCCCGAGCTCGCGCAAGGCGACGGCCAAGCCGTTCTGGCGCGGGTAGCTGCCGAGCTTTCTGAGCATCAGCGAAGCCGTCACCGTGCCCTGCTTGATCGAGGTGGCCATACGCAGGATTTCGTCCCAGTGGGCGCGGATCTGTTTAACGTTCAGTCGCTCGCCGCTGATCATCGGCTTGAGCGCGTCATAGGTGGCTTGGCCTTTGGGGATGAACAGCCTGGTCTCGCCCAGGTCGCGGATGCGTGGCGCAAAGCGAAAGCCCAGCAGGTGCATCAGGCCGAAGACGTGATCGGTGAAGCCCGCCGTGTCGGTGTAGTGCTCCTCGATATGCAAATCGGACTCGTGGTACAGCAGACCATCGAGCACGTAGGTCGAGTCGCGCACGCCGACATTGACCAGCTTGATGCTGAACGGCGCGTACTGGTCCGAGATGTGGGTGTAGAACATCCGTCCAGGCTCGGTGCCGTACTTGGGGTTGACGTGACCAGTGCTCTCGGCCCGGCCGCCGGCGCGAAAGCGCTGTCCATCCGATGACGAGGTGCTGCCGTCGCCCCAGTGGGCTGCCAGGGGTTGGCGCAGCTGCGTGTTGACCAGATCGGCCAGCGCCGCCCCGTAGGGGGGTCTAAGCCGGAACCGCCGAAAATTCCGTCATCTCAACTCCAGCCCGGCCACGAGCGTGTCCAGGTCGATCATCTTGCCGCCGCTCTGGAAGGTGTAGTGCCCGTTCAGCAGGATGTGCCGCCAGGCTACCGGTGAAATCTTGGTGATCAGCGCCATGGCCTTGGCGTTGCCGCTCGCTTCGCACTTCGTCAGCAGGTGCGACAGAATGGCCGAGTTGTAGTAGATGATCGCGTTGGCGATCAGCCTGGCGCACTGGTTGCTGATCTCAAATTCGATGTCGGTGCGCCCGGTCAATTCCTTCTTCCCACCGACCTGCGCGATGGTCGAGCGTAGCTGGTGGTAGGACTCGACGCGGTTTTGCGAGCGATGCACGCTGCGTTCCAGTTGCGGATCGCGCAGGTAGCGCAACGTGTAGATACTGCGCACCAGCTCCCCCGGTGTCAGAATTGTTGTCGCATCTAATTCTTTGATGGCTAACTGCCCGGCAACTTCATTTCATGACCAGAACACCGCATTCACATCACTCTCCCGAATTCAAAGAGCAGGCACTGCTCAAAGCCAGGCATCGCGGCACGCGTTCCGTTATCAGCGTTGCCGGCGAGCTCAACATGTCCGCCGGCACGCTCAGGAAGTGGCTGCAAAGCGCAAGCAAGAAAACCGGCACGATAGCCCACCCGGTGCCCGCTGCAACTGCTGCACTGGCACCAGGAGTTTTGCACCCCTGCCGTGCCCGCTTCGCGCGAGGCGAGCGGCGCCTTTCGCGAGTTGCAGCGTCAGCACGAGCAGCTCCAGCGTGAATTGCGGCGCAAGGAGAAAGCGCTCGCCGAAGTGGCCGCCTTGCTGGTGTTGCAAAAAAACTTGCCAAGGCGCTGTTGGAGGGCGCGGACAAATGACGTCCGTCCAGCAGGGGTCGTCTCAGAATTCGGAATTTAAAGCACGCTAAGCGCGCGAGGACGCAGGGATCCAGCGGTACAGAGTGGGCACGGACACGCCCAGGTTCTTGGCCACGTCGCGCGGCGGCACGCCGTTGGCCAGCAATTTTTTGGCTGACTCGATCTTGCTGTCGGTCATCCTCCTTTTGCGCCCGCCCTTGCGGCCCAGCTGGCGGGCTACTTCCAGCCCTGCACGGGTGCGCTCTCCCGTCAGTTCCCTCTCCATCTCGGCCAGGCTGGCCATGACGTGAAAGAAGAATCGGCCTGAGGGTGTTCCCGTGTCAATGGCGTCGGTCAGGCTCTTGAAATGCACGCCCTGCCGGTGCAACTGGCCGACCAGGTCCACCAAGTGTTTGACGCTGCGGCCAAGCCGGTCGAGTTTCCACACGACTAGGGTGTCGCCCTCACGCAGCATCTCCAGCGCTTTGGCCAGACCGGGCCGCTCGGCCCGGCTGCCGCTCATCTTGTCCTCAAAGAGTTTGTGGCAGCCCGCCTTGGTCAAGGCGTCGATTTGAAGATCAAGGTGTTGATCCAGCGTGGAAACCCTCGCATAGCCGATCAGCATGCCGGACCACGATTGCGTTGTTCCATCTTCTATTCCTTCTCAAAACTCGTTGCTATGGTAGAGCTTCAAGAATATAGTTTCAAGAACTATTTCTGAGAAGGCAAGAGCCTTGATTCTGCGTGCGGCATGAGGCTCACAGCAAAGCTTCTCAAAATCCTCCGTTTTCAATAAACAAAAACAACAAGGAAAAGTATGCCCCGCCGTTCGATTCTGTCCGCTGTCGAGCGGGAAGGCCTGTTGGCGCTACCCGATACCAAGGACGAGCTGATCCGGCTTTACACGCTCAGCGACATTGACCTGTCCATCATCGGACAGCATCGTGGGCCAGCGAACCGACTTGGCTTTGCAATCCAGCTGTGCTACCTGCGATTTCCTGGCGCCGTTCTGGGCGTCGATGACTCCCCGTCCCAGCCCTTGCTGCACATGGTGGCGGCGCAGATCAAAGTGCCGGTGCAAAGTTGGGATGATTACGGCCTGCGCGAACAGACCCGACGCGAGCACTTGGTTGGGTTGCAGACGATGTTCGGATTTCATTCATTCACGACCCTCAGCCACTACCGCGCGGCATTGCATAGCCTGGACGAGCTGGCATGGCAAACCGATAAGGGAATTGTGTTGGCAAGGGAATTGGTTGAAGGCCTGCGCCGAAAAAACGTGCTGCTGCCATCGGTCGGAGTCATTGAACGCATCTGCTCCGAGGCGATCACGCGCGCCAATCGGCGCATTTACGCCGCATTGACGGACTCCCTGTCGGCCGTTCACCGCCAGCGCCTGGACGAACTGCTCAAGCGCAAGGAAGGCAGCAAGGCGACGTGGCTGGCGTGGCTGCGCCAGTCGCCCATCAAGCCGAACTCACGGCACATGCTCGAACACGTCGAGCGCCTTAAGGCCTGGCAGGCGCTGGACCTGCCGCAGGGTATCGAGCGGCTGGTCCACCAGAACCGGCTTCTCAAGATCGCCCGCGAGGGGGGCCAGATGACGCCCGCCGACCTGGCCAAATTCGAGGTTCAGCGGCGCTATGCGACTCTGGTGGCGCTGGCCATCGAGGGCATGGCCACCGTCACCGATGAGATCATCGACCTGCACGACCGCATTATCGGCAAGCTGTTCAACGCGGCCAAGAACAAGCATCAGCAGCAGTTCCAGGCCTCGGGCAAGGCCATCAACGACAAGGTGCGCCTGTACGGGCGCGTCGGCCAGGCCCTGCTCGAAGCCAAGCAAAGCGGCGCTGATCCCTTCGCGGCCATCGAATCCGTCCTTTCCTGGGATGCGTTCACGGCCAGCGTCGGGGAAGCGCAAAAGCTCGCGCAGCCTGCGCAGTTCGACTTCCTGCACCGCATCGGCGAGAACTACGCCACGCTGCGCCGTTATGCGCCGCAGTTCCTGGAGGTTCTGAAACTGCGGGCGGCGCCGGCCGCCAAGGCCGTGCTCGATGCCATCGACGTGCTGCGCGGCATGAATGCCGACAACGCCCGCAAGGTGCCTGCCGGCGCGCCGACCGCGTTCGTCAAGCCGCGCTGGGCCAGGCTGGTTCTGACTGACGAGGGCATCGACCGGCGCTACTACGAGCTGTGCGCGCTGTCCGAACTCAAGAACGCGCTGCGCTCGGGCGATGTCTGGGTGCAGGGCTCGCGCCAGTTCAAGGATTTTGAGGACTACCTGATGCCGGCCGGGAAGTTCGCCGCGATGAAGCTGTCCAGCCAGCTGCCGCTGGCCGTTACCACCGATTGCGACCAGTACCTGCTGAAGCGCTTGTCGCTGCTGGAGCAGCAGCTGGCCACAGTCAATCGACTGGCTGCGGCCAACGAGTTGCCGGACGCCGTCATCACCACCGGGTCGGGCCTGAAGGTCACGCCGCTGGACGCGGCAGTGCCTGATGCCGCCCAGGCCTTGATCGATCAAGCCGCGGCGCTGCTGCCGCACGTCAAGATCACCGAGTTGCTGATGGAGGTCGATGAGTGGACCGGTTTCACCCGGCACTTCACACATCTGAAGACCGGTGACACGGCCCAGGACAAGACCTTGCTGCTCACAACGCTCTTGGCCGACGGAATCAACCTTGGCCTTGCCAAGATGGCCGAGTCCTGCCCCGGCACGACCTACGCCAGGCTGTCCTGGCTTCAAGCCTGGCACATCCGGGACGAGACGTACTCATCGGCCCTGGGAGAACTGGTCAACGCGCAGCTGCGCCAACCGTTTGCCGGGAACTGGGGCGACGGCACCACATCGTCATCGGACGGCCAGCGCTTCAAGGCGGGTGGCCAGGCCGAAAGTACCGGACACATCAATCCCAAATACGGCAGCGATCCGGGACGCATGTTCTACACCCACATTTCCGACCAGTACGCGCCCTTCAGCGCCAAGGTGGTCAATGTCGGCGTGCGCGACTCCACCTATGTGCTCGACGGCCTGCTGTACCACGAGTCGGACCTGGCGGTCGAGGAGCATTACACCGACACGGCGGGCTTTACCGATCACGTCTTTGGGCTGATGCACCTACTGGGCTTTCGCTTCGCGCCGCGCATCCGGGATTTGGGTGACACCAAACTATTCATCCCCAAGGGCGATGCCAGTTATGACGCGCTCGCGCCGATGATCAGCAGCGACAGGCTGAACATCAGGCACATTCGCGCCCACTGGGATGACATCCTGCGGTTGGCGACCTCCATCAAGCAGGGCACGGTGACGGCCTCGCTGATGCTCAGAAAGCTCGGCAGCTATCCGCGCCAGAACGGCCTGGCCGTCGCCCTGCGCGAACTCGGACGCATCGAGCGCACGCTGTTCATCCTCGACTGGCTGCAAAGCGTGGAGCTGCGCCGGCGCGTGCAGGTCGGACTGAACAAGGGCGAGGCGCGCAATGCGCTGGCCAGGGCGGTGTTCTTCTACCGGCTGGGGGAAATCCGGGACCGCAGTTTCGAACAGCAGCGCTACCGCGCCAGTGGCCTGAACCTCATCACGGCGGCCATCGTGCTCTGGAACACGGTGTATTTGGAGCGGGCCACCAACGCATTGCGTGGTCATGCAGCGCCCGTGGACGATGCGCTGCTGCAATACCTGTCGCCCCTGGGCTGGGAGCACATCAACCTGACCGGCGACTACCTGTGGAAAAGCAGTGCCAAGGTCGGTGCCGGCAAGTTCAGGCCGCTTCGAGCGATAAAAACGGCTTAGCGTGCTTTAAATTCCGAATTCTGAGACGACCCCAAACACTCCACGAAAACCGTGGCGATTCAGTTACGAACATGTTCACCATGAGCCAGACGGCATGAACGGCTAAGAACCAATTCGCGCCCGCTTAAATCCGTCTGCCACCCAGACTCCTAAAAAGTCGCTGGAGTATTCACCCAAAAAATTCTTGCAGCAACCTTGCCGACATTGCGATAGCCATGAGGCGTCTGGCTGGAAAAATAAAATGCATCTCCGGCCTGGACCAGGTGACACTCACTCCCCAGCATCAGCTCAAGGCTTCCCTCCAAGACAAAGCCAACCTCTTCCCCGACATGCTCTATCAAGCCGTCGCTCGCCTCGCCTGGCGGAACGATGTGAATGTTGGCCTGTAGAAGGCCACCCCGCTTGGGAAGCGTTATGCGCTCCAGAGAAATTCCGCCGGCCTTAATAACAGGACGCTCACCATTGAGCAGGACGGGTCCCTCCCTAGGCGCTTCTTCGGTCGTCAACGTGGCAATGTTTGTGTCCAGTGTGACCGCAATTCGATGCAGCATGGCCAATGAAGGAGATGCCTGTCCGGCTTCTATTTTTGAGATCAGACTCTCGGAACATTGCGACTTCTGCGCCACCTGCGTCATGGTCAGACCAGCAACCAGGCGAGCATGCCTCAGCCGGACGCCGAGCATGGAGGGTGGTTTGACGACAGCGTCCTCCGGCTTTGGCGCAGCAACGAGATTTGATTTCATGAGCACCACCATTTGTTTGCCCGAAGGGTCAGGCATTGGCCAGCGATGTCACAGCATAAGCGAGCGCCTGAACACCCAAAAACAACTCATGAGGTGCGGTTTCCTCCGCAGCATTGTGACTGACCCCCCCCTTGCTCGGAACAAAAATCATAGCTGTCGGGCAATGCTCCGCGAGATACATGGCGTCATGAAAAGCGCCAGACGTCATCCGCAAAGGCGCATCCAGCGAAGCCTTGCTGCAAGCGCGTGTGCAGGCCATTTCAATCAGATCCAGCATCGCGGCAGGGAAATGCGTCGGGGGACGGGAAAAAATGGATTCGATTTCGATCTGCCCTGCCCAGGAATAGGCTTGGGTGATCTTGTTCAACGCCGCCTCGAACTGAACCAAAACCTGCTCATCGGCACAGCGAACATCGACGGTGAACTCCACGGCACCGGGAATCGTATTGATGGAGTTCGGGCTCACCAGCCATCGGCCCAGCGTCAGCCGCAACTTTTCCCCAGCCTCCACCGCCTGATAGGCATACAGCTGCTGCGCCAACCCGACGGCGGCGGCCATGGCATCGACGCGCTCGCCCATGGGCATGGTGCCCGCATGGCCGGCAGTGCCAGTCACCTGGATTCGATACCAGCGTACGCTTTGGATGCCTGTGACGACGCCCAGCGACACAAGAGCTCGCTCAAGCACAGGACCCTGTTCGATATGCAGCTCCACGCAAGCTGACATCGGTTCTGCCATTAGCCGACGGGGAACATCAGGTACAGCCTCCAGGGCCAGGTCCAACGCGTCCCCAAAACTCACACCCTTAGTATCGACAGACTTTCGATAAATGGGCAGATAACTCGGGTCGACAAAGGCGCTGGAACCCATGGCACCCGGACCAAAGCGGCAGCCCTCTTCGTTGGTCCACGCAACGACCTCGACAGGTCGCAGGGTCTCGATACCCGCATCATTCAACGCAGCAATCACCTCTAGGCCGGCAAGCACGCCGTAGGCCCCGTCCAGCTTGCCACCTACCGGCTGGGTATCGGCATGGCTGCCGGTAAGTACAGGTGGCAAATCGGATGTTCCCGGACGCCGAAAAAAAAGATTGGCACAGTCATCGATCTTTACCGAGCACCCACGCGAACGGGCTAGATCGATCAAATAGCGGCGAGCCTGGAGATCCTTGTCGGTCAAGGTCTCGCGAGATACACCTCCATCCGACCGTCCGCCAAAGGCCGCAAGCTCGGCAATGACCGACTGCAGGCGATCATGTTGCACATGGTCCTGTGCACGTTCGCAGGCCACCGTCTGGTCTTGCTGTTCTAGGTTGGTCACATTCAACTCTTTCTTCATGTTCAGCTCAGACTGAGCTCTAGCGTATGCGCTGCGCTCAATGTCAGCGCGTCAGCCCATCGCGGACCGATGACCGTAACGCCTACCGGCATGCCGTGCACTCCCGTCCCTGCCGGCACATGCACACAGGGGTTCCCCAGCAGCGTCCAGAGACGGCTGAAGATGGGGTTGCCGGTGGCGTCGAGCCCAGCAGGAGCCTCGCCTTCGGCGCTAGGGGCAATCAGCACATCCACTGACGCGAAGACGGCGTCCAGCGCCCTTCGCGCAGCAATCGCCAGTAACTGCGCCGCTGCGAAGTCGGTCCCGTGCAGCGACTGCCCCAGTGCCAGGAGCTGCGCAAAGGCTGGGCTGAACTTTTCCGCTTGCCGCTGACGCTCCGGCGCAAACGCAGCCGCCGCTTCATAAGCCATGATCTGAATTTGCGCCTCCGACAACCCGTCGAACGAAGCCGGCAAAACAAAGTCATGAACGTGTGCGCCAACTTTTTCAAACTGGCGTGCCGAATGTTCAAGCACGCGGCGTGCATCGTCTGAGGCGAGGTCCCAATGGGGAGTGCGGCAAATGCCCACGCGAAGGGCAGATTGCCGCTGCGGGTCCAGGTTGACCCGGGTCAATGCGCCAACAAAAAAGGCCACATCATCCACCGAGCGGGCGAACGCGCCTACCGTGTCAAGACTGGGCGAGAGCGGCTTGATGCCGGCCAGCGGCAAGGTCCCGTGGGAGGGCTTGTAGCCGACCACGCCACAGTAGGACGCCGGCCTCACGATGGAGCCGGCGGTCTGGGTTCCGAGCGCCAGTGGCACCATGCTCGCAGCCACCGCCGCGGCAGAGCCGCTGGAAGACCCGCCCGGCGTGCGGGGCGCGTCTGCGGGCGCGCGCGGATTGCGTGTCACGCCAGGCTGAAAGGTTGCAAATTCAGTGGTGACGGTCTTGCCAAGTACCACCATCCCGGCATCGCGGCAAGCGGCCACGCATGCGGCATCGAACGCTGGACGCTGCCCCGCGTAAATAGGCGAACCATAGGCGGTTGGCATGTCGGCAGTATCCATCAGGTCCTTCACCCCGACCGGGACACCTAGAAGCAGTGCGTCGCTGCTGTGGGTGTTGCAGTCCAGTGCACGCGCGCTTTGCAGTGCAATCTCTGCATCAAAGAACTGCCATGCCTTGACCGATGGTTCGCAAGCCTGAATCTGTTCGATGTAGGCCCGCGTCACGGCTTCAGCCGTCAATTCCCTGCGCGAAACCCTGGCGGCCAGCTCTCGTGCAGACAGTGTGAGAATGTTATGCATGTTACCGACTCAGCCGAAATACGCCGAACGCACGTTGTCATTCTCGGACAGCGCTTGTGCCGTGCCAGAAGCGACGACCTTGCCCTGCGAAAGAACATATCCGTAGTGCGCAATCGCCAGCGTTTGACGGGCGTTCTGCTCCACCAGCAGAACCGTCACCCCGAGGTCATTGATCTGCTGGATCACCTTGAAGTTTTCTTTCACATACAAAGGCGACAAACCAAGCGATGGCTCATCAATCAGCAGCAACTTGGGTTCGGCCATCAGACCCCTCCCAATCGAGACCATGGCCTGCTCGCCTCCCGACATCGTGCCGGCAAGCTGCACCGACCGCTCCTTCAGGCGGGGAAATATCTCGTAGACCCGCGCCAGCCGGTCCCGAATCCGGGCAGGAGAGGTCTCCAGAAAAGCGCCGAGCGCCAGATTTTCCCCGACGGTCATGCGCGGAAAGACTTTGCGGCCTTCGGGAATGCAGGCAATGCCGCTGGCGATAATTTTGTGCGTTTTTTCACCGGCAAGGTTACGCTCATCCCACCAAATTTTGCCCTGGCGCGGCGGCGTCAGCCCAAGAATCGAACGGATCAGCGTGCTCTTGCCCGCCCCGTTTGACCCCAGGATGCAGGTAATCTTGCCCGGCTCCACCTCGATCGAAACATCATGCAAGACATTGACCTTGTCATAGCCGGTAGTGAGATTCTTGACACTGAGTTTGCTCATGCTGCTTCTCCGAGATAAGCAGTCTGTACGTACGGGTCGGCTGTGATCTGGACATAGCTTCCCTCGGCGATCTTCTTGCCGTAGTTCAGGACGACGCAGCGATCGGTGATTCTTTCGATCACGTTCATTTCATGCTCGATCAGGACGACAGACAGCTTGTCCAACTTTCTGCGGACCTGCAGAATATCCTGCATCAACTCGTCGGTTTCATCATGGGTCATCCCTGCGGACGGCTCGTCCAGGAGCAACAAGCGCGGCTGACTCAGCAGCGCGCGACAAACCTCGATCCGGCGGCGGTCGATCATCGTGAAGCTCTCGACCGGCTCGAACAGCCGCCCGACCAGCGGGGGACTGAAGATCTCCAGCAAGGCCCTCACTTTTTCGACGTAGGCGTCGTACTCGGCCCGAAACGCCTTTCGCCGCAGCAAATTGAAGATCAGGCCATGCTGCATGTGCTGGTAATCGCCAATGACAATATTGTCGAAAACCGTAAGCGACAGCGAAAGACGGGAGCGCTGGAACGTACGGGCCACGCCGCTGCGGTAAATCTCCTGCGGCGTCCTGCCAAGAATGTTTTCACCATCCAGCGTAATGCTGCCACTGCTGGCTTTGTACAGCCCGGTCAACACATTGAAAAAAGTGGTCTTGCCAGAGCCGTTCGGGCCCAGCAGGCCGAGTATTTCGCCCTCATGCACAGACATGGACAGTTCATCAAGCGCCGTCAGGCCGCCAAAGCGCATGGTCAGCTTGTCAACCGAGATCAAGGATTGGCCGGCCATCATGAACCCTTTCTGGCGAAAAATATCCTTGTCTTGCGCGGCAGCAACCCCTGCGGCCGAAACAGCAGAATCACAATCACCAGCGCGGCGTACAACAGGAAACGGTACTCCTGGATGAACTGAAGTTTTTCAGGAAGAATCAACACAATCATGGCAGCCGGAATCAAGCCGGCAATATTGCCCAGGCCGCCCAAAATGACAATCGAGAGCATCAGCAGCGAGTCTCCAAACGTGAAGTTATTGGGCGCGACGAATGCAATGATCATCCCGTAGAGACCGCCGGCGATACCCGCGAAAAAGTTGCCCATGGTGAAGGCAATGACCTTCCAGCGAACGATGTGCAGGCCGAAGGTTGATGCCGCCGTTTCATCGGTTCGCACCACGTCCATGCTCAGGCCGACCCAAGAGCGCTCCAGTGCATTGACCAAGGCATAGACGCCTGCAAACATGGCAAGACTGAGCAATGCGTAGGGAACATAAAACGA
The DNA here is from genome assembly GCA_000751355.1 of Polaromonas sp. CG9_12. Lineage (GTDB taxonomy): Bacteria > Pseudomonadota > Gammaproteobacteria > Burkholderiales > Burkholderiaceae_C > Polaromonas. The sequence continues at coordinate 94,245 of CCJP01000007.1, read as the reverse complement.
GATCTCCAGGCCAAACAGACTGAAGCCATCGTTCAGCGAAAAGCCGAACAGGCTCAATCCGGGCACCTGCAAGCCTTGCGGCCCACCCAGTACATCGTTGACCTCAATGAAGGTCTTGAACAAAATACCGAATGCAATGGTGACCAGCGCCGCATAGTGGCCACGCGTTCGCAACACGGGCAAGATCAGCAGCGAACCAATGACAGCGGCACTCACGCCAGAAATCAGGATGACCAGAACGTGGGGAATGGCCGTGTGGGTGGCAAGAACGGCCGTGGCGTAGCTGCCAATGCCGAAAAAAGCAGCCCCGGCAAAGTTGGCCACGCCCGAATATCCGAATTGCACCGTCAAACCGAGACAGGCCGTGGAGTACAACAACACGCCGCATAACATCAGCAGCACGAAGTGCGAATTGTAGAAAGCCGCGATCAAGGCTAGACCGGAGCCAACGGCCAACCATCGGGTCAGGCCCGGGCGCCGGGCAGCCGACTGCTCGACCTGCAAGGTCACGCCGAATCGACGACTCAGGATCACGACCAGGATGGCGGCAACCAGCAAAATGGCAATGCTGATTTGACTTTCTGCATGGAGGAAAAACCACACATAGACGGTCAGGACAAGCGCGGCGATGCTGAGCATCAGGGCAGATTTCGCGGGGGTGATGGTTTCTTTTTGTTTCATGGTTCTAAACTCGCTCGCTCGACTTTTCGGCGATCAGACCAGTCGGTTTCCAGGCCATAAAAATAATGACGACGGCGAAGGCAAACACGTCCTTGTAAGAGCTGGGAATGCCGGGAATCAGCGCGGGCAACATGGCGCTGCCAATCACCTGCAAGGCCGCGAAAAGAAATCCGCCAATGATGGCGCCATAAATATTGCCCAGCCCCCCCAGGATGGCCGCGGCAAATCCGATCACCCCCAGCAGTAAACCGACATTGAAGTTGACTTCGTTGTAGTACAGGCCGTTCATCACACCGGCGAGCGCAGCCAGGCCAGAGCCCAGTGCAAAGGTGATCAGCACAACCGCCTCGAAGTTGATACCCATCAAACGCGCGGTCTCTCCGTCTTGCGCCACGGCACGAATCGCCAGGCCGAGCTTGGTTCGCGTGATCAGAAGGTGCACCCCGGCAATGGCGAGCAAGCCGCTGGCCAGCAAGATCAGGTTGTCAATTCGCAGCGAAAGCCCGCCAAGCTCCACCATGGAGGTAGGCAGCAACGCGGGAAACGGTTTCGGGTTGGAGCCGTCAGGATAGAACAGACGAACCGCCTCGCGCATCACGGTGCCCAGCATCAGCGTCGCCAGCAGCGTGTTGAGCGGCGGCGCGTGCCGCAGCGGCAGGATCAGGAACTTGGCGATTCCCGCCCCCAGCAACCCCGTGACGGCGACTGCAAAAACAACCACCGCAAGCAACTGCAGCACCGGAGACTCCAGCCCGATTTTCATCATCAGGATGGACGCCGTGAGCCCGGCGAAGGCACCCACCATCAAGGTGTCGCCGTGCGAGAACTTGATCACGTCCAGAACCCCGAAAAACAGGGTAAAGCCCACAGCGACCATGGCGTAAATCACGCCCAGCATCAGGCCATTGAAGATATATTGACTAACTTCGCTCATCAGGTTTCCTGAAACGGTTGAGGATGACCCTCCCGCGCCGCCGAGGGCGTGCAGGAGGGCATCCCGGGGATTACAAACCAGCCAGCTTGCGCTTGCCCTTGCCGTAGCTGCTGTCTTCCCACACCACCCATGCGCCGTTTTCCACCACGTACTTCGTAATCAGCGGCACGATGTTCTGGCGGTGGTCGTCAAAGGTCACCTTGCCAACAATCGTTTCGACATCCTTGGTATTGTTCAGAACATCACGCACTTTTTTGCGATCCGGACCCACCTTCTCCACGGCATCCATGATCAGATTGGCGGCGGCAAAGGCAAAAGGACCATAAGCCTCTGCCGATTCGCCGTATTTTTGCTGCGCGTATTTGCTGGTGAAGAAAAGACCGCCCGGCAGCTTCTCCCATGGCGCCCCTTCGATGAAGGAAAGCGAGCCTTCAGCCAGTTCCTTGCCGGCGCCCTGAATATAAGCATCGGACTTGATCCCGGAGGTTCCCTGGAATTGCGCCTTGATGCCCAGCTTCTCCATTTGGGTCCGAATCCGCACGCCGAGCGGCGTCAGTCCGCCGAAGTAAATGACGTCCGGATTCAACTCGCGAATCTTGGTCAGTTCGGTGGTGAAGTCCTGCTGGTCAGCCGTCACTCCGAAGGTGCCCAGGACATTGCCGCCACCTTTTTTCAGGAATTCGCCAAAGTACTTGTTGTGTCCTTTGCCGTAGTCCGTGGTGTCATGAATAATGGCCCATTTTTTGTAGCCCAGTCCGGCCATGAACTTGTAGGCGACCTCGTTCTGGTTGATCATCGTGCCGTTGACACGATGAATTTCCTTAAAGTTGTTGCCGTAGGTGACCTCGGGCAGAACCGCACCCCACACCACAGCCGGCATGCCGAAACGGTTGTAGACGCCCGCCGTGGCCATGGCGACGGCCGAGCAATAGTGCGTGACGCCAGCCACGATATTTTTGTCTGCTGCTACCTTGGTCGCCACCTGCACACCCACATTGGGCTTGCACTCGTCGTCCTGCGGCACCAATTCATAGGTGTATTTGGACTTGGGGTCCTGATTACGCAGGCGCACTGCTAGGTCGGCGGAATTGCGTCCCCCCAGGCCGACATTGGAGACCCCGCCGGTCAACGGACCGATAAAGGCGATTCGCACCACTTCTTTCGCCATGACGGGACTGGCCACAAGAGCCAGACCCATGCATGTCGTCAACAACGCCGTTCCTGCCAATACCGTGTTTCGCCTGCGCATAGTCACTTCCTTTCGGGTGGATTGAAGAATTCAAATTAAGTGACATGATCCAGATTGACTGTTTATTGAATACAGTTCAAGTCACTTGAATATTGACATGCACGATTTATGCCAGACATTGCCCTTACTCACCACGAGGGGAAACCCGAGTGAGTCAAATTGAACACGCAGGAAGCAGTGGGCCACTTTGGTGCCAAAAGCAGACTGTCGTACTATTCCAAGGCAAAGCACCGCACTGAATGATGCTGACCGATTCGCACGCACCAACAGCGAAAACTGCCGGGCGAACGCAGAAACACACACGGGGCAGCAAGGGCGCTGGCCTGATCGCCCGCCCATCAATCGCACTATGGAACCCAAAATGGCTGACAACTTATCAAGTATCCCGGTCAACGATGCCGTCGCATTGACCCAGACTCTGTTGCGGATGAACACCATCAATCCGCCCGGCAATGAAGACCAGTGCACCCGGTATCTGGCAGAGCTGCTGTCGGCGGCAGGCTACGAATGCCGGCTGGTTGACTTCGCACCGCACCGCAGCACCCTGGTCGCACGCATAGGCGGCAGATCCGACAAACCGCCGATCTGCTTCACTGGCCATGTCGACGTGGTCCCGCTCGGTTCAGCGAAATGGGAACATGACCCGTTCGGCGCAGAGATCGTGGGCGACAAGCTGTACGGCCGTGGTTCCAGCGACATGAAAAGTGGCGTCGCCGCCTTCACCATTGCTGCGATCGCGGTGGCCAGCGAGATCAAGGACAGTGCAGGTTTGACATTGGTCATCACCGCCGGCGAAGAGACCGGCTGCGAAGGAGCGTTCCATCTGGTGAGCATGACAGATGTGGCCGAAATTCTTGGCAAGGCCGGGGCGCTAGTTGTGGCTGAGCCGACCGGCAACCAACCGCTGGTAGGCCACAAGGGCGCGTTCTGGCTAAAAGCCAGTGCGACCGGTGTCACCGCCCACGGCTCGATGCCGGAGACCGGCGACAACGCCATTTACAAGATCGCGCGCGCAGCACTGGCGCTGGAAAACTTTGATTTCGCTACCCCACCCCATGCGTTGATGGGACAGGGCACGCTAAACATCGGAACGGCGCGTGGTGGTTTGAATATCAACTCGGTTCCGGATGCAGCCGAGATGACGATCGATATTCGCACAGTCGCTGGACAAGACCACAGGCAGATATGGGGTTGTCTATGCAGTCGTATGGGTCCGGGCATCGGCTTACAAACCCTGCTCGACGTAGGCAGCGTCTTCACTGCACCCGAAGACCCTTGGATGCAGAGCGTATTCGCGCGCTGCCAGACCTGTTTCGACGCGCCCTTGCAGCCTAAGATTGTTTCTTATTTCACCGATGCGGCAGCCTTGCGCGAACCGCTGGGGAAGCCACCGACCGTGATTTTGGGACCGGGAGAACCTCATATGGCGCACCAGACTGATGAATTTTGCTATGTCGCGCGGATAGGCGAAGCGGAGCAACTGTTCCGCCAAATCATCCTAGACTGGTGCAAAGGATAACCTTGGTTCGATCGTAATCAGGGAACTGTGCGCCACCGCCACCGCACGGCAGCAGGAGAGCAAACCCGGCTCCATGTCGCATCTAATGGTTTTGTGCGTTGACGGTCAAGCAGCTTGCTCAACCATTCTGAGCACTTTGACTGAAAAGGCTTGAAACGCGATATTAGCGACCAAAGAGAGGTGATTTTCAATTAGCGTGCTTCTGAATACCGCTTGCCGCGCCCGCTCGACTAGGGCCTTGGTCAGTTGCTTCAAAAGGGCGTTCTGGCCTACCAAGTCTTCGGGGCTTTTATAGTCCTGCCAGCAGGGCATCAATCAGCTCGTTCGGTAAGGGGTTCACTTCTACGGTCATCTCGGCTTCATGCAAGACAGCAGCTTCCGGCCAAAAATCGTTTACACGAAACTTCTTTCACCCTCCACAAGTCCGCTTCCGCGTAAGCGGCTGGGCACACCATCTTGAAGGACTGCGAATAGGTTGAGATAGTGTGCGCGATGAACATCATGCACACCATGGCGAGCGAGACTCGCACCACCCAGGTTCCCAAGCGCCGGTTCTACAGCCTTGAGCTCAAGCTGCAGGTTGTCCAGATATGCGCGTGTCCTGGCGCGTCCATTGCTGCAGTAGCCCTGCAACACGGCATCAATGCCAACATCGTGCATCGATGGATACGTGAGCATAGTCAGGGAACGCTGGTCACCCAGCCACAGGCGTTTGTGCCGGTCACCTTGAGCACACAGCCCGAACCCGTTGCCAGCCAACCTGTGGCGGTGGCGGCCACGGCAGAAATCCGTATGGAATTGCGGCGCGGCACCTCCTCGATGACGGTGATGTGGCCGAGCGACCTGGCCGGTGATTGTGGCGCCTGGCTGCGCGAGTGGCTACGATGATCCGCATCGACGCGCTGTGGCTGGCAACCACCCCGATAGACATGCGCATGGGAACGGAACGTTTGTTGGCACGGGTGGTGCAGGTGTTCGGTGCCGCCCAGGTCCATCACGGCTACCTGTTTGCCAATGCCCGTGGCAACCGCATGAAGCTGCTGCTGCACGATGGTTTTGGCATGTGGTGTGCGGCCCGTCGGCTCAATCAGGGCGGGTTTGAATGGCCACGCGGTGGCGCCAGTATGGCCACCTCGATGACGCTGACAAAGCAGCAATTCGACGCCCTGGTGCTGGGACTTCCGTGGAGCCGACTGGAACAAATGCAGTCCATTACGCGGCTGTAGGAACTGTTCTTTAACGCTGCAAAAAGGGCAATCAGAGGATGCCCTGATTCTTTTTTTTGTGTGGATTTTGCACAATACAAACATGCTCCGCGTCGACCAACTCAGCGCCCAAGACTTTGTCGGTCTGAGCCTTGGGGCCGCTGCCCAATTGGCCGCCCGCGTGTTGGCACACGTTGGCGAGCAGAGCCGGCAAATCGAATCACAGGCCCAGGCCATCGAGTTCAGGGATGCCAAGATCGCCAGCATCACCTTTGAGCTGCGCCGCCTCAAGGCCTGGCGCTTCGGTGCCAAGACCGAATGCATGTCTGCCGAACAACGCCAGCTGTTTGAAGAAACGATGGCAGCCGACCAGGCAGACCTGGAAGCCCAACTCGCAGCTCTGAAGGCAGCATTCAAAGTGCCGGGCAATGCTCCAGACACCGACACCCCTCGCAAGCCAAAACGCCAAGCCTTGCCCGAGCACCTCAAACGGGTTGACCACCACCATGAGCCAGAGAACACGATCTGTGACTGCGGCGAGGCGATGGTACGTATCGGCGAAGACGTGAGCGAGCGCCTGGACATCATTCCGGCTCAGTTCTTCGTGCACCGCCACATACGGGGAAAGTGGGCCTGCAAGTGCTGCCAGACCCTGGTACAAGAACCGGTGGACCCGCAAATCATTGACAAGGGCATGCCCACGGCCGGTCTGGTGGCGCACACGACCGTGAGCCGCTTCGTTGACCACATTCCGTACTACCGCCAGGAGCAAATCAACGCCCGCTCTGGCGTTCACACACCGCGCTCGACGCTGGCGTCGTGGTCGGGTCAGGCAGGCGCAGCCTTGCTGCCCCTGTATGCGGCGCACCGGGAGTTTGTCCTCAGCTGCGCAGTGGTGCATGCCGACGAGACGCCGGTGGCCATGCTGGACCCCGGAGCGGGCAAGACCAAACGGGCCTACGTCTGGGCTTATGCTAGAAGCGGCTTTGATGTGTCACCCGGCGTGGTGTATGAATTTTGCCTGGGCAGAGGGGCCAAATACCCACTGGAATTCCTCAAGGGCTGGTCGGGCACGCTGGTCTCCGACGGGTACGGGGTGTACGACCAGGTCCTGAAGCAGCAGACCCGTGTCGGCGCAGCTTGTTTCGCGCACGCACGTCGAAAGTTTGATGAACTGGTCAAGGACAACCTCAGTCCGGTGGGCACGCAGGCCATACAGCGCATGGCAGCGCTCTACCAAATTGAGCGCCAGGTCAAAGGCTTCTCGCCTGAAGATCGGCAGGCCATCAGGCAATCGAGCTCCAAGCCGCTTTGCGAGGATCTGCATGCTTGGCTGAAGCTGGAGCGCCAACGCGTGCCCGAGGGCGGTGCCACGGCCAAGGCGATTGACTACAGCCTGAACCGCTGGGAAGCGCTGACAACTTACCTAGCCGACGGCAACGTCCAGATTGATAACAACCATCTTGAGAATCTGATTCGGCCATGGGCAATGGGGCGCCGGGCATGGTTGTTCGCAGGCAGCGAACTTGCCGGCCAACGTGCCGCCATCATCATGAGTCTGGTGCAGTCGGCCAAGTTGCATGGCCATGACCCGTGGGCCTATCTGCGCGACGTGCTGACAAGACTGCCATCGCACTTGAACAGCCGCATCGAGGAACTGCTGCCACACCGCTGGCAAGCGCAATCCTGAATCGGCGGCACGGTCAAGGTGCCGTGCCCAGCCGCTTACGCTTCCGCGGCACAACATATGTCCGTTTCAGACTGCTATGCAAATCTTTCCATAGCAGTCTCTATGCTCAGGTCGCAACTATGCGCAGATGGTTTGGCTGTGATGGCTCACAGGCGGACGTTCTGCGGCTCACGACGAGGTAGCTGAGTTCAGATCTGGACATAGTTTTTCCGCAGGTGTTCACTGGTGTTTCCACTTCAGGAGATCACCATGGGCATCATTCAACGTCCTCGTCACACCAACACCGACTGGCTCGCCAAATAACCGATCGGACCCTACGTCGATGCGTTCAAGCAGCATCTGGCTGAGCGCGGATATGCTGCACACACCTTTGCCAGCTACGTCGTTGGCATTACGCACTTCGCGCGATGGGCGCGCACCAAACGGCTGCGCTTGAACAGGGTCGACGAGGCATCAATCGCTGAATTTCTTGACGACCACCTGCCAAACTGCCAATGTGCCGCTCCGGTGCGTCACAACCGGGGGGATCAAAGCGCGGCACTCGGTCACCTGCTTGTGGTGCTACGGTCTCTGGGCGCCATCGCACCGGCTACGCTCAGTGCGACGGCGGTGGATGAGGAACTGCGCTGTTACGACGAGTACATGGACCATGCGCGCGGCCTGGCGCCAAAGTCCCGCAGCATGGCGCTGCGCATCATTGGGCGGCTGCTGACCGCGCGCTTTGGCAGCGGCGTCATCGACATTGCTGCGATCAAGCCCGAGCAGGTTCGGCGCTTTTTTGCCCAAGAGGCAGTCAGATACAGCAAGCCGGCGAGCCTTGCCTCGGTCGTGGCATCGCTGCGCGGCTACTTCCGATACCATGCCTCGCTTGGGGACCGCGTACACGGTGGTCTGATCGGGGCGATAACGGGCGCTGTCAAGGTAGTTGCCGCAAAAAGTTCGATGCTCAAGCGGCTAGTTTTTCTGGTTGATTCTGATCTTTTGGTGTTTGCGGGTTGAGGTGCACTTCGGTGATTGGCGACCAATTGCGAGTCCCCCCTGACCAGCGGTTGGGATTGGCGTTTCGGGCCGCAGCATAGACCTTGGCGCGTTCAGCCAAAATGGCCTCATCGAGTTTTAAGTGCCGCTGCGCTGGGGTTACAAACCGAATGGCGCTGTGACGATGCTCGTGGTTTTACCAGTGCACCAGCTCTGTCACCCGCGCCGCGCCTGCAGCAGGCCGTTGAACGGTTTGACGGGCAGTTGAAGGCGGTACTTCAGTGTCCTGAACAAAGCCTCGGAGTAAGGATTGTCGTTACTGACCGCCGGTCGGCTGCGGGACGCAGCTACACCCAGACGCTGCATGGTGGCGAGCATCGTTTCCCCCTTCATCGGCAAGCCGTTGTCCGAGTGAACGGTAAGCTGATGGGGCGCGATGCCTTGGCGCGTGCAGATGTCTCGCAGCAACTGACTGGCCATCTCGGCGCTCTCGCAGTCGTAGACCTGCCAGCCAACGATCCGGCGGCTGAACAGATCGACAAACAGGTAAAGGTAAAAGTAGATGCCGCGCACCTCGGTGGGCAAGTAGCTGATGTCCCAGCAATAAATCTGGTCGGGCCCGACCGCCACCAGCGCGCGTGGCCGACTGCGTTTTTGCGCCACCCTCTCCAGGCGGCGATGCCTCAACTGGCCGGCTTCACGCAGCAGCCGGTACAGGGTCGACTCACTCGCCACATACAGGCCCTGGTCAGCCAGGCGCGGCACGATTCTAGCTTGGCGGCAGATCCTTGAACTCATCGCTGTTGAGTAACGCCAGCGCAGCTTGCCTCTCAGCCGGTGAATGTCAAGCTAGTTGTCGCCTGTGAGTCTTGAATTTAAGCGGCTTTGTTGAACTCCTTGCTGCTCTCCTTTTGGTCATGCTTTTGATCGGGATTGAGGTACACCTCACGCACGGGCTGCCAGTTGCGCGTGGCGCCGCTCCAGCGCTGGGGGTTGGCCGCAATCTACCCAAGTTAAGGATTTGACTCTGCAAGTCAGAAAAATAGTTGGGAATCAATCAAATAAAGCTTGACAAAGTGCAGTAATTTTTTTGCCAGTGAGAATTTTTTATCTCATTGGCGAACATGTCTCTTTCTGCTCTTTTTTCCGATATTTCTGCGCACCTGACGTCCCCCGAGTTTCTCAAGTCCGCTCGTCATCCCGCGCATCCCACTGCATTTACGCGAATACGCAAGTTGCCATTGCCGTCTCTGGTGGCGCTGCTGCTGTGCGGCATGCGCATGAGCATCCAGGCCGAACTCGACCAGTTTTTCGCCCATTTACGCCAACAAGCCCAGCTCGTGCGGCACGTCTCTGAACAAGCCTACGCACAGGCGCGCGCGAAACTGTCCGTGGACGCCATCCCGCAGCTCAACGACTGGCTGATTGAGCGCGCCCGACACTATGGCTTTGTGCCTCTCTGGCAGGGCCTGCGTCTGGTCGCCGCCGATGCGTCCACTGTGCGCTTTGGCGTTCGCGCCAGCCATGTCAAACGTCCCGCTCTGGCCGACCAAATTGCCTTTGGTCTGTTTCTGCCCACGGCGGAGTTGATGCTTGCCACCTCGCTGTACAGCGTGCGTGACAACAACGAGCGTCAGATGCTGTTCGAGCACCTTGATCGCCTGTCCAGCAGTGATTTGCTGCTGATGGATCGGGGCTATCCCTGCTGCTGGCTGGTGTCGGTGTTGAACCAGCGCAGACTACCGTTTTGCATGCGCGTGGAGAAATCCGGAAGCGGTAATTTCGCCTGCGTGCGCGACTTCCTGCGCAGCGGATTGACAGAACAAAACGTGATGCTGCGCGCCCCCAATAAACGCGATTGCGAAGACTACGAATGCCCGCGCGAACCGCAAACCGTGCGTCTGGTACGCCACATCGCCCCCAATGGAGCTGTACGTGTCTTGATGACAAACCTGCTGGATAGACAGCGCTTCCCGGCGGCTTGCTTTAGCGACCTGTACCACCAGTGTTGGGGTATCGAAGAGGCGTTCAAACGTCTCAAGCACAGGCTTAATCTGGAGCATGTATCGGGCTTGTCACAGCAAGCCGTTGTTCAAGATGTCGCGGCAAAAATCTTGTGCGACAACTTGCAGGCATTGACCTCCAGGGCCGCCCATGAGGGCGCCCACCTGCCTGAGTCAGTGCGCATCAATCATGCCTATGCACACACCGCCCTCAAGCCCCTGCTGCCAGGTTTGCTGCTTGCCAAGAAAGTCGGAAAAATGCTTCGTGAGGTGCTGCGACTGATCGCCAAAATGACATACCGCCACCGCGATGGCGTGTCAAAGCCGCGCAAGCCCAGGCCAAAACCACACAAATACATGACTCAGAAAAATTGCTGATGTGACTCGATTTGTCTTAACTTGGGGAGATTGGTCCAGCACCTCCTTTATTCACCTAGCCATGATTAATCTCATGCTTGGGCGACTCGATAAGTAACCCGACCGAGACTTTCAAAACACGCACTTAGTTTGTGGAATGATGAAGAAGCAATTGGGCAAATGACTACAGATTGTCGGCGCCGATTGAATATTGACCCACCCTGCCGATCCAATATTGACCCAGGGCGGGTTGCTGGTGTTGGAACCAGCAATTGTGGATAAGTGTACTCAGCAGCTGGTTTTGACTTCTCCTTATCCAGGTTTTTTAAATTCACAGACGGCACGGGGAAAGGAGCGAAGGGCGTAGCCCGTAGCGGATTTCCCCGTGCGCGCCCGGCTCAGAACGGCTCGTCTGGCAGCGCTGCTTTTGTATCCTTGCGCGTTTGCTCGCGCGCCTTGATGCGCGACTTGGCGGCCAGCGTGCTGTGCTGAAACCGGTACGATTCGTTGCCCGTCTCCACGATATGGCAGTGGTGAGTGAGCCTGTCGAGCAGCGCGGTGGTCATTTTGGCGTCCCCAAAGAGGGTAGGCGTAAGGATTCGTTCGTAAATGAGTAAGATCGCCCGCAAACCCGCGCCAGGCTTGGATTTCAGTGATTTGAAGATGCGTTTTGGTGCAACTATTCACTGAGCCTCAGCCTGTAAGCGCTGCCTGTTTCGCGCGGTCGCGCTTGACGATGTCCAGCACCGTGTTCTTGCTGATGCCCAGGCGCAGCGCGACCTCCCGGTACGACTGCCCGGCAGCCACCAGCTCCAGCGCACGCTTTTGATGGCGATCGGCTTTCACGCGCTGACCAGGCTGGCGCCCAAAGCGCACGCCGCGCGCCTGTGCCGCAGCAATCCCTGAGCGCACCCGCTCGCGCAGCAGATCGCGCTCGAACTCGGCCAGGACGGACATGAGCGAGGCGATGAGCTTGCCCTGCGGCGTGCCCAGATCGAACTGCAGGCCCGTCTGGGCGATCAGGGAAATGCCCCACGCCTGGAGTTCGCCCAGCGTGTGAAACAGATCGATCGTCGAGCGCCCCCAGCGGGTCAGCTCGGTCACCAGCACCACATCGACATCGCGCGCCTGGGCCAGCGCCATGACCTTCTTGCGCTGGGCGCGATCATCCTTGGCGCCCGAAGCCGTTTCCTTCCAGACCCCAACGACCTCAAAGCCAGCCTTGGCAGCAAACGCCCGCAGATCGACTTCCTGGCGCTCGCAGGTCTGGTCCGCCGTGGAAACCCGGCAGTAAAGAGCCGCTCGCTGTCCCAATTGAATCCTTCGCGCAAAACCGCCCGCCAGGGCGCATGGGGCCGCGCCAGAATGACGGTCCAGATAAAGTTTACTTTAAACGATACAGCCTCAGATTTCAAACCGCCAGGACCGTCCCACTTGCAACCCAGCGATACCGCCTATCCGCGCTTTAAAAGTCGCCCATCGCCTGCGGAGCTGGAGCGCTTCTACACGCCAACGCAGGAGGAGAAAGCCTGTGGCGCCCTCGCCGCGCGCGCACCCACGACGCGACTGGGTTTTGTGCTTTTGCTCAAGTCCTTCCAGCGCCTGGGGTATTTCGTAGTGTCGAGCCAGATTCCGCCCGTGATCATCGAGCATATCGCCACCGCCATGGGGCGGCGCATTGATCGCGAGGACTTGCGCCGCTACGATGAGTCCCAGGCGCGCCGAAAGCATTTGGCGGCAGTGCGAAAATTTCTCGACGTCCAGCCTTTTGGGGCCGCTGGCAAGGCGCTGCTGTGCGAAGCGCTCAACGATGCGGCGATGACCAAAGAGGATGTGGCAGATATCGTCAACGTCGGCATCGAGATGCTGGTCCGAAGCCGCTACGAGTTGCCCGCCTTCGACACCCTGGTGCGCCAAGCACGCGCGGCTCGCGCAGCGGCCAATCACACCCTGTACGGGCAGGTCCATGGCGTCTTGGGCGAAACTGGCGAGGTATTTCTCGATGCGCTGTTTGTCGTCGGGGACAATCCCCGGCGGGTCAGTCCTTGGAACGACCTCAAGCAAGACCCCGTCAAGCCAACCGTTCACGGCATGCGCGAGCTGCTGGCACGCTTTGAGCAGTTGAGCGCACTTTCCCGCTACAACGCGATCCTCAAATCGGTTCCGCTCATCAAGGTCAGTCAATGGGCGCTGGAGGGCAATGCGCTGGACGCTGCCAGCATGGCTGACCTGGCAGCCTCCAAACGGTACGCGGTGACATTGGCCGTGCTGCATCATCGACTCGGCGTCGTGACCGATGACCTGTGCAACATCTTTTGCAAACAGATGAGCCGGGTATCGCAGGCGGCCACAGAAGCATTGCAGCAGTATTTGATGGACAACCAGGCAAAGACCGACGAGATTTTGCGTCGCTACGCATCGCTCGATGCCGTGTTGAAGTCGGACGAGCCTGGCCAAGCCCAGTTGCTGGCCGTTCGCCAGACCATCGCTTCGCGGCCCGACCTGTGCGAATTCTCGCGCTTGCACGCGCAATACGGTGGCAAGAACGAATGCCGCTTCATGGCGCCTGTCTTTGCCAGCAGGCGCAGCGAATTGCTGCGCATCCTGAGCGCACTGCGATTCGTCTCGACCAGCCAGGATGCCAGCTTCGAGCGCGCCTTGACCTTCATGCTCGCGCAGCGGGGACGCTCGGGCGAGTGGATCGTGCTGCAAAGCGCAACCGCTGCTTATTTGAGCTTGCCAGACTTGGGCTGGGTACCGGAAAAATGGTGGCAGCTCATCACGGGCATGGCCCAGCGCGAAGCGCCCACGCGGCTGCATCGGCGCCAGTTCGAGGCCTGCGTTTGCGCGCAGATGGTTCGGGAACTCAAATCGGGCGATATGTGCGTGGTGGGCGCTAATGAATACGCCGACTTTCGCGATGAGCTGGTGCCGCTGGACGAGTGCGCGCGCACCCGTGAGGTGTATGGCCAGGAGGTCGGCCTGCCGGTTCAGGACAATGCGTTCGTGCAGCACGTTCGGGGCCTCCTGGAGGCGGCCGCGCGCAAGGCCGACGAGTTGTATCCTGAAAATCCATTCTTCAGAATCATTGAAGGCCGTGCGAAGCTGGGGCGCCATGCCAAGGCGCCGCTTCCCGAAGGGTTCGCGCTGCTGGACCAGGCCTTGACGGGCAAGCTCGATGCGCTGGGACTGTCGCTGCTCGATGTACTCGTCGATACGTCGCAATGGATCGGCTGGGACAGGCATCTTGGGCCGCTCAGCGGACACCAGGGCAAACTCAAGGAAGAGGCGCGGCGAAAAATCCTGACCACGTTTGCATACGGAACCGGACTGGGTCCGACCCAGACCGCCCGCAATATCGCCGACATCAGCGCGCGGCAGATCTCTTTCGTCGATCAGCGCCAGGCGAGCACTGAAAAACTGGAGGCGGCGATCACCGACACCATCAACGCTTATAACCAGTTCCAGCTGCCTCGGTATTGGGGTGACACCCGGCGCGCTGCGGCCGACGGCACCCAGTGGAACCTGTACGAAAACAACCTGCTGTCCGAGCGGCACATCCGCTACGGTGGCCATGGCGGCATTGCCTACTATCACGTCAGCGATGCTTATATCGCCCTGTTCTCGCACTTCATTCCCTGCGGGGTCTGGGAGGCAATCTACATCCTCGATGGCCTGAGCAAAAACACATCGGACGTTCAGCCCGACATCTTGCACGGCGACACGCAGGCGCAAAGTGCGCCAGTCTACGCATTGGCTTTCCTGCTGGGCATCAAGCTGATGCCACGCATACGCAACTGGAAGGATCTCAAATGGTACAGGCCCACGCCTCAGGAGGCGTACCAGCACATCGACACCTTGTTTACCGGAGAAGCGATCGACTGGGACCTGATCGCCTGCCACTTGCCCGACATGCTGCAAGTCGCCCAGTCCATCCGGGCCGGACGGATTTCACCCTCGACGGTGCTGCGAAAACTTGGCACGGCCAGCCGCAAAAACAAACTGTACTTCGCGTTCCGCGAGCTCGGGCGGGTGATTCGCACCACGTTCCTGCTCGACTACATTGGCGATGAGGACTTGCGCCGCATCATTCAGGCCGCGCAAAACAAGTGCGAAGGCTTCAACAATTTTGCCCAGTGGGCCTATTTTGGCGCCGACACCATCACCCACAACGTTCGCGACGATCAACTCAAGGTCATCAAGTACAACCACCTGATCTCCAACCTGGTGATCTTCCACAATTGCCACACCATTACGCAGGCGTTGAAGGAACTGCAAACGGATGGCATGAAACTCACGCCGGAGCTGCTTGCCAGGCTGAGCCCCTACCGAACGCATCACCTCAATCGCTTTGGACTTTACGAAATGAAAGAGCGTCATCCCCACCCTGTGGACTACGGGGTCGGGTTCGAAACCTAAGCCTGGTGCAGGTTTGCGGGCGATCTTACTCATTTACGAACGAATCCTTACGCCTACCCAAAGACGCTCGACCATTCGGAGAAACTCAAATTGGTGGTGATGACCACGCTGGTGTGCTCGTACAGCTTGGAGAGCAGGTGAAACAGCAAGGCGCCGCCCGCCTGGCTGAACGGCAGGTAGCCCAGCTCATCGAGAACGACCAGGTCCATGCGCATCAAGCTCAGGGCCATGCGTCCGGCCTTGCCGTCACGCTTTTCCTTCTCCAGCACATTGACCAGATCGACCGTGGAGTAAAAGCGCACGCGCTTGCCCTGCGCGACAATGCCCGCCACGGCGATGGCCGTGGCCAGATGCGTCTTGCCCGTGCCGGGCCCGCCGATGAGCACAGCGTTTTGCGCCGTATCGGTAAACGCCAGCGTAGCGAGTTGCCTGACCAGCGGCTGATCGACCTTGGACGAGCCGAAGTCAAACCCGGCCAGATCGCGGTGCATGGGCAGCTTGGCCGCGTTCATCTGGTGGCTGACCGAGCGCATGGCACGGTCGGTGTGTTCGGCCTGCAGCAGGTGCTCGATCAGCCAGCGGGAGGTGGCCGTTGACGACTCCCCCTGACCCATCAATTCCGTCCAGGCGCTGGCCATGCCGTACAGGCGCAGCTCCTTGAGCTCAGCGCTGACGTCACGCATGGTTAACCGCCGCCGCGCCGCCTGGCGCCTCATTGAGGCTGCGCAGGCTGTCGTAGCGGCCGGTGTTGGCCAGCGGCGCATCGACGAGTTGCAGCGTCGTTTGCACCGTCTCGGGCAGCGCGCAGGCATTGAGCCGGGCCAGCACGTTCAGCACATGCTCGGCGCTCAGGGCGCCGGACTCGATGACCAGCTCGACCGCCACCAGCACCGCCTCCAGCCCGGCCGTCGGCACGGCAGCGAGCACCTGCGCCATGATCCGGTCTCCGCCGCAGTGGCGCAGCAGGCCGAGCTTGAGTTGCTTCAAGGGCGCGGGCATGTCGGCAAAGGGAGCGCCGTTGCGCAGGGCGCCCGGTTTGCGCTGCACCAGGGCAATGTAGTGCTGCCAGTCATACACAGTCTGCCCCCGGTTGACGGCCCGTTCATGGCTGGCGACCACCGCGCCACCGGCCACCATGCAGATGCGCGTCGGGTACAGCCGGGTGCTCACGCGCTGGCCGGCGAACTCGCACGGCACCGAATACCGGTTGCGCTGCACGCTGACCAGGCAGGTGCTCGATACGCTCGCCTCCCTTTCCACGTAGCCGTCAAAGGCTGCGGGCATGGGTATCATCTCGGGGAGTTCTTGCGCCAGCATCTCCTGCACGCTGAACTGCTTGTACTCGGGGTGGCGGATCTCGCTCCACAGGGCCCGGCAGCGCTCGCCCAGCCAGGCGTTGAGCGCCTCGAACGAGCCAAACTGGCACTTCTGCGCATCGAGCCAGATGCGCCGGCGGCTGTCCTGCACGTTTTTTTCCACCACGCCTTTTTCCCAGCCCGAGGCGACGTTGCAGAAATCGGCATCGAACAGGTAGTGCGCGCACATCACGGCAAAGCGCGCATTGACCACCCGGCCCTTGCTGCCTTTCTTGACCTTGTCGACGGCCGTTTTCATGTTGTCATAGATGCCGCGCCGGGCAATGCCGCCCAGCGCCGCGAACGAGCGCGTGTGGGCGTCGAACAGCATTTCATGGCCCTGGCTGGGGTAGGCCACCAGCCAGAAAGCGCGGCTCGCGCACAGCTTGAGGTGCGAGACCTGCATCTTGTAATAAATGCCGCCCACCACCAGGCCCTCTTCGCTCCAGTCAAACTGGAAGGCCTCGCCCAACTCGAAACTCAGGGGCACGAATGCATGGGGCGCCTTGCCGGCACTGCCTCGCCAGGCGCGCGTGAAGTCCGTCACCGCGCTGTAGCCGCCCGCATAGCCGACCGCCTGGATTTGCGCAAACAGCGCCTTGGCCGTGCGCCGGTCTCGTTTGCTCCGGTGGCCATCGGCTTGCAGGGCCTGCTCCAACTCCCCGGTAAAAGCGCTCAGTTTGCCCAACGCCTGGGGCCTGCTGTAGACCGGCACCTGTACCTCTTGTGGCGCCCTGAGCCATCGGCGCAGCGTGTTGCGCGACAACCCCGTGCGCTTGGCTATTTCATGCAGCGACAGCTTGTCGCGCAAATGCATCCGTCGAATCTTGCCTAACATTTCCATGGTGATCACCTTTTTCGCTCTTGCCTAAAAATAAGGCAGGGCAAGTAAAACACCTGGGTCAGTTTTGGATCGGCACAACCTCTATAAGTAGGTCAGTTTTCGGTCGGCGTCAACACCTCGATATCTTCAGCCGCAAGGTCGTCGGTTGGCAGGTCTATGAAAACGAAAGCAGCGCGCTGGCCAGCGAGGTCATGCAAGATATCTGCCTGCGCGAGCACATCGCGCCCGGCCAGGTGGTGCTGCACTCGGACAACGGCAGCCCGATGAAGGGCGCGGCCATGCTCGCTACGCTGCAGGCCCTGGGCGTGATGCCTTCGCTCAGCCGCCCGTCGGTGAGCAATGACAACCCGTACTCCGAGTCGCTTTTTAAAACGCTGAAATACCGGCCCGACTACCCAATCTCCCCAAGTTAAGACAAATCGATTCACATCAGCAATTTTTCTGAGTCATGTATTTGTGTGGTTTTGGCCTGGGCTTGCGCGGCTTTGACACGCCATCGCGGTGGCGGTATGTCATTTTGGCGATCAGTCGCAGCACCTCACGAAGCATTTTTCCGACTTTCTTGGCAAGCAGCAAACCTGGCAGCAGGGGCTTGAGGGCGGTGTGTGCATAGGCATGATTGATGCGCACTGACTCAGGCAGGTGGGCGCCCTCATGGGCGGCCCTGGAGGTCAATGCCTGCAAGTTGTCGCACAAGATTTTTGCCGCGACATCTTGAACAACGGCTTGCTGTGACAAGCCCGATACATGCTCCAGATTAAGCCTGTGCTTGAGACGTTTGAACGCCTCTTCGATACCCCAACACTGGTGGTACAGGTCGCTAAAGCAAGCCGCCGGGAAGCGCTGTCTATCCAGCAGGTTTGTCATCAAGACACGTACAGCTCCATTGGGGGCGATGTGGCGTACCAGACGCACGGTTTGCGGTTCGCGCGGGCATTCGTAGTCTTCGCAATCGCGTTTATTGGGGGCGCGCAGCATCACGTTTTGTTCTGTCAATCCGCTGCGCAGGAAGTCGCGCACGCAGGCGAAATTACCGCTTCCGGATTTCTCCACGCGCATGCAAAACGGTAGTCTGCGCTGGTTCAACACCGACACCAGCCAGCAGCAGGGATAGCCCCGATCCATCAGCAGCAAATCACTGCTGGACAGGCGATCAAGGTGCTCGAACAGCATCTGACGCTCGTTGTTGTCACGCACGCTGTACAGCGAGGTGGCAAGCATCAACTCCGCCGTGGGCAGAAACAGACCAAAGGCAATTTGGTCGGCCAGAGCGGGACGTTTGACATGGCTGGCGCGAACGCCAAAGCGCACAGTGGACGCATCGGCGGCGACCAGACGCAGGCCCTGCCAGAGAGGCACAAAGCCATAGTGTCGGGCGCGCTCAATCAGCCAGTCGTTGAGCTGCGGGATGGCGTCCACGGACAGTTTCGCGCGCGCCTGTGCGTAGGCTTGTTCAGAGACGTGCCGCACGAGCTGGGCTTGTTGGCGTAAATGGGCGAAAAACTGGTCGAGTTCGGCCTGGATGCTCATGCGCATGCCGCACAGCAGCAGCGCCACCAGAGACGGCAATGGCAACTTGCGTATTCGCGTAAATGCAGTGGGATGCGCGGGATGACGAGCGGACTTGAGAAACTCGGGGGACGTCAGGTGCGCAGAAATATCGGAAAAAAGAGCAGAAAGAGACATGTTCGCCAATGAGATAAAAAATTCTCACTGGCAAAAAAATTACTGCACTTTGTCAAGCTTTATTTGATTGATTCCCAACTATTTTTCTGACTTGCAGAGTCAAATCCTTAACTTGGGTAGATTGCCCGACTACCCCGCTCGCGCATTCGAGACTGTGCTGGCCGCGCGCCAGTGGGTGGGCACATTTGTCAATTGGTACAACCTGGAGCATCGCCACAGCGCCATTCGCGGTGGCTGTCAAGGAAGTTGTCGCCTGAAGTGAAGTGAGTCAGGCTACTTTTTGCGTGTTTCGAAGCTCCTTGATTTGTGGGTGTTGACGCCGACCGAAAACTGACCTACTTATAGAGGTTGTGCCGATCCAAAACTGACCCAGGTGTTTTACTTGCCCTGCCTTATTTTTAGGCAGGAGCGAAAAAGGTGATCACCATGGAAATGTTAGGCAAGATTCGACGGATGCATTTGCGCGACAAGCTGTCGCTGCATGAAATAGCCAAGCGCACGGGGTTGTCGCGCAACACGCTGCGCCGATGGCTCAGGGCGCCACAAGAGGTACAGGTGCCGGTCTACAGCAGGCCCCAGGCGTTGGGCAAACTGAGCGCTTTTACCGGGGAGTTGGAGCAGGCCCTGCAAGCCGATGGCCACCGGAGCAAACGAGACCGGCGCACGGCCAAGGCGCTGTTTGCGCAAATCCAGGCGGTCGGCTATGCGGGCGGCTACAGCGCGGTGACGGACTTCACGCGCGCCTGGCGAGGCAGTGCCGGCAAGGCGCCCCATGCATTCGTGCCCCTGAGTTTCGAGTTGGGCGAGGCCTTCCAGTTTGACTGGAGCGAAGAGGGCCTGGTGGTGGGCGGCATTTATTACAAGATGCAGGTCTCGCACCTCAAGCTGTGCGCGAGCCGCGCTTTCTGGCTGGTGGCCTACCCCAGCCAGGGCCATGAAATGCTGTTCGACGCCCACACGCGCTCGTTCGCGGCGCTGGGCGGCATTGCCCGGCGCGGCATCTATGACAACATGAAAACGGCCGTCGACAAGGTCAAGAAAGGCAGCAAGGGCCGGGTGGTCAATGCGCGCTTTGCCGTGATGTGCGCGCACTACCTGTTCGATGCCGATTTCTGCAACGTCGCCTCGGGCTGGGAAAAAGGCGTGGTGGAAAAAAACGTGCAGGACAGCCGCCGGCGCATCTGGCTCGATGCGCAGAAGTGCCAGTTTGGCTCGTTCGAGGCGCTCAACGCCTGGCTGAGCGAGCGCTGCCGGGCCCTGTGGAGCGAGATCCGCCACCCCGAGTACAAGCAGTTCAGCGTGCAGGAGATGCTGGCGCAAGAACTCCCCGAGATGATACCCATGCCCGCAGCCTTTGACGGCTACGTGGAAAGGGAGGCGAGCGTATCGAGCACCTGCCTGGTCAGCGTGCAGCGCAACCGGTATTCGGTGCCGTGCGAGTTCGCCGGCCAGCGCGTGAGCACCCGGCTGTACCCGACGCGCATCTGCGTGGTGGCCGGTGGCGCGGTGGTCGCCAGCCATGAACGGGCCGTCAACCGGGGGCAGACTGTGTATGACTGGCAGCACTACATTGCCCTGGTGCAGCGCAAACCGGGCGCCCTGCGCAACGGCGCTCCCTTTGCCGACATGCCCGCGCCCTTGAAGCAACTCAAGCTCGGCCTGCTGCGCCACTGCGGCGGAGACCGGATCATGGCGCAGGTGCTCGCTGCCGTGCCGACGGCCGGGCTGGAGGCGGTGCTGGTGGCGGTCGAGCTGGTCATCGAGTCCGGCGCCCTGAGCGCTGAGCATGTGCTGAACGTGCTGGCCCGGCTCAATGCCTGCGCGCTGCCCGAGACGGTGCAAACGACGCTGCAACTCGTCGATGCGCCGCGGGCCAACACCGGCCGCTACGACAGCCTGCGCAGCCTCAATGAGGCGCCAGGCGGCGCGGCGGCGGTTAACCATGCGTGACGTCAGCGCTGAGCTCAAGGAGCTGCGCCTGTACGGCATGGCCAGCGCCTGGACGGAATTGATGGGTCAGGGGGAGTCGTCAACGGCCACCTCCCGCTGGCTGATCGAGCACCTGCTGCAGGCCGAACACACCGACCGTGCCATGCGCTCGGTCAGCCACCAGATGAACGCGGCCAAGCTGCCCATGCACCGCGATCTGGCCGGGTTTGACTTCGGCTCGTCCAAGGTCGATCAGCCGCTGGTCAGGCAACTCGCTACGCTGGCGTTTACCGATACGGCGCAAAACGCTGTGCTCATCGGCGGGCCCGGCACGGGCAAGACGCATCTGGCCACGGCCATCGCCGTGGCGGGCATTGTCGCGCGGGGCAAGCGCGTGCGCTTTTACTCCACGGTCGATCTGGTCAATGTGCTGGAGAAGGAAAAGCGTGACGGCAAGGCCGGACGCATGGCCCTGAGCTTGATGCGCATGGACCTGGTCGTTCTCGATGAGCTGGGCTACCTGCCGTTCAGCCAGGCGGGCGGCGCCTTGCTGTTTCACCTGCTCTCCAAGCTGTACGAGCACACCAGCGTGGTCATCACCACCAATTTGAGTTTCTCAGAATGGTCGAGCGTCTTTGGGGACGCAAAAATGACCACCGCGCTGCTCGACAGGCTCACTCACCACTGCCATATCGTGGAGACGGGCAACGAATCGTACCGGTTTCAGCACAGCACGCTGGCCGCCAAGTCGCGCATCAAGGCGCGCGAGCAAACGCGCAAGGATACAAAAGCAGCGCTGCCAGACGAGCCGTTCTGAGCCGGGCGCGCACGGGGAAATCCGCTACGGGCTACGCCCTTCGCTCCTTTCCCCGTGCCGTCTGTGAATTTAAAAAACCTGGATAAGGAGAAGTCAAAACCAGCTGCTGAGTACACTTATCCACAATTGCTGGTTCCAACACCAGCAACCCGCCCTGGGTCAATATTGGATCGGCAGGGTGGGTCAATATTCAATCGGCGCCGACATTGTGGGGTTTCTGGGTTGAGGTGAACGACATCGACATGCGTCCACTGGCGAGCCTGTCCTGACCAGCGCTGGGGATTTTCCTGGCGGGCCCGTTCATAGACGAGCGCGCGCTCCTCAAGCAGGGCCCGGTCCAGGCCGGCATGGCGCTGCGCCGGCGTCACGAAGCCAATGGCGCTGTGGCGATGCTCCTGGTTATACCAATGGGCCAGCTCGGTGACCCAGCGCCTTGCGGCCAGCAGGTTCTCGAACGGCTTGACCGGCAGTTCGGGGCGGTACTTCAGGGTTCTGAACGCTGATTCGATGTACGGATTGTCATTACTCACGGATGGCCGGCTTCGCGTGTGTGCCACCCCTAGGCGCTGCATGGTGGCCAGCATAGTTTCGCCCTTCATCGGCGCGCCATTGTCCGAATGCACCGTCAGCTGGCCCGGGACGATACCCTGGCGCAGGCAGATGTCGGTCAGCAACTGACTGGCCAGAGCGGCGCTTTCGCAGTCAAACACCTGCCAGCCGACGATCTTGCGGCTGAACAGATCCTCGAACAGGTACAGATAAAAATGCTGGCCGCGCACCTGGGTCGGCAGATACGTAATATCCCAGCAGAACACCTGATCGGGCCCGGTCGCGGCCAGGGCGCGCGGGCGGCTGCGCTTTTGCGCTGCACGCTCTGATCGCCGGTGGGCCAGCTGGCCCTGCTGTCGAAGTATTCGGTACATCGTGGACTCGGACGCCACATACACGCCTGTGTCGGCCAAGCGAGGCACGATCTGGCTGGGCGGCAAGTCCTTGAACGCTTCGCTGTTGAGCGTGGCCATCACGGCTTGGCGCTCGTCCTCGCGCAAACGGTTGGCAGGGCGCACGTAGCGCCGCTTGCCCGATGGGCGCTGGTCGCCCTCGGCCACACCAGAGCGTTGCCAGCGCTGCACGCTGCGGCATGACAGGCCCACTTGGCGACAGGCCACGTCCCGGCGGGCGCCATCGGCGCAGGCCTGATCAATGAGACCAAGCAAGGTTTGGCGCTGCTGGACGGACCTCATGTGTCCGCGCCCTCCAACAGCGCCTGGAAGTTTTTTTGCAACACCAGCAAGGCAGCCACCTCGGCCAGCGCCTTTTCCTTGCGCCGCAGCTCTCGCTGCAACTGATCGTGCTGGCGCTGCAACTCGCGAAAGGCGCCGCTCGCCTCGCGTGAAGCGGGCACGGCAGGCGTGCAAAACTCCTGGTGCCACTGCACCAGCTGATGCTCGAACACGCCATGCTCGCGGCACCAGCCGGCCCGGGCCATGTCGTCCAGTGCGTAGCTCTGCTGCAACGCCATCAAACGCTGTGCGGGCGACCAGGCAGACGCTGGGCCGTCCAGCGCAGCAGTTGCAGCGGGCACCGGGTGGGCTGTCGTGCCAGTTTTCTTGCTTGCGCTTTGCAGCCACTTCCTGAGCGTGCCGGCGGACATGTTGAGCTCGCCGGCAACGCTGATAACGGAACGCGTTCCGCGATGCCTGGCTTTGAGCAGTGCCTGCTCTTTGAATTCGGGAGAGTGATGTGAATGCGGTGTTCTGGTCATGAAATGAAGCTGTCGGGCAGTTAGCCATCAAAGAATTGGATGCGACAACAATTCTGACACCGGGGGGATGGCTACGCGGTCTATGATGCCATCGCGCAAGCGCATGGCTTCGTGCACCTGGGATGCTGGGCGCATTGCCGGCGCGGGTTCCATGAGGCGCTGCAGGCGCTGCCCAAAAGCGCGCGCGGCCCCGAGCAGCTCGCTGGGCGGTTTCTCGCGCTCATCGCCCAGCTGTATGCGGTGGAGTCGCGCGCACGCGAGCACCGGCTCACGGCCCAGGAGTTACTGGCCCAGCGGCAACAGCACAGCGCGCCCGTGCTTGGCCAGATAGAGGCTTTGCTGCTGGCCAACCTGCACGCCGTGCTGCCGGGCAGTTTGCTGGGAAAGGCGCTGCATTACCTGGCTTCGCAATGGACCAAGCTGGCGCTTTATGTCACCGATGGCGCCTACCCCATAGACAACAATGCCTGCGAAAATTCGATTCGCCCGTTTGTCATCGGAAGGCGCAACTGGCTCTTCAGCGATACGGTGGCTGGTGCCCAGGCCAGCGCCAACTTGTATTCACTGCTGCAGACCTGCGCGGCCAACGGCATCGATGGCTACGCGTATCTACGCGCCTTGTTCAGCGCCTTGCCTGGCGCGCAAACGGCAGACGACTACGAGGCGCTTTTGCCCTGGCGTATCACATTGCCCGGCCGCTGAGCAGCAGTCAGCCAACGTTCTTTGCTATTTCAATCACACCCGCGCCGATGGCGCAAGGGACGTGGTTAATTGACCGCATACGATCGACCACACCGTCATCGACCTGATCGTGGTCGATGAGCGCGACCGGCAACCGATTGGCCGCCCGTACCTGACCCTCGCCATTGACGTGTTCACCCGCTGCGTACTCGGCATGGTCGTCACGCTGGAAGCCCCGTCCGCCGTATCGGTCGGCCTGTGCCTCGCGCATATTGCATCCGACAAGCGTCCTTGGCTGGAAGGACTGAATGTGGAGATGGACTGGCCGATGAGCGGCAAGCCTAGTAGTCAGTTCCATCAAAGTTATTACGCATTAAGCGATGCCAAGATCGAACTTGTTCCATCGAAAAATGACAGGCGATGCGTTGATTTCGGCGATCCCTTGGAGGATTCGGGCTTTCAGCTCCTCTTTGGACTGGACACGAATATGGCGCAAAAAGGTTCTGGCCATTTTCGAGAACACGCATTCAATTAAATTGAGCCAGGAGCCATGCTTGGGCGTATGCACGTACTCGAAGCGCCCGGGTCGGGTTCCCAGATAGGCCACGGTTTCCTTGGAAATATGCGCCGAGTGGTTGTCCAGCACCACCCGGATGAGGGCTTCGGGTGGGTAATGCGCATCGATTTTTTTCAGCAACCCGATGAACTCCACGCTGCGGTGGCGATCCTCCACGTTGGCAAAGATATGCCCGGTGTGCAGATCGATCCCTGCCAGGATGGACACCGTGCCATGGCGCACATACTCGTAGTCGCGCGAGATGCTCGGCTCCTTGCCAGGCACGGGCGGCAAGTCCGGCGCCGTCAAGCCGGTGGCCTGAACGCCGGGCTTTTCATCCATGCTACACGCTGTAGATGGGTGTCGGGCGCCCGTCGTGAACGGCGCCCTCCTGGTACATCGAGACGTCCCGGTAGGTCATCAATACTTCGTGCATCTTGCGATCAAACTCGGGGTCGCGCTTTTCCAGGTAGTAGCGTATCTTGTGCGGCTTGAGGTCGCACTCATCGAGAATGCGCCACACCGTGCTTTTGCCCGCTTTGTCCAGCCGGGCAAAGCCTGCGCCCGAGGCATGCTCGCGTACAAACCTGGCCAGTGCGGCGATGGACCACAACTCGGCCGCCAAGCCGTGGTCTTTGGGCTTGGTGCAGGCCAGGGCCACCACCCACGCCTTGGCCTCGTGGGTGATTTGTGGTGCGTGAGGGCGGTGGTATTTGTCTTTCAAACCCGCCTGCACGCCCGTGGCAAGCGCCTTGTCAATGCATTTGTAGATCATCGGGCGCCCCACACCGAGTTGGCGGTGCAACTGCGTGATCGTCTGACCAGACGCGTAGCCCAGCATCACCTTGGCGCGCTCAACTTCCCGCACTGCGGCCGTCCTCGATCCGGCCAGCTCTTTGAGCATCGTCTCCTGCGCCTGAGAAATAACCAGCGCCCCGCGTGCAGACTTACTTGTCATGAATCGGCCTTTCAAGCCTGAAAATGAATCATGCAATTATCGGCTATTACGTAATGGCATTGGCGGAACCAACTACTAGGCCTTGATCACGAACACAAAGCACCCCCGGTCACTATCAGGCAATCAATGCCGTGCGAGCGTTGACTTGGCGTGAGGACGAGTTTTCCAGTCACCTGGTCGGTCTGCGCATTTCTTGACTTACGAATGAACCAGCATCAATCCATTCCCGCTCAACGTCTAACTTATTTGCGACTACCTTCAAGTTTTGGGATGTCCGCTAAAACAGGTATACATACATCCTTGCGATGTCCCAGAACTTGTCGATGAATGGCGATAGGACCGGAAGCTTGAAGGTCTTACATTGGTGAGGAACCAGTGCAAAAGCGCGCCAGATGTGCGGTATAGCAGTCTTACTTCTAACGGCTGATCCGCAATTTTGAATGCATGTCTGCGGTCCGGGCCGCTCTGCACTTCGTGGTCTTTGCCATGCTCATGTTGCCCAAAGTAGCCATGCTCGTGGCCTTTGAAGCAAGTTCATAACACTCTTGTCTTTCACCTTATGCCTTGGGGATTTGATTATTCGGATCCGAATAATGATGAGGCGATAGTTCGCCTCTTCCAGCGCGGCAATGTCAATTAATTTCCACTTAACTCCACGTTAACTCATAATTCGCAGAGTTTTCTTTTCCATCTTTGAAATAGATCTTGACCGTTTGCAATGCATCAAATTAACATATGGCTTACTAAATTTATAATTATCTTACTTATGATTGGCGTTTGATCTATGTTGAAAGCTTCATCGATTCGCGCTTCTCTACTCTGCGGGATGGCTTGAATATTCGGATCCGAATAATTTCTGGTGCTTGCACCGATGCGATTACGTCGAAGTCCTTAACAGGCTGTATCCTGGGATCTGATCAAACGGCAACTTCGCAGTGATGTGTTGTAAATTTTGTTCGGGACAATGAATACATTCAAATGTGTAGCTAACGTCGATGTTGCCAATTACATTAGAGTTCATCAATAGAAAGAGCAATATGAGTGTGATCGTTACAGGACACGAAAAGGGAGGTACAGGCAAGTCTGTACTGGCCACGAGCTTCGCAGCAAAAGTCATTCAGAGTGGGGCGACCGCCGTAGTCGTGGACACAGACGCGACTGCGACTTCGGCCGGATGGAACGCAATCCGTGATTCTCGGAACATTCTCCCAGTAGTTCCTGTCGTTCAACAACTTGTCAACCCCGCACCTGCAATCATTGAACTAGCAACTAAGTACGATGCGGTAGTTGTCGATGTCGGTGCACGTGACTATGCAAAACTGCGCGATTTGGCAAGAATTTGTGATCTTTGGATTGCGCCAACAACCGTTGGGCAAGGAGATTTAACTTCTACTGTTCGACTATTCGAGGCTATCTCGGAATTTCATGCGTTGCATAAGAATGGAAAAATTCCCTTTGTCGTGGTGTTTAACCGCGTTTCATCCACGTGGAATTCGAGCGAGGAAGTTGACGCACGTGAGTTTCTGGAGCAGATGTGCGAAGGTATCGTTATCCTCAAGTCGCACATCAAAGAACGCAAGGCTTGGCGCGATGCTGGACGCCTTGGGCTCGGGGTATCCGAGATGCCAAGCCGTGATGCTGCCAAATCTATAGAAGAGTTCGAAAGCGTTTACGACGAAGCACTGTTGCACCACAGCAAGTCCTAAACAGAAAGTAGTTTATGAAAGCCAAGCCAAGTCCCATCATCATGCGCAGTCGTGACACCGAGCAGATGAAATTCGCCCTCGGAAACGTTCAGTCAGTACCAGTGACATCGCTCCCGGTTAAGCCTTCATCCACCTCATCTATTTCGGCTCAAGGCATTTCACAGGCCGAAGTCGGCCGTACCGTAATCTGGCCAGTCGCGAAAGTAAAGGAGCATGCTCTCAATTCACGAGTTTTTTACGCGACAGAGGAAATTGACGAAATCTCGCAAAGCTTGACGAACAATGGTCAATCTGTTCCTGCGATCGGTTACCCGGACGGTGACTACGTTGTGTTACTCGATGGCCAAAAACGCCTGCGAGGGTGTAAGGCGGCAGGTATAGAAAACCTGCGAATCGAGCTTTGTGAAAAGCCGGCTACTGTCGCACAGTTGTACCTCAACTCGAGACGCATCAACAAGGAGCGCAGTAGCCAGACGCTGCTCGATGACGCGGTGCGTTTTGAGTATCTTATCGAAGCCAAGGTGTTTCCCAGCCAGGAGGCCCTGGCTGCCGAGTTAAAGATCAGCCAGTCCATGGTGTCAAAAATCAAAAAGCTCAACGTCATTCCCGAGCGACTGATGCGGCGGCTGCGAGATACGGGTATAGCCAACAACATCGACGCACTGTCGTCCATCACCACGCTATTCAAATATCCGGATGCTGAACAGGCGGCAGACATAGCGACCGAAGTAGTGGACGAGGTGATTCGGCGCAACCTTACAGGCGTTCAGACGACCGCGCTTGTCAACAGCCGCCTTACCGGTCCGCGCAAACGAGATCGCTACGAAGTTCGACACTTTGCCTTTGGGACGGCAAAAGCGGTCCTAAAATCAAACGGCGAGAAGGGCAAAATTGATTTCAATCTAAAGGACCTCGCCCCTGATCAAGTAGAACTTCTGCAGTTGAAAATAGAAGCCCTTTGCGCCTCTATGGGCACTGCAACGCCTGAGACCAGCACGCAGTCCTGATTGACGAGCATGACGCGCCGAGCCCTTGTACGCAGGCCGCTGTTTAATGGCCATGGGATGAACACCCCCGCCCTTACACACAGCATGCAGTGTGTCAAAGTTGAGGGACACCTTTTTCACTTCAAACCGAAACAGGAGCGTTCACCATGCAGACCACCACCATCGGCATTGACCTCGCCAAACAGTTCTTCCAGGTCCACGGCATCAACGAGTTTGGCAAGACGGTGCTCAAGAAGCAGCTGCGCCGCCAGCAGATGGCCGAGTTCTTTGTCCAACTGCCGCCGTGCTTGATTGGGATGGAGGCTTGTGGCAGCGCGCACCACTGGGCGCGCAAACTGCAAAGTATGGGCTACACCGTGCGACTGATGGCGCCGCAGTTCGTCAAGCCCTACGTCAAGACCAACAAGAAAGATGCGGCTGACGCCGAGGCGATTTGCGAAGCGGTGGCACGGCCCAACATGCGGTTCGTGCCGCTCAAGGATGTTGGGCAGCAAAGCGTGCTGGCCCTGCATCGGGCGCGCCAGGGCTTTGTCAAGGCCAGGACCGCGCAGGCCAACCAGATCCGGGGCCTGCTGGCCGAGTTTGGCATGGTGATCCCGCAGGGCATCGGCCATATTGCCAGCCAGGTTCCGGAGCTGATCGAAGATGCCAGCAACGAGCTGCCGAGCATGTTCCGTCTGCTGGTGCAACGCCTGCTCGAGCACCTCAAGGTGCTGGACAAACAAGTCGACGAGTTGGAGGCGCAGATCGCCGCCTGGCACCGCCAAAATGCCCAAAGCAAAAAACTGGAAAAAATCCTCGGAATCGGCCCGTTGACTGCCAGCGCATTGATTGCCTCGCTGGGGACGCCAAAAACTTCGAGAATGGGCGGCAAGTGGTGGCTTGGCTGGGCTTGGTGCCCCGGCAGCACTCCATCGGCGGTAAACAAAACCTGCGGGGCATCAGCAAGCGCGGCGACGCGTACTTGCGAACCCTCTTGATTCACGGCGCACGCATCGTCATCCATCACGCTGTAAAACGCGCAGACAGCTGTAGCTGGGTCAACCAAATGGTGGCGCGGCGCAACAAGAACATTGCGGCGATGGCGATGGCCAACAAGAATGCCAGGACAGTCTGGGCGCTGCTGGCGCACGACCGGGAGTATCAACCCGACCATCAAAGTGTCGCAGCGTAAGCCGCCAACCGTTTCCATCCACAGCAAAGACAAGTCAAGCAGGGAGCACTGAACTACCAATTGCTCAGGCGATCATGAAGTGATGACAAAAAAGAGGTCAGACCGTGGTTGGCAAAGCCCGCAGAAAACGAGGCACCGCGAGTGCTGTATTGCGATTGAGGCGCCGGCCAGTAAATCCCATCAGGGCCAGCAGGAAAGCCCTCCTGCACCGAAAGGCAGAATGTACGGGTGCAATCTTTACCTTCATGCTGTCATGGATTGAGGACTTGGCAAACAGGGATTTTTTATGTACTTTTTCTGTCGGCCCGGCTTGGTGTGGAACTCCCGTGTACAGTCAAGGGCAGCATGTAGGTTTCCCCCATTTCCCTGCCAGAGCATTCCGCACGCGGTCTGATGCGTGACAACTTGCGAAAACCGAGCCATTGATATTCGGGTTTGTATCGCAATTTCCCGAGGCACAGATACGGTCAAGTCATTTCGTTGGGGAACAAGGTCTCATCCAAATTCCTAACGTGCTCGAGTTGCCGGGAGGCACTATGACTGGGCACTATTAGCGGATCACATGCTTTTAAAGGCCAAGCCAAGTTTGAAAGAATTCATTACCTGGCAATGTCTGTAATGAAAATAAGCACTTTATCGGTGAAGCAACATGCGTAGCGACCATAGTCAGTGCTAACTTTCGTTGCGTCACGGCAATCCAACGGCTTGATTGAACGCCTTGGGATAGGCAAAGCTACTGAGGAGGAGGCTGACCAAGAATAGAACCCAGCGGACTATTGGCGCAACGCATGCTCCAACCACTGGTCACACGGCATAAACCACTGCCTGCATCGCAAAGTCATCCCCTACAAGCGGATGAAAAAGCTGACCAAACCGAAATTCCAGCACATGCTCAGCACGACACACGAAAGCTGATCCAGTTTCGATAAATTCAAGGCTGTCCTGATTCCGGATGCGTCTAGGCCCTTCCCAACGTACTGTCGGAACACATGACAAGTTTTAAAGTGCGCGTTTCACTATGGTCGGAACACATGATATGCGCCTGTTTCGCCTGCCACTGTATGGTCGTAACGCATGCTACTCATACCGAGTGGGTATTGTCGGAACACATGATAACGAACTCTGACCCCAGAAAATCTGGTCAATACACACGACATGTGCTCAAACACGTCCACTATGGTCGCAACGCGTGACGCAAAGCAAGTCAACACAGCACTATTGTCGGAACGGATGCTTTTCTTGACATCACAGCAGACCCCGTCAACTATGGTCGCTACACATGACAGTTATCCACAGACTATGGTCGCTACGAAGTGATCGCTAATAGCGCAATGCAGGCAACGCTATTGGCTGAACGAAGGCTCCGCTATTAGCGCTACGAAGGTTATCCACACCCTGAAACCCGCATGGATAAAGGCTTTGTAGCCTTCCTTAATCTCTTCTCTTTAATCTTTGGTTTTTAATCAAGGTTTTAATCCCCGAATTAATTAAACCCCGCAAAGACGAATTTGGCATGTCTCGTGCCCATAACTCGAGCACCGATCAGCGACAATAAAGAGCATGCGTTGCGACAATAGGCAGTATTGACACTGTGGAAGGCGACGTACGACACTTGGTGCACATAAGTTCATCCGCATGACACACAGCATTGGCCATTTACCCCCTGGAAATCCTAAGATCGGAAACGCCATACCCGACGAAAAGGACACCTTGAAGAGCAGTTTTTCATCAGCGGAAGTGGACAACAGAACGCAAACACCTTTAAAAAAACCGCGCACAGGAGTCATGGCTCCCGCTCATCGCAGGACCAGTATGGAAATACTAGCGATGAAAACTACAGCTGCGCTGCAGAAAAAAACTGACCCTGCACAGCAGATTCTCCAGATGGGCTTCCCAAACTGGGATGAAGACCGCCGTGGCGTACCAAATCCACTGATTCGCGGTGGGCTTTTTACAACGCGGATGTCAACCAAAAGAATGTCCCTTAAGAGTGAGCAGATTGCATCGCTGTCCAATTCGGACATTCTCTACACCGGTGAAGAACTGCGCCAGGACGACCTCACCGTATGGATGTCTATCGTCAATCTAGGCCGTGATAAGCCTGTCGGTGAACCGTGTATCTTCACGGCATACCGAATGATCAAGGACATGAAGTGGCGAATGCATGTCGATAGTTACACACGGCTGCGTGCCTGCATCGAACGGCTCAAGGTCACCAGCGTCAAAATAACTACTAAAGGGCAAGATTCTGGCTATGCAGGTTCGTTGATCCGGGACTTTGCGTTTAACAATGTCGATGAAGCAGGTAACACCCGTTGGATGGTCCGGCTAGAGCCGGCTATTGCCAACCTATTTCTTTTCGAGAACACAACACTTCTGGAATGGGAGCAGCGTAAACAGATCGGCACCCGGGCTGCCCTGACCTTGTGGCTTCACACGTTTTATTCGAGCCATCGGGAACCGCTCTCCTATTCGGTCACCAAGCTGCATGAGCTGTGTAAGTCTGAAGAGAAAAAGATTGCTAACTTTCGTGCCCGTCTGCGCAATTCCATGGAAACGCTAATCGCCATCGGCCTGCTTGAAAATTACGCCATCACGAGCGATGTCGTACACGTCAAGCGTGTCCGTTTTGTTCAGCGTCTTAATGCTTGAGCACGATTTTCAATTGGCCTGATCGGCCCACAGCTTTTGCATTTCAGCCAGCTTGCGCACCCGCTCGGCCCGAACGTATCTGCTCGTCGTTGTCAGGCTCGAATGGCCCAGCGTGCTGGCTACTACATCGAGAGGAACCTGCGCCGCCACGGCACGTGTCGCGGCGGTATGCCGCAGCCAGTGCGTGGTTGCCCGCCGCAGCTTGTCGCCGGCCTTGGGGTCTTTGAAAGTGCGGCTGTTGATGGCCATCGCGAACAGCTCCTTGAGCGCCCGGTGAATGGTTTGCGGCATCACGCCGTCACCAGCTCGCTTGTCTCGAAGCTTGCTCGCATAACCGCCCACCAGAAAAGTTCCCGATGGAACATTGATCGAAGTTGAGGGTGACTCAAGCAATCCGCGATGCACCAGGTAGTCTTGCAAGTGCACCACCAGGGCGTCGGGCATGGGCACTTCCCGCGCCTTGGACTGCTTGCCCACGACATGCAAAATCCAGCCACCACTGCCCGTTGACGAGTCGGCCTCGATGTATTCCAGGTGATCACGCCTTGCAGCAGCTAGCTCCGAAACCCGCAGGCCCGTCATCATCCCAAACCGATAAATGAATGCGGCACGCGTTTTGAATTCTTCATCTTTCGCTTCATGCGCAAAATCAAGGTAGCTGTCGATTGCCTCCGTGGCTTCACGAGGGAGGGCGCGTTCAACAATCGATTCTTTGCGCCAGCGTGCGAATTCAAGGCTCTCCACATCGTCTGCGCTGGTCGTCCCCTGACCCTTACCAGGCAGAACAGATGCGGCCTTGACCCCTGAAAACGGATTGGCTGTGACGTAGCGCACTGAAACGAGCCAGTTGAAAAATCCGTTAATGACGACCAAACTCTTCTTGATGCTCGATGTCGCCAGGCTTGCTTGTGTGAAGCTGGCCACGGCAATATCCTGTCGTTCCTCGTGAACTTGCTTTTCAGCGACAGTGCGCTTTTTCGGGCCCTTCTTGACCTGAAATGAAGGTGGAACCGCCCCGAGAAAATCCCGGTAGGCCAACGCATCCTCGATGGATAGGGAGCTCATCGGGCGCTGGCGAACCTGGATGCTCCAGGCGATCAGGCGGGTGATCTCGCGCCGGTACAGCGTGACCGTGGAGGCGGACGCCTTGAGCTGCAGCCAGGTCTGCATGGCCTCGTAATCGTTGCCGGCCTCGGTCGCCGCCGGTGTGCCCAGCTGGCGCAGCCGACCCTTCGAGCCATCGAGCGCTGGGTTGCCGCCGGGTCGAGCCAAGCTGCCGCGGACCACAGTGCGATCTGAAAACGGCACCACGGCGGCGCAAGCCTCAAGCGACAGCCGCAATCCCTGTTTTTCCTCCGCAGGTGGTAAGTCGATCTTGTAGGCAATGCCTTTTTGGTCGAGCGCCTCTTCCAGCGAGCCCAGGTGCGCGTGCAGGAATCGTTCGATCCGGGTGGCCTTCAGGGTGCCGATGCCCGCAACGCTCGTAAACCACTCGCCTGGATTTCCCGCCATGGCAATGGCCAGATCCTCGATGGTTTTCAAGCCGGACTGCGCCAGGCGATCGGCCAGCGAAGGGACAAACCAGCCCTGGACCTCATCGTCCAAGGTCAAAGGGGTTGAAACCAGCGGTTCGAGCCTTGCCAGCAATGCAAGCTGGCGGTTGATCAGGCGGCCTTTCCGGGCCAGGCTGCGATCCGTCTTTTTATCCGAATTCGGGTAACGCTCGTCGTACAGCGCAATCAGCTCGCCTTCACTCATGTCGTCGCCATGGTCCAGACTTTCCTGAAAGTCCTGGAGGGAAGGGCGTGAAGCATCCACCCGGATGCGCGCGGCTTGGCGCGACAGCACGGCGCTGCCTGGAATGTTGTGGCGATGCGCGGCGCCGCTCAAATCGGCCAAGACCGCGATCAGGCTCGATTTGGCCGACCGCAAGTCAATCTGGCCATCATCGTCGCCCAGTGCCGGCAGGTAGCGCGTGGCCATGCTCGCCAGGTCCAGCCCGTTGATCCAGGCCTTGGCCAGGGCGATGTGCGCCGGGGTCAGGCGGGACTTGAGGATGCTGTCGTGCTGCATGGAAATTTCAATGTAAATCAACGATCTGGCCGGGCTGCGATTTGAAAAGACGCTTTTAACGGTGTTTTTTCAGTGGTAGAGTATTAAACATACTCTACCATAGAGAATCGAAAAAAAAGGAGTAGGGTGGATGTTGAAGGCAGGTTTTGGCGACACTGCACGATGGCCAGTCCTTGGCAATCTCCAGTAGCTGTCTAAATGTTGGCAATACCTGTTGGTCACACCATGCGTGCAGGCCGTCTTCAGTCTCAACCACCTGGACAGGCCGAATGATTGGAACGGCCCAAGGCTCTACGCTTCACTGCGCTGCTTCAATCCGATCAGTGGAGCGAGCACGCGAGCGTGACGGCGCTGCTGGTGTCGAGCGGCTTTGTGGATGCGCCGCTGCTGGGCGTCACCGTGCAGCCCAACCCAGAGAACCAGTTGCAAAAGCCGTCTCAGGTGTGCGCCGGGCCATCGACGCCAGTTTTTTACTCTGCTGCTACGCTGCCAGAGAATGCCGCGGATTGATCGACCAGAAAATCTTCCCGAGTTTTGCCTGCTGCCACCAAGTCGTTAAGCCACCTGGGTGCTGTTCCCCGGCCAGTCCACTCTTGGCCTTTAGGTCCACGGTACTTGATAGGCGAGGACACGACAGGTTTTTTTCCTTTGACAGTACGTCCCGGCCTAGACGGCGGTGCTTTGGGCCTGGCGGCTTTGGCAGCTGGACGGCTCAATTCCTCAGCAGTAATGCCGTAGGCAACCATTTGCTCGCGCAGTTGGGCAAGCACAGCAGGACGGTTCTTTTTCTGCAGTTCAGCGGCCTGCTTTTCCATCTCGGTAATTTGCTGGCGGAGTTTGACGAGTTCATTCATGACGGTTTTTAAAAGAGTTATAACGGCACACATCGTACTTCGCCTGGGCAATAAACCTTGCCAGTTATTTCCTTGATGTGGGCAGGCCAGTGGATGCGCAACATCACAAATCTGGAGCCGCACCGCCCACATGGTCGAGGCTGTAGGCTGGACACAGGATGATGACACCGCTTGAATGTGGTGTAGTCAAACGCAAACCCATTACATGCGATGCACTACAAGGTCTGAGCCAGCACATGTGAGAACTAGCTGTAGAGACTTGCGTTTGAAAAGCGGCTGGCCTGCAATCAGCGCATTTTGGGGCCAGGATTAACTGCGTCTATCGGACCCCTCGGGCCAGGATTAAATGCAACTGAGCCTGCATTGGACGGCGCCGGCCTGCATTGCATGGCAGCTGGCCAGCATTAACTGCAACTGACTTGGCTACTCAAATGGGCAGTTCTGCTGTGACAATCGTCATGAAAGCGGCCCCGAGCCGGTATGTTCGGCCTTGCCACCGCTGGCCGTACCTTTAAAGGCAAATTTGCACCCTACCGTCCCCCGCACATGGGATCGCAAGCCGAGATTCAGGTTGTTTTAGTCGAGGCACGACGGCATAGTCAACGAGCACGAAGTTGTCCAACTTGTCCGTTGAAATTTATTGCAGTTGGATGTTGCAGCCAACTGCAGGGGAATGAACGCGGCAAATGAAGAGGTCGCCTCCAGCGCGGCAGCAGGACTGTGGGCCGCCAGCTGGTGACGCCCGCTGCTCCGATGCTCCTTGAGCCAGCGGTGCAGCACGTTGGCATTCATCCCATGCTGCCCGGCCAGGGCTGCAATAGAAACCCCGGGCTGCTGGCAAGCGGCCACCAACTCGGCTTTGAACTGGGCCGAGTAGGTCCGATGGCTGCGCGAAGGCGAAGCGCTTGAAATCTCTAATTTTTAGAGCATGGTGTGCACGATTGATTGCGTGCACGCGATCTTGCGAGATTGAAGGCATCCATTCAAGATGGGTTTGCTGGGCGCTTACCATGGAAAACCTATTTCTTCAGACTGGTCGGTCATGAATAAGCAGTATCTCGCGCTGAAACTCAAAGTATTTTTGCCAGTCCGCCCTGGTATCACCAGCTTTGTTCATCTTCGTAACGATGTCGCTTTCCTGCCATGTCTTCAGATCGGCCACCATCTCCGCAATGGCGTTCTCCAGTTCGGCAATCGCGACCTTAAGTGATTCGACTTCGCTCAGGGTAGAGGATCGAGATTCCGGCAAACCGCCAGCGGCGAGCGCGTCATGGATTTCTCGCACTCTGTGCAGATCATTGCATTTGTAGGCATCCTTCAACTCAACGAATACGCGATGTGCAGCTTCCTTCTTTTCTATGGGAGCCTTATCGGGGTGGCAAAAGCCGCAAGCCCTGCGGTAAAGAGACCTTATTTCTCGCTTGGCCTCCTCGTCAAGCTTAAGTATATGCACCGCACGCTTTAGATTTTCGTGCTGCGTTGAATTGTCTACGTAGTCTTCTTGCGCATCCCGAGAGGCCGCTTGCTCCTTTTCGCCTGCGTTGCTTTTGATCCAACCAGGGAATTGCTGCCGCATGCTTTCGTCTTGGGCCTTTTTAATCCGCCGGATCAGGTCCCCCAGGACTTCTTCGTGATGTAGTTGGAAAGATTTTGCGCGGCGCTCAAGACTACCCCGCTCATCACTCAAAGATTTAAGGCGCAATTCCAGATTTTCCAAGTAAAAACGCAGGCGGGGAATATCCGTCAACCCCGCCACCTGAACAGCGGTCACCTTGCACAGATAGGCTTCAATGAGCTTAAGAGCCGCCTGGTACTCTCCGATGTCGAGGGCTGCAATAATTTTGGAAAGTTGCAGCGCCTGGGAAACGGAGCGTAACTTGCGCAGTTGAGTGGCGACATCATCCTGCTCGCCAAGCAAGATCAGATTACGAATCATCTCCAGCCGTCGGCGTGCTGCGTCGACACCGATCTCGGCAACATCAGGCTCACCTTGTCCCACACGAATTAGGAGGCTCTCAAATGTGTCAAGGTACTTGCTAGAAAAGTCTGTCGAGTCGGTAACGACCGTGATGTTCTCGTCATTGCTACGAGCCTTGTGGCTCCAGTTGTAAGACCCAGTGATGACGGTTGCACGATCGATGACGCAGAACTTGTGGTGCATGGTCCGCTCGTTGCGGCTTGCGGGTGGCAAAAAGACCACTCTACCGCCGAAATTGACCAGATGCTGAAAATTCAATCCGCCCGGAGCCAGGTTAATTTCGTCACCGATGAGGGCAACTGACACCTGGACTCCAGCACGGGCTTTCGTGCAAAGCACCTCGAAGATGTCACGGTCAGTGAACCAGGCAATCGCCGCCGCTATTTCGGTTTCGGCACCCCCCAGATGATCAATGATCACGTTGTGAATATTTGAGAAATGAGCTTTCAGTTGACCTTGCCCCTGGATTGTGTATCCCATAACCGAGCTCATGAGTTGGCTTGCCTTGCAAGCCATTCGCTTTCGAACTGCATCGGACTGACATAAGCCAGCGTCGAATGTAGCCGGGCTTTGTTGTACCAGAGCAGCCAGGCGATGGCCTCGTCCTTGGCCTGGCGCCGGGTCGCGAAGCGTTGCCCGTGCAAGCGCTCGACCTTCAACGAGCCGAACAGCGTCTCGCTGCAGGCATTATCCCAACAGTTGCCACGCCGGCT
Organism: Polaromonas sp. CG9_12; assembly: GCA_000751355.1. GTDB lineage: Bacteria > Pseudomonadota > Gammaproteobacteria > Burkholderiales > Burkholderiaceae_C > Polaromonas. The sequence continues at coordinate 56,462 of CCJP01000007.1, read as the reverse complement.
CATCGAGCTCGTGATGCTGTACTCCTTAAGCACCTCCTTGAAGGCGCCACTGGCGTACTGGCTGCCCCGGTCGCTGTGAAACATCAAGCCGGCGTGCGTGTCCGGGTGGCGCCTGAACCAGGCCATGCGCAGCGCGTCGATGACGATGGCTGAGGTCATGTCGCCCCGCAGTGACCAGCCCACCACCTGGCGGCTGAACAGGTCAATCACCACGGCCAGGAACAGCCAGCCCTCATCGGTCGCGATATATGTGATGTCGCCGACCCAGACTTTGTCGGGTTCGGCCACGCTGAACTCGCGGTTCAGCAGGTTTGGCGAGATTGGCAACTTGTGATTGCTGTCGGTCGTCACCTTGAAGCGCCGTTTTCCCTTGGCCCGGATGCCGTGCAACTGCATGAGCTTTTGCACCCGCTTCTTGCCCACCGGGACGCCGCGTGTCACCAGTTCGCGCCAGATGCGTGGCCAGCCGTAGGCGCCACGAGTCTCGGCGTGCAGGGCCTTGATATGCACCAGCAGCGCCTCGTCGCTCAGGTGGCGCCGCTGCGCATTGCTGGCACGGCGCACCAAGTGCGCGTGGTAGCCGGCCGCGCTGACCTGCAATACGCGGCACTGCACCGAAACCGGCCAGGAATGCCGGTGCTGCTGGATGAAGGCGTACTTCAAATCGACCCTCTTGCGAAGTACGCCGTCGCTTTTCCCAGGATATCGCGCTCCATCTTCACGCGTGCCAGCTCGGCCCTGAGTCGGCTGATTTCCATCTGCTCGGCACTTACAGGCGCTTTGCTGTCCGCTCCCGTGAGCTTGCCCTGCCGATGGGCCTTGACCCAGTTAAATAGCGTTTGGTCAACGACGCCCAAAGTCCGCGCCACCGCCGCGATGCTTTGGCCGTTGTCCACCAGCCGGACTGCTTCTTGTTTGAATTCGAGCGTGTAGCGCGCCCTTGAGGTTTTCGTCATTTCCGTTTTCCTTGTCTGAATTGAACCACTCAGCAAGGGATACGTTTTTCAGGGGCAAGGTCAAGTTCCATTTTGATGCGGAGAAATTTTCAGTCGATTTAAAGGGTAACTAATTATGGTGGAGGTTGTTGATCATCCGATCCGCGAACGTGAAGCAATATGCAAAGAGGAGAATCCAGGGAGGCGATAAAAGCGTAAGCGTCCGCCCAGTACCCGTATTGAAATTCAAGACTCAGTCTGGTGGAGCCACTGGTTGATTTCGGCCACGTCGAATGCGGCAGGGTCAAACGGGCGGCCGATCCATTTTTTGAGTTCGTCGTGTTCCGGGTGGGCTGGATCGGCCAATGCTTCCATGAAGTCCTGGTAGCCCGGCGCGCCGCCCACGTCCTCAGGCGGACAGGCATTTTCTCCGGCCAGGCACAGCGCCAGCGACAAGGGCGCGCCCAGCGTGACGGTTTTCTCCACCTTGACCTTGTGGCGCCAGTTGTCCCCGAAGTCGTAGACGTACAGGAAAGTCCTGCGCGCGCCCAGCGCCTCTTCGAGCGTGACGGTGGACTCGTCGATCACGCCTTCGGCCAAGTCCCAGTCGGGCTCCAGCGGACCGTAGCTGGCATCGGCAAAGACGAACTCATGCAAATGCCCGCCTTGCCAGCCCGTGCCCCACAGCAGCGCGACATGCAGGCGCGAGAGGTCGATCGTGGTGGGCACCAGGAGGCGGCGCCAGACCCGGGGATACACCCATTCGAGCTCGACATGGAGCTGGTAGGCGCGTAGCCCGTCGCTGGCATTGGCCGAGGTTTTGGCCCCGGATTTCTTCGCGCCACCTGGCAGTCGGTGCAGCTTGGCCGTCATGCTTGGGCTACTGTAGCGAAATCGGTGGACACGCCGTGGCCCGCATCAAGCCGCGCGCGCCATGTCCTGAGCTTCCTGGACCGCTTGCCAGGCAGGCCGGAGCCGCTCTGCCACCCGCCAGGGCAGCAACTCGTCAATCCGGTTGATCGGATGGTCGGCGATGCGCCCGAGCACATGGTGCAGGTAGGCCTGCGGATCAATGCCGCCCAACTTGCACGAGCCGATCAGGGTGTAGATCACGGCGGCGCGCTCGCCGCCGGCGTCCGAGCCAAAGTGCAGGTAGTTCTTGCGCCCGAGGACGACTGCGCGCAGCGCCCGCTCGGCCGCGTTGTTGTCCATCTCGATGTGCCCGTCGTCCACGAAACGCACAAGGGCTTGCCAGTGGTTGAGCGAGTAGCCAATGGCCTGCGCCATGGACGACTTGGCCGAGAGCTGGCCCAGGGCTTGCTGGAGCCAGCCGTGCAGCGCCTCGACCAGGGGTTTGGCGCGGCTTTGCCGCTGGCGCTGTCGCTCCACGGCGGATTTGCCCCGAATATCTTTCTCGATGGCGTACAGCGCCCCGATGCGCAGCAGCGCCTGGTGCGCCAGCGTGCCAGGCATCTCGCCTTGGCCCTTGTGGATTTCATAGTATTTTCGCCGGGCGTGAGCCCAGCAAGCAGCTTCGACGACCTGGCCATCGGCAAACAAGGCGTCGTAGCCGGCGAACGCGTCGGCCTGCAAGGTGCCGGCAAAGCCTGAGAGGTGGCCCCTGGGATGCTCGCCCTTGCGGTCCGGGGAATACTGAAACCACACCGCTGGCGGCGACGCATCGCCGCCGGGGCGGTCGTCGCGCGCATACACCCACAACCGGGCCGTGCGCGTCGTGCCCCGGCCCGGGCTCAGGACTGGCACGGGCGTGTCATCGGTGTGGATCTTGCCCGCGCTCAGGACGTAGCGGCGCACGGCGTTGGCCAAAGGCTGGAGCAGCCGCGCCGCGCCGGCCACCCAGTCCGCCAGCGTGGAGCGCTCAACCACCACGCCCTGGCGGGCGTAGATCTGGCTCTGGCGGTAAAGGGGTAGGTGGTCGCAGAACTTGCCCACCAGCACCTGCGTGATGACGCCGGCGCCGGCCAGGCCGCGCTCGATCGGACGGCTCGGCGCGCTCGCCTGAACGATGGTGTGGCAGCGGGCGCAGGCGAGTCTGGGGCGCACGTGGCGCACGACCCTGAAGCTGCCAGGCTGGTACTCCAGCACTTCGGAGGCATCCTGGCCAATCTGGCGCAGTCCGGCGCCGCACCCCGGGCAGGTGCATTGTGGCGATGGAAGGTGCGTCACCTCCTGGCGCGGCAGGTGCCCGGGCAACAGCCGGGGAGCGGTGCGGCAGGCCACCGCCTGGCGCTTGTGGCGGGCTTCCTCAAGGTCGGCGACAGGGGCGCTTTGCACGGCCTGAGCCGCCTCCCCCTTTGGCACGAGTGCAGCGCCAGGCGCCTTTACTGCTGACTGCGCGCTTTCCACCTTCTCGCTCGAGCGCCCGTAGCGCATGCGCCTGAGATGGAACAACTCCAGGGTGAGTTTGTCGAGGGCCAGGCGCAGCGCGCTGATCTCCAGGTCACGCTGCAGGGTGCCTTGCTTCAAGGCATCGATCTGTTGCAGCAGCAGCGCGTGTGAACTCATGGGCATCACTTTGCCAGCAAAACCGGCGCGCCAACAGAAGGGGTTTCACGGTTGCGGGTAGCCCCCGCATGTGGTGTTGCGTCCGCCCGGATCCCCGTGCATGCCCTTTGGGGAGCAGGTCATCCGTTCATGAACTCAGGCGGCGAGCGTGGGCTGCCAGGTGCGCACCGGCATGCGCCAGTCGATGCCTTCGAGCAGCATGGACAGCTGTGCCGGCGTCAGCGAAACCGCGCCGCAGTCGGCCTGCGGCCAGACGAAGCGGCCCTTCTCCAGGCGCTTGGCAAACAGGCACATGCCCTGGCCGTCCCACCACAGCAGTTTGACGATGTCGCCGCGCCGGCCCCGAAACACAAACACGTGGCCCGAGAAGGGATCGAGCGCCAGCGCGCTTTGCACCAAGGCGGCCAGGCCGTCAAAGCCGCGGCGCATGTCCGTCAGGCCCGCAGCCAGCCACACGCGGGTACCCGCCGGCAGACCGATCACGACGCGTCCCGCAGGGCTTGGAGCACGCAGCGCACACTGGCCGCATCGACGCTGCCGCGCAGTCGCACGCGCGCGCCGCCCACTTCAATTTCGATGACGCCGGCCGCCGCCGCCCGTGCCGGGCTGGCCCGCACCGCTGGCGCTGGCATTGGCAACTCGATGATCGCGCTTGCCGGTGGCAAGGGATCCATGGTGACCGGCAGCAGCACGGCCTGCGTAACGGGTTTGAGCCGCGCTGGGCGGTTAGCCTGTGCGCGGCGCCACTTGAACAGCAAGTTGGCATTGATGCCGTGCGCCAGCGCGATGGCCGCGACCGAGGCGCCGGCCTGCTCTGTCAGCTTGACAAGCTTGCGTTTGAAGGCCGCGCTGTGTCTGCGTTTGGTGGCCTTGAGGGGATCTTTGAGAGGTTCCATGATGGTGTGCACTTGTCCGGGTTAAGTGCACACCATCGTGGTGGGCAACTCCCCGGATACTGCCCGGCTCATCAACCCGGCGCAAGAATGGTGTTCGTCGGACGGTTACATAAAAGCGGTGGAGGCACGCCTCGAGCGCAACCCTCTCTTGCCAAAATGGGACATGCTCATCCGTCCCGCCAGGGCAATTGCATTTGAAGAAATTTGAGCGGAAAGGCCAAAAATTGGTGTTCACTCAAGCATTTTTCATTGCAAGTGAACCTGATGCTGATTCAAGCTTTCTCGATACTGCCCGATCCGCGCACCGGTCCTGCACAGCGCCATGATCTCAAGGAGATGATCGTGATGACGCTGAGCGCCGTGCTGTGCGGGGCAGACAACTGGGTGGACGTCGCCGAGTGGGCCAGTGACAACGAGGACTGGCTCAAAAAGTACCTTGTGCTGGAGAATGGCACACCTTCGCACGACACGTTCGGGCGCGTCTTTCGCTTGCTGGACGCAGAGGTTTTCGAGCAATGCTTTCGCCGCTGGATTGGCGGCATCGCGGGCCATGTCAAAGGCGTGATTGCCATAGATGGAAAGACCCTGTGCGGCTCGCGCGACGGTGAATGTCAAGCTAGTTGTCGCCTGTGAGTCTTGAATTTAAGCGGCTTTGTTGAACACTTTGTGGCTCTCCTTTTTTTGGTCATGCTTTTGGTCGGGATTGAGATGAACCACGCGCACGGGCTGCCAGTTGCGCGTGGCGCCGCTCCAGCGCTGGGGGTTGGCGGCTTTGGCCGCTTCATAGACATCCGCGCGCTTGGCCAGCAGCGCGCTGTCCTGGCCCACATGGCGTTCGTGCGGCGTGACGAAACGAACGGTGGATGTCAAGGTAGTTGTCGCAAAAAGTTTGATGCTCAGGCGATAAGTTGAGTTGGTTGATTCTGGTTTTGTTGTGTTTGCGGATTGAGGTGCACTTCTGTGATTCGGGTCCAATTGCGGGCTGGGCCGGACCAGCGGTTTGGGTTGGCATTGCGCGCTGCGGCATACACTTTGGCGCGGTCATCTAGAAGGGCTTGATCGATTTGCATGTGCCTTTGGGCAGGCGTCACGAAGCCAATGGCGCTGTGCCGATGCTCGTGGTTGTACCAGTGCACCAGCTCTGTCGCCCAGCGCCGCGCCTGTAGCAGGCCGTTAAACGGTTTGACGGGCAGTTCAGGCCGGTACTTCAGTGTCCTGAACAAAGCCTCCGAGTAAGGATTGTCGTTACTGACCGCCGGTCGGCTGCGAGACGCAGCCACGCCCAGGCGCTGCATGGTGGCGAGCATCGTTTCCCCTCTCATCGGCGAGCCGTTGTCCGAGTGAACGGTGAGCTGATTTGGCGCGATGCCCTGGCGCTCGCAGATGGCCTGGAGCAGCCCGCTGGCCAACTCAGCACTCTCACAGTCATAGACCTGCCAGCCCACGATCCTGCGGCTAAACAGATCCACGAACAGGTAAAGGTAGAAGTAGATGCCGCGCACCTCGGTGGGCAAGTAGCTGATGTCCCAGCAATAAATTTGATCGGGCCCGGTGGCTACCAGTGCGCGTGGCTTGCTGCGTTTTTGTGCCACCCGCTCCAGGCGGCGGTGCGTCAACTGGCCGGCTTCACGCAGCAGTCGGTACAGGGTCGACTCGCTGCCCACATACAGGCCCTGGTCAGCCAGGCGCGGCACAATCTGGCTTGGTGGCAGATCCTTGAACTCATCGCTGTTGACCACCGCCAGCGCAGCTTGCCGCTCCGCCTCACTGAACTTGTTGGGCGGCACGGTGATGCGGCGTTTGTCCCCGACCCTGAGGTCACCCTCCTGATTCTCCGGGCGCCGCCAGCGTTGAACAGTACGCGCATCTAGCCCAATTAGCGCGCAGGCCTTTTGCAGGCGTGCGCCACTGTCGCAGCACTGTCGGATCAGCGGCATCAGGATCTGCCGCTGTTGGCGACTGGTCATTTCTCCTCGTCCTCCCACAGGGCCTGGAACTTTTTTTGCAGCACCAGCAAAGCTGCGGCTTCCGCCAGCGCCTTCTCTTTTCGACGCAGTTCACGCTGCAACCCATCGTGTTTGACTTGAAGTTCACGCAACGCTGTCTTGGCTTCGCGCGATTCAGACGTTGTGGCGCTGCAGAACGCTTCACCCCAGGCCTTCAGCTGGTGCTCAAACAACCCCTTCTCCCGGCACCAGGCATGCAGTTGTGTGGGCGTCATGGGATGCGTATGGTTCAGCGCAAGCAAGCGCTGGGCAGCGCCCCACGATTGGGCCGGTAAGTCCTCAGGCAGTTGCGCTGCGGGGCCACCGACTTCATGCATTCGGTTGGACTTGCTGATCCATTTTCTCAACGTGCCTACCGGCATATTCAATTCATCGGCAACGTGCTGCATGCTGCGCGTGCCGCGTTGCCTGGCTTTGCTCAGGGCCTGTTCCTGGAATTCAGGGGAATGAAGATTTTTTGTCATAAATGGTACTCCTTTGCGGCTTTTCCGCAATCATGATGGAGCGACAACTAGTCTGACACGGGGGGGTAGTCACGGTCCAGGAACTTGAAGAGTTGCTGGATGCTACCGTATGGAACTACCACGGCACGCCACATTCCAGCCTGGGTGGCCTGACGCCATTGGAGCGGATGAGCCAACAGCTCGATGGGGTAGGGCGGTCACCGACTCGCCTGCGCCGCGTGCCAGAAGCCCTGCGCAACCGCTTGGAACTGCTGCACGACCCGGCGTTCTGCCTGGTGCACGGCAATGTGGGCAGAGGGGAGCGGCCCTACATCTCATTCTTGCATGTGCGCTACACCAGCGAACAACTGGCACGCAGTTCCAACTTGATCGGCAAACAGCTTCGGGTGTATTTTGATGCGAAGGATTTACGCACCCTTCGCGCATTTACCGAGGAAGGCCAGCCACTGCAGGATTTGTTGGCCAGTGGTCCCTGGCGGCATGAAGCACATTCATTGCGGCTGCGCCAGGAGGTGTTCAAGGCCAAACGGAACAAGCAACTGGAATTCGCGGCAGGTGAAAGCCCGATTGATGCCTTCGTCAAACTGCGCCGGGCCAAGGCGCCCCAATCCCGCAAGGCGGCCAGCGACCTGGCGAGCATACAACGAGAGCGCCGCGATGCGCCTAAATCCCCGCCCAGTCCGGTGGAGCCATCGGCTCAGCTGGCCACCGGAGTGGTGAAAGGCAAGAAGCTGCGCATTGCGCGCGGTTTTGCACGGTAAAAAGCACATACAGATTGCGGGCCGCCAGGCGGCACCGACGGGTCATTGGCGCAATTTAGCGCCGTGAGGTCGGGCCGGGGCCTTCATTCCGGCCGCAAGCGCTGCCAAGGCGCGAAAGGCATTCATGACCGATTCCATGCAAGCAAAAGTGGCGGCAACGCGCGTCAAGCAATCATCGCCAAAAAAGGTTGCTCCCGTCTGGACGGTTCCGCAACCGCCCTCTTTGACACTACAAAACCATCCCCTGGTGCGTCGGCACTACCGGGTCGCCACGGCCGCTATTGAACAGTTCGTGGATCTGGTGGAGCGTTGCATTCGCGTGCTGGTCCCCGGTGCGCTTATTCATGCCCGCCCGCGCATGGGCAAGACCCACGCCATTGACTACGTCGCGCTGCACCTGGAACGCCACCGCCCCGATATCCCCCGGTGTCAGAATTGTTGTCGCATCCAATTTTTTGATGGCTAACTGCCCGACAGCTTCATTTCATGACCAGAACACCGCATTCACATCACTCTCCCGAATTCAAAGAGCAGGCACTGCTCAAAGCCAGGCATCGCGGAACGCGTTCCGTTATCAGCGTTGCCGGCGAGCTCAACATGTCCGCCGGCACGCTCAGGAAGTGGCTGCAAAGCGCAAGCAAGAAAACTGGCACGACAGCCCACCCGGTGCCCGCTGCAACTGCTGCGCTGGACGGCCCAGCGTCTGCCTGGTCGCCCGCACAGCGTTTGATGGCGTTGCAGCAGAGCTACGCACTGGACGACATGGCCCGGGCCGGCTGGTGCCGCGAGCATGGCGTGTTCGAGCATCAGCTGGTGCAGTGGCACCAGGAGTTTTGCACGCCTGCCGTGCCCGCTTCACGCGAGGCGAGCGGCGCCTTTCGCGAGTTGCAGCGCCAGCACGATCAGTTGCAGCGAGAGCTGCGGCGCAAGGAAAAGGCGCTGGCCGAGGTGGCTGCCTTGCTGGTGTTGCAAAAAAACTTCCAGGCGCTGTTGGAGGGCGCGGACACATGAGGTCCGTCCAGCAGCGCCAAACCTTGCTTGGTCTCATTGATCAGGCCTGCGCCGATGGCGCCCGCCGGGACGTGGCCTGTCGCCAAGTGGGCCTGTCATGCCGCAGCGTGCAGCGCTGGCAACGCTCTGGTGTGGCCGAGGGCGACCAGCGCCCATCGGGCAAGCGGCGCTACGTGCGCCCTGCCAACCGTTTGCGCGAGGACGAGCGCCAAGCCGTGATGGCCACGCTCAACAGCGAAGCGTTCAAGGACTTGCCGCCCAGCCAGATCGTGCCTCGCTTGGCCGACACAGGCGTGTATGTGGCGTCCGAGTCCACGATGTACCGAATACTTCGACAGCAGGGCCAGCTGGCCCACCGGCGATCAGAGCGTGCAGCGCAAAAGCGCAGCCGCCCGCGCGCCCTGGCCGCGACCGGGCCCGATCAGGTGTTCTGCTGGGATATTACGTATCTGCCGACCCAGGTGCGCGGCCAGCATTTTTATCTGTACCTGTTCGAGGATCTGTTCAGCCGCAAGATCGTCGGCTGGCAGGTGTTTGACTGCGAAAGCGCCGCTCTGGCCAGTCAGTTGCTGACCGACATCTGCCTGCGCCAGGGTATCGTCCCGGGCCAGCTGACGGTGCATTCGGACAATGGCGCGCCGATGAAGGGCGAAACTATGCTGGCCACCATGCAGCGCCTAGGGGTGGCACACACGCGAAGCCGGCCATCCGTGAGTAATGACAATCCGTACATCGAATCAGCGTTCAGAACCCTGAAGTACCGCCCCGAACTGCCGGTCAAGCCGTTCGAGAACCTGCTGGCCGCAAGGCGCTGGGTCACCGAGCTGGCCCATTGGTATAACCAGGAGCATCGCCACAGCGCCATTGGCTTCGTGACGCCGGCGCAGCGCCATGCCGGCCTGGACCGGGCCCTGCTTGAGGAGCGCGCGCTCGTCTATGAACGGGCCCGCCAGGAAAATCCCCAGCGCTGGTCAGGACAGGCTCGCCAGTGGACGCATGTCGATGTCGTTCACCTCAACCCAGAAACCCCACAAATCAAGGAGCTTCGAAACACGCAAAAAGTAGCCTGACTCACTTCACTTCAGGCGACAACTTCCTTGACAGCCACCGATACAGCCGGGAAAGTAGTGAAGGCAAACTCACTGCCTTTGAAGAAACGCTGGAGCAAGCCCTCACGGCTGACGCCCATCGACCCAAGCATGGCCGGCGCACAGCCAAGGCGCTGTTTGCGCAAATCCAGGCGCAGGGCTACCGCAGCGGCTACAGCGCCGTGACCGACTTCACCCGCGCCTGGCGCGAGTTGTCGGGCAAAGCCATCTCCAAGGCATTTGTGCCCTTGAGCTTCGAGCTGGGGGAAGCCTTCCAGTTTGACTGGAGCGATGAAGGGCTGCTGGTGGTAGTGCAACATTCGTTCTGTAATTTCCCCGACCATTGAAACTGAACCTGTTTGGAAGTTTCTGGTTTTGGGATTTTTCAATCAGGCCCCTGCCAGGCCGCCGGAGGCCCCCCCCCGATGGCACAGACTGGCAAGCCTGGACCGACATAGAAAGAACGTATTTCCATGGCCCAACGAACCCAACTCGATGCTAGCTGCCACCCGCTGCATGAAGCCTACGCCTGCCTGCTCGCCAATGGCCTGGACGGCGCCGGTGAAGCCTTGCGCATCCTGGTCAATGAAGCCTCCCGCATTGAGCGGGCCCAGCACCTTCAGGCCACGCCGTACGAGCGCTCGGCCCAGCGGGTCGATTACGCCAACGGCTACAAGGACAAGACTGTTTTGACCCGCATGGGCGAAGTCACCTTCGAAGTGCCGCAAGTGCGCTCTGGCGGGTTCTATCCCAGCGCCCTGGAGCGCGGCAGTCGCTCGGAGCAAGCCATGAATCTGGCGCTTGCCGAGATGTATGTGCAGGGCGTCTCCACCCGAAAAGTCATCGAAGTGTTGCAAAAGCTGGTGGGGCCCGAGGTGAGCATCTCCAGCACGCAAATCAGCCGTTGCACAGCGCTGCTGGACACGGGCTTGCACGCCTGGCGTACCCGGCCCCTGGATGAGACACCGTACGTGATTTTGGATGCGCGTTATGAGCGCGTGCGCGAGGCCGGCCGGGTAGTCGATTGTGCGGTTTTGGTGGCCATCGGCGTGACGGCTTCAGGCCACCGCCGGGTGTTGGGCGTGTCGGTGGCGCTGTCAGAAGCTGAGGTGCATTGGCGGGCCTTTCTGGACAGCCTGATTGAGCGCGGCCTGCGCGGGGTCAAGTTTCTCGCCAGTGACGACCATGCCGGTTTGAAGGCCGCGCGCAAGGCGATGTTTCCCGGTGTGCCCTGGCAGCGCTGCCAGTTTCACCTCCAACACAACGCACAGGGCGACGTCAGCCGGCTGGACCAGCGCACGCCGGTAGCGCGCCAAATACGCGGCATCTTCAATGCGAGCGATGCCATTGAGGCACAGCGACTGCTCAACGCGGCGCTCAAAGACTGGCAAGTCAGCCACCCGCAACTGGCCGCCTGGGCCGAGAAAAACCTGCCGGAGGGTTTTGCCGTCTTCGACTTGCCCGAGGCCCATCGGGTGCGCATGCGCACGACCAACGGCCTGGAGCGTTTGAACAAGGAGCTCAAGCGGCGTACCCGTGTCGCCACGTTGTTTCCTAACTCGGCCAGCTGCCTGCGCTTAATCAGCGCCTTGCTGGCCGAACAAGACGAGGAGTGGATGACCGCAAAAATCTACCTCTCCATGAAGCCCTGAGCATTGCCAATCACCAGTACCCAAGACCGAATCTCGGAAATTTACAGAAAAGAAGTTGCTTTATCCTGCTGGTGGGCGGGGTGTTCTACAAGTTGCAGGTGGCGCACTTGAAGTTGTGCGCCAGCCGCGCTTTCTGGCTGGTGGCCTACCCCAGCCAAGGGCACGAGATGCTGTTCGACGCCCACACGCGGTCTTTCCATGCGCTCGGCGGGGTCACCCGGCGCGGCATTTACGACTTGCATGTTGACGGCGGTGGACAAAGTCAAGAAGGGCAAGGGGCGCATCGTCAATGCCCGCTTTGCCGCGATGTGCAGCCACTACCTGTTTGACCCTGACTTTTGCAATGTTGCCTCCGGATGGGAGAAAGGCGTAGTCGAGAAGAACGTGCAGGACAGCCGCCGGCGTATCTGGATCGAGGCCGGAACGCGTCGCTTTGGCTCGTTCACCGAGCTCAACGCTTGGCTGGGCGAGCGCTGTCGCTCCATCTGGGCAGACACGCAGCACCCGGTTCACAAGCAGTTCACGGTGGCCGAGATGCTGGAGCTGGAGAAAGGGCACCTGATGTCGATGCCCGCGCCGTTTGACGGCTACGTGGAGAAGGCAGCCCGGGTGAGCAGCACCTGCCTGGTGGCCGTGGGGCGAAATCGGTATTCCGTTCCTTGCGAATGGGCCGGCCGCCTGGTCAGTGGGTATTCCGTTTCATCGTGACCGCACATTCCGGCATCGTGACCAGGGATTCCGGTGATCGTGACCGGGGGTTAAATCACAGATTCCGGCATCGTGACCGCAGATTCCGGTGATCGTGACCGATGCCCCAGCAGGCACGGTGTTGCGCATGTAAACCAACCCGTTGGGCCTGTAGCCTCTGACAGTTTGTCTGGAGCCACATGCCCACCCCCAGGATCAACATGCGCAAACTCAAAGACGCCCTGCGTCTCAAACTCGTTGGTGGGCAAAGCCACCAACAAATAGCCAGCGCCCTTGGCATCGCCAAAGGCAGTGTCACCAAATACTGCGCCCTGGCTGCGACGGCCGGCCTTGACTGGAGCGCCATCGAGGCCATGAGCGAGACCGATTTGGAGCACCGATTGTTCGGCGCCTCCCTGGTCGCCAACTATGCCCGCCCGGACTATGGCCGCATGCACCAGGAGCTGCGCCGCAAAGGCGTCACCGTCATGCTGCTGTGGCAGGAGTACAGCGCCCAAGTAAGCGATGAACACTGCGAGTCTTCGCCGCGCAAAGCCCTGCGCTACTCCCAGTTCAGCGAGAACTACCGCCAGTTTGCCAAGCGGCTCAAGCGCTCCATGCGCCAGACCCACCGCGCTGGCGAGAAGATGTTCATCGACTACGCCGGCCCCACCATCGCCCTGATGGAGCACGGCGTGGAGGTGGGCCGCGCCAACATCTTCGTGGCCGCTATGGCCGCCTCCGGCTACAGCTTTGCGCTGGCCACGCCGCGCCAGACAGCGGCTGACTGGCTCAATGGCACCGCTTGTGCGTTGACCTTCTTTGGTGGCTATGTCACCGTTAAATGTGGAAATTTCCCCAATGTCATTGCCAGGACAGCCTCCGCAGAGGCGGCATGGTGGTTGTCTAGGGCGCGAAACCAGCCCAGGTAGTTGTCCAGATAACCCGTGGCAACGCCATGAAAGCGCTGTATCCAGTGCTTGAGGCGGCCGTGATAGGCGTTGACGTTCTGGACATGGATGGCGCCGTTGACGCGTACGCCCGCGCTGAGGTTGACCGCCTCATGCGCGAGGTGCGCGTCTTGCGCAAAGCCGCGATAGGTCGGATTGCCATCGCTCACGGTGGATGTCAAGGTAGTTGTCGCAAAAAGTTTGATGCTCAGGCGATAAGTTGAGTTGGTTGATTCTGGTTTTGTTGTGTTTGCGGATTGAGGTGCACTTCTGTGATTCGGGTCCAATTGCGGGCTGGGCCGGACCAGCGGTTTGGGTTGGCATTGCGCGCTGCGGCATACACTTTGGCGCGGTCATCTAGAAGGGCTTGATCGATTTGCATGTGCCTTTGGGCAGGCGTCACGAAGCCAATGGCGCTGTGCCGATGCTCGTGGTTGTACCAGTGCACCAGCTCTGTCGCCCAGCGCCGCGCCTGTAGCAGGCCGTTAAACGGTTTGACGGGCAGTTCAGGCCGGTACTTCAGTGTCCTGAACAAAGCCTCCGAGTAAGGATTGTCGTTACTGACCGCCGGTCGGCTGCGAGACGCAGCCACGCCCAGGCGCTGCATGGTGGCGAGCATCGTTTCCCCTCTCATCGGCGAGCCGTTGTCCGAGTGAACGGTGAGCTGATTTGGCGCGATGCCCTGGCGCTCGCAGATGGCCTGGAGCAGCCCGCTGGCCAACTCAGCACTCTCACAGTCATAGACCTGCCAGCCCACGATCCTGCGGCTAAACAGATCCACGAACAGGTAAAGGTAGAAGTAGATGCCGCGCACCTCGGTGGGCAAGTAGCTGATGTCCCAGCAATAAATTTGATCGGGCCCGGTGGCTACCAGTGCGCGTGGCTTGCTGCGTTTTTGTGCCACCCGCTCCAGGCGGCGGTGCGTCAACTGGCCGGCTTCACGCAGCAGTCGGTACAGGGTCGACTCGCTGCCCACATACAGGCCCTGGTCAGCCAGGCGCGGCACAATCTGGCTTGGTGGCAGATCCTTGAACTCATCGCTGTTGACCACCGCCAGCGCAGCTTGCCGCTCCGCCTCACTGAACTTGTTGGGCGGCACGGTGATGCGGCGTTTGTCCCCGACCCTGAGGTCACCCTCCTGATTCTCCGGGCGCCGCCAGCGTTGAACAGTACGCGCATCTAGCCCAATTAGCGCGCAGGCCTTTTGCAGGCGTGCGCCACTGTCGCAGCACTGTCGGATCAGCGGCATCAGGATCTGCCGCTGTTGGCGACTGGTCATTTCTCCTCGTCCTCCCACAGGGCCTGGAACTTTTTTTGCAGCACCAGCAAAGCTGCGGCTTCCGCCAGCGCCTTCTCTTTTCGACGCAGTTCACGCTGCAACCCATCGTGTTTGACTTGAAGTTCACGCAACGCTGTCTTGGCTTCGCGCGATTCAGACGTTGTGGCGCTGCAGAACGCTTCACCCCAGGCCTTCAGCTGGTGCTCAAACAACCCCTTCTCCCGGCACCAGGCATGCAGTTGTGTGGGCGTCATGGGATGCGTATGGTTCAGCGCAAGCAAGCGCTGGGCAGCGCCCCACGATTGGGCCGGTAAGTCCTCAGGCAGTTGCGCTGCGGGGCCACCGACTTCATGCATTCGGTTGGACTTGCTGATCCATTTTCTCAACGTGCCTACCGGCATATTCAATTCATCGGCAACGTGCTGCATGCTGCGCGTGCCGCGTTGCCTGGCTTTGCTCAGGGCCTGTTCCTGGAATTCAGGGGAATGAAGATTTTTTGTCATAAATGGTACTCCTTTGCGGCTTTTCCGCAATCATGATGGAGCGACAACTAGTCTGACACGGGGGGCTCACCAGCAGCGCGTCCTTGGCCAGCACGGACTGCAATGCACTGGCCAGTTCGGCTTTGCTCATCTGCCCGCGCCCCATCACCCAGTCCAGCGTCTGCCCCGTGCGCTCGCGTGCCACCAAAACGCAGACCTGCTCATTGGATAAACCCGGTTTGCCCGCTTTGCCGCCGCGCCGGCGAGCGGGCCGCTCCAGCTTGCGGCAACCCTTGCGGGACTCCAGAAAATACGTCTCGTCGGCCTCCGTGATGCCTTGCAGCGTGGTGGGGCGGTCCGCCTTGACGCTGTTCAAGAAGCGGTGGCGCCAGCGCAGCGTGGTGTTGCGGTGAACCTGCAAGGCAGCGGCTGCCGGGCGAAGCGGCTGGGACGCCACCAGCGCGGCGCTAAAACCAAGCCATTTATCTTTCTTGCGAAGCCGCGCCAGCGTCGTGCCGGTCAATGCGTTGAAGGTGCGATGGCACGTCTGGCAGCGATAGCGCTGCAGCCCGCTGACCTGACCATGCCGGTCAAGCTCGGTGCCATGGCAGTGCGGGCAGCTGCGCGGGTGCTCCGATCTGGGCGACTCGATGACGGCCAGCACTTTTTGCTCGCCGCCATCGAGCGTATCAAGCCGCTTTCGGAGTAACTCGCGCTGGTGCAACGTGAGCCGGGCTACTTGTTTCAGCAATCCATTGAAAGTCTTGGCATTCATGATGGCTACCTCCTGGCAGGGTTCGCTGTGACTCTACTCCTCTGGAACAAAATTTCCACATTTAACGGTGACATAGCCTCTTTGGTGGCGTGCCCCAGCTCATCATCCCCGACAACCCACGCGCCCTGGTCACCCAGGCCAACCGCTACGAGCCGCTTCTGAGCGACAGCGTCATGGACTTTGCCCGCCACTACGGCTGCTCGGTGCTGCCCGCGCGCGCCTACCACCCGCAGGACAAAGCCAAGGTCGAGTTGAGCGTACTTCTGGTCGAACGCTGGATACTGGCGTGCCTGCGCCACCAGCGCTTTGCCAGCGTGCAAGAAGTCAACGACGCCATGGCGCCGCTGCTCACGCGGCTGAACAACAAGCTGTTTCAAAAGCTCCCCGGCAGCCGCGCCAGCGCCTTTGCACAGCTCGATGCCCCGGCACTATCACCGCTGCCGACACAGCCCTGGGAGTGGGCCAGCTTCAAGACGGTGCGCGTTCACATCGACAGCCACATCGAGTTTGAAGGCCACCGCTACAGCGTGCCCCATGCCCTGGTGGGTTTGGCGCTGGAGCTACGCATCACCGCCCACGCCGTGGAGGTGCTGCACCGGGGCGAGCGGGTTGCCAGCCACATGCGCTGCGCCCACAAGGGCGGCTACACCACCACCGTTGAGCACTTGCCGCTGGCCCACCAGGCCCACGCCCAGTGGACGCCCCAGCGCCTCATCGCCTGGGGCGAGCGTATCGGGGTGGCCTGTGCGGGCGTGGTCTACCCAAGATGCTGGAGCGCCAGCGCCACCCCGAGCACGCCTACCGCGCCTGTCTTGGCCTGCTGTCCCTGTGCAAACGCTATGGCGAGGCCCGACTGGAGGCGGCTTGCGCCATCGCCCTGGGCCTGGGCACCAGCAAATACACGCATATCCGCGACATGCTGGCCAATGGGCGCGATCAGGTCCAGGCCAGCACCCCCGAGTGGAGTGCGCCCGCCCACGCCCATGTGCGTGGTCCCCACTACTACCAATGAAACAAACAAACAAAAAGGATTCCACCATGATGATGAACATCACCTTGAACCAACTGCGCAGCTTGCGCCTGGAAAGCATGGCCCAGGCACTGGAGCAGCAACTCCAAACCAGCGGCATCACTGCCATGAGCTTCGAAGAACGCTTGGGCCTTCTGGTTGACCGCGAAGTCCATGGCCGCCAGGACCGGCGCTGTGCGCGCCTACTCAAACTGGCCAAACTCAAATACCCCCAGGCCGCCATTGAAGACCTGGACAGCCGCACACGCGGCATAGAGCGCAGCGCCGTCATGAGTCTGGCCTTGGGCGAATGGGTGACCCAGGGCCACGCCGTGCTGATCACCGGGGCCACCGGAGCGGGCAAATCCTGGCTGGCCTGTGCCTTGGCGCAGCACGCTTGCAGGCGCGGCCAAAGCGCCTATTACCAGCGCGTACCGCGCCTGGGCGAGGAGCTGCGCATACGCCACGCCAACGGCACATTCACGCGTTGGCTGGAGACACTGAAGAACACGGATGTATTGCTATTGGACGACTGGGGCATGACGGCCATGGACGCGCAGACCCGAGCTGATTTGCTGGAGATCATTGATGACCGTGCCAACGCACGCGCGACCATTATTACCAGCCAGTTGCCTATCGAGCACTGGCACGAATGGATAGGCGACGCCACGATTGCTGACGCGATGCTCGACAGGCTGATGCAAAACAACCACCGCTTCACGCTCACGGGCGAGTCGATGCGCAAAAAGACCGCCACCAAAGCCAATATCAGCACAGCTGCGACCAACCCCGAGGGCGCATAGGCCCGCAGCCCTCGCCGAGGGGGTAATGCATGGGTAGATGCACAACCGGGGGGGCCTGCCGGCGGCCCTGGCGGGGGCCTGAATTAACAAATTACAAACACCCAAAACCGAATACCAGGAAAGGTCAAAACCGCTCAAAAAACCAGCACCCTCTACAATTTAAACCGCGCAACACCATGCCCGGTCACGATCACCGGAATCTGCGGTCACGATGCCGGAATCACCGGTCACGATCAACGGAATACGCACGCCACATGCGGCGTGACGTTCATTGCCTGGCACGCCTCAATGAACTCCTGCGCGTCATAGCCTTTGTCAGCGCCCAACGTTATGGCGGTTTGCGCGTCCGACAAGGCCTGCCGGGCATCGTCAATCATGACCTTGGCCGCTTCGCGCTCGGCGTAGCCGTCGGCCCGCGTGACCACGGCGCTGGCAATCAAGCCATGGCGGTTGTCACTCAAGGTGTGGCCCATGAAGCGCAACTCGCTGGCCGCCCCGCCCTTACGGTACAGCCTGGCGTCAGCATCAGTGCTTGACTGGTGCGTCTCGTTTGAACGGCTATGACCCTTGAAACTGCCGCCTCCTTGGTCGCCGTCGCTGCCGTCCTTGCGCACAAAGCTCTTGTGGCTCGCCCAGGCCTGGATCAGCGTGCCGTCCACGCTGAAATGTTCGCCCGAAAGCCAGCCGTGCCCGTCGGCACTTTGCAGTACGTGGTTGAACAACTCGATGACCGCGTCATGCTCAAGCAAGCGCTCGCGGTTCTTCGTGAACACCGTAGGCACCCACACCGCATCCTCCATTGCCAGGCCGATGAACCAGCGGTACAGCAGGTTGTACTGCACCTGTTCCATGAGCTGACGCATCTGAGCGGATGCTGTAGAACACCTGGAGAAGCATGGCGCGCAGCAGTTTCTCGGGCGCAATGCTGGGCCGCCCGCCTTTGGTGTCCACCTCGTACATCCCGGCAAACAGCCCATCCATCTTGAGTAACGCCTCGTTGACCATCTGGCGTATTGGGCGCAGCGGATGCTCGGCCGGCACAAAGTCCTCCAGGCGGTGCAGCGTGAAAGGGCTTTCGGTGAAGGTATCGGCTCCGCGCATGGGTTCAATGGGTTTGTATCGGGTCAGAAAAAGGGCTGCTGCAGATTGTCGAGTGAGGCTGCAGAACCTGCAGGCTTTGCCTTGAGGTATTTCAGCGGCCTGCTAGTGGCTCGACAGCCAGTGGGTTAAATGCTAGAATGCTTAATAACTGACCTTACGCAGCCGCCTGAAATTTCTGAAGCTGGTCAAAAGCGCTGCGGGTGGCATTGATGAGAAGTTTGAACCTTAAAGCGAAGGAGTTGATCTTGCTTTTAACGCTCAAGCATTCGAGCTTGAAGACGGCATAAATCGCCATGAAGACGTGGTTGCTTTGGGTTCTCAACGTCTGCGTTGGGGATTTGGCCATGCCCGCATTGGACTTCAAGGATTTGTGAAACACCTCCACTTGCCACCGTTTTTTGTAGGTCGTGGTGATGGCGTCGTAGTCGCACGTGAGGTCGCTGCAAACCAGGTGCAATGTGCCGGTGCTGCTGTCTTTGTTTTTAAAGACCTGGCGGACCAAACGGACTGCTCTGGCAGACCCCTTGAGCCAGCCTTGCACCGTGCATTGCTCTGAAAATTCCAGCTCGTCTACGCGCACGAAGCGCTTTTTCTTCCAGTCCTCCTGGCTCAACGCCACCAGCCGGTTGTCCTTCAGGGCTGCGATGAAGTGCTTACCCCGGCTCGTAATGAAATCAAAATTCTCCTCGGAGGAAAACCAGCTGTCCATCAGCACGAAACGAAATCGCAAGGCGTTTTGCAGGCAGGCATGGATCATCTCGCGCATCATTTCGTTTTTTGTTTTCTCACTTTTGCGTTTGACTTGGCGGCTCGCAACGTCGCATTGAAGAGGCTTTTGCACCAACTCGAACGCCACCGGAATAGACCTGCCGCCGCAGTGGTACAGCGCGTTGAGCAGGTTGATGCCCTTGACCGTGCGACCACTGCAATGATCGTAATGCCAGCAGATCAAGTCACTCTCGTCCGTCCAGGCTTTTTCCTGGATGGTGTCGTCAAAAATCAGCACGCCTTCAGCCGTTTGCACTTCCCGCACCATCGCCTTGACTTGCCGCCACAAGTCCTTAGACGTGTAGTCCTGCCCGGATAAAAACCTGGTAATCCGGTCGTGGCTGACATCGCCCTGCACCATGGCCGAAAGCCCTGTCGCTGTTGTCGCGCCAAAGCTGCTCAGCAGGTAATCCGTGTACAACTCCAGTTCAGAATTTTTCATGCGCGTAGGCTAACAGGACAGGCGGCTGCGTAAGGTCAGTTAATAAAGTTGCAGATACTATGGGAACTGGTTTGAATCGGTCTAGCAGTAACATTTAAATTTGACAAATAAATTTGAGTCAACTTATTTCATTACCAATGCACTGGGAATCTTTCTCACGCAATAAAGCAAAATTTATTCCCGTCGAGTTGGGCTGCTATGTGCTGGCAACATTTAACGCATCCCATTACACACAAGTCACCCATCGTTGAACTGCCGGGCATAACGGGCACCCTCGACGAAGATGGCAATCTCCTGCATGCCCAGCCAAATCGTCCTGGCACCCGGTTCGCCATCGTGCTTTCTGCCCAAAAAGCCGCCGCGCTGAGCAATCAAACGCACCACGGTGTTGAGCGTAGGGGTCTGGCGGGGCACGGGCTTTTTGTTCAGGATGAACGCCGCTCGCCACTCGTCAGGCTCGAACAATAGGTCGGCTGGTAAATCGGGCAACGTGCGCCCCAGCCGCATCAAGCGGTTGATGCGCCAGGCAATCACCATGTACAGCGCCAGAGCGGTCTGTAGCCGCCCAACATCGCTCAGCTGCAGCCGCTCGACCCGACAGCCCTCCTTGAGCACCAGGAAAAAAAGCTCAATTTCCCAGCGCGCGCGGTACCAATCGATGAGTTCGACTGCCGCTGCCAGTGTGCTTGCCACCCGGTTGGTCAGCAGCCGCCAGACCACCGGCTTGGTGCCTGCCGGTGCGTTGACTTCCGAGGCAATAAGGCAGGTCACTTCGAGCTGGCCGCCCTGGCGGTCGGGCAGCATCACGCGCTGGGCGCGCACCTCCTGCTCGACCGCGCGCGCCTTGCGCCCGCGACCGGCCGGCATCTCAAAGCGAATACGCCCCAGCGGCGCGCTGGCCATGACGCCATCCCACAGCTTGCCCCCTTCGGGCAGCACCCGGTTGTGCTGGCAGCGCACCAGGTAATCGGCCGCGTGATTCATCTTGCGCGCCATCACCAGCAACGCCAGGATGTCCGACTCGCGGTCGCCAATGCACACATGACGCGTGCCGGGCAACTCGCCAGCCTGCTCGGCGATGCGCTCGTAGCTCTCCACCCAGCGCACGCTTTCGAGCACGCCGCCGCGCGGCGCATCGCCTTGCTTAAACTCGCGTGCCCACGTCCAGGCGTTCATCACCCCCAGCGGCTCGCGCTGGGGCGTGACCACGTAGGTCGGGTGCAGATACAGCCCGCGCTGGGCCTCGTAGCTCAGCGGCCCCAGGCCCGCCGTCGCCTGCCCGTTGTAGTCCAGCTCGGTCGTATCCTGCAGGCACAGCACCACCGCGTGCTCGCGGATGCGGTCCATCGTCGCCTGGCGGTGGGCCGTCATCACGTCTTCACAGCTGACCTGCTCGTTGCGCAGGAAGCGGTAGGCCGCCGCCGTCTCGGCCCAGTTCTCGCACGCCCCCGGAATGCTCGCGCCGGGCTTTTGCCCCAGCCGCTCAGCCAGCAGCACGGCGCGCCGGTTCAAACGCGGGTCGCCCAAATCAATCGTTTCAAATTCTCGTTCCGCCCAGCCCATCGCCTCATCCCTTCAGTGATTCAGCTGCCTATGGTACGGACTTGTGTGTAATGGGATGCATTTAACGAGCAGATACTTTATGTAGGACTCGCAGTGAATTTGAAACGCAGATTTAATGAACACCTCGTAAATCCCGCGAAGACGAAACTAACTGCTGAAGGACGTGCTACCAAGTTTTTCTGGCTTAGCATGTCAATGCTGTACTCTTTCTGGCCCAGCGTGCAGGATAAAAACTCGAGTGGTTTGGGAGCAGAACTGTCGGCCGGTCCAGTTCCGAAGGCCGATAAATTGGCGTTTCTTGATATTGTTTGCACTGAGCTTCTTAAAAAATAAAGCATCAACGGAGCTATTGCCGATGTATGTCCAAAGGATATAACGGCCTTTTGTGAAAATACTTTAGGTACCTGTGATTGATCACCCAGCGCGCATGCTTTCAACGCCATCGTGCGATGAACCGGCATCCAAGCTTGCGCTGGAAATATTGGGCTCCTCAACCCCAGATAAATATCGCAGACGTGCATTGAGCAATCTCGTCTAACATGAATGATAACGTCCTTTATCATTCATATAGGAGCGCTCCTCAATGACTCAAATAATCACCAGAATCCCGTCCAGCCAGCTGGCCACCCTGCCAGCGCTTTTCACGCCGGACGCCAAGACGGCCAAACGCACGATTGAATTCTTCACGGCGCAGATTCGCAACCCCAACACCCGCCGGGCTTACGCGCGCGCAGCCAGTCGCTTTGCCGCCTGGTGCGCCGAATACGGCCTAGTTGATCTGCAGGCCATCGAGCCGGTGCATGTCGCTGCCTATATCGAAACCCTGCAGCTGCAGATGACAGCGCCCTCGATCAAGCTGCAACTCGCCGCCCTGCGCGTCCTGTTTGACTGGCTGGTGGTTGGCCAGGTCCTCCCGGTCAACCCAGCTTCTTCAGTGCGCGGACCCAGGCATTCGGTCAAGAAAGGCAAAACGCCGGTGCTCGCTGCCGACGAGGCGCGAACGCTGATCGATGCCATCGATACTTCGACCATCACAGGCCTGCGCGACCGCGCGCTGATCGGCTTGATGGTCTACACCTTCGCCCGCGTGGGCGCGGTGATCAAAATGCAGGTGGAAGATGTCTATGTACAGGGCCGGCGCACCTGGGTGCGGCTGCATGAAAAAGGCGGCAAGGAGCACGAGATGCCGTGCCACCACAATCTGGATGACTACCTGCATGCTTACCTGGAGGCAGCAAAGCCTGGCGCGAAAGCCTATTTGTTCTGCACGGCCACTGGCCGCAGCGCGGCGCTTTCAAGCAGGCCGATGAGCCAGTCCGATGTCTGGCGAATGATTGGGCGCAGGGCCGAGCAGGCCGGCATCAAGACCAAGATTGGATGCCACACCTTCAGGGCGACCGGCATCACCGAATACCTGCGCAATGGCGGCAAGCTGGAAATTGCGCAGCAAATGGCCAACCATGAGAGTGCCCGCACGACGGGCCTCTATGACCGGCGAAACGATCAGGTCTCGCTTGATGAGGTGGAGCGGATCTTGATCTGACCAAGGTCTTGGTGACCTTCCCCCCTTGTGGCTCTCATCTATACAAGCATCTAAAACGCATTTTATCATCCATGAAGCTGGGAGCTAACCAGGCAAGTCTTGGCGACTATGCGCTCTGGAGGCTCGGGGGAGCCATCCGCTAACTGTCATGACCCGTGCGGGTCACCCTGGATGATGGAAAAAAAGACACTGGGGGGTGCGGGCCAGCGCGGGTAGAGGGCGGTCAATTTTTTGATGGCACTTCGACCGACCGCTAACTTGACCCGCTGCCGACCACTCGTACCCAGGATTGCCTGCGAGCGTTGTCTAGTCCCCTTTGGGGGTTGGACGCGCCCGACAGCCCCCACATTAAAGAGAGCCGCCGGACTTGCCCGGCAGGCCGTTGGTCGGCGGCACCTGCGCTGGTCAGGCCGGGGTCGGCTGTAACTCGGCCAGCAGCTTCGTGAGGACGGCGTAGTCGACCGGCTTGACCAGATGGCCGTCGAACCCGGCCTCTTTGGACTTACGGCGGTCCTCATCCTGTCCCCATCCGGTTAAGGCGACGATCACGATGTCTTTGCTCCACGGCCGTTCGCGGATCTTGCGACAGGCTTCGTAGCCGTTCAGTTTCGGCAGGCCGATGTCGAGCAGGATGACGTCGGGCCGGAACGTCGCCGCCGCTTCCACTGCCTCCAGGCCGTCGTAGGCGGTGTGCGTCTCGTGGCCGGTCAGGTTCAATAGCTTGGCGAGAGACGTGGCCGAGTCCCGGCTGTCATCGACCACGAGAATGCGGCGGGCCGTCGTCGGCGTCGGCTCGCCGGCGGTCGGCTCTGGCGGCGGCGGGGGCGTTTCCACCAAGATCGGCAGACGAATCGTGAACTCACTCCCCTGACCCACACCGGCACTGTGAACTTCCACCGTGCCGCCGTGCGACTCCAGCAGGCTTTTCACGAGCGTCAGGCCGATACCCAGCCCGCTCTGCGAACGCTCCAACGACCTATCAAGCTGCGTGAACATCTCGAAGATCCGGGGAAGCTGGTCGGCGGCGATGCCGATGCCGTTGTCCCGCACTCGGATAACCGCTTGCTTGCTCTCGCACTCGACGGTGAGCCAAATCTGGCCACCCTTGTCGGTGAACTTGTAGGCGTTGTTGAGCAGGTTGCCCACCACCTGAGCCAGCCGGGTCGAGTCGGCGTTCAGGAATATCGGTTTCGGCGGCAGCGTGACGGTCAGTGTCTGATCCATGCTCTTGCACTGCGGCCGGATGGCTTCGACGGCGTGGTAGACGGCGGATGCCAGTTCGATCCGCCCCCTGCGGAGCTCGATCTTGCCCCGGCTGATGCGGCTCACATCGAGCAAGTCGTCCACCAGCCGCACCATCTGGCCGACCTGACGATCCATCATCGCGGACGCCGATCGGACGGCCTCGTCCTCCGGTCGCTGACGCTCCCGGCTCGCCGTGAGCCGTATGATTTGCAGGGCGTTGCGGATTGGGGCCAAGGGGTTGCGGAGTTCGTGGGCCAGCATCGCCAGGAACTCGTTCTTGCGGCGGTCGGCTTCCTGCAACGATTGTTCGTAACGCTTGCGTTCGGTGACATCGCGGGCGGCGGCGAACACGCCCCGCAGTTTCCGGTCGCGGTTGTGGAAGGTGGTCGCGTTGTAGGACACCACGGTTTCCTTGCCGTCCCTGGCGCGCGCAGTGAGCTCGTAGTCGGTGACTTTGCCTTCGCCCAGCACCAGCTTGATGCCCGCCTCGGCGCGCTCCGGGTTGGTGAAGTAGTCCTTGAACGGCGCGCCGATCAGCTCGTCGCGCGTGCATCCGGTGAGCGCCTCCATCTGCTTGTTAACGTCGGTGATGATGCCGCGCGGATCGGTGGTTATCAGTGCGTCAATGTTGGATTCAATCAGCGAACGCGTATAGAACTGTTGATCTCGCACGGCCTGATCGAGCAGCATTCGCTCGGCTTCAACTTCCTTACGCGCCGTATTGTCGGTGCCGATCAGCAGATAGCCGATAATGTTGTTCTCAATATCTCGCAGCGCCGTCACCGACACGACCGCCGGGAAGCGGCTGCCGTCCTTGCGGATGTACGTCAGTTCGTAGATGTCCTCGATCCCGCGCGAGGCCTTGAACACCAGCGCCTCAAAACCGGGCGTAATCGAGGTGCCGAGTTCGACGCTCAACGCCTTGGCGCGCGCAATCACTTCCTGCGGATCGGAAATATCGGCGGGCGTGTTCTTGTTCAACACTTCGGCGGCGGTATAGCCCAGCATCCGCTCGGCACCGACGTTGAAGATCTGAATAACGCCCTTCGCGTCGGTGGCGATGCTGGAGAAGTTGGCGCTGTTGAAAATCGCGTTCTGCAACGCCCCGGCTTTGAGCAACGCCTCTTCCGCCTCCTTGCGTGCAGTGTTGTCGGTGCCGATCAATAGGTAACCGATGATTGCGTTTTGCTCGTCGCGCAGCGCCGTCACCGACACGACCGCCGGGAAGCGGCTGCCGTCCTTGCGGATGTACGTCAGTTCGTAGATGTCCTCGATCCCGCGCGAGGCCTTGAACACCAGCGCCTCAAAACCGGGCGTAATCGAGGTGCCGAGTTCGACGCTCAACGCCTTGGCGCGCGCAATCACTTCCTGCGGATCGGAAATATCGGCGGGCGTGTTCTTGTTCAACACTTCGGCGGCGGTATAGCCCAGCATCCGCTCGGCACCGACGTTGAAGATCTGAATAACGCCCTTCGCGTCGGTGGCGATGCTGGAGAAGTTGGCGCTGTTGAAAATCGCGTTCTGCAACGCCCCGGCTTTGAGCAACGCCTCTTCCGCCTCCTTGCGTGCAGTGTTGTCGATGTCGATCAATCGTTGCCTCCGTGTCCACACATTTTTAAGCCATCCACCGCTATCCGTTTGCGGTCTCGACACATGCGGTAGCATAACCGACAGGTTCGGTTCATACAAAGGACGGACTCTCAAAGGAATGAAAAGAGGACAGGTCCGAATGGCACTTGCCGCCGCAATCTGTTCAGCGCATTCGGCTTTTGCAATTCGCGCGAGGCTTGATTTTGATCCTCCCAACTGAGAAACCACCAGTCGAGTCGGAAGGCTCGCGGAAGGGCCGCCAAGTGTCACCGTGGACGGGGCTTATTTTGGAATCGAACATCTAGGGACACGCTGCTTCGGTACAAACACTATAGCCTTCGCACGGAAGAGTTATGCGCCCCTTCTACGAAAGTGTCATATCCAGCTGCACGTCGCGGTAAGGCACCTCGGGACGTAGCTTGCCGCGCTCGCCCTTGTGCAGGCGCACGAGGCCATAGCGCTCCATCGTCTTGAGCGTGCGCGACAGGTTGCCGGGCGTTCGGCCGGTGGTAGTAGCCAGCTCGTGCAGCGACGAGGGATGGGTGACGGCGATCTGGGCCAGCAGGGCGCGGTTCCGGTTTGACAGCAGCTTGGCAAAGCTCTCGGGCGAGGTGAACCAGACCTTGGGTTCGCCAGGCTTGGGGTGCAGCTCGCCTCGGGCGATTGCCATCGTGCGTGCCTTCATGTCCTCGTAGGAGGCGATTCCGACCTTTAGCGTCTTCATGTCCAGACTCCTTTTTCCCGCATCACCGATTCAACCTCTTGCCAGAACGCCGCTAGCAGCGTGCCGGCGTCCGTGTAGTCGTAAGGCCTGACCGTCCGCAGCCGGTGCTTGTGGTCCTTGGCGGCGCCCCTGCCCTGTCCTGCCACCGGATGGGCGTTGTCGAAGCCGACCAAGCGCCCGCCATCAGGACCGTGCATTGTCAGCGTGTAGTCGAGACCATGGGACTTGTCGGCCGTTGCCGGCACCTGGTGCACTACAAATTTCACCCAGTACCCCGCCTCATCGATCACCAGCACCTCATAATGATAACAAAGCGAGCACCTGCTGGACCTTGATGGCCAGACGGGGAAGCGGGCCGCCTTCATCTGGTGGCTGATGGAGCGCATCGCACGGTCCGTGTGTTCGGCTTGCAGCAGATGCTCAAGCAGCCACTTCGAGGTTGAATGTTGGCCTTGAAAAACAAGGCATAGTCAGCAAACAGCACCGTGGATTTGTCGCGCTGGGCTTTGCTACCCCGCACCACCAGGCGCCCGGCGCGCAAGGGGTATTCACGGTAAATCTGGTCGAGGCCGTTCCAGCCAGCGCGCTCCATCGCTGGGCGGATGAATTTGTCGCAGATGTCGCTTTCTGAGAGTTTTTTCTTGTCCAAGACCAGTTCCTGAGTGACTAAGAACTTATCCGTAAATAATGTTTACGTCCAGTTTGATCTTTCGTAGCGCCATGATTGATGCAGCTAAGTGGTTCAAAGCCATGAAGCTGCGATCAAGCTTCTCATATCGCACCAACAGCTTGCGAAATCGGTTGAACCAACGGTGTGCCACCTCAACCACCCAGCGCCTGGCCCTCTTCGTGGGATCGCGCTTGAGTTCATCAGCTTCTTGCCCCCGCCCTTTGACATGAGGAATGTATCCATGCTCCTCAATGACCTTCAGTGCGGGCGCTCCGGTGTAACCCGCATCAGCGCACAGGTGCTTGTTCCTTATCTGAGGCGGGTCGGGGCGGTTGACCATCACGCCATCGAGTACCGCTTCGAGTTGCGAGACGTCATGGCGATTCGCTCCGGTCACGACGATCGACAACGGGACGCCACGACCGTCCACCAGCAAATGGCGCTTGCTGCCATTTTTTTCCCCGATCCGTTGGGTTGGCTCCAACGCTTTGCTGTGCCAAGGGCGCTTTCATCATGGCGCCATCGATGCTTTGCCATCGCCAGGCGATGCCTTCCATTTCCTCATACTCGGCAAGGCCCAAGCGCCACAGTCTCTCAAAGACCCCAGCCTTTTCCCATTCAAGAAACCGAGCATGGATCGCGCTGGCGCTACCGAAGCGCTCGGCAGGCAGTGCCTTCCACTGGCATCCCGTTCGCAACACATAAACAATCGCCTCAAAGACGAGCCGGGGATCTTTGGGCTTGCGGCCTCCACCCGCCTTGCGGGCGTACGTCTGATTTTCCGGGCGCTGGCGCAGCGGGATCAACGTCTCCACGCGTTGCCAGAACTCATCAGTCACTTCCCAGGATTTGGCCTTTGCCATCGTCGCTCCAAACGCGGTACTCGCGCATGGAAAGTAATTATCATCTATTTACGGATAAGTTCTAAGTGGCAACGACTGTTAAGCTTCACAGTTTAACCATCACCACTTGTAACGTCACATCAAGGCGATTGACTTGTTGTCGTCTGACAAATGCCTTGCAGCGCTCGCTGCTGCTTCGGGAGTATGGTTAGCAAAACGCGCTCCTAACTCTTGTAGAGTTGCAAAGTGGTACCCGGATTAAAGTCTGGGCCTGCGCGATAGTGCCATCGCTGCCATGCGCCCCAGTTCCCCAAGTAGCCTCTCTCGGCTACATGCTGTAGCCACTATCCTTGGCAGTTCAACGAAAAAACGCTATGATCAAGCTAACAACGGCCACCACGCTTGCTGAGATGAGAGTCCCAGCGACCCTAAAAGGGAAGCGCACCAGGTGGCCTTTCCTTTTGTGGCGTCGCAAATGATGTTCAACAAGCCGGCAGAGAAGTTGTCGGATCTGTTAGCACGGCTAAAGGAACGGGGCGCTACGGTCAATGACACCACAAGGGACTATGAAGCCCTGTCCCGGATCGGTTACTACCGTCTTTCCGGTTACATGCTCCCTTTCCAAAAAGGGCACCAACCAAACCCCCATCAATTTAATCCGGGCACTACGCTTGAAATCATTCTCGCCCTCTACGAGCTTGATCGAAAACTGAGAGGTCTGATGATGCTGGCCATCGAGCCGATCGAGGTCGCGTTTCGTGGCCCCAAGTGCCGTTAGGCTGACCTTGCCCCTGAAAAACGTATCCCTTGCTGAGTGGTTCAATTCAGACAAGGAAAACGCAAATGACGAAAACCTCAAGGGCGCGCTACACGCTCGAATTCAAACAAGAAGCAGTTCGGCTGGTGGACAACGGCCAAAGCATCGCGGCGGTGGCGCGGACTTTGGGCGTCGTTGACCAAACGCTATTTAACTGGGTCAAGTCCCATCGGCAGGGCAAGCTCACAGGAGCGGACAGCAAAGCGCCT
Organism: Polaromonas sp. CG9_12; assembly: GCA_000751355.1. Taxonomy (GTDB): domain Bacteria; phylum Pseudomonadota; class Gammaproteobacteria; order Burkholderiales; family Burkholderiaceae_C; genus Polaromonas. Next base: position 27,624 of record CCJP01000007.1, on the reverse strand, counting down.
GTAAGTGCTGAGCAAATGGAAATCAGCCGACTCAGGGCCGAGCTGGCACGCGTGAAGATGGAGCGCGATATCCTGGGAAAAGCGACGGCGTACTTCGCAAGAGGGTCGATTTGAAGTACGCCTTCATTGAGCAGCACCGGCGCATGTGGCCGGTTTCGGTGCAGTGCCGCGTACTCCAGGTCAGCGCGGCCGGCTACCACGCGCACTTGGTACGCCGTGCCAGCGGTGCGCAGCGGCGCCACCTGAGCGACGAGGCGCTGCTGGTGCATATCAAGGTTGTTGACGCCGACCGAAAACTGACCTACTTATAGAGGTTGTGCCGATCCAAAACTGACCCAGGTGTTTTACTTGCCCTGCCTTATTTTTAGGCAGGAGCGAAAAAGGTGATCACCATGGAAATGTTAGGCAAGATTCGACGGATGCATTTGCGCGACAAGCTGTCGCTGCATGAAATAGCCAAGCGCACGGGGTTGTCGCGCAACACGCTGCGCCGATGGCTCAGGGCGCCACAAGAGGTACAGGTGCCGGTCTACAGCAGGCCCCAGGCGTTGGGCAAACTGAGCGCTTTTACCGGGGAGTTGGAGCAGGCCCTGCAAGCCGATGGCCACCGGAGCAAACGAGACCGGCGCACGGCCAAGGCGCTGTTTGCGCAAATCCAGGCGGTCGGCTATGCGGGCGGCTACAGCGCGGTGACGGACTTCACGCGCGCCTGGCGAGGCAGTGCCGGCAAGGCGCCCCATGCATTCGTGCCCCTGAGTTTCGAGTTGGGCGAGGCCTTCCAGTTTGACTGGAGCGAAGAGGGCCTGGTGGTGGGCGGCATTTATTACAAGATGCAGGTCTCGCACCTCAAGCTGTGCGCGAGCCGCGCTTTCTGGCTGGTGGCCTACCCCAGCCAGGGCCATGAAATGCTGTTCGACGCCCACACGCGCTCGTTCGCGGCGCTGGGCGGCATTGCCCGGCGCGGCATCTATGACAACATGAAAACGGCCGTCGACAAGGTCAAGAAAGGCAGCAAGGGCCGGGTGGTCAATGCGCGCTTTGCCGTGATGTGCGCGCACTACCTGTTCGATGCCGATTTCTGCAACGTCGCCTCGGGTTGGGAAAAAGGCGTGGTGGAAAAAAACGTGCAGGACAGCCGCCGGCGCATCTGGCTCGATGCGCAGAAGTGCCAGTTTGGCTCGTTCGAGGCGCTCAACGCCTGGCTGGGCGAGCGCTGCCGGGCCCTGTGGAGCGAGATCCGCCACCCCGAGTACAAGCAGTTCAGCGTGCAGGAGATGCTGGCGCAAGAACTCCCCGAGATGATACCCATGCCCGCAGCCTTTGACGGCTACGTGGAAAGGGAGGCGAGCGTATCGAGCACCTGCCTGGTCAGCGTGCAGCGCAACCGGTATTCGGTGCCGTGCGAGTTCGCCGGCCAGCGCGTGAGCACCCGGCTGTACCCGACGCGCATCTGCATGGTGGCCGGTGGCGCGGTGGTCGCCAGCCATGAACGGGCCGTCAACCGGGGGCAGACTGTGTATGACTGGCAGCACTACACCCCCGGTGTCAGAATTGTTGTCGCATCTAATTCTTTGATGGCTAACTGCCCGGCAACTTCATTTCATGACCAGAACACCGCATTCACATCACTCTCCCGAATTCAAAGAGCAGGCACTGCTCAAAGCCAGGCATCGCGGCACGCGTTCCGTTATCAGCGTTGCCGGCGAGCTCAACATGTCCGCCGGCACGCTCAGGAAGTGGCTGCAAAGCGCAAGCAAGAAAACCGGCACGATAGCCCACCCGGTGCCCGCTGCAACTGCTGCACTGGACGGCCCAGCGTCTGCCTGGATGCCCGCACAGCGTTTGATGGCGCTGCAGCAGAGCTATGCTCTGGACGACATGGCCCGGGCCGGCTGGTGCCGCGAGCATGGTGTGTTCGAGCATCAGCTGGCGCAGTGGCACCAGGAGTTTTGCACCCCTGCCGTGCCCGCTTCGCGCGAGGCGAGCGGCGCCTTTCGCGAGTTGCAGCGTCAGCACGAGCAGCTCCAGCGTGAATTGCGGCGCAAGGAGAAAGCGCTCGCCGAAGTGGCCGCCTTGCTGGTGTTGCAAAAAAACTTGCCAAGGCGCTGTTGGAGGGCGCGGACAAATGACGTCCGTCCAGCAGCGCCAAAAGTTGCTCGGCCTGATTGACAAAGCCTGCGCCGCCGGCGCGCGTTTGCAACCGGCTTGCCGCCAGATCGGCTTGTCGTGCCGCAGCGTGCAGCGCTGGCAGCGCTCTGAGGCGGCCGCGGGCGACCAGCGCCCATCGGGCAAGCGGCGCTATGCACGCCCGGCCAACAAGCTGCTTGAAGAAGAGCGCCAAGCCGTGATGGCCACGCTCAACAGCGAAGCGTTCAAGGACCTGCCGCCGAGTCAAATCGTGCCTCGCCTGGCCGACGCAGGCGTCTATGTGGCGTCCGAGTCCACGATGTACCGCCTGCTGCGACAGGAGGGCCAGCTGGCCCACCGGCGTTCGGAACGTGCAGCGCAAAAGCGCAGCCGGCCGCGCGCCTTGGCCGCGACCGGACCCGATCAGGTGTTCTGCTGGGACATCACCTATCTGCCCACCCAAGTGCGCGGCCAGCACTTTTACCTGTACCTGTTCGAGGACCTATTCAGCCGCAAGATCGTGGGCTGGCAGGTGTTTGACTGCGAAAGCGCCGAGCTGGCCGGCCAGTTGCTGCGAGACATCTGCACGCGCCAGGGCATCGCCCCGGGGCAGCTGACGGTGCACTCAGACAATGGCGCGCCCATGAAGGGCGAAACCATGCTCGCCACCATGCAGCGCCTGGGAGTCGCGCACACGCGAAGCCGGCCGTCCGTGAGCAATTGAACAATCCGTACATCGAATCAGCGTTCAGAACCCTGAAGTACCGCCCCGAACTGCCGGTCAAGCCGTTTGAAGATTTGCTGGCCGCAAGGCGCTGGGTCACTGACTTGGCCCATTGGTATAACCATGAACATCGCCACAGCACCATCGGCTTTGTGACACCAGCGCAGCGCCATGCCGGCTTGGACCGGGCCTTGCTTGAAAAGCGCTCGCTCGTCTATGAACAGGCCCGCCAGGAAAATCCCCAGCGCTGGTCAGGGCAGCCTCGCCAGTGGGCGCATGTCGATACCGTTCACCTCAACCCAGAAACCCCACACATCAAGGAGCCTCAAAACACGCAAAAAATAGCCTGACTCACTTCACTTCAGGCGACAACTTCCTTGAAAGCCACCGCTACATTGCCCTGGTGCAGCGCAAACCGGGCGCCCTGCGCAACGGCGCTCCCTTTGCCGACATGCCCGCGCCCTTGAAGCAACTCAAGCTCGGCCTGCTGCGCCACTGCGGCGGAGACCGGATCATGGCGCAGGTGCTCGCTGCCGTGCCGACGGCCGGGCTGGAGGCGGTGCTGGTGGCGGTCGAGCTGGTCATCGAGTCCGGCGCCCTGAGCGCCGAGCATGTGCTGAACGTGCTGGCCCGGCTCAATGCCTGCGCGCTGCCCGAGACGGTGCAAACGACGCTGCAACTCGTCGATGCGCCGCTGGCCAACACCGGCCGCTACGACAGCCTGCGCAGCCTCAATGAGGCGCCAGGCGGCGCGGCGGCGGTTAACCATGCGTGACGTCAGCGCTGAGCTCAAGGAGCTGCGCCTGTACGGCATGGCCAGCGCCTGGACGGAATTGATGGGTCAGGGGGAGTCGTCAACGGCCACCTCCCGCTGGCTGATCGAGCACCTGCTGCAGGCCGAACACACCGACCGTGCCATGCGCTCGGTCAGCCACCAGATGAACGCGGCCAAGCTGCCCATGCACCGCGATCTGGCCGGGTTTGACTTCGGCTCGTCCAAGGTCGATCAGCCGCTGGTCAGGCAACTCGCTACGCTGGCGTTTACCGATACGGCGCAAAACGCTGTGCTCATCGGCGGACCTGGCACGGGCAAGACGCATCTGGCCACGGCCATCGCCGTGGCGGGCATTGTCGCGCGGGGCAAGCGCGTGCGCTTTTACTCCACGGTCGATCTGGTCAATGTGCTGGAGAAGGAAAAGCGTGACGGCAAGGCCGGACGCATGGCCCTGAGCTTGATGCGCATGGACCTGGTCGTTCTCGATGAGCTGGGCTACCTGCCGTTCAGCCAGGCGGGCGGCGCCTTGCTGTTTCACCTGCTCTCCAAGCTGTACGAGCACACCAGCGTGGTCATCACCACCAATTTGAGTTTCTCCGAATGGTCGAGCGTCTTTGGGGACGCCAAAATGACCACCGCGCTGCTCGACAGGCTCACTCACCACTGCCATATCGTGGAGACGGGCAACGAATCCTACCGGTTTCAGCACAGCACGCTGGCCGCCAAGTCGCGCATCAAGGCGCGCGAGCAAACGCGCAAGGATACAAAAGCAGCGCTGCCAGACGAGCCGTTCTGAGCCGGGCGCGCACGGGGAAATCCGCTACGGGCTACGCCCTTCGCTCCTTTCCCCGTGCCGTCTGTGAATTTAAAAAACCTGGATAAGGAGAAGTCAAAACCAGCTGCTGAGTACACTTATCCACAATTGCTGGTTCCAACACCAGCAACCCGCCCTGGGTCAATATTGGATCGGCAGGGTGGGTCAATATTCAATCGGCGCCGACAATCTGGTGTGCAATCGAGCGCATGACCCGGTCTACGTCTTCGGCCTGCAGCAGGTGCTCGATCAGCCAACGGGAGGAATTCAGGGTCGAATCGCCTCCTTGCGCCTTCAACTCAGCCCAGGCAGCGGCCATGCCGTTCAGGCGCAGCGCCTTGAGTTCGAGCTGGATGTCACGCTTTGCCCCTTGGTGGTCATCACGCATGGCTTGCCTCCTGACCGTCTTGGTGGGTCGGACGCAGGCGGTCATAGCGCGCGGTGTCAGCCCGGGGCGGTTCGCTGAGCTGCAACGTCGTTTCGGCCTGCTCTGGTGTCACTGGTGTGTTGAGCCGGGCCAGCACATTGCGTACATGCTCGGCGCTGATGCTGCCGCTGGGCGCGGCACTTTCGAGTACCAGTTCCACTGCCACCAGCACGGCTTCCAGGCCGGCCTGGGGCACGGCGGCCAGCACCTCGGCCATGACGCGGTCCCCGCCGGTGTGGCGCAAGAGCGATTGGCGCAGGCGCAGCAAGGGCGCGGGCAGGTCCAGAAACGGCGCGCCGTTTCGCAAGGCGCCGGGCTTGCGCTGCACCAGATCGATGTAGTGCTGCCAGTCATACGTGGTCTGGCTGCTCCCTGCCAGCCTGACGTGATTGGCCACCAGCACATCATCGGCTGCCACGGTTACCCGGTTCGGGTACAGCCGGGTGCTGACTGCGTATTCCGTTGATCGTGACCGGTGATTTCGGCATCGTGACCGCAGATTCCGGTGATCGTGACCGGGCATGGTGTTGCGCGGTTTAAATTGTAGAGGGTGCTGGTTTTTTGAGCGGTTTTGACCTTTCCTGGTATTCGGTTTTGGGTGTTTGTAATTTGTTAATTCAGGCCCCCGCCAGGGCCGCCGGCAGGCCCCCCCGGTTGTGCATGTACCCATGCATTACCCCCTCGGCGAGGGCTGCGGGCCTATGCGCCCTCGGGGTTGGTCGCAGCTGTGCTGATATTGGCTTTGGTGGCGGTCTTTTTGCGCATCGACTCGCCCGTGAGCGTGAAGCGGTGGTTGTTTTGCATCAGCCTGTCGAGCATCGCGTCAGCAATCGTGGCGTCGCCTATCCATTCGTGCCAGTGCTCGATAGGCAACTGGCTGGTAATAATGGTCGCGCGTGCGTTGGCACGGTCATCAATGATCTCCAGCAAATCAGCTCGGGTCTGCGCGTCCATGGCCGTCATGCCCCAGTCGTCCAATAGCAATACATCCGTGTTCTTCAGTGTCTCCAGCCAACGCGTGAATGTGCCGTTGGCGTGGCGTATGCGCAGCTCCTCGCCCAGGCGCGGTACGCGCTGGTAATAGGCGCTTTGGCCGCGCCTGCAAGCGTGCTGCGCCAAGGCACAGGCCAGCCAGGATTTGCCCGCTCCGGTGGCCCCGGTGATCAGCACGGCGTGGCCCTGGGTCACCCATTCGCCCAAGGCCAGACTCATGACGGCGCTGCGCTCTATGCCGCGTGTGCGGCTGTCCAGGTCTTCAATGGCGGCCTGGGGGTATTTGAGTTTGGCCAGTTTGAGTAGGCGCGCACAGCGCCGGTCCTGGCGGCCATGGACTTCGCGGTCAACCAGAAGGCCCAAGCGTTCTTCGAAGCTCATGGCAGTGATGCCGCTGGTTTGGAGTTGCTGCTCCAGTGCCTGGGCCATGCTTTCCAGGCGCAAGCTGCGCAGTTGGTTCAAGGTGATGTTCATCATCATGGTGGAATCCTTTTTGTTTGTTTGTTTCATTGGTAGTAGTGGGGACCACGCACATGGGCGTGGGCGGGCGCACTCCACTCGGGGGTGCTGGCCTGGACCTGATCGCGCCCATTGGCCAGCATGTCGCGGATATGCGTGTATTTGCTGGTGCCCAGGCCCAGGGCGATGGCGCAAGCCGCCTCCAGTCGGGCCTCGCCATAGCGTTTGCACAGGGACAGCAGGCCAAGACAGGCGCGGTAGGCGTGCTCGGGGTGGCGCTGGCGCTCCAGCATCTTGGGTAGACCACGCCCGCACAGGCCACCCCGATACGCTCGCCCCAGGCGATGAGGCGCTGGGGCGTCCACTGGGCGTGGGCCTGGTGGGCCAGCGGCAAGTGCTCAACGGTCCCCCGGTGTCAGAATTGTTGTCGCATCCAATTCTTTGATGGCTAACTGCCCGACAGCTTCATTTCATGACCAGAACACCGCATTCACATCACTCTCCCGAATTCAAAGAGCAGGCACTGCTCAAAGCCAGGCATCGCGGAACGCGTTCCGTTATCAGCGTTGCCGGCGAGCTCAACATGTCCGCCGGCACGCTCAGGAAGTGGCTGCAAAGCGCAAGCAAGAAAACTGGCACGACAGCCCACCCGGTGCCCGCTGCAACTGCTGCGCTGGACGGCCCAGCGTCTGCCTGGTCGCCCGCACAGCGTTTGATGGCGTTGCAGCAGAGCTACGCACTGGACGACATGGCCCGGGCCGGCTGGTGCCGCGAGCATGGCGTGTTCGAGCATCAGCTGGTGCAGTGGCACCAGGAGTTTTGCACGCCTGCCGTGCCCGCTTCACGCGAGGCGAGCGGCGCCTTTCGCGAGTTGCAGCGCCAGCACGATCAGTTGCAGCGAGAGCTGCGGCGCAAGGAAAAGGCGCTGGCCGAGGTGGCTGCCTTGCTGGTGTTGCAAAAAAACTTCCAGGCGCTGTTGGAGGGCGCGGACACATGAGGTCCGTCCAGCAGCGCCAAACCTTGCTTGGTCTCATTGATCAGGCCTGCGCCGATGGCGCCCGCCGGGACGTGGCCTGTCGCCAAGTGGGCCTGTCATGCCGCAGCGTGCAGCGCTGGCAACGCTCTGGTGTGGCCGAGGGCGACCAGCGCCCATCGGGCAAGCGGCGCTACGTGCGCCCTGCCAACCGTTTGCGCGAGGACGAGCGCCAAGCCGTGATGGCCACGCTCAACAGCGAAGCGTTCAAGGACTTGCCGCCCAGCCAGATCGTGCCTCGCTTGGCCGACACAGGCGTGTATGTGGCGTCCGAGTCCACGATGTACCGAATACTTCGACAGCAGGGCCAGCTGGCCCACCGGCGATCAGAGCGTGCAGCGCAAAAGCGCAGCCGCCCGCGCGCCCTGGCCGCGACCGGGCCCGATCAGGTGTTCTGCTGGGATATTACGTATCTGCCGACCCAGGTGCGCGGCCAGCATTTTTATCTGTACCTGTTCGAGGATCTGTTCAGCCGCAAGATCGTCGGCTGGCAGGTGTTTGACTGCGAAAGCGCCGCTCTGGCCAGTCAGTTGCTGACCGACATCTGCCTGCGCCAGGGTATCGTCCCGGGCCAGCTGACGGTGCATTCGGACAATGGCGCGCCGATGAAGGGCGAAACTATGCTGGCCACCATGCAGCGCCTAGGGGTGGCACACACGCGAAGCCGGCCATCCGTGAGTAATGACAATCCGTACATCGAATCAGCGTTCAGAACCCTGAAGTACCGCCCCGAACTGCCGGTCAAGCCGTTCGAGAACCTGCTGGCCGCAAGGCGCTGGGTCACCGAGCTGGCCCATTGGTATAACCAGGAGCATCGCCACAGCGCCATTGGCTTCGTGACGCCGGCGCAGCGCCATGCCGGCCTGGACCGGGCCCTGCTTGAGGAGCGCGCGCTCGTCTATGAACGGGCCCGCCAGGAAAATCCCCAGCGCTGGTCAGGACAGGCTCGCCAGTGGACGCATGTCGATGTCGTTCACCTCAACCCAGAAACCCCACAAATCAAGGAGCTTCGAAACACGCAAAAAGTAGCCTGACTCACTTCACTTCAGGCGACAACTTCCTTGACAGCCACCGCGGTGGTGGTGTAGCCGCCCTTGTGGGCGCAGCGCATGTGGCTGGCAACCCGCTCGCCCCGGTGCAGCACCTCCACGGCGTGGGCGGTGATGCGTAGCTCCAGCGCCAAACCCACCAGGGCATGGGGCACGCTGTAGCGGTGGCCTTCAAACTCGATGTGGCTGTCGATGTGAACGCGCACCGTCTTGAAGCTGGCCCACTCCCAGGGCTGTGTCGGCAGCGGTGATAGTGCCGGGGCATCGAGCTGTGCAAAGGCGCTGGCGCGGCTGCCGGGGAGCTTTTGAAACAGCTTGTTGTTCAGCCGCGTGAGCAGCGGCGCCATGGCGTCGTTGACTTCTTGCACGCTGGCAAAGCGCTGGTGGCGCAGGCACGCCAGTATCCAGCGTTCGACCAGAAGTACGCTCAACTCGACCTTGGCTTTGTCCTGCGGGTGGTAGGCGCGCGCGGGCAGCACCGAGCAGCCGTAGTGGCGGGCAAAGTCCATGACGCTGTCGCTCAGAAGCGGCTCGTAGCGGTTGGCCTGGGTGACCAGGGCGCGTGGGTTGTCGGGGATGATGAGCTGGGGCACGCCACCAAAGAAGGTCAACGCACAAGCGGTGCCATTGAGCCAGTCAGCCGCTGTCTGGCGCGGCGTGGCCAGCGCAAAGCTGTAGCCGGAGGCGGCCATAGCGGCCACGAAGATGTTGGCGCGGCCCACCTCCACGCCGTGCTCCATCAGGGCGATGGTGGGGCCGGCGTAGTCGATGAACATCTTCTCGCCAGCGCGGTGGGTCTGGCGCATGGAGCGCTTGAGCCGCTTGGCAAACTGGCGGTAGTTCTCGCTGAACTGGGAGTAGCGCAGGGCTTTGCGCGGCGAAGACTCGCAGTGTTCATCGCTTACTTGGGCGCTGTACTCCTGCCACAGCAGCATGACGGTGACGCCTTTGCGGCGCAGCTCCTGGTGCATGCGGCCATAGTCCGGGCGGGCATAGTTGGCGACCAGGGAGGCGCCGAACAATCGGTGCTCCAAATCGGTCTCGCTCATGGCCTCGATGGCGCTCCAGTCAAGGCCGGCCGTCGCAGCCAGGGCGCAGTATTTGGTGACACTGCCTTTGGCGATGCCAAGGGCGCTGGCTATTTGTTGGTGGCTTTGCCCACCAACGAGTTTGAGACGCAGGGCGTCTTTGAGTTTGCGCATGTTGATCCTGGGGGTGGGCATGTGGCTCCAGACAAACTGTCAGAGGCTACAGGCCCAACGGGTTGGTTTACATGCGCAACACCGTGCCTGCTGGGGCATCGGTCACGATCACCGGAATCTGCGGTCACGATGCCGGAATCTGTGATTTAACCCCCGGTCACGATCACCGGAATCCCTGGTCACGATGCCGGAATGTGCGGTCACGATGAAACGGAATACCCAGTGGCGCAAAACACCTCGGGCCGGCGCTCGGCCGTCCCCGATGAGATTGCCCAAAGCGAGGGCTACGCCGTCTCTCAGCAAAAGAGAAAGCTCATCGAGCAAGGCTTTGGCTGGGCCAAAACGGTGGGCCGAATTCGCCAGGTGATGGTGCGCGGGCTGGAGCGGTGGACCAAATGTTTGTGCTGACGATGGCCGCGTACAACTTGACGCGCATGCGCACGTTAGGACAAATCCGTTTGCAGGGTCAATAAATGGCTAAAAAAGGCGGTAGGAGCGATTTAACCCAGCGATAAACGGTTGAAAGAACGCTGAAATTTCAAAGTATGAAAAATAATCGCAAAAATGCAATGCTTCACCTCAACTGCTGCGCCTACGCAGTCAGTATTTCAGCAGCCTGCTAGGCGCGACAAGGCCGCAGCCCTGCGATTTTTTGACAAGGCCATGAAGGCCAGCGGAGTTCCCGAGAAGGTCACCATGGACAAGAGCGGCGCCAACAAGGCGGCCATGGATGAGATCAATGGCAGAGGCGAGACATTGATCATCGTGCGGCAAGTGAAGTATCTCAACAACATCGTGGAGCAGGACCATCGGGCCATCAAACGCGTCACCAGGCCGATGCTGAACTTCAAGTCATTTCGATCGGCCAAAACTGTCCTGGCTGGCATCGAGTTGATGCACATGATTCGAAAAGGTCAGCTCATGATCAAGGGCTGTATCGAGCTGTCTTTTGCCGACCAGTTTTATGCGTTGGCAGGAAAAATCCGTCCCGTTTGAGGAACTGGCATCCGTTCCTACCCCAAACACGTTTATCAACTGGCAACGCGACAGAACCCTCGCAAGTTCATTGCCATCGGCCTAAATTACGCGGACCATGCGGCCGAGTCGGGCTTGCCCATTCCGGCCGAGCCGATCGTGTTCATGAAGGCCACGAGCTGCATCCAGGGGCCTAACGATCCTGTCATGCTGCCCCGGGATTCGGTCAAAACCGACTGGGAAGTCGAACTGGGCGTGGTTATCGGCACGCGGGCGCGTTATGTGCCAGAAGCCGAAGCGCTCAGCCATGTGGCTGGCTACTGCACCATCAACGACGTGAGTGAGCGCGAGTACCAGATCGAGCGCGGCGGCACCTGGGACAAGGGCAAGGGCTGCGACACCTTTGGCCCACTGGGTCCCTGGCTGGTCACCCGCGACGAGGTGGCCGATCCGCAAAAGCTGACCATGTGGCTGGATCTCAATGGCCGGCGCGTGCAGAGCGGTTCGACCGAAACCATGATCTTCAGCGTTGCCAAACTCATCAGCTATGTCAGCCAGTTCATGACGCTGGAGCCGGGTGATGTGATCACCACCGGCACACCGCCTGGCGTTGGCATGGGCATGAAGCCGCCGCTCTACCTCAAAGAAGGCGACCGGATGGCGCTGTGTATCGAGGGCCTCGGCGAGCAGACGCAGGTGGTGGTGCCATTCAAGCGCTAAAGCGGCAACGCACGCGTTTCAAGGCCCAGTCTTCTTGGAAGGCATCATCCGAATGGGCTGATTTTATGAGATCAAATAGTGCCTAAGCCATCACAGAGCTAGCATAACCAGCTATGAACTTCATAGCTTTTTCGGCCACATCCGCTGCGGCTGCGCCGGGTTTGTACAACGCAGACCCAATGCCGAAGCCATTGGCGCCAACGGCAAGGTAAGGGCGCATGTTCTCGGCGGTGATGCCACCCACCGGAAGCACGACCGTGCCGCTTGGGAGCACCGCGCTCAGCGCTTTCAACACGGCGGGTGTGATCATCTCGGCGGGGAAAATCTTCAGGCCTGTAGCGCCGGCTTCGAGCGCGCCGAAGGCTTCACTGGCTGTCATGATGCCGGGCAGGCAGACCAGCCCTAGGCGCACGGCTTCGCGCACGACCGCAGGGTTGAAGTTGGGCGACACGATCAGCTGTCCGCCGGCCGCATGCACGTTGCGCACATCCCCTAGCGTCAGCACCGTGCCGGCGCCGATCAGCGCGTTGGGGAAAGCGTCCGCCATCGCGGCAATGCTGTCAAGCGGCTGCGGCGAGTTGAGCGGGATTTCAATCAGCGTCCAGCCGGTGGACAGCAGCGCCTGGCCGACTGGCAGCGCCTCTGCCGGGCTTAGTCCGCGCAGGATGGCGACCAGCGGAACGGACTGCAGGCCTATGGAGAATTTTTGATGAGGGTTCATAGTGTTGTGTTTTGTCGGGTTATCGCCGGGTAAGCAAGCGAGGGCAGATTGTCTGCAATGGCGCGCAAGCCGCGCCAGGTGGCGCCAGCGCCCACGCGTTGAACCGAGACGCCCAGCTGCGCTAGGGCTTGCGCGTAGCGCACGGTCAGCGATTCGGCGCCCATGACGACAACTGCATCGCCCTGCCGCAACGTTTGTGACTTCAGTTCTTCTCCGATGACAAGGCCCGACAGGTAGCTTGGCAGCCGGTCGGCCGCCATCTGGTTGAACAAGGCTAGGGTGCGCGTGCTGAAGGCCGTGTGCAGCAGGCCCTGGCCGTGCAGGGCATGGGCAACCCCTTGCCCGAAGGCGGCGTCGTCGTGCGCGGCCTCGCTGTCGCTGTCGGGCATCGTCCTCGCCAGGATGGAGTGTTGGCGCAGCAGTGCATAAAACTCGCCGGTCATCCAGGTCGAAAAGTCGGTGATGCGGTGCTCGCTGACGGTGACCCATTTGCTGTGCGTGCCGGGCAACACCAGTCGGGCGTCGGCCAGTCCCAGCAATTGCAGCGCGCCGAACACCTGGGTTTCCTCGCCGCGCATCACGTCGGGCACGCCCTCTTTGTTAAGGCTCAAACCGGGCACGACGGCGATACGGCCGGGCTCTATCCAGGCGAGCCGCCGGCCCAAATCGGCAAAGCCGGTGGGGCAGGGGCAGTAAGGCGCTTCCAGCCAGCCCTGCCGGCTGCCGGCCATGCCGGCGATCAGGCACAAACTGCCCTCAGGCCGGATCCAGTCGCCGAACAGCGCGTCAAAAAGGGGTGCAAACCCGCCAAGCTCCACGCTCAGGATGCCGCGCGGGAAGGCCCGCTCTTCAAGTACTTCGCCGGATGCGTCGAGCAGGGCGGCGCGCAGTGAACTGGTGCCCCAGTCGACTGCTGCCAAGGTGCGATAGCTCATGAGATCCCTGTGATGTGGGGTTGCAGATGTATTCAAAGCAGGCTCACGCAGGGTGTCAATCACAGGCGCCGCAGCGCCTTGTTTCGTTAATTGCCTGCGACTACGGCATAAGTAGGGCGACCGTGAAGCGACCAGTCAATCAGGTTCTGCGCGGCCTTGCGCCTCAGCTCTTTTTCCGCCACGACAGAATAGAAGGCCGCATGCGGCGACAGCACGACACGTGGATGATGCACGATACGCGCATCTATCTCGGGTGGCTCAACGGGCAGCACATCCAGCGCGGCGCTGTCGAGCCTGCCGGTATCCAGCACGTCGAGCAGGTCATCGATGTTGACGACGGCGCCGCGCGCGGTATTGACCAGCACGCTGCCGGGTTTCATCAGGCCGAGCATTGATGCGTTCACGAGACCGCGCGTTTCGTCGGTGAGGGGCACATGCAATGATATGGCGTCGGCCTGCGCAAACAGTTCTTCCATGCTGACGCGATCGACATAGGCGGGAAAATCACCGTCGATGATGTAGGGGTCGCAGGCAATCACGCGCTTGAAACTGTTGCGGCTGATGTGCGCCATTCGCTTGCCGATACGGCCCAGGCCGAGGATTCCGAGGGTCATATCGCCCACGCGCTGTATCTTGCCGGCCGTGCTGAAGTGCCACTTTCCGGCCTTGATGTCCCGGTCGTAAAACGCAATGTGCCGCAGCAGCGACAGCGTCATGGCCAGTGCATGCGTGGCCACCTCACCCACGCCGTAATCAGGTGAATTTCCGACCCAAACGCCATGCGCTGCCGCATCAGCGGTGTTGACCGTGTCGAAGCCGGCGCCGTAGCGGCTGACGATCCGGATCTCGGGGCAGGCCGCGAATACCTTGGCATTGACTGGCGCGTATTGCACCAGCAGGCCCTGGCAGCCGGCCGAGGCGGCGATCACCTCGTCTTCGGTGCGGCATTGGGCAACAACGACTTCAACCCCGGCAGCGCGGTAGAGCGTCTGTTCCAGTTCAAGGTCGGGAAAGTCGTAATCGGTAATCAGGATTTTCATTTTGTCTGTGTTCGTTGTTGTTCAATGGTTGTCTTTTGGCACGAAAGCGCCTCGCTTACCAACAAGAAAGTCAAGGTCCACGCCTTCATCGGCCTGTAGGACGTGGTCTACATAAAGCTTCCAGTAGCCGGAAGACAGCGGCGGCTCAGGCGCCTTCCAGCCGGCCAGACGGCGCGTGAGTTCCTCGTCGCTGATCAGCAACTGCAGCCGGCGCTCTTGTACGTTGAGTTCGATCATGTCGCCGTTTTGCACCACGGCCAGCGGGCCACCAGCGGCGGCTTCGGGCGTGGTGTGAAGCACCACTGTGCCGTAGGCCGTGCCGCTCATGCGTGCGTCGCTGATGCGCACCATGTCGGTAATGCCTTTCCTGAGCACCTTGGGCGGCAGCGGCATGTTGCCCACTTCGGCCATGCCGGGGTAGCCCTTGGGGCCGCAGTTCTTGAGGACCAGGATGCAGGTTTCGTCAACGTCCAGGTTCTCGTCATCGATGCGCGCATGAAAATCTTCGCTGTTCTCGAACACCACGGCCCGGCCCGTGTGCACCATGAGCGCAGGCGTAGCGGCGCTGGGCTTGATCACCGCGCCGCGCGGTGCGAGGTTGCCGCGCAGCACGGCGATACCGGCTTTCTCCTTGAAGGGCGCGTCGAACGTCTTGATCACCCGCGGGTCGAAATTTTGCGCGTCGGCTATGTTTTCAGCCACGCTCTTGCCGGTGACGGTCACGATGTCGGTGTGCAGCAGGTGCGCGATTTCCTTCATCACCACGGGCAGGCCGCCCGCATAGCAGAAGTCTTCCATCAGGTGCTCGCCCGAAGGCTGAAGGTTCAACAGGCAAGGCAGATCGCTGGCGAGACGGTCGAAATCATCAATCGAGAGCTTCACCCCCAGCCGCCCGGCAATCGCAATCAGGTGAATCACCGCATTGGTCGACCCGCCGATGGCCGCCAGCGTAAAAATCGCGTTCTCGAAAGCTTCACGGGTGAGCACCTGGGAGATCTTTTGGTCTGCATTCACCATTTCGACGATGCGCCGGCCGGCCTGGCGCGCCAGCACATTGCGCCGCCCGTCCACGGCCGGGTAGGTGGCGTTTCCGGGTAATCCGATGCCCAGGGCTTCGACCATGCTGGCCATGGTCGAAGCAGTGCCCATGGTCATGCAATGACCGTGGCTGCGGTGCATACAACTCTCGGCTTCAAAAAAATCAGCCAGCTTGAGCGTGCCGGCCCGCACCTGCTCGCTCATGCTCCACACGCCCGTTCCCGAACCCAGTTCCTTACCGCGCCACTTGCCGTTGAGCATGGGGCCGCCGGACACGCCGATCGTGGGCAGGTCGACACTTGACGCGCCCATCAATAATGACGGCGTGGTCTTGTCACAACCCATGAGCAGCACCACGCCGTCGATAGGGTTGCCGCGAATGCTTTCCTCCACATCCATGCTGGCCAGGTTGCGATACAACATGGCCGTGGGCCGCAGCAGCGTTTCGCCCAGCGACATGACCGGGAACTCTAGAGGAAATCCGCCAGCTTCGTACACGCCGATCTTGACCTGCTCAGCCAGCGTTCGGAAGTGGCTGTTGCAGGGCGTGAGTTCGCTGAAGGTGTTGCAGATACCGATGACCGGGCGGCCGTCGAACTGGTCATGCGGAACCCCTTTGCCTTTGACCCAGCTGCGGTAGGCAAAACCGTCGCGGTCCTGGCGGCCAAACCACTGCTGGCTGCGCAGTTCGCGGCGTTTCTCATCATGGAGCGGCGTTGTTTCTGGAATCGACACAGGGAAAATCCTTAATTTGATAAACATATTATGGTCATACCATTGGGGCCGCACCATAGTGAAAACCAGTAATGATCAAGAACGTCCACGGAAACACAGTTGACCATCTCGGCGAAGCCATCGTCGCCGGTCGCTATGCGGTGGGTGGCCCGATACCGCCCGAGCCGCTGCTCTGCCTGGAACTGGGCGTGAGCCGCACCGTGGTGCGCGAAGCCGTCAAGTCGTTGATTGCCAAGGGCCTGATGACGACCGGCCCCAAGGTCGGCACCCGCGTGCTGTCCGAAGAGCACTGGAACTGGTTTGATCCGGACGTGATCGCCTGGCAGTCCAAGGCGGGTCTGACGGCTGAATTTTTACGCGACCTGCAGGATTTGCGCCGCGTGGTCGAGCCGGCCGCCATGCGGCTGGCCGCCGAACGCGCCACCGCGCAGGACATTGCAGAGGTCGAGCTGGCCTTTGCCGGCATGAAGCGCGCGGTGGAAGAAGGCGGCGACTACGTGACGCACGATTTGCGCTTTCACCAAGGCCTGTTGCGCGCCTGCCGCAACCGCATGCTGGTGCAGATGAGCAAGGCGCTGGGCGCGCTGCTGCGCACCAGCTTTGAGATTTCCGCACTGCACCAGGACGGCCCGCGCACCTCCCTGCCTCTGCACCGCGAAGTGCTCAATGCCGTGATTGCGCACGACCCCGACCGGGCCGAAAAAGCCATCCAGGTGCTGATCGATGGCGCCCGCAAGGACATCGAGGAAGTGCTGGACGCTCGCCGGGGTTTGCCCAGCTTGAGCCAGCCGGCACGGCTGCTGACAATCGCCCAAAAAATTACAAAGTAAAAAAGGAGACAAGCTTGGAACAAACGCTGGAACGGTTCATATACCGATTTTTCAAACTGCTGGAGTTGCTGATCGTGGTGTGCATGCTGGCCATGGTCGTCATGGTGTTTGGCAATGTGGTGCTGCGCTATGGCTTCAACCGGGGCATTGACATTTCGGACGAAATGGCGCGCTACTTCTTCATCTGGCTGACTTACATCGGCGCCATGGTGGCGATGCGCGAAAAAGGTCATCTGGGCGTGGACACCGCGGTCAAGCACCTGGGCGTGGGCGGCAAGAAGCTGTGCCTGTTTCTCAGCGAAGCCCTCATGCTGGGCTGCAACGTGCTGTTTTTCGTCGGCACTTGGAAGATGCACGAGCTCCAGGTCAGCAACGTCTCGCCGGTGGTCGGCATGTCCATGATCTGGGTCTACGGCATCGGTTACGTCGTCGGCGCGGTCATGGGCCTCATGAATCTGCATGTGCTGTATCGGCTGCTGACCGGCCGGCTGCGCGAGGACGAACTGGTGCAGGTGATTGAAACCGAAGGCCTGGCGGACGTCGAGAAACAGATCCGGGAGGCCAAGGCATGACGGTCACTGTCTTTATCGTCAGCCTGCTGGCTGCCATGGGCATAGGCATGCCGATTGCCTACGCGCTGCTGGTCTGCGGCCTGACGCTCATGGCGTTCCTGGCGGCCACCAGCGGCCTGGTAACCTTCGACAGCCAGATCCTGGCGCAGCGCTTTGTCGATGGCGCCGACAACTTTCCGCTGCTGGCCGTGCCCTTCTTCATGCTGGCCGGCGAATTCATGAACGCCGGCGGCCTGAGCCGGCGGATTGTCAACCTGGCGATGGCCTGGGTCGGCCATTTTCGCGGCGGCTTGGGCTATGTCACAGTTGTGGCCGCCGTGGTGATGGCCTCGCTCTCGGGTTCGGCGGTGGCGGACACGGCCGCGCTGGCGGCCCTGCTCATTCCCATGATGCGGGCGGCCGGCTACAACATCAACCGCTCTGCCGGGCTGATCGCCTCGGGCGGCATCATTGCGCCGGTGATTCCGCCGTCCATCGGCATGATCATTTTCGGGGTGGCAGGCAACGTGTCGATCACCAAGCTGTTCCTGGCGGGCATTGTGCCCGGCGTGCTGATGGGCGCGGCCATCGGGCTGACATGGTGGTGGGTCGCCAAGAAGGAAAAAGTCCTGCCCGCGCCCAAGCTCGACATGCCGCAGCGCCTGAAGATCACGGCTGAAGGCAGCCTGGCGCTGGCGCTTCCGGTCCTCATCATCGGCGGCATGAAGTTTGGTGTGTTCACGCCCACCGAAGCAGCGGTGGTGGCCGCGGTCTACAGCTTTGCGGTCGGCATGTTCGTCTACCGCGAACTCAAGCTGTCGGCGCTTTACCAGCTGGTGCTGGCGGCAGGCAAGACGACGGCAGTGGTGATGTTCCTGGTCGCCGCCGCCATGGTGAGCGCCTGGCTGATCACGGTGGCCAACATTCCGACCGAAGTCGCCAGCATGATGGAGCCCTTCATGGGCAACAAAATCCTGCTGATGTTCATCATGATGGTGCTGATCGTGGTGGTCGGCACTGCGCTGGACTTCACGCCCACCGTGCTGATTCTGACGCCGGTGCTGATGCCGCTGGTGCTCAAGGCTGGCATCGACCCGGTGTACTTCGGCGTGATGTTCATCATGAACAACGCCATCGGCCTGATCACGCCGCCCGTCGGCACCGTCCTCAACGTCGTCTGCGGCGTGGCTAAGATCAGCATGGACGACGCATTCAAGGGCGTGCTGCCGTTTTTGCTGGCACAGCTGGCGGTGCTGTTCCTGCTGGTGCTTTTTCCCGCCATCGTCACCGTGCCGCTGCAGTGGTGGATGCGCTGACTGTTTTTTCAACCCCTGCCAGTTCATATAAAAGGAGACCCCATGTTGAAACGAAGAACCCTGATCTCGGCCCTCAGCGCCGCCAGCCTGCTGCTCGCCACCTCGGCCTTTGCCCAGTTTGCAGAGCGCACCATCAAGTTCACCAACGGCGTGGCGGAAGACCATCCGGTTGGCCTGGGCGTCAAGAAGATGCAGGAAGTGCTGGCCGCCAAGACCGGCGGAAGAATGAAGATCAACGCCTTCTGGAACAATGCCGCCGGCGGCGACCTGCAAGCCACCCAGGCCCTGCGAGCAGGCACGCAGGAAATGGTCTGCACCTCGTCGTCGCCTCTGGTCGGCATCATCAAGGAACTGGGCGTGTTCGACCTGCCCTTCCTGTTTGCCAACGAGAAGGAAGCCGATGCGGTGCTCGATGGCCCGGCCGGCGCCTATTTCAACAAGAAACTGGAAGACGCCGGATTGGTCAACCTGGCCTACTGGGAAAACGGCTTTCGCAACCTGACCAACAACAAGCGGCCGGTGGCCAAGGCCGAGGATTTCGAGGGCGTCAAGGTCCGCGTGATGCAGAACAACATCTTCCTGGACACCTTCAAGACGCTGGGCACCAATGCAGTCCCGATGAATTTTGGCGAGGTGTTTACCGCGCTCGAAACGAAGACGATCGACGGCCAGGAAAACCCGTTCGTCACGATTGAAACCTCCAAGTTCAATGAGGTGCAGAAGTACCTGAGCGTGACCCGCCATGCCTACACCCCGTTTTTGATCCTGTACAGCAAGAAGCTCTGGGACCAGCTCAATCCGCAGGAGCAGGCCGTGCTGCGCGAAGCCGCCCTTGAAGGCCAGAAAGTCGAACGCACGGCAATCCGCGCGCAGTCTGAAAAGTCGCTGGCCAGCCTGAAGACCAAAGGCATGCAGGTCAATGAAATCACGCCTGCTGAGCAGCGCCGGATGTTTGAAAAGGTCAAGCCGGTGTATGAAAAGAACGTGCCCACCATTGGCGCCGAGCCGGTCAACATCGTGCTCGAAGCCCTGAAAAAGGCGCGCGGCGGCTGATTGACGCCCTCCCGGCCGCCGGGCGCAGGCCCTGCGGCCCTTCCTTTTGCAAAAAGCATTCACAGGAAGCGGATTGTGAAAATCACACAAGTTGAAACCCTTCGCCTGGGCGAATTCCCCAACATCATCTGGGTGCGGCTTTACACCGACGAAGGCCTGGTCGGCCTGGGTGAAACCTTCATGGGCGCGGCGGCGGTCGAAGCCTATATTCATGAATGGGCTGCTCCCAAGCTGCTGGGCCAGGACCCGCTGGCCATCGAGTCGCGCAACCGCGACATCACCGGCTACCTGGGCTGGCGCGGATCGGGCGTGGAAACGCGCGGCAATTCAGCGGTGGACATCGCGCTGTGGGACATTTTCGGCAAGGCGGCCAACATGCCGGTGCACACCGCGCTGGGCGGAAAAAGCCGCGACGCCATCCGCATCTACAACACCTGCGCGGGCTACGAGTACATCCGCAGCGCGACCAACCAGACCAGCGCCAACTGGGGACTGGGCAAGCAAGGCGGCCCCTACGAAGACCTGCAGGGGTTTTTGCACCGGGCCGACGAGGTGGCCGAGTCGCTGCTGTCCGAAGGCATCACGGCCATGAAGATCTGGCCGTTTGACCCGGCCGCCGAGAAAAGCCACGGCCAGTACATCAGCAGCGAAGACCTGGACGCCGCGCTGGAACCCTTTCGCAAGATCCGCAAGGCGGTCGGCGACAAGATGGACATCATGGTCGAGTTCCACAGCCTGTGGCGCCTGCCGATGGCCCGGAAAATCGCCAGGGCGCTCAAGCCCTTCAACACCTTCTGGCATGAAGACGCCATCCGCATGGACTCGCTCGATCTGCTCAAGCAGTACGCGGTGGACTGCGAAGCGCTGATTTGCGCCAGCGAGACCCTGAGCTACAAATGGGGCTTCAAGGATTACCTGCAGACGGGCGTGGCCGGCGTAGCCATGCTGGACCTTAGCTGGTGCGGCGGCCTGAGCGAGGCCCGAAAGATTGCCGCCATGGCCGATGCCTGGCAGTTGCCGGTGGCGCCGCACGACTGCACCGGCCCGGTGGTCTGGGTAGCCTCGACCCATTTGTCGCTGCATGCGCCCAATGCGCTGATCCAGGAGAGCGTTCGGGCCTTTTATACCGGCTGGTACAAGGAACTGGTCACCGAATTGCCAGTCGTGAATAACGGCATGATCAGCCTGAATGACAAGCCCGGCCTGGGGTTGGAACTGCTGCCCGACCTGCACAGGCGTGCCGACGCAACCGTAAGAATTTCAAAGAGCTGACGAAAGCCATTTGCCAACCTGCGTGGACGCCGCCTGCCGGGCACGAGCGGGTCGTCCATCCGCTGCAGGCGTGCCGCCATGGCATAACTGCATGCCTTCCACTCACCTGAAAAACAGACAAAGGAATCCATCCCATGAAACTGTCGCTTTCACGCCGCCTCGACTTCCTGCCGGCCGAACCGGCCGGACAGGCCGCATTTTTTGAACAGGACACTAGCGACGTCAACCTGGAGGTGTTCCATGCAATGGTTGCCTGAAGACGGACTCGCTGGAACCCTGGTCGGACGCGCATGGATTCCCGGTCCGATCCCGGGTCCTGCAGTCATCGTATTGCGCGCCGACGGGGTGTATGACCTGTCCGACGCTGTCGCCACAATGAGCGACCTGCTCGATGCCGCCGATCCGGTCGCGCTGGTGCGTACCACGCCCGGGCGCCGTGTCGGTGATCTTGACCAACTGATGCAGCACACCGGTTCGCAAGCCCCCGACGTCAGCGCATTGCGCCTGCTCGCCCCCTGTGATTTGCAGGTCATCAAGGCGGCCGGCGTCACATTTGCCGCCAGCCTCGTCGAGCGTGTCATTGAAGAGCAGGCCATGGGAGACGCAGCGCAGGCCGTGGTCGTGCGGCATCAGGTTGCCGAGTTGATCGGCGACAACCTGGGCGCCATCCGGCCCGGTTCGGCGCAAGCCCTGCAATTGAAAGAGCTGCTGATCCAAAAGGGCTTGTGGTCGCAATACCTTGAGGTGGGCATCGGGCCGGATGCGGAGGTGTTTACTAAGGCGCCGGTCCTCTCCAGCGTCGGCGCCGGCGCTCAAATTGGCATTCATCCGGGCTCGGTCTGGAATAACCCGGAGCCCGAGATCGTGCTCGCCGTGAACAGTCGCGGCGAAACCGTTGGCGCCAGCTTGGGCAACGATGTCAACCTGCGCGATTTCGAAGGCAGAAGTGCGCTGTTGCTTGGCAAGGCCAAGGACAACAACGCATCTTGCTCCATCGGGCCGCTCATCCGCTTGTTCGATGCCAGTTTTTCACTCAACGATGTGCGCCAGTGCACGGTCAGTCTGCTGGTGGAAGGCGTCGATGGGTTTGAGTTGCGCGGCAGCAGTTCGATGGCGCAGATCAGCCGTGATCCGCTTGACCTAGTGGCCCAGACCCTGGGCGCGCATCATCAGTATCCCGACGGCATCATGCTGTTCCTGGGCACCATGTTTGCGCCAACGCAAGACCGGGGCGAGCCGGGCAGCGGCTTCACCCACAAACTGGGTGACAGAGTGCATATTTCCAGCCCGAAGCTGGGCAAGCTTGTCAACGAAGTCAACGCATGTGACCAGATCGCACCCTGGACGTTCGGGCTGCGCCAGTTCTTTACCAATCTTTCGGCGCGTGGCCTTTTGGTTCGACCCAACCTTCCATGAGCTCACATTGACATGAAGTTTCCGGTTATGCGCGAGCAGCGGCCGAGAGTTGCCGGAAAATTTTTCGGGTGATTTCTCCCGTTGGTTGTCAACCTTGCTGCCCGTGCTGTCAGATCTCATGGGCATCCGCAAGAGGCCTGTGAGCACGGGTAAATAAGTATTGACTATCCCTTTTGACATGTGAGAAACTTTTTAAAATTGGCCTTACCACTTTACCTGTTGACGCTGTTTTTACTTTTTAAAAGGTAATGACTGACGGGTGCTTTTTCAGGAAAGGTGCAGTTCCAATATGCACGATTCAACTCAAGACTATAGATTGGATAGAACTCAAATGAAACTCAGAACGTTCCTCAAATGCATCACTGCCTCCGCCGTGGCCTTGGCTTTTAGTTCGGCACATGCGGCTTGGCCGGAGCGTCCGATCACGCTCGTCGTGCCTTGGGCTGCAGGGGGCGGCACGGATGCCACTGCGCGCATCGTCGGCGCGCTGCTTGAAAAGGAACTGGGCCAGCCGGTCAACGTGGTCAACCGTGCCGGCGGCAACGGTGTGGTCGGTCACCAGGCGATTTCCGGCGCGCGCCCCGATGGTTACACCATCGGCATGCTGACGGTTGAAATTTCCATGCTGCATCACCAGGGCCTAACCACGCTTACGCCTAAAGATTACACGCCGCTGGCGCTGATGAATGTGGACCCCGCCGCGGTCACGGTCAGCGCGACTTCGCCCTACAAGACCATGGCCGATCTGATGAAGGACATCCAGGCCAATCCGGGCAAGCTTAAGGCCTCGGGCACCGGCCAGGGCGGCATCTGGCATCTGGCGCTGGCCGGCATGCTCAAGGATCTAAAGCTTGAAACCAGCGCCGTCGCTTGGGTGCCGTCCAACGGCGCTGCGCCGGCGATGCTGGAACTGGCGGCCGGCGGCATTGGTATCGTCACTGCCGCCTTGCCAGAAGCACGTTCGTTGATCGATGCCGGTCGCGCCCGTCCGCTGGCGGTGATGTCCGCCACGCCCGCGGCCCTGTATCCCGATGTGCCGACGCTCAAAAGCGTCACCGGCAGCGACTGGACAATGGGAGTCTGGCGTGGGATTGCTGGCCCCAAGGGTCTGCCGGCAGATGTGCAGAAAAAAATGGAAACGGTGCTGAAAAAAATCAACGAGAGCAAGGAATACAGGGACTTCATGGCCGGTCGCGGCTTTGGCGTGGCCTATGCCGATGCCGCCGGTTTCGGCCAATTCATGGACAAGGGCGATGCCGACATGGGTAAGGTTCTGAGCGGGCTGGGCATGGCCAAATAGTCTAGGAGAACCGGTCTGCGCACGCTGTCTGCGCTGCCAGCTTTTAATTCCTGATCGTTTGCCTGCAGCGCAGGCAAACGATCTAAAAGGCATCAATGCCAACAAGTTTGCCCCGGTTGCGATCAACCATGATCGCTGCCTGACACCACCAAGCACCTCATGAGAATCAACGACGTTTTATCCGGCATTCTGATCGGCACTTTTGGCGCCGCGATTTACCTGCACGTGCAGTCCTTTTCGCCCATGCCAGGCCAGGATGTGGGGCCGAAGATGTTCCCGCAACTGATTGCGGTCGGCCTGATGATTTGCGCTGCAATGCTGGTTGTAAAGGGCCTTAAAACTCTCAAAACTCAATCTTGGATCACCGTGCCCGGCTGGGTGGGCCAGGGCCGTACCACTCTCGGTTTTGTGCTGATTCCCTTGGTGCTGGCGTTTTATGTGGCGGTCTCGGAACGTCTGGGCTTCCTGCCGACTGCGGTGGTCCTGCTGATGGCTTTGTTTCTGGTGTTCGAAGTCAAGCTCAAGACCGCGATCCTCATCGCGTTGCTGGGCTCAGTGGGCATCCACACGCTTTTCTACAAGCTGCTCAAAGTGCCGCTGCCTTGGGGCATCCTCGAATCGTTCTCCTGGTAAACCGAAAGCCATCCAATGCTAGCCCATCTGTACGCGGCCTTCGGCCAGGTTTTCGATCCTTATGTGCTGGGCGTCATTCTGGCGTCGGCGATGTATGGACTGTTTGTAGGTGCCGTGCCAGGCCTGAGCGCCACCATGGCGGTGGCTCTGCTGGTGCCCGTCACCTTTTTCATGCCGGCGGTTCCGGCGGTCGCCGCAATGGTGACCGCCACCGCGATGGCGATTTTCTCAGGTGACATACCGGGCTGCCTGCTGCGCATCCAGGCACGCCGGCCTCGGCGGCCTACACCGACGAGAGTTATGCGATGACCAAAAATGGCCAGTCCGAAGTGGCGCTGGGCGCCGGCCTGGTGTTCTCGGCGGTCGGCGGCCTGTTTGGCACCCTGGTGCTGATCACCGCTGCGCCGTCACTGGCGGAACTGGCCCTGAAGTTTTCTTCCTACGAGTATTTCTGGCTGGTTCTGCTCGGCCTGACTTGCTCAATCATGATCGCGTCCAGTAGCCCTCTGAAGGGTTTTGTCTCGCTGTTCCTCGCTTGCTGATCGCCAGCGTCGGCATGAACAACCCGGCTGGTCTGCCGCGCTTCACCTTCGGCAACAGCGATCTGCTGGGCGGCTTGTCGCTGGTTCCCATCATGGTCGGCATGTTCGCGGTTTCCGAAGTGCTGCGTTATGCGATCACCGCACGGAACAATGTGGGAATAGTGCAAAGCAGCATAGGCAATGTGTTCAAGGGCATGTGGGGCCTGGCGGTCAAATACCCCTTGTCGGTCCTGCGCGGCAGTGTGCTGGGCACGGTGGTGGGCGCGCTGCCCGGCGCGGGCGCAGACATTGCCGCCTACATGTCGTATGCGTGAGCAAGAAATTCTCCAAGGAGCCGGAGAAATTCGGCACTGGTCACCCCGAGGGCATTGTCGAATCGGGCGCGGCCAACAACTCCTCTCTGGCTGGCGCCTGGATTCCGGCGCTGGTCTTCGGCATTCCGGGCGACT
The DNA here is from genome assembly GCA_000751355.1 of Polaromonas sp. CG9_12. Classification (GTDB taxonomy): domain Bacteria; phylum Pseudomonadota; class Gammaproteobacteria; order Burkholderiales; family Burkholderiaceae_C; genus Polaromonas. Next base: position 2,495 of record CCJP01000007.1, on the reverse strand, counting down.
CGATCACCGCGATCGTGATCGGCGTGCTGTACATGAAAAACCTCAACCCCGGACCGATGATTTTCATTGAAAACCCGGTCGCGATGTATGCGGTGTTCATTGTTTTTCATCCTGGCCAATCTGCTGATGTTGCCCCTGGGCTTCCTGACCATCAAGCTGGCCAAGAAAATCCTGAAGGTCCCGCGCAACATATTGATGCCGCTGATCTGCTGTTTTGCATCGTCGGCGCCTACTCGATCAACAACAGCGCGTTCGACGTCGGCATCATGCTGGCCTTTGGCCTGCTGGCCTATCTGATGGAGGAAAACGGCTTTCCGATTGCACCGACGATTCTTGGCGTGGTTCTGGGCGGCATGCTGGAGGAGACCTTCGTCAGCTCCGATCATCAAGGCCGATGGCAATGTCATCGAATTTTTCAATCGCCCGATTGCCGGCACACTGGGCGTTCTGACTTTGCTGATATGGTTTCTGCCAGTCGTGATGCGCATGTTCAGCAAACAACCACGCAACAAAGAATTTACATGATGGATGATTTGAAAGACAAGGTGGTTCTGATTACCGGTGCTTCAACCGGCATAGGTGCCGCCTGCGCCCTGGCCTTTGGCGCGCAGGGCTGCAAGGTGGTGGTGCACTTCCACAGTTCGAAGGCTGCGCGCTGGCGGTGGCCAAGGCTGTTGAACAGGCTGGCGGCGAGGCGGGTGGTCCAGGGCGATCTGCGGCTGAGCACTGACTGCGAACGGCTGGTGGCAGAAAGCGCAATGCGCTTTTCCCGCATTGATGTCCTGATCAACAACGCCGGCGCGCTGGTCAAGCGCGTGCCGATCGATGAACTCAGCGATCAATTTGATGACATCGTCGGCCTCAATGTGCGCTCGATGATGATGTGCACAAAGTACGCGGTAGCCCATATGCGGGCGGCGGCAGTATCATCAACCTGACCAGTGTCGCCGCGCGTAATGGCGGCGGCCCGGGCGCCAGTCTGTATGCCGGCTCCAAGGGTTTCGTCAGCACTGCCACCAAGGGCCTGGCTAAAGAACTGGTGGGCCGCAAAATTCGGGTCAATGCTGTCGCGCCCGGCGTCATCAGCACGCCTTTTCACGAAGTTTTCCACTCCCGAGCAACTCGAAACCATGCGCCTGACGATTTCGATGGGCCGGCTAGGCACGGTAGATGAATGTGTCGGCGCCTCTCCTCTACCTCGCCTCCGAAAAACGTCCAGTTACGTGACTGGGCAAATCATGGAAATCAATGGCGTCAATACATGCCTTGAGTTTTTTTACTGGCCAGTCCGGGCTGGTTAAGACACGGGCTATTGGCGCCCTGTCTTCCAGGCAGGCTTGCTTCACCTAATCCGCGCGTGCGAGCGCGCCGTTTTTACGAAGAAAGAGACAGATGGCAGAACGTAACCAATACAATTTTTCAGGTCGCCATGCGATCGTGACAGGCGGCGGCGCCGGCATCGGTCTGGCAATTGCGCATCGTTTGGTCGAAGGCGGTGCAACGATCAGCCTGTGGGACCGTGATCCTGACATGCTGGAGCAAGCCCGCAGCACTTTTGGCGACGTGAAGCCGCAAGTGGTGACCGTGGATGTATCCGATGCGGATGCTGTCGTCGCGGCCAGGGATGCTACTTTGCAGGCTACTGCCGGGATTGACATCCTAGTCACCAGCGCCGGCATTACTGGACCGAACACAACCCTCTGGGACTATCCCGTCGCAGACTGGGACAAGGTGATCGGTGTCAATTTGCGCGGCCCGTTTCTATGCTGCCGTGCCGTCGTGCCGCAGATGCGCGAGAAAAACTACGGACGGATCGTCAATATCGCTTCGATCGCGGGCAAGGAGGGCAACCCGAATGCCTCTGCCTACAGCGCCTCCAAGGCCGGCGTCATTGGCATGACCAAATCGCTTGGCAAAGAGTTGGCGCAGACGGGAATCCGGGTGAATTGCATCACGCCAGCTGCTGTGCGAACCGGCATATTTGCCCAGATGACCCAGCAGCACATCGATTTCATGCTGTCCAAGATCCGATGAACCGCTTTGGCGAAGTCGAGGAAATTGCTGCATTAGTGCCTGGCTGTCGTCCGAAGATTGTTCCTTTTCAACCGCTGCCGTGTTTGACATCTCTGGCGGCAGGGGCACTTACTGATGCAGGCCGCTGATCGCTATTCCATGCAAGCGTTAATCCACTTCGCGCAAGAGTTGCTGCAGGCGGCGGGCATGGCCTCAGTGCAAGCCGAGGCGGTTGCCCGCACGTTGGTTGAAGGCGACCTGCTGGGCCATGACACGCACGGGCTGGCATTGCTGGCACCTTATGTCAAAGAACTCGAAAACGGCGCAATGGCGCGCGAGGGTGCGCCTGATGTTCTTTCAGACCGGGGTGCATCACTGATGTGGGACGGACGGCGTTTGCCCGGACCGTGGCTGTGTTGAGCGGAATCGATGCGTTGGTGCCGTGCACGCGAATACGGCAGCGCGACGCTGGTCATCCGGCG
>CCJP01000006.1 GCA_000751355.1 Polaromonas sp. CG9_12 | reverse complement strand
TGCGCCGTCATCAATTACTGATGGCATTACTAGCGGTAAGCATGTCACAAGCAAACCACCATCAGGAACTCCGAAAAACTTACGGGGTGAATAAATAATTGCTAAACACTTTCTTGACGGCGAATAAAATGCTTGAGAGTAGTCAAGAACTATCTGATTTGGATTAAATTTCGCAAGAATTCTATCAATATAGTCGTTACAAATGCCAAAGTAGTTTACGTAAAGCAACCAATCGTTGGGTGACATATTAATGTCACCCACAATATGAAACTTCTCGTTGACCGAATAAAAAGAAAATTCTACTCCCGCCTTTCTAAGCGGAGCAAGCATCGAATCACAAATATAAAGTGGTATCCAGACACGCTTTGGCTTTCCTATTTGCAGCAAAGCCAAAAATGCAGCTCTCGCTGACTGAAAGCAGTTAGCATCTGGATATAAAAAAGGTTTTTGTGCTGGTAATTCCAGCTCAAAATAACCCCCAATGGCTTTATTGGACGACGACACGGATATCCCGCTCCATGTTATCGACCATCTCCAGCATTTCTTCCATTGAGTCGAACTTCAAAATCATGGTGCCAAGGGTATCATTAGAGCCTAAATATTTATTAACCTTATCACCGGGTTTAACCCAAATATCTTGCTCGATAATTTTTGCCTTAATTTGATCGGAAAGCCAGAGTTCTTTGAAAGTGCCCGACTTTAGGGAATGGACCATGTAACTTGACCAGTATCCCTGGGTAGGCTTCATAGCCAAACCATTACAGGGCAAACCTAACGCAGCATTAACAGTGCATTCGATGAGGTCAATTTCTGTGGCGTGGCAGATAACTTCCGGAATCAGGCAGCCGCCGTTGCGGGGGCCAAGTTCCAGAAAGTAGAACTGGCCGTTTTCAGAAAAGACAAAGTCAAAGTTCAAGGCCCCGGTCTTCATGCCCAGTAGGCCGAGCAAACGCTGCGATTCTGCATGGGCAATCTGGAGCCACTCTGTAGGGGGTGTGGATGTCGGAAAACGTTTGTCCAATGGCACCAAGCCGTTGCAAAGTTTGTCGAAATGTTCGTCGGCCCAGCATCGGAATACCAATTGGCCATCCACGATAAAACCATCACCAGCGACCTGATAGCGCGCACGAACGATCTGAGCCTCTACCGACCGACCATTTTTTTCGCGCGAGTAGGCAAGTGCATGGTCAAAAGGCTTCGTCAAATTTAGCCGGGTCCTCCAGACGCGTGACGCCTTTGCTGCCTGATGAATCTACTGGCTTGATGAAGGCCGGTACAACCAATTTCCTTTAACCAGGCACGCGCTTGCTCGCGGTCATAGAACGATTCGGAGCGGGGACGTTGAATTGATGCTCTTTCAAAAAAGCACGAAACAGGTCTTTACGTGCGAGTGTGAGCACAGACGAATAGGGGTTGCCCGGCAGGCCCAACTGCTCTGCCACATAAGCAGCGGTTGGCGCTGCTGGGTCTGATGCGTATGCCACGATGGCATCAATCTTGAGGCGCCTGGCTAATTCGAGAACGGCCGCCTTATCCGGTCGTGCTGACGTTATAGGACTCGTGCGCTAACTTGTGCCCAGGATTTTCGGGTGAGTAGTCGCAGGTAATGACGCGGTGGCCTTGTTCAACCGCATAACGAAGAGGCGCCATCTGGGTGGGTGCAGCGCCGAGGAAAAGTATCTTTTTTGACATATAGGTTACTTTGCAATGAGTGCAGCGATACGTCGCTGATCTTCGTTATTCAAACTTGGATAAATTGGCAGGCACATCACCTTTTTCGATGCAGCAGTTGCTACAGGCAGGTTGTCCCGTTGTGCCGAAGGCAAGCCCCGGTACATGGGAAAGTCTGTGATCAGTGGATAAAAATAGCGGCGCGCAAATATGCCGTGGTCCTTGAATTTTTGATACAGGCCGTCGCGGCTGAGCGGGTAATCGGCCTCTACCAAAATCGGAAAATAGGAATAATTGGCAATAGCTTCACCAGCGTCCTGCAAACAGCGAACACCCTTGACGCCTTTGAGCAGTTCGCGGTATGTAGCATCAATTTCTTTGCGCCGTGCCAGCACGGCGTCAATATGGTTGAGCTGGAGCATGCCGAAAGCGGCATTGATTTCGCTCATCTTGCCGTTGATGCCAGGGGCCACAACGGTGGTTTCATCGACAAAGCCAAAATTCTTAAGTTGGTCGATACGCAGCTTGGTCTTAGCATCAGGACAGACGATGGCACCGCCTTCAAAGGTGTTGAAGACCTTGGTGGCGTGAAAGCTCAACACGGACAAATCCCCATGGTTGAGCACACTGCCGGCAGTGGCATTGCACGCCAAAGGCGTGGGCGGCGTCGTAGATGACTTTAAGGTTGTAATTGTCCGCAATCTTCTGAATGGCATCCACATCACAAGGATGGCCATAACAATGAACGGGCATGATGGCAGTGGTTTGCGCAGTGATGGCAGCTTCAATCTTGGCCGGGTTCATATTCAGTGTGTTGGGGTCCACATCCACAAACACAGGCTTGATGCCATTCCATAGCAAAGAATGTGCGGTGGCCACGAATGAATAAGGCGTAGTGATGACTTCACCGGTAATACGCAGTGCTTGCAGCGCGGTGACAAGGGCGATGGTGCCATTGGTAAACAGTGCCAGATGCTTGACGCCAAGGTAGTCGCATAGGGCTTGTTCAAGTTGCTGATGAAACGGGCCGCCGTTGGTCAGGATTTTATTGGCCCAAATTTTTTCGAGGTAAGGTGTGAACTCCTCCAACGGCGGCAAGCTGGGCTGGGTCACATAAATTGGTTCAGTTTCTCGCATGTTTTGCTTTCTTTGTTCTGGTTTTTTAGTCACGTTTTAGTCCCAGCATTTTCTAAAAAATTGACAGCCTTTATACTTAAGCAGGTTAGTAAGTTATTCCTTATGTGAATATCGCTGCATCATTGAGTAGCTTAGCGGCTTGGTCTTTTGCTGATAGCAATGGGGCAAGCCCTGAAGGCCAGCCAATCCCGATGGATGGATCGCTCCAAAGAATGCAATGTTCGTCTTCCGGAGCGTAGTACTCACTTGCTTTGTAAAGAAACTCTGCGATACCACTGAGCACTAGGAAACCATGCGCAAAACCAGCAGGAATCCACATTTGCAATTTATTGGCGGCGGATAAAGTCGTACCAGTCCAGCGGCCGAAAGTAGGCGAGGATTTACGCAGATCTACGGCTACATCAAACACTGATCCTACGACGACGCGCACCAATTTACCTTGCGGTTGATGTAACTGGTAGTGCAAGCCATGAAGGGCACCTTTTACCGATATGGTGTGGTTATCTTGTACGAAAGTAGTTCGAATTCCTGTCGATTCAAAAATTGGTTCTCGTTATAGCTTTCGTAAAAAAATCCGCGTTTATCACTGAACACCTTAGGTTCTAAGAGCAGTACGTCTGGTATGGACGTTTGCTTGACCTTCATAACTAAACGCCCTCATTAAGCAAACGCAGCAGATATTGGCCGTAGCCATTCTTAGCTAAAGGTTGAGCCAACTTTTCGAGTTGTTCTGAATCAATGAAACTCTTGCGCCAGGCGATTTCTTCTGGGCATGCGATCTTCATGCCTTGCCTTCGTTCTAGCGTGGCAATAAATTGACCGGCTTCTAACAGACTGTCATGGGTGCCAGTGTCCAGCCAGGCGTAGCCACGCAGCATTTTCTGAACGTTGAGCTGATCCTTGTCCAGATAGGCACGGTTGACAGCAGTAATTTCAAACTCGCCGCGTAGACTTGGTTTGACGGCTTTCGCAATGTCAACAACCTGATTGTCGTAAAAGTAAAGGCCAGTAACCGCATAGTTGCTTTTAGGCTTAGCTGGCTTTTCTTCGATGCTGCTGACTCTGTCGGCTTTGTCAAAAGCCACTACACCGTAGCGTTCTGGGTCAAGCACATGATAAGCAAATACCGTGGCGCCGCTATCTTGACTGTCAGCGCTCGTGAGCAATTGCACCAAGTTATGACCGTAAAACAGGTTGTCCCCCAATACCAGGGCGCTGGATTGGTTGCCGATGAACTGCTCGCCGATGAGAAAGGCCTGCGCCAGGCCGTCCGGGCTGGGCTGAACAGCGTACTGCAGATTCATGCCCCATTGGCTGCCATCGCCCAGCAGTTGCGCAAAGCGCGGCGTGTCCTGCGGGGTACTGATGATCAGCACGTCGCGGATGCCGGCCAGCATCAGGGTGCTGAGCGGGTAGTAGATCATCGGTTTGTCATACACCGGGAGCAGCTGTTTGCTGATGGCCAGCGTGGCCGGGTGCAGCCGGGTGCCGGAGCCGCCGGCGAGGATGATGCCTTTGCGTTGGGTCATGGGGATGTAGTTTTCTTGTGATGTCTTAAAGAATTTCCGCCAGCATGCGGTCCACGCCCTGTTGCCAGGCGGGCAGTGTCAAGCCGAAGACGCTTTGCAGCCGGGTACAGTCCAGGCGCGAGTTGTGCGGCCGCTGCGCTGGCGTCGGAAAAGCGCTGGTGGGCACGGTGGCAACTTCACCAACTATCATTTTGATAGCTGGATGTGCCCGCTGCGCCTGCGCAATCACATGTTTTGCATAACGATTCCAGGTCGTTTCGCCTTGGGCCGCCAGATGGTAGAGTCCGGCGTCTTGCGGGCGGTGCCGCACCTGGCGGATGGCGTGGGCCGTGACGTCGGCAATCAGCTCCGCGCCGGTGGGCGCGCCGAACTGGTCGTCAATCACCGTGAGGCGCTCGCGCTCCTGCGCCAGGCGCAGCATGGTTTTGGCAAAGTTGCCGCCGCGTGCCGCATACACCCAGCTGGTTCGAAATATCAGGTGGCGCTGGCAGCGTTCGGCAATCAATTGCTCGCCTTCGCGCTTGGTCCGGCCATACACGCCCAGCGGCGCAGGCATGTCGGTTTCTACCCAGGGGCGGCTGCCGCTGCCATCAAACACATAGTCGGTCGAGTAATGCACCAGCCAGGCGCCCAGCTTGTTGGCCTCTTGTGCCAACACGCCAGGCGCCAGGGCGTTGATGGTGCGGGCCAGTTCGGGCTCGCTTTCAGCCTTGTCCACGGCCGTGTGGGCGGCGGCATTGACGATCACATCGGGGCGCAAGGCGCGTACCGTGTCAGCGAGTCCGGGCAGGTTGCCCAGGTCGCCGCACAGGTCCTGGCTGTGCCGGTCCAGCGCAATGAGGTCACCCAGCGGCGCCAGGCTGCGCTGGAGTTCCCAGCCGAGCTGGCCGTTCTTGCCGAAAAGCAGGATTTTCATGCGCTGGCGTATTGGGTCTGCACCCAGTCGCGGTAGGCGCCGCTTTGCACATGGGCCACCCACTCGGGATTGCCCAGGTACCACTGCACCGTTTTGCGAATGCCGGACGCGAAGGTCTCAAGCGGCCGCCAGGCCAGTTCGCGCTCGATCTTGCTGGCATCGATGGCGTAGCGCCGGTCATGGCCAGGGCGGTCCTTGACGGTCGTGATCTGGGTGTTGTAGCTTGTGCCGTCAGCTTTGGGGCGCAACTCGTCAAGCAGCGCGCAGACGGTGTTGACAATCTCGATGTTCGGTTTTTCGTTCCAGCCGCCGACGTTGTACACCTCCCCCGGCCGCCCGGATTCGAGCACGCGGCGAATGGCGCTGCAATGGTCCTTCACATACAGCCAGTCACGCACCTGCATGCCGTCGCCGTACACAGGCAGGGGCTTGCCGGCCAGGGCGTTGACGATCATCAGCGGAATGAGCTTTTCCGGAAAGTGATAAGGGCCGTAGTTGTTCGAGCAGTTGGTGGTCAGCACCGGCAGGCCGTAGGTGTGATGACAGGCACGCACCAGATGGTCGCTGGCGGCCTTGCTGGCCGAGTACGGGCTGTTGGGTTCGTAGCGATGGTCTTCCCTGAAGGCCGGGTCGGCGGCGCCCAGCGAGCCATAGACCTCGTCGGTAGAAACGTGCAGAAATCGAAAAGCCGTCCTGGCCTCGGCTTCAAGCTCATTCCAGTAAGCCCGCACCGCTTCGAGCAGGCGAAAGGTGCCCACGATGTTGGTCTGGATGAAGTCTTCGGGACTCAGAATCGAACGGTCAACATGGCTTTCGGCGGCAAAGTTCAGCACTGCGCGGGGGCGGTGTTCGGCCAGCAGGCGGCTAACCAGGGCGCTGTCGCCAATGTCGCCCTGCACGAAGATGTGCCGCGCATCGCCCTGCAGGCTCGCCAGCGTTTCAAGATTGCCGGCGTAAGTCAGCTTGTCCAGGTTGATCACCGGCTCGTCGTTGCAGGCCAGCCAGTCAAGAACAAAGTTTGCGCCAATAAATCCGGCTGCGCCGGTGATGAGAATGGTCATGAAGTCACTAAATATCTATTGCCCCATTTAAACGGGGCAATTCAGGGATGGATGAGCATTAATCCTGCAATCGGTTTATTGCTCGGTGCTGAAGGGTTATTACAAGCGAAAGGATTTGCGAATGCGCAATACCTTCGCAGAAGTTTTCTCGCTTGGCGCGGTATTGAGAAAACCTTGCCGTATAAAAATAAACAACAACAAGGCCACCCCTGCCGCGACCGCAGCACCTATGGCAATTAAACCTTTCTTTGGTTGGCTGGGTTTCTGCGCCAAGGTAGGCGCCTGAACCAGTTGGGCATCGGTTAGGCCTTCCAGTTGCGCTTCCAGAGTGCTGATTTGGCCTTGCGCTGCGCCTGTGGCACTTAATAACTCGGCATAACCCCGTGCCATCTCCACTCCGCCGGCACTGCCGGGACTATTGCCACTGACATTGGATTCGAGGCGTTTGAGCACGCCAACCGACGCATCGCGGGCATTTTCAAGCCGTGTTCGCGCCTCTTCAAGTTGCACGCCAAGTCGTGCCCGGGCGCTGCCCTTGGGACGGCTTTCCAGATAGGTTTGCTGGAGTAGCGCATTGGCAATTGCTTGCGCCTGCAAGGCAGAACGATCAGAAACGGTTAATGTGAGCAGTTTGTCAACCCGCCCTACATTCGTCTTAATGTGATCGCGCAATTTGGTACGCGCCTCTTCGACGGTTTCGTCTTTTGCCAGACCGAGTGAGGCAATGACCGGGTCCAGTACAGCGGTGGTACCCATCAGGCTCGCAGTGCCTTGGTCAGCCTGCAGCACCGCCACGCTTTGAAAGGTTTGTGGAAGCAAAAAACCGACAATCAGGGCGCAGATGCCAACAACCAGCGGGCCAATGATCAGCAACTTGATGTTTTCAGCCAAAGTGACCAGCAGGTCCAATAGACCCACTTCATTTTCATCACTGATCGCCTGCTTCAGAGCATCTTCCATTTTTGCCTATGTTTGAAATTGGGAACATCATTCTAGTTGGAACAACTTTTCGCCGGCCTTGAAGCCCTGAATCCTGCAATATTCAAGCAACAAAACATGGACTCGCTTACATTTCATTGCTTGCTTTTCAGGACAAATAATCTGTTTACGTTCCCATGGAACGCTGTTGAATTCAAAAACCTTGTCAACGCAGGCGTGTCAAGTTCCATAAACCCATACCCGGCTTACAGCAAACTCATCCATCAAAACTTTACAAAGAACAATATTGCATACGAATATTGTTATGAAATTCCAAATAATTCAGGGTATGCAGCATAAGCACATCTTGACCTGGAGATACACCCCGCAAACAAGAGAAATGAAGACTTTTTGAAACCGGTCAGAAATGCCAGTCTCGATAAAACTTTAAACATTCGGGCTTGGCATTAATATTTATCCAAATAATCGATTAACATCAAGCACTTTAAAAGGAAGACATTTTCATGCAGAAATCAAACGAGCTACAACAACAAATCAATGAGTTCGAAGCCAAGCTGAACGACTTGCGAAAGCAACAGGAACTGGAGCGCAAAGGCGAACGTACGCAAGCCATCGCCGCAGCCAAAGAGTTAATCAAGAATTATGACCTGACAGCCTCTGACCTGGGGCTTGCCGGCAGGGGACCAAACAAACGGATCGCGGGAGACAGGCGGAACGTGGTCGCCCCGAAATACCAGGATCCCGAAAGCGGAAAAACATGGACCGGTCGAGGCAAGTCGCCGGCCTGGTTAAGCGCTCAACTGTCAGCCGGCCGCGACAAACAGGATTTTTTGATCCAAAGTTAATAACTGACCTTACGCAGCCGCCTGTCCTGTTAGCCTACGCGCATGAAAAATTCTGAACTGGAGTTGTACACGGATTACCTGCTGAGCAGCTTTGGCGCGACAACAGCGACAGGGCTTTCGGCCATGGTGCAGGGCGATGTCAGCCACGACCGGATTACCAGGTTTTTATCCGGGCAGGACTACACGTCTAAGGACTTGTGGCGGCAAGTCAAGGCGATGGTGCGGGAAGTGCAAACGGCTGAAGGCGTGCTGATTTTTGACGACACCATCCAGGAAAAAGCCTGGACGGACGAGAGTGACTTGATCTGCTGGCATTACGATCATTGCAGTGGTCGCACGGTCAAGGGCATCAACCTGCTCAACGCGCTGTACCACTGCGGCGGCAGGTCTATTCCGGTGGCGTTCGAGTTGGTGCAAAAGCCTCTTCAATGCGACGTTGCGAGCCGCCAAGTCAAACGCAAAAGTGAGAAAACAAAAAACGAAATGATGCGCGAGATGATCCATGCCTGCCTGCAAAACGCCTTGCGATTTCGTTTCGTGCTGATGGACAGCTGGTTTTCCTCCGAGGAGAATTTTGATTTCATTACGAGCCGGGGTAAGCACTTCATCGCAGCCCTGAAGGACAACCGGCTGGTGGCGTTGAGCCAGGAGGACTGGAAGAAAAAGCGCTTCGTGCGCGTAGACGAGCTGGAATTTTCAGAGCAATGCACGGTGCAAGGCTGGCTCAAGGGGTCTGCCAGAGCAGTCCGTTTGGTCCGCCAGGTCTTTAAAAACAAAGACAGCAGCACCGGCACATTGCACCTGGTTTGCAGCGACCTCACGTGCGACTACGACGCCATCACCACGACCTACAAAAAACGGTGGCAAGTGGAGGTGTTTCACAAATCCTTGAAGTCCAATGCGGGCATGGCCAAATCCCCAACGCAGACGTTGAGAACCCAAAGCAACCACGTCTTCATGGCGATTTATGCCGTCTTCAAGCTCGAATGCTTGAGCGTTAAAAGCAAGATCAACTCCTTCGCTTTAAGGTTCAAACTTCTCATCAATGCCACCCGCAGCGCTTTTGACCAGCTTCAGAAATTTCAGGCGGCTGCGTAAGGTCAGTTAATAAGTCCGGTTCTCCGAAATACTGATTTCGACAGTATTCAAAAATGAATCCCGCGCATCATCGGCTGCATCGCCAGCGCTTCGGGTGACGGCCTGGCTTTTTCATCTTTGCTTCCCTTCTCGCCTTTCTCGCCTTTCTCGCCTTTCTCGCCCTTGGCGGCCGATAAATCGGCAAACCGGCGAAATCTGGTGTTCATCGCGATCTGGGCAATGCACGGCATCAGCGCATGCAGCACCTGCCCGACAATGCCCAGGCGGGTGGCGATGCGCACCGGCTTGAAGATGCAGGCCTGCGCCACCGCTCGGCCGCTTCCTCGGCGGCCAGCGTCGGCACGTTGTTGTAAAAATTGGTCGGCGAACTCGTTAGATGCGCAGCGCATCCAGGCGTCCACGACAGCAGCAGCTTGCGGATGCGCTGGATCAGCTTGAAGAAACAACACGGCCCGTCGACCTTGTCCATTTCGCTGGCCACGCTGCGGACGACCCTGGCTGCGCTAACTACCGTCCACGGCAGCTTGCATTCGCTGCGGACGATTTTTTCGCTCTCGTGCCGGGTCCTGAAATACGGGTGCGCGTGGTTTTCCGCGTCTTCGACGCAGGTCCTCGCGAAACACGCCTTCGTACAGTCCGGTCGCCGCAATCGAGCGGACGTGGTGGAAATGCCCGGCATCAATCGCCCTGGCAAACTCGACCGTGTTGCGGGTGCCGTCGATGTTGACGGCGACCTGGCTTTGCTCGTCGGCCTCCAGGTCATCAACTGCCGCGAGGTGGTGGAAATGGCTGAGCTGGCCTTTCAGCGTCCTGATTTCTTCGGCTTTCACGCCGAGCTTTTTGCCGGTCAGGTCGCCATGCACCGCCATCGCCCGGCCAGCGCCCGCGCCCCGGAAGTCGCGCCGTCTGGCCACCTTGCCCGCACTGTCAGGCCGGATCAGGAAATAGACCCTGGTGCCCTTGCGCTGCAGCAGTTTCCTGACCAGCCGATTGCCGATGAAACCGGTGGCGCCCGTGACGAAATAGTTCGTGGGATTCTCCGCATTGACGTGGCCGACAAAAGTTTCATTCTGTTCAGCTTTGCAGCTTTGCAGCTTTGTTACGTGCGCACAAACCGGCGAACCCTGCCCGATCCAGCGCAACTCCATGCCCTGCCTAACGCTCTAGAAGCCTGACCCTAAACACCGGCGCGCCGCAGGCTTACATTCTTCAGGGCGTGCGGCAATGGGCCGCAATCCCTTTTTCCATCCAACCCTTCAGGAGCCCTCCATGGTCAAGAAACAGCAAAAAACGAGTGCCGATCAAAAAGCCGGCCCCCCACTTTCCCAGTCTGTCAAGGACTCTGCCCAGCAGATCTGGCTGGCCGGCCTGGGGGCTTTTTCCAAGGCGCAGGAGGGAGGCAGCAAGGTGTTCGACACCCTGGTCAAGGAAGGCCTGGCGATCCAGCGCAAGACCCAGGCGACTGCCGAAGAAAAGATCAGCGAGGCCACCAGCCGCATGAGCGACATGGCCAGCGACCTCCAGTCCAAGGCAGGCAACCGCTGGGACAAGCTGGAAAACATTTTCGAGGAGCGCGTGGCGAAAGCCCTGGGCAAACTCGGCGTGCCATTGGCGCGGGATGTGAGCGCACTGGCAGAACGCATTGATCTGCTCGACCAGCAGGTCCGCAAACTGAGTGGCGGCAGCACGGCTGCAGGCGCGCCCGCAAAACCAGCCGCCAAGCCACGCGCCGGGCCGCCGCAAAAGACGCGGCCAAAGCCGCAGCGCCTGCCGCCAAAAAAACCGCGCGGCCGGCCGCCAGACGCGCAGCCGCAAAACCGGCAGCCACGCCCGCCCAGGGCAGAGCAAACGCCGCGCCAGGCAAAGCCGAATAATCTGCAGCAGACACACGCCTGCGGTGGCTGGGACACGCCCTTGACGCTTGAGCCGGGACAACACCTGAAGACAGGTGCAGAACCCTCAAAAAGGGACGTGACGTCCCTTTTTTTGCCTGCACCACCCGAAATATCCGTCACTCGAATGCCCTGCATGAGGTTTCCCTGATTTTTTGCCACGGGCTGCTGGAGTAGAGTCAGCGAACAAAAGAAAGAGGGACAAATATGGCGAAAAAAGCGCCGCGTCGCACCGCTGAGCGCATCCTGGAGGTCACGCTCGAACTGTTCAACCGGTTCGGCGAGCCCAATGTATCGACCACCCTGATTTCCGCCGAACTCGGCATCAGCCCGGGCAACCTTTACTACCACTACCCGGCCAAGGACGAACTGATCAATTCGCTGTTTGACCGCTACGAGCAGGCGCTCGATGAACTGCTCAATGCCAGCGACGGCGTGCGCAACGTCGAGGACGCCTGGTTTTTCATGCACACGCTGTTTGAGCTGATCTGGCAGCACCGCTTCCTGTACCGCGACCTGAACGACCTGTTGAGCAAGAACCGGCGGCTGGAGACGCATTTCCAAGGGGTGCTCAAGAACAAGGCGCGCGCTGTCAGGACCATGCTCGGGGGCATGGACCGCGCTGGCGCCATGGGGATGGACTCGCGCGAAGTTGACGCAACGGCCACCAGCATGGTGGTGCTGCTGACTTACTGGCTGAGCTTTGAATATGGGTGCAATCCGCGCCATGCCCTGGAGCCCGAGAATGCCCAGGCGGCCCTGATGCGCGGTGCGCACCATGTGCTGAGCCTGTTGACACCCTATCTGGAGCCCGCCGAGAAAAGCCACTTGCAAAGCCTGGCGGGCGCCTACAGCAGCCCGGCAAGCCTGCCGGCCTGAAGCGTGCCGGCACGGGCCGCCAGATTGCATAAAAAATGCGTCAAGGAGACAAGCACATGGCCCAATGGAATCCTTTCCCCCACCCCGGCGCTTATGCCTTTGACACGGCCAGCCTGGACGCAAAAACTGGGTCCGGCTGCACCAGGGTGACTGCGAACCGCTGCCCTCGGATGCAGCGGTGCTCAAGGCCTGGGTGCTGTTTCACAACGGCGAATTCCAGAAAGCGGCCGAGGCCGGACTGAAAGCCGGCGGCGATGGCATGACGGTGGCCAACAAGGCCACCTGCATCTATGCCAATTACCTTGAAAACAAGGAAAAACCCAGGCTCGACCTGTTCCTGGAGGCAGCGCAAAGGGCCGAGGTGCAACAGTCGGCAGAGCCGAAAAACCCGAATGCGTGGTACTGGCAGGCTTATGCCCTGGGGCGCTACAGCCAGGGCATCAGCGTGGCAAAGGCGCTGGCGCAGGGACTGGGCAGCAAGGTCAAGTCCGCGCTGGAGCAGACCCTGCAACTCGCGCCCCAGCATGGCGATGCGCACATTGCGCTGGCCACCTTTCATGCCGAGGTGATCGACAAGGTCGGTTCGCTGATCGGCAGCATGACCTACGGCGCCCGCAAGGACACGGGCCTTGCCCTGTTCAAGGAAGCGCTGAAGCTCAATCCCGGCTCGGCCATTGCCATGACCGAATATGCCAACGGCATGGTCATGCTCGAAGGTGACAAGCAGATGAAAGAGGCCACACGGCTTTACGAGCAAGCCGCATTCTGCCAAGCGTTCGATGCGATGGAGCGGCTGTACGTGGACATGGCCCGGCTGGAACTGCAGGACTGAAACGCCAGTCGGTCTGGCCCCGGCAAGCGTGGGCAGCGCCAACAGGAAACTCTACTTTTAATAGCAGTCAACGCCCACCCTGCTTGCGCTAAAGGCCTTTTTGATTGCTATTTTTTGCCCACGACCGCAAGCCATGGTCTGAACGGCAACCTTATTCCGTTTTCAGTTCAATTCGAGATTAGGCGCGAAGCCGCAGACAGTGCTCAGGCACGGCAAGGCAAGGCAACGACATATCGGATTGAAATGAAAATGGAATTAACGCGGGCAGCGCACCTGGCCGCAGTAGCGCTCGCAGAACGGGCAACCGGTCATGGGCAGCCAGGCCGGTATGTTGTAGAACTGCCGGAAGGCCTCGCCCAGCACGCCCTGGCGGTAGGCGGGGTAGTTGAATCCGCTGCCCTCGACCACGTAGAACACTACCCCGTCCTGGATGAAACTCAGCACGGCGACGCTGTCAAAGTAGGGCTTGAATGCTTGCGGGTCGGGCTTGTCGGGCGTGAGGATTCGCACGGACCTGCCCTGGTAAAGCGAAAAATCCACCAGCATGTCGTCCTGCCGCGCATGAAAGCGCCCCACGCCGAACACCGGCATGTACTGGCGGCGCTCGAAACCATAGATCGACGCGGCGGTGTAGGAGTCGGCCATCAGCACCGCGCCCGGGTGCTCGGCCTGCCGGAGGATGTCGGCGGTCTTGACGCTGCGAACGATTTGCGGGTAGATCTTGGCATGGCGCCAGGTGTCCAGCGTGGTCAGGTACAGGCCGGCGACCACCACGACATGCAGGCCGGCAAACAGCGCCAAACCCTTGGCGCAGGTCTTGAGGCGGTCGGCCGGCAGGGCAAACGCCAGCCAGGCAAAACCGAAGGGGTAAAACGACAACACCCAGTGGAGGCCAATGACTTTTTTGGCCGACAACAACATGAAAAACAGCAAGGGCACGACCACCAGGCAGGCCAGCAGGCGGTGCGACCGGGCGCTGGCCCTGAGTGCCTGGCGGTGCTTCACGGCCAGCCAGACCGCCACCGGCGTGGCGAGGTAAGCCATCATGCCGACATACAGCAGCGGCTTGCGCCATTCGAACGCCGCATCCTGGTTGCGGTTGTAGACGTTGAACATGATGTTCGACCAGCCGTGCGACGCGTTGTAGGCAATGTTGATCGCCGGGCCGGGCAAGGCGCAGGCCACCAGCAGGCCCAGGCCCGCCAGCCGCTCGCGGCGGTACCCCAAAAAATACAGCAGGTAGGTCAGGCCCAGCACCACCGAGAAATATTTCGACAGGAAGGCGCAGCCCAAAAATATGCCCGACAGGGAATACAGCCCGTAGGCGGTGCGGTCCAGCCGGGTGCGCTGCTCGGCCCGCATCAAGGCGGCCACCGACAGCATCGACCAGAAGATCAGCGGCGTGTCGGTGGTGATGATGGCGTAGAGCCAGTTCAGCGGCGCCAGCCAGAACAGCAGCACCGCCCAGGCCGCCCGCACCCGGTCCAGCGGCGCCAGCGCCCACCACAGCGCCGCGCCCAGCGCCAGCGGCAGCAACACCGCCGGCAGGCGAATCGACCCCGTGCTGTCGCCCAGGGTGGCGCGCATGAGTGCAATCAGCCAGCCGACCATCGGCGGATGGTCAGAGTAGCCCCAGTCGGGGTAAACGCCCCACCAGTAGAAAAACGCCTCGTCACCGGAAATCGGAAAGGTGGCCGCGATCCAGAAGCGCAGCAGCAGCGACGCCAGCCCGGCCACCAGCAGCCAGCGGATCAGCGTGGCGGAAACCGCCTGTGGAGAAGAAGCAATGACCGGGGTGTGGAACATGGGCAAGGGTTGGACAAACAGCGGGAAGGCTCAGGCTGGCGACAGGCGCACAGCAGGCCAGGGGCGGGCTGGCGATGGTGTGCCGCAGCGCAGGCAATGCGGGAAAAAATGAAACGGAAGGCAGCTAGCGAAAACTGATGTCCCGGGCGATGGCCGCACTATAGAGCAAGGCCAGCAGGCCCGTGGCCACGGCCAGCCACAGCGTCAGCAGCCGGACCATCACGGTCATGCCCAGCGCGCTGCCTGCCGCTGCGCCGTAGGCCACCAGCAGGCCGGTCAGCACCGCCTCGGTGCCACCCAGGCCCGCCGGCAGCGCCGACAAGGCGCCGCCGACCATGGCCACGGCGTAAAAACCGGTCGCCGTCGCCAACCCCAGCGACAGGCCCATGTCGCTGCAGACCAGCCACACCGCCACGCCCTGCGCGGACCAGGCGGCCAGCGTCAGGCTGAACCAGGCCAGCGGCCGCACGCGCAGGCAGGTCCAGGCGTCCTGCAGCCAGCCAGGCAGCCGCAGCCCGCCCTGCCGCAGCCTGAACAGCACCGCAGCCGCCAGCATTGCCGCGACCGCACCGCCCAGCAGCAGCCACGCCACCCAGACGGGCATCCGCTGGATAACGCCCTGCTCCCAGGCCCAGGCGGCGGCAGGCAGGCACAGCAGCAGCAGGCACAGCAGGTCGGCCAGGCGTTCGGCGCCAAACAGCGCCAGGCTTTGCCGCACGCTCAGGGGTTCGCGCGCCAGCACCAGGCCCCGGACGGCTTCGCCGACATTGCCGGGCGTGGGCGTGAACGCATAGCCTGCCAGGTACAGCCGCAGCCCCTGCAGCAAGCCGAAGTGGCGTGCGTAATGCGCCATCCAGAAGCGCCAGCGCAGGCCGCGCAAGCCATAGCTGAGCAGGCACAGGCTGGCGGCCTGAAGGCCGTTCAGCGACCACAGGCGGGCCAGGGACGTGCGCGGGCTGTCGCCCCAGACCAGCAGCGCCGCCGCATACACCGTGGCCACCAGCCCCAGCACCAGCAGCAGTTGTTTGACCGGCAGCCTGGGGCGAGGGCGCGAGGGCGAAGCGCCTGAAGCGCCTGGCGCCGGGCGCGGCCTGTCCGCCGTCAAAAACCGGTGGCTCAGGAAAATGAACAGCCACAGCGCGCCGGCGCCCAGCAGCCAGCCGTCGCGCAGCAGGTCGCGCGCCACGTCCTCGCCCTGGCCGCGGTGCACCTGGTAGGTGTAGCGCAGCAGTGCAAAAACCACCACCGGCACGGTGTAGAGCAGTCGCTGGCCGTGCT
>CCJP01000005.1:3600000-4511511 GCA_000751355.1 Polaromonas sp. CG9_12 | reverse complement strand
GCCCCGCCTGCAGCGCCGGTGCCGCTGACGCCCGAGCAGGAAGCGCGCTTTGCCGCGCTGACCAGGCTGGGCCAGGGCGCGCCGCGCGCGTCGTCACCGGGCCGGATGGCCAGCCGATGACAGTGCCAGCTACCGACGCACAAGCCTTCACGACGGCGCAAAAGCAGGAATACGACGCGCTCAAGGCGCTCAAGGACAGCCAGCTGGCCCGCCGGTGAACCCAACGGCCAACCCGCGGCCCCCGCTGTTCAGCGGCATGCCGATGCCGGCCTGGCCAGCATGGTCAACAACCTGTCACAAGCCACCTCGCCGCAGGGGCGCGTCAACACCCCGGAAGACAACGCCATGGGCGTGGCCGCGCAGGCCGAGATCGACCGCCGCGCCGCCGCGCGCCGCCGCACGCCCGACCCTCACCGACCCCATCAACGGCCGCGAAGTCACGGGCGACGACCCGCGCTATGACATGGTGCGCGCCGCCACCGGCATGGACAACGCCTACACCGGCCTGCCGCAGCGCCCGGCAGGCCCGGCGCCCCGCCAGCCGCCGACCCGCCGCCCCGGCCAGCGCGGACCCGATGTACGCCGGCGCCGTGTCGGTCGTCATGGGCTCGGGCAAGGCCAGCATCGCGCTGGTGCAGCGTCACCTGAAAATCGGCTACAACCGCGCCGCGCGCCTGGTGGAAGACATGGAGCGCGCCGGACTGGTCAGCCCCATGGGCACCGACGGCGCGCGCAGCGTGCTCAAGCCACTGGCGGAAATCCCGAACACCGAAACCGCCGCGCGGGACCGACAGGCCACGCAGGACGCGCTCGCGGCGGCCAACCTGGCGGCCGGCGTGCTGCCGGGCGATACGCTGTCGCCCAACGGCACCCGTTCAAGCTCGAAAAAGTGGCCGCTCGGTGCAGCGCAGGACTTTCCCGGAAATGGAGGTCACCCCCATCCAGGGCGGGTTCGTGCTGCGCGCCAAGGCCACCCCTCCCGCAACGCAACCAGGACACCCCCGCCTATGTGCCCCAGCCTGAACAAACTGCTCAAGAAACAAGCCCAGACGCCAGGCGCGCAAGGAGCGGCGCCGGCGAAGTCGCCGGCCAGCCAGCCGGCGCCGCTGAAGGCGATGAGATAGAGGCCAAAATTCAGGCCATTCTGTCGAGCCGCATCCAGCACGGCGCAAGCGGCCAACACGGTGAAGACATTGACCAAATCCGCGCGGCGCTGGTGGCTTCGCAGGCCACCAGCGCACCCGAAGCAAATAAGCCTTTTACGCAAGGTCAGCAGACCCGCAAGCTATTGATTCGGTAGCACAGCAAGCGCCATCCACCGATGGCATTTCAGTGGAACAACGTCGCACCTGATGGCCCGGCCGATGTCGCGCAAGGCGCCGGTGTCACTGACCAAACGCTCGACAAGGAGTGGACCGCCTTCGCGCCAGAATCGGGCACGCTGAACGTGCCGCGCGCCGAAATGCCGCAGGTCAAGGCCGAGCACCGTGGTGCCCTGGTCAACTTCCTCAAGGGCAAGGGCATTGCAAGCCATGCGGCCGAGGAAGTGCCCGCGACAGCCTCAAGCCGACACAGGCTGAGTTTTCGCCAGAAAAGGTAACCAAAGCCAAGAACTTCACAGGCGGCGACCGTTCCATTTTGGTGTCGTCTGATGGGCATGTCGTGGACGGCCATCACCAATGGCTCGCCAAACAGGAAGCCGGCGCGCCTGTCAAGGTCATCCGCCTGGACGCGCCGATTGCCGACCTGCTGCCCATTGTCAGAGAATTCCCCAGCGCCGAGCAGTCTGCTGGTGCGGCCCAGCCCCTGGCCGGCCTTTCCGCACCAAAAGCGGAACCTGCGCAGGCCAGCACTGCCCCCGGCAGCTACTGAAACCATAGCGCCAGCCGACCAGAAGGCCAAGTGGATCAAGGCCATCCTCGACCAGAACCGCCTGGCCGGTCCCACGGGCGTGCAGCTGTCTGTCGCGGCCAACGGCAAGCTCACGTTCCTGGGCGACCCGAAGGCGAACAAGCCGGGCCAGGCCCTGCAGGCGACGCTCAATGAAGCGCTCAAGGCCGGCGCCACCCCTGCGGAGATTGCGCAAGCCATCCAGGGCAAAACCGCACCAAATACGGCGATTACGCAAGGCCCGCAAGCCCCGGCAGCTACTGAAACCATAGCACCCGCAGGCGACTTCAAGGCCCAGGCGCTGGCCATTGCCGACGAGCTGGAGCAGCTGGGCGGCGACAAGGACTTTATCGCCGGCATCCGCGCGGCAGCCAACCACGCCGCCTGCCGGACACCTCCAGCAAAGCAACATTGATTTTTACCGCGAGCGCCTGGCCACCCGCAAGGCGCTGCTGGGCAAGGACGGCGAGTCCGTGCGCGAGCCCGGCACGCTGGCGCGCTATTTCACCGAGCCCGACCAGGTGAAGCTGCTGGCCGACGCCCGCGCCGGCGATTACGGCGACCTGCTGGCGCAGGCCGACGCCCCGCCTGCAAGCGCTGACCGCCTTCATCAACCAGGCCGGCATGCTGGTGGACCAGGTGGACGCGCGCGTGAGCGACCGCCGCCTGCTGGACGCCAAGAGCCTGATGAGCCATGTGGGCGGCCAGGCCAGCCGCCTGATGAACAAGGACAAGGCCGTCAGCAAGGCTACAAGCGCGCGGACCCCGCAGCGCTCAAGGAAGCGGCCGACACGCTGGCGCAGCAGTTTGAAGCGGTGGACGCCTTTTTGGCGCGCGACGGCGCCCCTGACGCGGCCGGCGATCAAGGCGAGCCAACACAAGGCGATCAATTTGACAGTGCCGCATTCGACGAAAAGCGCGACCAAGGCCGTCAAGCAGTCGCGCGCAGCAGGAAACGTCCATCTTGACAAAATTCCTCCAACCGTTGAAACGATGCGCGGCAAGCGCGTGTTTTACGTCCATGACCCGAAAGTGCGCGGCGTCATTCGCACCGTGGACAACCGGGGCAATGTCTATATCGACTGGTCTGATGCGTATTCGGCAGAGAAGGAGTTGGCCTCGCCGGTGACAGAGGGGGAAAAGACGGTTTACCGAACCTCTATCGGGCGGGGCGACTTGAAGGATTACGCGGTAGAGCGCGGCAACGCGCCAGAAGCCGCCGCCCGCCCCGTCGGCTGGGCGAAAAGCTACGGCACGGCCAAGACCGTGGCCGAGTCGCTGGGCATCGCACTGCGCGGCGCCAACCAGAAGATAAAGAAGCTGCCCGAGCTGGTGGCCGAGATTCAGGCGCGCGATGGGCAAGGCGGGCAAGCCGCGCCCGCCGCGCCGCGCCCGCACCCGCACCCGCACCCGACGCGCTGGACTACCGGCTGAGCCAGGAATTGCGCCTGCCGCGCGGCGATGTGGCTGGTGCGCTGGGCAAAAGCAACGGCTACACCGAGGCGCAAATCCGCGCGCTGGTGGCCAACACCGCCAGTCACCAGGATGCGCTGGAGAGCATCAAGATCGCCGGCGAGGCCATTTTGCCGAGAGGCCAGGGCTACAACGAGCAAAAAATGCGCAAGATGGTGGTCGAGAGCCTGATGGTGGCCAACGTCAGGACCGCCCCCCGAGCACGACAACAGCACCGGCAAGCCGCTGGACCCGAACAACAAGTACGCCCCCATTGCGGGCGGCGCCGTCACCCGCCAGGACGGCGCGATTGACGAGGGCAGTGTCCCGCTGGACATGAACGCGGCCGACTTCAAGGAAATCACCGACGAATGGGCCGTGCTGACGGCCCCTCCTGACGAGCGCACCATCACCAACCAGCGTGCCAAGGCCGAGGGCTTCATCACCCCCCGAGCAGGCCGCTGCCAAGCTCGCCGAGTGGAAGGCCCACGTCAAAAAGCAGTACGACGAGCACGGCGGCGACAACAACTCGCGCACCATCCTGAGCCTGTTCGACCTGTCCGGCGAGTGGTCCAAGCCCTGGCGGGGAGGCCGGCTACAACGTGCAGACGTTCGACATTCAGACCGGCCAGGACGTGAACGACTTCAGTGTCGAGTATTTCACCGAGAACTACGACCTGTCCGAGGTGTACGGCATCCTGGCGGCGGCGCCCTGCACGGACTTCAGCTCGGCCGGCTCGCGCTTTTTCAAGACCAAGGACGCCGACGGCCGCAGCGAAGCGAGCAAGGCGCTGGTGTTCAAGACCCTGCAGACGATTGAGTATTTCCGCCCGGCCATCTGGGCGCTGGAAAACCCGGTCGGGCGCATCGTCAGCCTGACCGGCATCCCGGACGCGCGCATGTCGTTCCAGCCGCACCACTTTGGCGAGCCGACGACCAAGCCGACCATGCTGTACGGCAACTTCAACGCCGAGCTGCCGCTGGCCAACGTGGCGCCGACCGAGGGCAGCAAGACCGACAAGCAGGGCGGCAAAAGCCAGGCCACCAAGAACGCGCGCAGCGTGACGCCCGAGGGCTTCGCCTACGCCTTCTTCATGGCCAACAACTACATCGACATGCCGGTCGAGGCCAAGCTGACCGCCCAGTACCCGGAAGCGTCGGGCGCCGTCAAGCAAGCGCTCAAGGCCGGCATTGCCGAGCAGGACATCCACGACCTGATGGATGCCACCTACGGCAACTATGAGTACGAGGACGCCCGCAACGCGCTGGTCAAGGCCGTGGCCGACCAGAACAAAGCCCCGCCCGCCGCGCCGGGCACGCGGACCAACGGCGCGCCCGAGCGCGCAGCGGCCGACCGCTTGGAAAAGCTGCTGGACACGTTCAGCGCCGAGCGCAACACGCTGGAGGGCTCCGCGCGCGCCGCCATGCGCGGGCTGGTGGAGGAATTGCGCAAGCCGCGCACGGCCGTCAGCGTCATCCCCTTGCTGGAAACGGCCAGCCAGCGCCTGCGGGGCAAGTTCGCCGCGCAGTCGCGCGTGCTCGATGAAATCGTGGACAGCCTGCAGCCGGCCGCCGCGCCGGCCGAACAGGCGCCGGATGCGGCCCTGCGCTTCAACGACCCGAACGGCCTCAAGCGCGCCGCTGACATCCGCGCCGCCATCGACGCCGCCATGGACGCCAATGCGCAGCTGGTGCTGCAGGCCAACCCGGCCACCAACAGCCGTGAAAACTTCCAGCTGGTGGTCGGTGATGCTTTTGACAAAGCCTTGCTGTCGCTGTACCAGGACATGACGGCGGCCGACTTCAAGGAAGCCGGCGACCGCACGAAGCTGCCCGGCTACCTGCAGCGCGTGGGCGACAAGTTCATTGCCCGCCACTATGGCGAGCAGGCCGCCGCCGCGCCGGCAGCGGCCACCAAGACCCCGATCCAACAGCTCACCGAGCCGCCCTTTCTGGACTACCGCGTCCAGGAAACCGCCAGCAACAGCGTCAAGCTGCTGCCGCCCGTGGGCAAGCACTTCACTGCCGAGCAAATCCAGCAGCTCCAGGCCTGGGTGAACGCGGCCGGCTTCACGGGCTACCCCCAAAAAGGCGCCGTGAAGGTCATCGGCCAGGATGCGCCCGACATTCCCGATGGCCTGCAAGCCAAGCGCTTGGCCAAGTCCGCCGCCGCCGACAAGGCCCGCGACGACACCCAAGCCGCCGCCGCCGCCGCCAGCGCCGCCGAGTACCAGGCGCTGCCCGCGTCCCAGTGGATTGAATCCACGCTGGGCGCCGATTTTGCCAACGCCTACAACAAGCTGCAGCTCGCGCGCTACCTGGAGGGCGGCAAGTTTGAGGGGCTGACCAGCAGCAGCTGGTTCGCGCCGCTGGAGCGCATGGGTTTTGACACCAGCGATGCGAACATGCCCGCCAGCCGCGTGCTGGACTTCCTGCGCCAGCGCTACCAGGCCAGCCGCAAGGCCGCGCCCGCGCCCAAGACCGACGCCGCGCAAGCCGCTGACATCCTGACCGCTGCCGGGCTGACCGGCAAGGCCCGCCTGGACGTGCTCGCGCAGGTCAAGGACGGCACCTTTACCCCCGAGGAATTGCTGGCCGCTTACCCGCCCGTGGTCAAGTCCGAGCCTGCCGCCGCGCCGGCCCCGGCCGCCACGCCTGCGCCTGCAGCCGTGAAGGTCAGCGCCAAGGAGAAGGCCCGCGCGCTGCGCGAAACCGAGGTCGCCACCTTTGCCCAGCTGGTGGCCGACGCCAGCATGGTCGGGCAGTCGGTGCAGGCCCTGAGCCAGGCGCTGACCACGCGCCTGCCCGAGTCCAGGCCCGAACAAGTGAGCAAAATGGCCGCCGAGCTGCACAAGCAGCTGCTCAAGCAGGCCGCCGCGCTGGAAAAAGCCCGGCACCGCGACCCGGCCGTCTATCGGGCGGCCGTCGATGGCGCGCTGGCGCAGGCCGGCCTGGTCAATGACGCCGAAAAAACCAACCGCTTTCAAGCCGGCTGGGCGCATGCGCTGGCCGGCAAGACGAAAAGCACCCTGTCGGGCGACCTGCTGGCCGAGCAGGTGCGCGGCTACGAGGGCGCCAAGGCCTGGATGGGCACCGAAGAAGGTGCCGCCTGGTACGAAGGCCGCCCGGCCAGCAAGCTCAAAAACACCGGCCTGGACCTGCGCCGCCACTGGGAGCTGATGCGCGCGCAGATGAAGGCCGGCGAGTCCGACATGCAAAAGGCCTGGAAGGCCATCGAGCGCGCCACCAACCGCGCCGACCTGTTTGCGCCGCTGCTGTCCGAGGGCGTCAAACCGGGCTTCAAGCTGTACGTCACGGAAGTGCGCGACCACATCATGCCGTTCAAGAAGTGGCTCGATGACAAGAGCAACTGGTATGGCCAGCTGCAGTACAAGAGCCGCTACGCCGAGAAGAAAAGCAACCTGGACTACATTCTGGAAGGCACCCGCTACCCTGGCGAGCTGTCCCAAGGCGACCGGGACAACTTCCGCGACGACAGCGCCTACCGTGCCGACTGGCTGCGCGCGCGCGCCGACGAGTACCTGGCGCGCGTGCGCCAGTACATGGCGTTTCTCGATGGCGCCGAGTCGGTCAAGGACGCAGCCGACCAGTACGCGGCGCTGTTTTTGGTGCCCGACCCCAAAAACACCACCGGCAACTACTACACCACGCTGGCCACGACGGACGCAGGCAAAGCCGCCTACAGCGGCATTTTTGACGGCACGCGCAACGAGTTCCAGCGCTTTCGCCCCACGTCGGACTGGACCACACACCTGATTGAAAAAGAGGGCACCATCGCGCTGCCCAAGCGCTCCGACCCGCTCACCCCGCCCAAGCTGGACCGGGTGACACGCGAAAGCCTGGCCGACCACCGCAAGGGCGCCGACGTGACGCCGGACGAGTTCAAGCGGGTATTCGGCTTTGCCGACATTGGCTTTGGCAAGTGGGTCGGCGCCAGGCAGGACCAGGACCACCTGAACTACGCCTACGACGCCTTCATGGACCTGGCGCGCCACTTCGGCATGCCGGCCGACAACATCGGCTTTGGCGCGCAGCTGCATTTCACCATCGGCGCGCTCGGGCACGGCAAGTTCTCGGCGCACTACCAGCGCGCGCACCCGGTCGAAGGGCGCACGGTGCAGGTCATCAACCTGACCAACACGCGCGGCGACGGCACGGTGTACCACGAATGGGTCCATGCGCTGGACGCGAACCTGGGCGGCGAGTGGCGTGGCGTGGTGCGCAACCAGCTGCTGCGCCTGCTCAAGGCCAAGACGCTCGATGCGAACGAGATTGACGCCATCGCCAAGCGCTTTTTGATTGGCGGTACTTACTGGAAGGGCGACAAGAACCAGGGCAAGGTGGACGCGGCCATCAAGGGCCTGCGCCACTACACCGGCCTGAACACCGGCGCGACCGCCTACAAGGTCAATGCCGACAAGCTGGGTACGGACTACTGGGGCAACGACGAGGAACTGATTGCGCGGGCCTCCGAGGCCTGGGCCGCCGACACGCTGGGCGGCACCAACACCTATCTGGTCAACCCCGAGTGGGTGGGCGAAGGCAAGGCCAGCCCGGAAAAGGGACACCGTGGCACGCCTTACCCGACCGGCCATGAGCGCGAGCTGTTCACGCAGGTCTTTCAGGCGCTGACCCGGGCGGTCAAGTGGACCGACGGCCGCCCGACCATCACCGCCAAGGATTTTCAGGCCGCGCTGCCCGCAGACCCCGGCGAAGAACGCCGCCAGTACCTGCTGGAGCGCGAGAACATGCAGCGTTTTCACAATGTCCTGGCCGAAGCGATCAACGACAAGGCCCTGGCCGTGCAGGCCGCCAAGAACGACGCCGAACGCGCCGAGCGCGACGCCATGGACGCGGCGGCCGCGCAGCTGCTGGCCGCGATGGAGCAGCCGGCCCCGGCGCCGGCGGCGATTGACCCGCCCACCCCCAGCGAAACGCAGGGGCCACTGAGCGAGGAAGACCTGTCGGCCCTGTTTGACCAGGCGGCGGCCGAAGTGCGCGAGGAAAATCAGGAAAAGCCGGATGCGCCCGCCCCTGGCGAGCTGTCGCCCGACGACGCCCTGAGCGAGGAAGCCCTGTCGGCGCTGTTTGACCAGGCGGCGGCCGAAGTGCGCGCGGAAAATGCGCAACAGCCCGGCGCGCCCGCCCCCACGGAGGACGTTGATGCGTCCGATCTGGACGCGCCGGAGGGGCGTGATGGCTGGGAAAGCCTGGGCTACATCGTGGGCGATGACGGGGTGGGTTACGGCGTCAGCCTGAGAGACATCCGAACGTCGAACCACGGCGCGCACCAGGCGGTTCGGCAAATCAGAATTTACGACGACAACGGCGCCCGCTACATGGCGGTATGGGAATGGAGGTCGGCCAAACCCCGCCTGGACATGCTGGCTGATCTGCGGATTGACCTGGCCATTTTCCACTACGCCATGTCGGACGCAACAGCGGCGGCTTTTGGGGCTGACGCGGCCGATGGCGATGCGCTGTGGGCGCGCCATGGCGCCTCGATACTGGAATCCCTGGGGCAACGGCCCCAGGCGACACAAAAGCCGTTGGCGTTGGCGCCTGCGCCCAAGACCGAGCCCGCCGCCCCTGCGGCGCCCAGCCCCGCCTGGAGCGTGGAAGAATTGAACGAGCTGCTGGAAAAGGCCCACCAGGGCGACATGGTGGCCATCAGCAACGGCGGCGGCATCCCCGGCGTGCCGACGCTGCAAGACATTGGCGAGCTGGGCGCGACGCGCCATGTCGGCATGGGCATGTTTGAAACCAGCGGCACCGATGACAAGGGCAAGCCGTGGAAAATCAACTGGGATGGCGGCGGCGCCATGAACCGCCTGACCAGCGGCAAGCCGTACACCAACGTGTCCCTGAACGGCCCCGGCGTGGCCCCCTGGCCGTCGGGCGTGCGGCGCGCGATTGAACAAGCGCGTGACGCGCAGGCCGAAGCCCGCCGCCCCAAGACCCCGCCCAAGACCCCGCCCAAGGCCCCGCCCAAGGCGGCACCCGCAGCGCCCGCCCCGGCGCCCACCACCGCCGGCGCGGCCGAGCTGATCGCCAAGGCCGCCAAGCTGGGCGTGACCGGCGCTGACGAAGCCCTCAAGGCGCTGTCGGCGCTGTTCGGCAAGCCCGGGCGGCTCAACTCCTTTCCGGGCGGCTTTGACGAGGACGCCTACCAGGCGGCCCGAGGCCACCTGAAGAAGTCGCTCACGTCGTTCCAGGAAGCGGGCAAGACCCTGCTTGACCTGTTCAAGATGCTGATCGGGCATTTTGGCGATGGCTTCAAGCCCTATGCGGTGCGCTTTGCGCTGGACGAAAAGCTGTCGGCCCAGCTGGGCGTCAGCGCCGCGCCGGCCTCGCCGTCGTCCCAGGTGGCCGATCAGGTCGCCCGGCGCCTGGCCATGGGCCACGCCTTCGACTGGCGCGTGCTGTTTGGCTGGGCCGACACGGCCTTTGGCGGCTCGCAGGCCGATGGCAAGTACACCCCGCGCGACGCCTACGACGCCATGGAAATGGGCATGAACCGCCACTTGCTGGCCCAGCAGGGCCGCGCGTTCAACCCCAACGCCTCGCAGGAGAGCGCGCTGGCGACCATTGCCGAGCTGCAGCGCCTGACCGCCTTGCTGCCCACGCAGACCAAGCGCACCGCCGAGCAGGACCAGTACCAGCAGTTCAGCACCGTGCCGGCGCTGGCCTTTGCGGCCAACTGGGCGGCCAACGTCAGCGCCGCCGACACCATGCTGGAGCCCAGCGGGGGCATTGGCGGGCTGGCCGTGTTCAGCAAGAACGCCGGCGCCAAGCTGATCCTCAACGAGCTGTCGAGCCGCCGCGCGGCGCTGCTGCGCGAGGTGTTCCCCGGCGCGCAGGTGTTCAGCGAGAACGCCGAGCAGATCGACAACATCCTGCCGCAGCACCTGGCG
Source organism: Polaromonas sp. CG9_12 (assembly GCA_000751355.1). Classification (GTDB taxonomy): domain Bacteria; phylum Pseudomonadota; class Gammaproteobacteria; order Burkholderiales; family Burkholderiaceae_C; genus Polaromonas. The sequence goes on along the minus strand of CCJP01000005.1, from coordinate 4,501,234 downwards.
CCCAGCGTGGTGGTGATGAACCCGCCGTTCAGCGCCAGCGCCAGCACCGGCCTGCATAAAACCCAGGTCGGCGCCCAGCACGTCGAGCAGGCGCTGAGCCGGCTGGTGGACGGCGGGCGCCTGGTGGCCATCGTCGGCGAGGGCATGGCCATGGACAAGCCCGCGTTCAAGGCCTGGTGGAAGAAGATTTCCAAGCTGTACGACGTGCGCGCGGTCATCCCCATGGACGGCGCCGGCTATGCCAAGTACGGCACGACCTACGACAACGTGATCCTGGTGATCGACAAGGTGCCCCCGACCGGGCGCCCCATTGTGACAACCCCGGCCGCGACCTACAATGAACTGGTCGGCCTACTTTCGGAGATTCGCCATGACAGAGTACCCGCCGCACTCCCATCCAGCGCGCGTGACGCGGTTGAACGCGACGCCGCTGAGTCGGCACTTGGCGAGCCTGCTGCGCCAGGAGGGGGTGAGCCCGCAACCCCATCTTTTGGTCCCGGTGGAACTGGTGTACTGGATGGCCGAGCACCACTACGCCAACCGGATACGGGGCGAGATGGAGGCGGGGGCGGTGGGGGGGGCGGCGCAAAACGACCCCGAGGCAACGTACCAGAACCTGACGGACGACGCCCGGCTGATGCAGGCGACGACACTGGACGAGGCGGCGCAGGTGATGGCGGCGATCCTGACACAGCTTCTGGACTGACCATCGCGTCAGGGGAAACCCTGGCCGGCGCGCTGACCAATTCGGTTTTTGAGGCGTATCAGCCGCAGCGCCTGAGCATCCCCGGCGCCCGGCCGCACCCCGGCCCGCTGGTGCAGTCGGCCGCCATGGCGTCGGTGCTGCCCCCGGCCGCGACCTACACCCCGAACCTGCCGCGCGACACCATCACCGAGGGCAAGCTGTCGATTGCACAGCTCGAAGCGGTGGTGTACGCCGGCCAGGCGCACGGCGAGTTCCTGGACAAGGACGCCAAGGGCATCGAGTACCGGCGCGGTTTTTTCATCGGCGACGGCTGCGTGGCAGCGGGCACCCGCATCTACAACCCCGTGAGTGGCGAGCACACGCCCATTGAAATTTTGGCCGAGCGCAAACAGCCCCATTGGGTTTGGGCGCTGACCAAAAACGGTTTTGAGCCGCACCAGGCGGTGATGACGTTTAAAAAGGGCATTGCGGACCTGTACCGCGTCACGCTGGATGATGGCCGGGCCATCACCGTCACAGACGAACACCGCTTTTTGACGCCGCAGGGATGGGAAACGATCAAGGACGGCCTTCTGGCGGGGCACCTTCTGGCTGGCGCTGATACCTCACAGACCATTCCTGCTCCCAGTGATGGCGCATGTGCTCTGCATGGGTTGCAAAAACCTGAAGATTGTCTGGATGGTTATTCGTCGGGTCGCCATCCTTGTGATGAACTTCTTCTTCTGGCCGCAGATAGCGGCCAAGAATCCGCTCCATCACCAGCCGGTGTTCACGCACATACCCCGCTTTTGAGCGAGCCGGGTGTTCAGGGCAGCGCAACAGCACATAGCCCTCACGCTCGATGCGCTGTCCACCCCGCCAGAAATAATTCCGTTCCAGCGGGGAGCCGCGCCCTTTCACCGATTTCAGACCCAGGCGGCGAAGCGCCCGTTCAATCGTCGGCAGGGACACGCCCAGGCGAACCGAAATCGCTTGCTGCGACAGGCTCGCATCATTGGACAACCGAGCCAGTTCTGCGTCATCAACCGGGGCGCGCATCCGGTTTATCACTGACCGGGGGCGAGTCGGGACGCCTTGTTTGCGCAGCAAATACCCTATCGTCGGCGGCGTCACCCCAAACTGCAGTCCAAGCTGGACTGTTGTCGAGCCTCGCAGGTACGCCTGAACAACGTGCTGAACCGCATCAGCGGGCACGCTCACACGGGGTTTTCGCATCAAGTGATCCTGTCTATCTGAAAAATAGTCAGTGGCATCGCATCACGAACATCAGCTTTGTCAAGCGCGACGAGTTCTACGATATGTATGTGCCGGGGCCAGAAAATTATATGGCCGAGGGCTTCGTGAATCACAATACCGGCGTAGGAAAGGGCCGCGAGATCGGCGGCATCATCCTGGACAACGTGCGGCAGGGCCGCACCAAGCATGTGTGGGTGTCCGAAAAGCAGCCGCTGATTGAAGACGCCCGGCGCGACTTCACCGGCGTGGGCGGCGACGTGTCGCTGCTGTTCCCGCAGGGCACGTCCCGAGGCACCAAGTCCGAGGACGCCATCGCGGCCAAGTCGGGCGTGATTTTCACGACCTACTCGACGCTGCGCAGCGGCGCGAAGTCGCAGGACCAGAGCGCGGGCACCGGCGCGCCGGCCACCCAGGCGCAGATGAACAAGGCCTTTCCCAAGGGCAGCGAAATCATCGTGGAAGGGCGCAACCCGTTCACGCTGACCAGCATCGACCTGAAAAACCAGAAGGCCTCAGTGCATGATCCCGTCACGGGCAACTTTTTGGGCACGATGCAGCTGAGCCGCATCAAGTCCATTGCCGGCTACGAGGACTTCCTGGACGGCGACGCGGTGCGCGCGGTCGGCAAGGGCACCCACGCCAAGCAGCAACCCAAGGGCGGCAAGGTCAAGAAAGCCGCGCAGTCGCGCCTGGACCAGCTGGTGACCTGGCTGGGCGAGGACTTCGAGGGCGTCATCGCCTTTGACGAGGCGCACAACGCCGGCAATGCCGTGGCGGTCAAGGTCGAGCGCGGCAGCACCACCCCTTCGGAGCAGGCGCTGGCGGTGGTCGAGCTGCAAAAGCGCCTGCCCAAGGCGCGCATCGTGTACGTGTCGGCCACCGGCGCCACGCAGGTGGCCAACTTGTCGTATGCCACGCGGCTCGGGCTGTGGGGCGCGGGCACGCCGTTTGCCAGCGTGCATAACTTCATCGCGGAAATGACGGCGGGCGGCCTGGCCACCATGGAGCTGGTGGCGCGCGACATGAAGCAAATGGGCGGCTACATCGCGCGCAGCCTGTCGTTTGACGGCGTGACCTACTCGCGCGTCGAGCATGCGCTCACGCCGCTGCAAAAGGATATTTACAACCGCCTGGCCGAGGCCTGGCAGGTGACGCTGCAAAACTTCGACGAGGCCCTGAAAGCCAACGGCGCGGACGAGAACGGCGAGGCCAAGGGCAACGCCAAGGCGGCCTACTGGGGCGCGCAGCAGCGCTTTTTCAACCAGGTCATCACCAGCATGCAGATGCCCACGGTGCTCGACAGCATCGAGCGCGACCTGGCCAACGGCCAGGCGGTGGTGCTGCAGCTGGTCAACACCAACGAGGCCCAGCAAACGCGCGCGGTGGCCAAGCGCAAGGCAGAAGGCGAGTCGCTGGACCTGGAAGACCTGGACCTGACGCCGCGCGACCAGCTGCTGCAGATGATCGAAAAAGCCTTCCCGGTGGTGCAGTTCGAGAAATACATGGACGACGAGGGCGTCATCAAATCGCGCGCGGTGCTCAACTCGGACGGCTCGCCGGTGCTCAACCGCCAGTCGGTGGCCGTGCGCGACCAGCTGCTGCAGGACTTGAAGGACATCCGCGTGCCCGACGGCCCGCTGGAGATCATCCTGAACCACTTTGGCGCCGACAAGGTGGCCGAGGTCACCGGGCGCACCCAGCGCGTGGTGCGCAAGCCCGACGCCCAGGGCAACCTGAAGGCGCAGCTGGAAACCCGCAGTTCGTCGTCGGCGCGCGCCGATGCCGAGGCGTTCCTGGCCGACAAAAAGCAAATCCTGATTTTCTCGGACGCCGGCGGCACCGGCTACTCGTTCCATGCCGACCTGACCAAGGCCAACCAGCGCAAGCGCCAGCACTACCTGCTGCAGCCGGGCTGGCGCGCTGACAAGGCGATCCAGGGCCTGGGCCGCAGCCACCGCTCCAACCAGCGCGTCGAGCCGAACTTTTTGCTCGCCTCGACCGACATTCCGGCGCAAAAGCGCTTTTTGTCGGCCATCGCGCGGCGCCTGGACATGCTCGGGGCGCTGACCAAGGGCCAGCGCGACACGGCCAACCAGGGCCTGTTCAACGAAAGCGACAACCTGGAGTCCAAATACGCGACCCAGGCGGTCGTGCAGTTCGTCACCGACCTGCAAAAGGGCAACGTGGCCGGCATCAACTTCATGGACTTCCTGCACCAGACCGGGCTGGGAAACATCGTGAACGAGAGCACCGGGCAGATTGCGGAGAAGGACATGCCCGAAACGCGGCTGTTCCTGAACCGCATGCTGTCGCTCACGCTGGACATGCAGGACAAGGTGTTTGCCGCGTTCATCGAGCGCATGGAGGAAAAAATCAACGTCGCCGCCGAGCGCGGCGAGCTGGACGCCGGCATGCAGACCATCAAGGCGCTGAGCGCCAAGGTGCTCAGCGACGACGTGGCCTACACCGACCCGCGCACCGGCGCCGAAACGCGCCTGGTGGAGCTGGAGCTGACGCAGCCCACGCCGATGTACGCCTTTCCGATCCAGGCCAACGAGAGCCGACCCATCGAGTGGGTGAGCAACCGAAAGAGCGGGCGCGTGTGGGCCAAAATCCTCAACGGCCAGCAAACCCTCAAGGACGGCTCCGTGGTGGACCGCTTTCGCATGCGCGGCACGGGCGGCACGCAGCTCAAGCCGGCAACCGACTTTGCCGAACGGGATGGCGGCATGGGCTTTGCGCCCTATGTCAAGATCGACGCGGCCGAAGCGCAGGCGCTGTGGAGCCAAGAAAACGCGGCCCGCACGCCGACCTACACCGAGGACATCCACATGGTCGTGGGCGCGGTCCTGCCGATCTGGGACCGCCTGAAAACCAGCGGCGTGATGAAAGTCTCGCGCACGCAGACCACTGACGGCCAGCGCCTGCTGGGCATGGTCATCTTGGACAAGGACATTGGCGAAATCCGCAAGCGCCTGAACGTGAGTTCGCCGGCCTCGCGGCTGACGCCCGAGCAGGTGATGGCGCGCATTTTGCGGGGCGACACGGGCGAGCTGGCCAACGGCTGGAAGCTCACGCGCGCCCGGGTGTCCAACGGCTTGCGCATCGAGCTGATGACCAGCGCCTTGTCGATGCCCGCCATCCGGGAAATCACCGGCCTGGGCGTCATCGCCGAGCGCATCAGCTGGAAAGAGCGCTACTTTGTGCCCACCGGCAAGGACGGCGTGCCGGTGCTCGAAGCGCTGTTCAAGACCAAGCCGCTGATCGAGCTGACCAACCCCGAGGGTGAGGACAGCCTGCCGGCCTTCATGCGCCGCAGTGCGGACGGCGCGCCAGGCGCCGTCTGGCGCTCCGAGCTGAGCGGGCGCATCGAGGCGGCGGCCATGAAGGCGAGCCAGGCGGGCGGCTGGAAATCGTTCATCAGCGGCCTCACGACCAAGGGCGTCAAGCCCGACGAGATCGAATGGTCCGGCGTGCGCGAGTGGCTCGACCTGCAGCCGGGCAAGGTCACGAAAGAGGCGGTGCTGGGCTACCTGGACGGCCAGGGCGTGCAGGTGACGGAAACCATGCTGCAAAACAAGCCGGGGGAGTCGGGCGAGGCCGCCTACCGCGCCGAGCTGGCCGAAATGGACAGCAACGGACTGATCTGGCAGGCCGAGGAAGTCGGCATCCCCGAGGAAGACCTGGAGGGGCTTTCGCGCGCCGAACTGATTGACCAGATTGTGGCCAATTACGGCGAAGGCATGGGCTCCGACCTGGACCGCGAGGACGACCAGACCAAGTACAACCAGTACCAGCTGCCCGGCGGTCAGAACTACAAGGAGCTGCTGCTGACGCTGCCCGAGCGCCCCATCACCGAGTCCACCGAAGGCTGGCAGACGGAGAAAACCTACCGGGTCAACGGCGAGTTCATGTCCTGGCTGGTGCTCAACGAGCAAGGCCAGAATGTCGGCACGTCGTATGACGCGGCCACGGCCGAGGACGCCATCGCTGAAGTGGCCGCCAGAAACGGCGCCTCGCGCCAGGACCACAACTACCAGTCCGGCCACTGGCGCCCCGTCAAGAACGTCCTGGCGCATGTGCGCTTCAACGAGCGCCAGACGCTGAACTACACACCGGCGCAGATTGCCGACATCGAGCAGCGCATCCTGGGCGTGATGAGCAACCCGAACGCCAAGGCGTCCAGCCTGGGCAACGGCGCGCCCGGCCTGGCGGTGGCCAAAAAAGCCATCACCGCGCAGGAAGCGGCCTATTACTCGCACGCCAGGGGTTCCAGAACGTGGACACGGCCGGCGCGCAGTCCAAAATCCTGTTCATCGAGGAACTCCAGAGCGACTGGGCGCAAACGGCCAAGAAGCACGGGTTTGCCAACCCGGACACAGAGGCGCGCATTGCCGCGCTGAACCGCCAGCACCTGGCCAATGGCGACCGCATGGCGGCCCTCAACCGCGAAGCGGCCGACACGACGGACGCCGAGCTGGCCCGCTTTAACGCGCTGATGGACGAGCGCGAAGCGCTCAAACAGGCCAACCAGGGCCTGAGCGATCAGATCAATGCGCTGTACGACCAGCGCGACAACAAGAGTTCACCGCCTGCCGGCCCGTTCGTCGGCAAGACCGAGGCCTGGGTGGCGCTGGCCCTCAAGCGCATGGTGACTTATGCGGCGGACAACGGCTTTGACCGGGTGGCGTTCATCAATGGCGAGCAGTCGGCCCAGCGCTACGACCTGAGCCAGCAGGTTCAGACCATCGAATGGGCGGGGAACACAGCCGATGGCGTGAAGATCGTCACCATCGGCCTACGCGAAGGTAACGACATCGAATTTCGGGTGAAGCCTGACGGGACCACTGCCAGCATGAGCGGCGGCCTGTCCGGCAACGAGTTCACTGGAAAAAATCTCGATGATGTCGTCGGCAAGGAAATTGCCGAGAAGATCATGGCCGAGCGCGACGGTCAACTGAGCGGCAATGGCCTGAAGGTGGGAGGGTCAGGAATGCGGTCCTTCTATGACCAAATCGTGCCCAACATCGCCAGGGACGTGCTCAAAAAGCTCGGCGGCGGCCCGCTGGCCGAGGGGGCCGCCAGCGCGTCCGCGCTGTCCGTCGAGCGCGACCGGGGCGGCTACGTGGTGTCGCGCGGCGATGACGTGCTCCACGGGCCTTACGACACCCGAGGCGAAGCGCTCAGCGTGAGGCGCGCCCTGGAGGGCCAGGGCGGCATGATGCCCGACGGGCAGCTCGGCTTTGACATCACCCCGGCCCTGCGCCAGAAGGTGGCCGCCGGCCTGCCGCTGTTTCGCCTGGGCCAGACCGGCGCGGGCGCCGCCTCGCCGCAGTCGCGCCAGGCGGTGCAGACGGTGCGCCAGCAGGTCGAGGCGATGACGGCCAACTGGGAAAACGCGCCCGAGGTGGTGGTGGCCTTCGACATGAACGATGCGGCCATCCCGCTGCGCGTGCGCGAGCACAATGCCCGGCAAAAGAAAAAAGGCGCCCGAGGCGAGCCTGATGGCTTTGTCTTCGGCGGCAAGGTGTACCTGCTGGCGAAAAACCTGACCACGCCGCAGCTGGTGACCGAAACGCTGTTCCATGAAGCGCTGGGCCACCTGGGCCTGCGCGGCCTGTACGGCAAGGGAATGCAGCAGGTGCTCAACCAGGTGATCCTGGCGCGCCGGGCCGAGGTGCTCAACAAGGTGCTGGAGTATGGGCTGGACCCGACCAAGCCCAAGGACATGCGCGAGGCGGCCGAGGAAGTGCTGGCCAACCTGGCGCAAACCCGTCCCGAATTGGGACTGGTCAAGCGCGCCGTCGCGGCGGTGCGCGCCTGGCTGCGCGCCAACGTGCCCGGCTTTGCCAAGATGGCCGTGAGCGACGCGGACCTCATCGCCAAGTACATTTTGCCGGCCAGGCGCTTTGTCGAGGATGGCAGCGGCGGCCCCGGCCCGCGCGGCGGCCAGCCGGTGTATTTGCGTGGCAAGGCTGACCAGACTGCCACGCCAGCATTCAAGAAGTGGTTTGGCGACTCCAAGGTGGCCAAGGCGGGCGAGCCGCTGGTGGTGTACCACGGCACCAACCAGGATTTCTCGGTATTCAAGAACGAGTACGCAGGCAAGACGTGGGAAATGTTCAGCACCGAGCCGGCCTACGCCAACGGCTTTGCCGGCAACCGGGGCGGGCGCTTGATGCCGGTGTACCTGTCGCTGCAAAACCCGCTGGACCTGTCCAGCATCCCGGCCCTGCGCGGGGATGCGCGCGTCAAGCTGGTGAGGATTTTGCAGCGGGCCGGCGTTCAGTTCGACGTGGGCCAGCTCACGCATGACCGCGACCTGTACCAGATGGTCAACATGGCCGGTCACAAGACCGACCTGGTGGAGGCGCTGCAAAAGGCCGGGTTTGACGGCATCATCATGCCCGACGCACTGGAGGGCATGGGGCGGCCGGGTGACAGGACTGAAGACCTGCACGCCACGACCTACGTTGTGTTTGACCCGACCAGGATCAAAAGCGCCACCGGGAACAATGGCGACTTCGACGGGACCAACCCGGACATTCGCTACAGCCGCAGCGCCGTGTCCGGCTACACGCAGGCGGCTACGGCCAAGCTCAACGAGTACCTGAGCCATCCGGGCAATATGTCGCTGTGGGACCGCACCGTGGGCAGCCAGTACCACCTGGCCGAGCGCTTTCCGACGTTCAAGCGGGTGTTCACCGCCGCGCAGAACTTCATCAACGACGTGAGCTACTACGCCAACGAGGCGGCCAACCAGGCGCCCAGCATCCTGCCGCGCCTGGACACCTGGCGCGACCTGGGCAAAAGCGCCGTGTCGGCGGCCGACAACCAGGCCATCGGCGCGCCGATCCTGGAGGGCACGCTGAACTGGGCGCGCGACGTGAAGGGCAAGCCGGTGCTGGTGAGCGAGCTGAAAATCCGCTACGACCCGCTCAGCGTGCAGCAAAAGGCCAAGATGCTGCTGGACAACCGCCAGGTGAGCGCCGTGCAGCTCAAGCGCTGGAAGGCCAGCGCGCTGCCGATCTACGACGGCGCCGTGGGCAACCGCTTCGATGCCGCTTTCCTGACGCCGGGCGTGGTCTGGACCGACGCCGAGCTGAAAGCGCAGTTCAAGCTGACCGGCGAGAAGCAGGCAGACGGCCGCATGAACGGGCAAATCGGCCTGTACCGCGAATTCCGCGCGGCCACCGACAAGAGCCTGGACAACCTGGCCAAGGCGGACCTGCTGCGCTTTGGCGGCAAGGACGTGGAGGCCCTGCGCGATATGGTGATGGAGGCGCTAGATGCCGACGAGGCGGCGATGCTGCTGCGCGACTACCTCATCAGCCTGGCCGGCGCCGATCCGACCCGCGCCAAGGGCCTGCTGGCGTCGGCCGACGGCATGGTCGAGCGCGGCGACAAGGTGCTCAAGCTCAAAAAGCGCGGCTACGCCCCGCTCTCGCGCTTTGGCCGCTATGCGGTCGATGTCGTGGTCGATGGCGAGCGCCAGTATTTCTCGCTGTTTGAAACCATGGCCGAGTCCAACCAGATGGCCGCGCAGCTGCGCGAGGAATTCGGCGCGGCCAACGTGCAGCAGAGCAAGATGTCGCAAAAAGAGTTTGAGCAGTACCAGGGCATCTCGCCCGAGTCGCTGGAGCTGTTTGGCAACATGCTGGGCCTGGACTCGACCGGCAGCGAAGCCAAGGACCAGGTGTTCCAGGCTTACCTCAAGCTGACCAAGACCAACCGCAGCGCCATGCGCCGCATGATCCACCGCAAGGGCACGGACGGCTTCAGCCAGGAAATCGGCCGCGTGCTCGCCTCGTTCGTCTACTCCAACGCGCGCCAGACCTCGGCCGGGCTGCACATGGGCGAGCTGGGCGAGGCGGTCAACCAGGTGGACCGCAACCCGGACGGCACGCGCAACGGTCAGGGCGAGCTGAAGGACCACGCCATCGAGCTGGCCAACTACATCAAAAAGCCGCGCGAGGAAGCGCAAGCGATGCGCGCGATCTTGTTCGCCCAGTACCTGGGCGGCTCGGTGGCCTCGGCGATGGTCAACTTCACCCAGCCCTTCACCGTGTCGCTGCCCTACCTGGGGCAGTACGGCGGCGCGGCCAAGGCCGGCAAAGCGCTGCTCAAGGCGATGCAGGACCAAAAGGAGGGCAAGGTGCTGGAGCCGGGCCTGAACGAGGCGCTGGTGCATGCGCAGGAGGCCGGCGTGGTCAGCCCGCAGGCGGTCCATGAGCTGCAGGCGCAGGCGCAGGGCCGCGCGGCGCTGCGCTCGGGCGACGGCACGCCGGCGGGCAATGCGCGGGCCACGGCGCGCAACGCCTGGGCCAAGCTGGCCATCGGCTGGGGCCAGCTGTTCGGCCTGGCCGAGCAGGTCAACCGCCGCTCGACCTTCATTGCCGCCTACCGCATGGCGCTGGCGCACCGCCCGGTGCTGCAGGCCCGGCTGGCCAGCGCCAGCGCCGCGCAGCAAGCGGACATCCGGCGCCAGCTGGCCGAGGTCCGCGACCCGCAGGCCTTCGCGCTCAAGGCGGTGAACGAAACGCAGTTCATCAACAACAAGGCCAACAAGGCCAAGTTCGCGCGCGGCCCCATTGGCGCGGTCCTGATGACTTTCAAAAGTTACAGTACCAATTGGTTGGAGCTGCTGCACCGGCTGAGCACGCAAGGCGGCCCCGAGGGCAAGCAGGCCGCGCTGCTGATGCTGGCCGCGCTCTTGCTGATGGCGGGCGCCAGCGGCCTGCCCGGCGCGGACGACCTGGACGACATCATCGACTTCTTCGCGCAGCGCCTGGGCTACAACTTCGCCACGAAAAAAGCCAAGCAGCAGTTCCTGGAGGACAACTTTGGCAAGGCGCTGGGCGGCTTTCTGGAAAACGGCCTGACCGGCATCCCCGGCGCGCCGCTGGACATTTCCAGCCGCATGTCGATGGGCAACTTGTTTCCCGGCACCGGGCTGCTGCTGAAAAAGCAGGACCACACGGGCGACCTGAAGGAGCTGCTCGGGCCGGTGGGCGACCTGGCGCAGCGCGTGTTCACCGCTGGCGACCTGGTGCTGTCGGGCAATGCGGCGCAGGCGGGCCTGGCCATCGCGCCCAAGGCGGTGAGCAACTGGGCCAAGTCGGCCGACATGGGCGCCACGGGCAGCTACAACGACGCCAAGGGCAACAAGGTGCTGGACACCACGCCGGCCGAGGCGGTGATGAAGGCCGTCGGCTTTCAGCCGGCCAGCGTGGCCAGGGTGCAGGAGGCGAACTACCTGAACCAGCGCGCCAAGGACTTCTACAACCAGCGCGTGCAGGACATCAACGCGCGCTGGGCCAAGGGAATTTACGAAAAAGACCCCGGCCAGGTGGACAAGGCGCGGCGCATGCTGGCGAGCTGGAACGAACAAAATCCCGAGCAGCGCATCCATGCGAACATGCCGGCCATCGTCAAGCGCGTCAAGGAAATGCGCAAGACCAAGGACGAGCGTATCGCCGACACAGCGCCTAAATCAATGAAGGCTCGAATGAAACGTGAGGTCGCTGAGATGCGGGCGTCCATGCTTTAGCGCGTATTTTGTTGGTGCCAACACTGGACGACCCCGTCACACAAAAAGGGCTGGTGCCCGCGGTAGCTTGAGGTTTAACTCCTTTGGGAAAACATCTGCTTGTTCGGCCAGATGCTCACATTGCCCCACTCAATTAGACCCGCGTTGCACTCAAGCCAGTTCTTGACCTTATAGACGCCTTTGGGCTGGCTGGGCGGGAGGTTGTCTTTTCGCATGTTCGGGGCAAAGGCCGGTAGCCTACCAGCATGCCAGCCAGTTCATTGGGGGGCAGGCGAGGATTTATGCAACAACGCCCTGTACACTTTAGAAGCGTGTCTAAAGATAGAAAAATAACAATTTGACGCGTATTTTATATAAACAACAGTCGAACTGGACGCCTCCACTTTTTGTAGTCGTCTACCAAGGGGGAAGCAATTGGTTACTACGTTCGCACCGACTACGAGTACTGGCAATGTTCAAACCGTTGCCCCCCCAATCCTGTTGGCCCAATTGCTCACCTACGTAGCCCAGCAAGCCAAGGAAATCGATCTCAACGGTTTTAAATTAGCAGCAAATACAGGGTTTTTGCAACAAAAAAAAGATATTGCCGATCTACCAGGCATTCTTTTCAATCAATCGAACGACAGTGATCCTGTATGGCTTCGGGTTGACAGGTTGATAAGTAGCCCTGCGCCAAAGGTGCAATTGGGTACAGCAGGAAAATTTATTAAGGTTTCCCAAGACTCAGGTGGACCAGGGCCTTCAATTGATGATGTGGCCCTAAATTATCAAGTAGCAATCTTGAATGACGGGGGGTCCGACACATTGCAGTCAGTCGAGGCAGACAAGCTTCAATCGTCTGTATTGAAGCTACTTGCTCAATACACTCCAATCTGGAACGCGTGGGCCATCGGTGACCGGCCCCGACAAGCCACGATAAGACTTTATGGCGACTTGTTTGATTTGAAGCTGCAGCTTGAGTCACAGAAAAACGAGTTGGTCTGGGGAATCGGCGTCACAGCATGGAAACTCTTAAATGGCACAGTGGACTTTCAGTATCCGCTCCTTACGCAAGCAATGGAAATAGCCATAGAGGATAGGACCCTGGCAATTTTGTTACGGCCCTGTGCAGTAGAGCCAAGGCTTGAATTTGATGCTTTTTTCGCGGCCCAAATTCCAACTATAAAGGCCGTCAGTTCTCATGCTAAACAAGCTTTGGCAATCTCTGTCGGTCAGCCGATAACTCCTTTTGATGTTGGGACTTTTGAGCCTATCCTCAAGTCGGTGGCTGGCAATCTAGACCCAAGAGGACGTTACAGCAATGGGCAAGACAAGGCTCCAGTCACCTCAAACGATCTGTTGGTGACTGACGCTTGGGTATTGATGTCGCGCCGTCGCTCCAACAACTTCTTGATCGACGACGCTGAACGGCTACAAGAGCACATTAATGACGGTCGAGATATTCCGGGGTCTGCATTGGCCTTGGTCACGGCACCCGGCAATACGATTCCAAATTTCCAACCTGTCTCGTTTCGTGGGCTCTCTGGGCTCTCAAGCTCAGGTGGCTTTGCGGCTGATGGCGCTGTCAGCGAGCTCTACTTCCCACAGCCCTACAACCATGAGCAGGTCGCCATCGTAGAACAGTTAGAACGCTTCGACGGTGTGGCTGTTCAAGGTCCGCCCGGCACAGGGAAAACGTACACAATTGCAAATATCGTTTGTCACTACCTTGCAATGGGTAAGAAAGTTTTGGTTACATCCAAAGGTGAACAAGCACTGGAGGTATTGCGGTCAAAAATTCCTGAAAGTGTCAGACCTCTTACCGTGGCACTACTATCTGGCGACCACGCAGGAATGCAAGATTTTCAGTCTTCCATTTCAGCTATCAGTCACGAGTTGACACTGCTCAACATTGCTGTAGTTGACTCAGAAATTAAAAAGCTGTTGATAGGCATTGACAGCGCTCACTCCGAACTTGCGACTATTGACAACAGGGTCAGTTCGATTGCGGCGACCCAGCTTTCTGATATAGACGTTGATGGTGTGTCGATGCAAGCTCAGAAAATGGCTGACCTCGTTGTCACGGGCAATGGCCAATACGGATGGTTTGATGACGTTTTAACGCTCGATGCTTCAAACGCACCGCCGCCGGCGTCAGCAGTCGATTTCGCTGGACTGCGCGATTCTCGGCGGCGGCTGGGTCCAGACGTTCTTTACGCAGCGGCTAAAGTTCCTCTCAGCAGCGACATGCTACCTTCGGATGATATTGGCGAATTGCACGACGTGTTGGTGAGCATGAAAGCGATTGATGAGCTTAAAGCGCATGGTCGTTTAATTCCGCTGCGCTCCGAAAATTCGAAAGTATTGGACGACGTAAAATCAATGCTGGCTGCAGTCAAAATTACGGCTAATTTGGTCCGTGAGCTGGAAGATACAGGTGAAGTCTGGCCCTTTGAACTGCGTAATAAATGCCGATCCATAAAATTCACCACTGAACGTAATGCACTGGAGGCGTTGTTCGTCTCCATGGATGCATTGAAGGCTGCCCGCGCCGAGTTCATGTTTCGCCCAATTGTGGTTCCTGAAGCTGCGATTGGATTGCCGAAGTTTCGAGAAGCAATCACCCGCGCTATAAAAAGCGGCAAACCTCTGGCCATGTTCGGCTTTGGTGCTGGTGACATCAAGAGGCATCTTGGCTCGATCCGAGTCGCGGGTTTGTTACCCAGTGGGCCAGATGATTGGATGCATGTTCAACGTTACGTCGCGCTTCACGATGAATTAGTTTCTTTCAGCGCCCGATGGAACGAATTCGCCAAAAAACTTTCGATCCCAATGATCCAGGGTGGCGTTCAAGCGCTAGATTGGATCGTTTCCGTTTCAGTAACTGCGCGCAAGGCACATTTACTGGCAATTGAGAACGATGCTGCCTTGACCGCCTTGGCTGAGCGCGTATTTGTTGACCCACCCATCGCGCTGTTAATGGGCGGTGCTTTGGTAGATTTACTTGCAGTTGGTGAACATCTCAAAAATCACCTAACTCATGCACGTCTATCGTCGGCTGCAATCCAGCTGGCTGCCCTGAAGGAAAAAATTGCAGACACATCAGGGCCAATTTCACGCGCACTGAAAAGCTTTTGTGAGAAGGAACTCGGTAACAAACAACAATCAACAACCGATGTACGTTCGCTGTACACGGAGCTTGTTCAAGAGGTGGTGCGTGTTGAGTCTTTAAAGCCGGACCTTCAGACCGTTAACATGATGGCTGACAGTTTCAAGAGGGCCGGTGCGGTAAAGCTGGCTCATCGACTACGCAATGAAGCCGTGGCCGCAGTCGGTGACGACACTATATTTCCTGTTTCTTGGAGGGAGGCTTGGAATTGGGCTCGCATCAAGTCGCACTTGGATAATATTGAAGCGAGAACTGAGCTTCTGCATTTGGCTGGTCGTCGGCGTGAGTTGGAGACTGGGCTGGCCAAACTCTACGAAAACATTGTGGCCAAGTCAGCGTGGCGATCTGCTAAAGCGGGAGCCACCCCAAAGGTGCTTTCTGCGCTTGCTGCATACACAGCCGCAATGGGCAAGATTGGGAAAGGTACCGGTCCCAACGCGCCGAGGTTTAGGCGTGATGCACGAGTTGCAATGGAGAATGCGCGCGGTGCTGTGCCATGCTGGATCATGACTCACGCAAAGGTTTCGGAGACACTTCCCGCTGAGTTGGGGAGCTTTGATCTGGTCATCGTGGATGAAGCCAGCCAGTCCGATATTTGGGCGCTACCAGCAGTGCTTAGAGGTAAGAAGGTTCTGGTCGTTGGTGACGACAAGCAAGTGTCGCCTGATGGGGGATTCGTTGCAGCAGCACATGTTCAAGCGCTACGAAATCAGTTTTTGAGTAATCAACCTTTCGCATCCGTACTGACGCTGGGCATGTCGCTCTATGACCTGGCCTCAACGGTGTTCGCCGCCCATAAGGTGGTGTTGCATGAACATTTTCGATGTGTGCCTGCCATCATCGCGTACAGCAATAAGTTTTACGGCAATTCCCTCAAGCCTCTACGCATTTCCAAACAATCTGAACGCATTGATCCGCCGTTGGTGGACATTTACGTCCCATCGGGTAACGAGATCAAAAAGGTCAATCGACCCGAGGCTGAAGCCATTGCTGCTGAAATCACCGCGATTTTATTAGACAAAAAGCTGTCCGGCCGTACGCTGGGGGTGGTCTCATTGCTTGGAGCGGAGCAAGCTAAATACATCGACACATTGGTGCGATCCCGCTGCGACGCCGCTGAACTCATGCTGCGAAAATTCAAATGTGGAAATGCACCTTTTTTTCAAGGTAGCGAGCGCGACATCATGTTTCTGTCCATGGTCGTTGACGCAAAAGCATGCACGGCGTTGTCTGGGAACATGTATGACCAACGATTTAACGTTGCGGCAAGTCGGGCGCGGGATCGCATGTATCTGGTGCGATCAGTAACGTTATCTGATCTTTCACCTTTAGATATTCGCGCCGGACTGTTGCAGCACTTTAATCAGCCGACAATCGTTAGCGTCGATGGGGCAAAAAGCCTCATTGCTCATTGCGAATCACCGTTTGAACGCGAGGTTTATAGTGAGCTGTTTGACATAGGTTACCGGGTTATCCCGCAAGTCAACGTTGGCGCCTTTCGAATTGACATGGTCGTTGAAGGCGAAAATGATGCACGACTAGCAATTGAATGTGACGGTGACAGTTTTCACGGGCCTGACCAATGGTCTGCTGACATGAATCGCCAACGGATACTTGAGCGGGCCGGGTGGACATTTTGGCGTTGTTTCGCTTCGACGTGGACCTTGAGAAAAGATGAAATACTGAGTGAGCTCATTTCACGACTTGACTCAATGGGTATCGCGCCTTTAGGCACCTTAGTGAAGCTGCCGTCATTGGTGGAATACCGGCAATGGCAGCCGAGCCCATCCGATACCCGTCAAAACTTGGTGGTACCCGTATTTGATGCAAATGTGCAGGTGTCAGAGTATGAGGATTTGACGGCGAAGCTACCTTCGCTAGTGCATACAGCAGACACCCCTAAAAATGCAACACATCCTACCTCTGATCGTTTGCTGCGACTTGCAGTTCCAGATACATCAATTATTTGCCCCTCGCAGCCCCACATAGTGCCCGCACCGGTACCGCCAGTGCGCACTTCGAAATTCACTGTCGGAACACAAGTAAACCATAAATCGCTGGGCCCCGGTGTTGTTGTAGAAATGAATGGACAGTTCCTAACAGTCAACTTTCCCTTCAAAAAAAAGGAACTCGAGCTTGCCACGCTAACTGCAGGTGATTATTTAGTGTCGTCTTAGTAAAAGAGGAAGTCAGATCGACACTGAAATCAATCAAGCTGCTTAAGTGCCCACTTTTACGCGTTAATGAATTTGGGCCGTGCCCACGGCAACCTTTGCCACAGGGTAAGCAGTGGCCTTGCTGGTGGCCACTCACGTTTGGCGTGCCAGATAATGGTGTGATCAGGATACGACCCAAACTGGCGAGCAAACTCTTCGGGCGTAACGGGAACCGGGTTTATCGGGCATTCGTTGCGAAGCAGCATAGTTTTAATTTTTTTTGGTTCCGAAGGTACTCCGGGATTTCATACACATGACGGTCAGACCAAAATTTCAACCGCGCCACAATACGCTGAAATAGCCCCGGCTTTCGCCGAATGTGGTCACAGATACGTAATGAGTGGCCGGAATTAATTACGGTTCCAGTTCGTCATGTGCGGGTATCCGGTGTGATGGGAGTCGACCCATACGTTGCCTAACGCCAAAATATCAGGAAATCAATGATGCGCTCAAGTGGCCCGCGTTGCGCTCGGTAATAGGCCACTAAATCTTCCCGGTGTAAACCCATCGTTGGCAGGTGCGTTAGATGCCACTCCTCTTCGTCGGGTGTCGCGGTAATCAGTTTTATAAAGTGGGCTTCGTTGCCATCAGGGCCAGATGCAAACGAATGTTCCTCGCATATCCTGGGATGTTTGCGCTCAAATGTTCGGAGGCCGTCTGATCCGTCTTTTCTGTAGATGAGAATGCAATCAACTATCTCTATCAGTTGCCGCCACGTCGGCTGCATTGGTTTCACAAATGGGTTGTCGTAGCCTTCTGGAATGCCGTCAGGGTAAATGATGGGGGTCGGTTGCGTCGGGGGTGGTGGGTTTTTCTCTTGCTCAATTTCATCCAAGGTCATTGGTCGCCTGTAACAAAAGTGCGAGCGGGTGCCGTCTTCATGATTGACCATCAAACTGCCGCGTGTTGTCCGTGTCGGATCAGTGATTGCGGATCGAAGGCGGTCATCTAACCGTTCAAACATCCGCCGAATATCCTCGGCTTTTTCTGGTGAACTGTCTGCAATAGAGGCAGATAGTGGTTTGAAGAATTGAGAGTCTGGCATGGTTGAGGGCGTCATGCTCTCATTATCTTGATTGGTACCGGCGTTGTGGCTACAAGTTGCACGCCTCGCGCTATTTGGTATGTTCGCGTCACCAGAAAAGTTGCAGCACCGAGTGACTGCTAACCTGCAGACACTTCGAGAAGCCCAATGACTCCTGACAGTCTTTAGGAGCCGTTCCATTGATCGTCAGAAATTCAGCGAAACCGGAAGCGACTTGACGATCTTCATGGTTTCAAGGCTTACCTGCTTGGTTTTGAAGCTATAGTGTTTGTAACGAAATATCTCGCGCAGCTGATCAAGCAGGCGCTGGGGCAGGGCATGTATCACTCGTAGCAAAAGTGAGACCTCACCATTCATTCAACCGGACCAAACAGGGCATCGGTTAACCACATCGCATAGCGCTACAACGTTTCGCAGACCACTGTTTACAAGACAGTGTCCCCACTGCTGTGCGAGATGCCGAACCTCAGTCGGACGCGAGCGGAAAAAATCACACAGGCAAGCCAACCCATGAACGCAGTAGAAATAGAAGCCGCTATATCGGATCTGGCCCTAGAACCCTTCGACGCGACGGAGTTCCCGTTTGCCTTTTTGGCTGCTTTCGGCAACAAGGACACCACCCTCAAGCGCCTGCGTACCGGCAACAACAACGCCTCCGATGTGCCAGGTGGCGTGCTCCTGCGCAACAACGTCCACATCGCCGTGTGCGAAACAGGCAGCGTGGGCGACACCCTCAAGGCCTTGCGCGCCAGCCCGGCCACGATAAAGGCCAAGGCCAAATTTATCCTCGCCACCGACGGGCAAACCCTGGAGGCCGAAGAGCTGGCCAGTGGTGAAACGATTGCCTGCGCCTACGCGGACTTTCCCAACCATTTCGGCTTTTTCCTGCCGCTGGCCGGCATTTCCACCATCAAGGAAATCAAGGACAACCCGATTGACGTGCGTGCCACTGGGCGGCTAAACAAGCTCTATGTGGAGCTGCTGCGCGAAAACCCGGAGTGGGCTAAGGACGCGCGCCGCGTCGACATGAACCACTTCATGGCGCGGCTGGTGTTCTGCTTTTTTGCCGAAGACACCGACATCTTCAACGGCGAAGGCCTGTTTACCCAGACCGTCGAGCAGATGAGCGAGAAGGGCGGCGCCGACACCCATGCGGTGCTCCAAGCCATCTTTCGCGCCATGAACGTCAAGGTTGCCGAGCGCGCCCAGGCCGAGCCCCGGTTGCCCAACTGGGCCGGCGGCTTTCCGTATGTCAACGGCGGTTTGTTTTCGGGCAGTACCGACGTGCCGCGCTTCACTCGCATGGCGCGCACCTATCTACTGCACGCCGGCAGCCTGAAGTGGCGCGAGATCAACCCTGACATCTTTGGCAGCATGATCCAGCCCGTGGCCGACGACGAGGAGCCCGGCGCTTTAGGCATGCACTACACCAGCGTGCCCAACATCCTGAAAGTGTTGAACCCCTTGTTTCTGGACGAGCTGCGGGCGCAACTGGCCGAGGCGGGCGACAACAAGGCTAGGCTGCTGAACCTGCGCAAGCGCATGGCGCGCATCCGCGTGTTTGACCCGGCCTGCGGGTCGGGAAACTTTTTGGTGATTGCCTACAAGCAGATGCGGCAGATCGAGGCCGAGATCAACCACCGCCGGGGCGAGGTGCACCAGCGCAGCGAGATACCGCTGACCAACTTCCGGGGCATCGAGCTGCGCGATTTCCCGGCCGACATTGCCCGGCTGGCGCTCATCATTGCCGAGTTCCAGTGCGACGTGCTGTACCGGGGGCAAAAGGACGCGCTGGAAGAATTCTTGCCGCTGGACGCGCAGAACTGGATCGTGTGCGGCAACGCGCTGCGGCTGGACTGGCTGAGCATTTGCCCGCCCACGGGAACGGGCGTGAAGCTGGTGGGTGATGACTTGTTCAACACGCCGCTGGACCAGACGGAGATGGATTTTGTGAATGAGGGTGGGGAGACGTTTATTTGTGGAAATCCACCGTATGTGGGCGCGACCGTCAAAGCGCCGAAAGGTGCAAGCAAGGAAATGAAAGAACGCCTCAAGCGTGAATCCGAATCCCGGAAGGCCGATCTGAAGGCTACTTTCAATGGTCGTACCAACACATGGGGAACCCTGGACTACGTCGCCGGTTGGTTCATGAAGGCCGTGGATTTCGGTCAGCACACCGATTCCGCCACGGCGTTCGTGGCAACGAACTCAATTTGCCCAGGCCAGCAAGTGCCGGTCTTGTGGCCACTGATTTTCGCAGCTGGGCAGGAAATTATTTTCGCTCATACGTCATTCAAGTGGAAAAACCTGGCCGCCAACAACGCTGGCGTGACAGTCGTTATTGTTGGCCTCTCAACGCGACCCGGAAAATTGCGCCGGCTTTACGCAGTGGACAAAGAGGATGTCATTTCCCTAAAAAATGTTGAAAACATTAACGCTTACCTTGTGCCAGCGCAGAACGTCATCGTGGAAAAAAGAGCCGAAGTATCTGGCGGACTGAATACGATGACAAAAGGAAGCGCACCGACTGATGGCGGACACCTGTTGCTAACGCGAGATGAAGTTGAGGCCTTCGGCATGTCCGATAAGCAAAAGCAAAAAATAGTGCGTCGGTTTCTTGGCTCCGAAGACTCCATTAACGGTCAATGTCGCTTTTGCCTGTGGATGGACGCACAGAGTGCGGATAGTGCATTCACAAATAAGGCTGTGGCTGATCGCTTGGAGGGCGTGAAAAAAATGCGCTTGAATAGCGAAAAGGATGCCACTAAAAAATTGGCAAAAATCCCTTACCTTTTCGGTGAAATTCGTCAGCGCGGCGAGGAGCTTCCTATCGTTATTCCACGTCACAGCTCCGAAAACCGTGATTATTTGCCGTTTGCGTTGGGCAATCGTGGTGACATCGTGGCCGATAGCGCATCAGCCCTGTACGACGCGCCGCTTTGGAACGTAGCCATTTTCTGCTCGCGGTTGCACCTTTCTTGGATTGCTACGGTCTGTGGAAAAATAAAAACAGACTATCGCTACTCCAACACCCTCGGCTGGAACACCTTCCCCGTCCCCCTGCTCACCGAGCAAAACAAGACCGACTTGACCGCCTGCGCCGAGAACATCCTGCTGGCCCGGGAAGCGCATTTCCCCGCCACCATCGCCGACCTGTACGATCCGGCCGCCATGCCCGAGAACCTGCGCCACGCCCACGAGCGCAACGACGAAGTGCTGGAGCGCATCTACATTGGCCGCCGCTTCAGGAACGACACCGAGCGGTTGGAAAAGCTGTTCGAGCTGTACACGAAGATGACCGCCAGCCCCGCCAAAACCACGACAAAAACCACGACAAAAACCACGACAAAAACCACGACCCAAGCCGCGCCCGCCAAAAAAGCAGGCAGGGTAAAAACACCATGAGCGACGAGCAACTCGTCCGTTTGACGCCGCCGCCAGAAGGTTATGCCGACTGGCTGGCCGAACTCAAAAGCCGCATCCACAGCGCCCAGCAACGCGCCACGCTGGCGGTCAACCGCGAACTGGTGCTGCTGTACTGGCAGATTGGGCAGGACATTCTGGCGCGCCAGAATGAGCAAGGCTGGGGCGCCAAGGTCATCGAGCGGCTGGCGCATGACTTGCGCGCCGCCTTTCCCGAGATGAAGGGGTTTTCGCCCCGGAATCTCAAGTACATGCGCGCCTTTGCCCAGGCGTGGCCGGACGAACAATTTGTGCAAGCGGTGCTTGCACAATTGCCCTGGTATCACCAGCTGGCGCTGCTGGACAAGCTGCCTGGCCCTGAGCCCCGCCGTTGGTATGCTGCCAAAGCCATCGAGCACAACTGGTCACGCAACATCTTGGTGATGCAGATTGAAACCCGCCTGCTGGAGCGCAGCGGCAAGGCGGTTACCAACTTCGTGGCCAGCCTGCCCAGGCCGCAGTCCGACCTGGCTAGAGAGTCGCTGAAAGATCCCTACCGTTTCGACTTTCTGGGCCTGACCGACAAGGCGCAGGAGCGAGAGGTCGAAAACGCCCTGGTTAAACACGTCACCGAATTCCTGCTGGAACTGGGCGCGGGCTTTGCCTTCGTCGGGCGGCAGGTGCTGCTGGATGTGGGTGGCGACGAGTTTTTCATCGATTTGCTGTTCTATCACCTCAAACTGCGATGCTATGTAGTGATCGAACTCAAGGCCGGAAAATTTAAGCCAGAACACCTGGGCCAGCTTGGGTTTTATCTGACCGCAGTGGATCGCCAGGTTAAAAGCGAACACGACAATCCAACCATTGGCCTCTTGCTCTGCAAGAGCAAAAACAAAGTCGTGGCCGAATATGCCCTGGGCGATAAAACCCAGCCCATGGGCATCGCCGAATACAAGCTGCTCGAATCCCTGCCCGCCGAACTGCAAACCAGCCTGCCCAGCATTGAGCAGATCGAACTCGAACTGGCGAACGACGGTGCATTTAAAGAAGAAAACGATTCCCAATGACCCACCCAAGCAACCCCACCAATGCCTACACCGTGCCGTCGGTGTCCATCGCCACGGCATGCACGGGCGTATCGAGCAAGGCCAACGCGCTGGGTATGCGCGCCATGCAGGAGCGCGCCTATGCCAAGCGCGGCGAGCAATACCTGCTGATCAAGTCGCCACCGGCCTCGGGGAAATCCCGCGCGCTGATGTTCATTGCGCTGGACAAGCTGCACAACCAGGGCTTGCGCCAAGCCATCATTGTGGTGCCAGAGCGCTCCATTGGTTCGAGCTTTGCCGATGAACCGCTGAGCCAGCACGGCTTTGAATGGGACTGGAAGGTGGCTCCGCAGTGGAACCTGTGCAATGCGCCTGGTGTGGACGATGTGAGAGTCGCCAAGTCCAAGGTCAAGGCAGTGGGCGAGTTCCTCGCCAGCGCCGATAAGGTGCTGGTCTGCACGCATGCCACCTTCCGCTTTGCAGTGAATGAGCTGGGGCTGGAAGCCTTCGACAACCGCTTGATCGCCATTGACGAGTTCCACCACGTCTCCAGCAACCCGGACAACAAGCTGGGCAGCCATCTGGGCGACTTCATTGGACGCGACAAGGTGCATCTGGTGGCCATGACCGGCTCTTACTTTCGTGGCGACAGCGAGGCGGTGCTGGCCCCGGCGGATGAAGCCCGGTTCGAGACGATCACCTACACCTACTACGAGCAGCTCAACGGCTACCAATGGCTCAAGTCGCTGGACATCGGCTACTTTTTCTACACTGGTCCTTATGTGGACGCCATCGCCAAGGTGCTGGACCCGGCGCTGAAAACCATCGTTCACATTCCCAATGTGAACGCCAGGGAAAGCCTGAAGGACAAGCAGCGCGAGGTGGATGAAATCATGCATGGCCTGGGCGAATGGAAAGGCATTGACCCGGCCACCGGCTTTCATCTGATTGCGGCCAAAGATGGCCGTACCTTAAGAGTAGCGGACCTGGTGGATGACAGCGACCCGGTGAAGCGTTCACGTGTGCTGACGGCGCTGAAAGACCCAAAGCAGAAGAACAACCGCGACCATGTGGACGTCATCATTGCGCTGGGCATGGCAAAAGAAGGCTTTGACTGGATCTGGTGCGAGCACGCGCTGACCATTGGCTACCGCAGCAGCCTGACCGAGATTGTGCAGATCATTGGGCGTGCCACCCGCGATGCCCCGAACAAGGAGCGCGCGCGTTTCACCAATCTGATTGCCGAGCCCACGGCGGAACAGTCGGCTGTGGCCGAAGCGGTGAACGACATGCTCAAGGCAATTTCTGCCAGCTTGCTGATGGAGCAGGTGCTGGCCCCGCGTTATGAGTTCACGCCCAAAAACACCGGACCCCAGCCAGGCTTTGATTACGGCGAGGAAGGCTACAAGGACGGCGGCCACAACCTCGGGGTGAACAAGGACACCGGGCAAATCCATGTAGAAATCAACGGGCTGGCAACACCGAAAAGCCCGGAGGCTACGCGCATCTGCAAGGAGGACTTGAACGAAGTCGTCACCAGCTTCTTGCAGGACAAAACCGTGTTGGAGCGCGGCCTGTTCGACAAGGAAAATACCCTGCCTGAAGAGCTGACCCAGCTGCGCATGGGAAAGATCGTGCGTGAACGCTACCCGGAATTGAGCGATGCCGATCAGGAAGCCATTCGGCAGCACGCCGTGGTGGCCATGAACATCACGCAGCAGGCCAAGCTGGCGCTGGCCCAGGCCGATGCGAATGGAGGCGGCACCGTGCAAGGCAGCACCGCCTTGCTGGACGGGGTGCGCAAGTTCGTGAACGTGCGCGACCTGGACATTGACCTCATTGACAGCATCAACCCTTTTGACGCCGCCTATGCCGTGCTGGCCAAAGCGATGGATGAGAAGTCGCTACGCCAGGTGCAGGCCAGCATTGCAGCCAAGAAGCTCAGCATCTCCGAAGACGATGCCCGTGACCTGGCAAAGCGTGCCTTGCAGTTCAAGAACGAGCGTGGCCGCCTGCCGGACATCAACTCCGCCGATGCGTGGGAAAAACGCATGGCTGAGGGCGTGGCGGCATTTGGACGCTACCGCGCGAAAGCCAAGGCAGCGCAGGCGCAAGGAGAAACCAGCCATGGCTGAGATGGATGATGACGAACTGCTCGATGCGCTGGGTGTAGAAATCGCCCCGCTCAAGACTTCCAGTCGAACCCCGCGCGAGGAACGCATCATCGCCGGATTTGAAGACATTGTGCGTTTTCACCAGACCCATGGCCGGACACCACTGCATGGTGAGGGGCGGGACATTTTCGAGCGTCTGTATGCCGTGCGCCTGGATCAGCTTCGCAAGTTGCCAGAAGCGCAAACCCTGCTGGCTGGACTGGACAGCCCTGGCCTCTTGTTGGGTGCGGCAGCAACCCAGGCAGAGGTCGAGGACATGGACGAAGACGCTTTACTGGCCGAACTGGGGATGGGCGGAGAGGTTGGCGACGAAGCCACCGACGCCAGCGACATCACAGTGCTGCGGCATGTGCGTTCCAGTACTGAAAAGCGCGCAGCGGAGGAAATTGCCGATCGCACGCCATGCGCGGACTTTGAGGCGTTCCGGCCGCTGTTCGAGCAGGTGGAGCGGGAATTGAAGTCAAGCGTGCGAAAAACGCTGCGTTTTGGGCGCGACACCAGCATTGCTGAATGCAATTATTTCATTGTGGGCGGACAGCTTGCCTATGTGGCCGAAGTGGGCGAAACCATCAAGGCCCCGAATGGCGAAAGCGATGCACGTCTGCGGGTCATTTACGCCAACGGTACGGAAAGCAATCTGCTGCGCCGCTCGCTGCAGCGGGCGCTGTACAAGGACGACACGGGCCGTCGCCTGACCGACCCGGACATGGGGCCACTTTTTGGCGGTGAGTCAGAGCTTGAGGACATTGAAACGGGAACCATCTATGTGCTTCGCAGCCTGTCCACCCACCCGTTCGTGGCCGAGCACCGCGAACTGATCCACAAAATCGGTGTGACCGGTGGCAAGGTGGAGACCCGCATCGCAGGCGCGGACAAGGACGCCACCTATTTGTTGGCCGGTGTGGAGATCGTTGCCACCTACAAGCTTCACAACCTGAACCGCACCCGGCTGGAAAACATCTTCCACCGCTTGTTCGGTGCAGCACAGATCGATTTGACCATCGCAGACCGATTCGGACAACCGGTCAAGCCCAGGGAATGGTTTCTGGTGCCGCTGCAGGTGATTAACGAAGCGGTTGAGCGTATTCGGGATGGGTCGATTACCGATATGGTTTATGACCCGGAGACGGCGCGGTTGGTAGGTTAAGAATGATAACGGCTCTGCTGGGTCGAGAGTTGTTGGTCACCCCTTTGAACGTGCGTGCTGTTTGGTTCAAATTTTGAACATCTGAAGTTTGGAAATTTGAAAGTCGGCTTCCAGTTAACCTATTGTTTTCAAACAAGAAATAGATGTTTGTTATGGAATTCAGTGACTAATCTGAGAAGGGGTTACGTTGATGGTCGAATTTTGTGCGTACGGCCCTTGCCAACTCCTTTACAATTGTTTCAAGATGTCTATTTATTTTTCATATTTTATACGTGCACTTTCACGTGCCGTTTTTGCTGCAAAAAATTTTTTATTTGTATTTATTAATTTTTTAAGGGTGGATGATGAGAAAAATTGCATTTGTTATTTTGTTGTCAGCTTTATTTACAGGGTGTGCATCCGTGAAAATGGAAAGCAAAGAGGACTCAGCCAAGGCTAAGCAGTTTGCTCAGCCGCAAGCTGGTAATTCTGGCCTTTACACCTATCGCGACAGCTTTGTCGGCAAGGCACTCAAAAAAGATATTTGGGTGGATGGAAAATGTATTGGGGAGTCTGCACCTGACGTTTTTTTCTACACCGAAGTTGCCGGTGGCAAAGAGTACTCGATCTCAACAGAATCTGAATTTTCCCCAAATACTATGACGCTATTCATTGAGGCTGGTAAGAACTATTTTATTCGACAATACATCAAGATGGGAGCGTTCGTCGGCGGAGCCGGACTTGAATTGATTCCCGAAGAGCTGGGCAAAGCCGCAGTCGCAAAGCTAGATCTTGCAAAACCGGGAACGTGCAGTATGTAATGCATCCGCTGGTTCTTTCTCCCCATGGTGTAGCCATAGATAGCATCGCAAATGTGTTTGCGGGTGATTCAGGATCCAGTGCATGCTTAAAATAATGTCGTACAAAATTTTTTGTAGGAATTCATAATGGATTTGGATAAGGATTATTTAGATGCTAATAATGCCCGAGAAGATGTTCGTGAGGCGAATGAGTGGAAGCGAAAGAGAGCAGACCGTCAACGCCATGAGGATGCCGCTAAAGAAGCTCATAAAGTTAGGAATTGCGCGCGCCTATTAACTCACAACGCGCTAGTGATTGATTGGGATAACATGCAAATTAATAGCAGAAATCATCTTATTGCTGATGCTGAGAGTGTTACCAGAAATCCATCAATAACTGCAGCTGAACTGAGTCGGATTTACAAAGAAAGACTCATAACTTGGGGGGATATTGATAGTCCAGATTTAGCCGCTAGTGATGAAAATACTCCAAGTTATCAAGCGATCGAAGAGATGGTATTGAAACGCCTAAAGGAATGCCTCGTTGACAAAAATTGCACGACGGTAAAAATAACTGATAAAGGTAGTGAATGAAAAATTTTAAATTGTTCGTCGCAGCATTAACTGCGTTGGCTCTTGTGGGATGTGGCGGTGGTGATAGTAGTAGTAGTGCTAGTGAAAATAGGAACATTAATCTGGATGTAATTGCGATAAATTACAGCTCCCCCACGGCGTACCCTGTATCGAACACGGTAAAATTTCGGAGTCACTCTACAGGCGACGTTTTTAAATTGTCAGATGGGTCTGCATGGAGAATAACCGGAACTACGAACAGTGGGTACAATACTGGTATTGTTACAAGTAACGTAACGATTTCCTTGTCGACCACTAGCACGCCGAATCCAGTCGATGGTAGTAAATCACCATATTTTTTAGTTGGAAGTGGAATTACCCCAGCATTCTATGTAGAACCAATTGTCATGGCGCCCTTGTTTTCAGCGGCGACTGCATTTAGAACTCATTCGACTGGTGATGTATTTATGCTTCCTGACGAATCGACCTGGCAGATAACTGGAACATCAAATAGTGGATACAACACTGGTATGACAGTCAGTGATGTCACAATTTATTCTGCCAATACCAACACACCAAACCCAGTGTATGGAAATAGGGCGGAATATTATTTAATTGGCTGGGGTATAAATCCAGCTTTCTTCATAAAAAAACTACTGATGACGCCGTTCTCGCGCGGAACTGTAGATTTTAGGTCTCAGACTACGGGCGATGTATTCGCACTGTCAAACGGCACATTTTGGAAAATAGTGGGAACATCAAATAGCGGTTATACGACGGGAAAAAATAAAAGCAATGTAATTATTTATTCCTCAAATTCAAACACGCCTGATCCGGTATCTGGAGAAAGATCATCGTATTATTTGATTGGTGAGGGTATAAATCCAGCTTTCTACGTTACTCCTTTATAGTTCATCCCATTACACATAAGTCACCCATCCTTAAACTGCCGGGCATAAAGGGCCTCCTTGACGAAGACGGCAATCTCCTGCATGCCTAGCAAAATCGTCGTGGCGCCCGGTTCGCCATCGTGCTTTCTCCCCAGAAAGCCGCCGCGCTGAGCAATCAGACGCACCACGGTGTTGAGCGTGGGCGTCTGTTTGGGCACGGGCTTTTTGTTCAGGATGAACGCCGCTCGCCACTCATCAGGCTCGAACAATAGGTCTGCCGGTAAGTCGGGCAACGTGCGTCCCAGCCGCATCAGGTGGTTGATGCGCCAGGCAATGACCATATACAGCGCCAGCGCGGTTTGCAGCCGCTCGGTGTCGGCCAGCTGCAAGCCCTCGACCCGGCAGCCCTCCTTAAGCACCAAGAAAAAAGCTCAATTTCCCACCGAGCGCGGTACCAATTGACGAGCTTCACTGCGTCCTGCAGCGTGGATGCCACCCGGTTGGCCAGCAGGCGCCAGACCACCGGCCTGCCGGGGCATTGACCTCCGACGCAATGAGGCAGGGCACTTCAAGCTCGCCGCCTTGGCGGTCAGGCAACATCACGCGCTGGGCGCGCACCTCTTGCTCGACCGCGCGGGCCTTGCGCCCGCAACCGGCCGGCATCTCAAAGCGGATATGCCCCAGCGGTACGCTGCCCATGTATGTTGACCGGCTAGAAAAGCGGTCTTACAACCTGCGATAATAAGAGTCGTTAAAATGAAAAATGCGGAGCGCTCCGCAATTGCTATCAAAAAAGATAGCAAAAAAGCCAGTATTCAAGAGACTGTCCGTAGCTCAGTTGGATAGAGCATCAGCCTTCTAAGCTGAGGGTCGGGGGTTCGATCCCCTCCGGACAGACCAAATCAGCATGTATGCATTTCCCAGGCCACTGGAAAACTCCTTAAGCTGTGTTGAAGCGTAGGACCTGTTTACCAGAATTGCCACCACGGCTTTTGATTTTCACTTCCGTTCAGCAAGTTGCCCGGTGAATATTGGTCGGTCAGGATTCTGGTGCCCTCGGGCCAGTCTACTTTTGTTGAAAAAAGCGGCAAGAGCCAGTTCTTGCCAGTTCCAAAATGATTGAGCTTTTGCTCCAGCTGGCCAGCGTTGGACTGGATTTTCTCCATGGGCGGCAATTCGCTGTTTTGGGCCAGGATCACACGATTTTCTGTCTTCAGGTTGTAGAACCGGCCAAACACCCCTGCATAGGTGGCGGACTCGGCATCGTAAAGCCTGGAGGATGAAAAGGTGTTGGCTGCCAGCACGCCATCCTTTTCCAGCAATGACCTGACCTCCAGCAGGTACTCCCGGGTCAGCATGTGTTCGGGTACGTAGACATGGTCAAACGCATCAAGAACGACAAGGTCGTACTTTTTCCCCTGCTTTTGCGCACGCTTGACAAAGACCCGTCCGTCCTCAATGGCGACGGTGTTGTCATAGGCCGGCGTGAAGCCAAAAAAACGTTCTGCAACCTTCGCCACGGACGCGTCAAGCTCGACCGTTTCGATACGTGCTTGAGGAACGATTTTTTTCAGTGCGGAGGGCAGGCTGCCCCCGCCCAAGCCGATGATCAGGATGTTCTGCGGTTTGGGCTTCAGGTAAAGCGCGCCCAGCAGCATCCTGGTGTAGCTCAGTACCAGCGCGTCAGGGTGCTGAAGGGAAATGCAGGATTGCCGCCCCGTGCCCTGGCGACCGAATTTCATGCAGCGAAGTCCTTGCTCCTCGTACACCACAATGTTCCGGTACAGCGATTTCTCATGATAGATTTCCTGCGCCCCCGCCACACCGGCCGTCAGTGCAAGGGCCAAGCACATCATCAGCCATTCAGGCGGTCGCCGCATGCTTGATCCTTTCCCGGTGAAACACAAGCCCTGCCATCCCGATCAAAAAAGAGATGGCCATCATTCCCCACAAAATCTGGTCCAGTTCGAAAAGCAGCACCAGATAGAACGACGTCAGCAGTGTGCCAAGCATGCTGCCGAAGGTCGAAACAAAAAAGACTTTGCCCGCTACCTGTCCGCTGGTTCCCAGGCCGTCCACGAGCAGCCGGACGGCGTAAGGTGACACCGCCCCTGACACCGTGATCGGCAGAAAGAACAGCGCAACGGAGGCGCACAGCGCGCCATACCGTGGGTCGGGCACCCGGTCAAAAATGAACTCCAGAATGGGATTGGATGCCAGCACGCAGGGAAGGGCCGCCAAGACAGCCAGCAGCAAGATGACGCTCAACTTTTCCAGGCTCGGCCGGCGGGCTGACATCGATCCGCCGATCAGGTAGCCGACCGACAGCGACAGCATGAACAGCGTGATGATGGCGCCCCATACATAGATGCCCGTCCCGAAGAACGGCCCCAGCGCCCGGCCCCCGAGCAGTTCGAGCGCCATGACGAAAAATCCTGACCAGCCAGCCAGAAGGTAGACAAAAAATTTATACGCTGTCATGGGACGAAATTTTCCAATCGATTTGGTTGGTGGCGCCATGCAGGCAACGCGCTAACTATTGCCTTTCCCATCAAACGTCCTGGTGACAGTATTGACTGGGTCTCGTGTTGAACGCTGGCAATGCAGGAGGAAATGCAGATGTTGAACCTCGGCGCCTTTGGTATTGCGTGCTGCCAAAGAGGATTTCGCGGTGTTAGTGATCACGGAGCGGCTTGCGCAATTTTGCATGCACCTCGATGCCGCGCGTGTCGGCCGGGCTGGCGCCAACCAAGTCGCACCAGGGTTTCATGGTGCGGATAATCGTTCCAGTCGATTCCCTGGTCTTGCCAGCCGCGCAGCCTCGCAAAGATGGCCATGTCGGCGACCGTGTACTGGTTGCAGGCCACGAAGCTGTTTTTGGCCAGTGGCTTGTCCACGACGCCGTACAGGCGCCTGGTTTCGCTGGGGTAGCAATTGACGGCGTAATCGATATTTTCAGGCGGCTATTCGCGAAAATGATGGGTTTGACCGGGCATGGGCCGACCTTCCCCATCTGTAAGGGCAAGCATTGCAGCACCAGAAAATTGATCCGGTCGCTTTTGGTCAGGAGCTTGCCGGTTTTCGACGCCAGGTAGAGCAGGATGGCTTCAGATTCGAACACAGCCATCGGCTTGCCGTTGGGGCCGTCCAGATCGACCAGCGCCGGTATTTTGTTGCTCGGGCTGATGGCGAGGAGCTCGGGCTTGAACTGGTCGCCGGCCCCGATGTTGACCGGAAAAACCTGCCAGTCGCCCACCAGGCCAAAGCCGCATTCCTCCAGGAGGATGTGAAACTTGTGTCCATTGGGCGTCGGCCAGGAATAGACATTGATCACAGCGGCTTCCTTGTGTTGATGCCACACCACTTTACGTCGAATGAAAAAAGCCGGGTGGCGACGGCCGGTCGGGCCGCCTGGCTGCCGAAAATAAAAAAATCGTGTTATTTAGGCCTTATGCGGATGTATGACGGGCATATTTTGCTACTTATTAGATAGCGCCATATACCCGTCAAATCGTCCGGGACAATCAGCAACCGCGCGTTACCGGCATCTCGACCTCGCCTGGAATGGGCAGGTGCTTGGCCAGTTCCAGCTTGGCCAGCGACGCACGGTGCACTTCATCCGGTCCATCTGCCAGGCGCAAGGTGCGCTGGTGGGCGTAAGCATAGGCCAGCGGGAAATCATCCGACACGCCGCCACCGCCGTGGGCCTGGATGGCCCAGTCGATGATCTGGCAGGCCATGTTGGGCGCAACCACCTTGATCATGGCGATCTGTGCCTTGGCCACCTTGTTGCCGACAGTGTCCATCATGTAGGCCGCATTCAGGGTCAGCAGCCGGGCCTGCTCAATCATGCAGCGCGCCTCGGCAATGCGTTCGCTCCAG
The DNA here is from genome assembly GCA_000751355.1 of Polaromonas sp. CG9_12. Taxonomy (GTDB): domain Bacteria; phylum Pseudomonadota; class Gammaproteobacteria; order Burkholderiales; family Burkholderiaceae_C; genus Polaromonas. The sequence continues at coordinate 4,469,440 of CCJP01000005.1, read as the reverse complement.
ACCGACTGGCGGGCAATCGGCTTGCCGAACGCCACGCGGCTGTTGAGCCGCTTGCACATCAGTTCCAGTGCACGCTCGGCAATGCCGATGCTGCGCATGCAGTGGTGGATGCGTCCAGGGCCCAGGCGGCCCTGGGCAATCTCAAAGCCGCGCCCTTCCCCGAGAAGCAGGTTGTCCGCAGGCACGCGGACATTGCTCAGGCGCACTTCCATGTGGCCGTGTGGCGCGTCGTCGTAGCCGAAAACACTCAAGGGCCGGATCACGGTGACGCCGGGTGAATTGGCGGGCACCAGGATCATCGATTGCTGCTCGTGGCGGCCAGCCTCGGGATTGGTCTTGCCCATCACGATGTACACGGAGCAGCGTGGGTCACCGGCGCCAGACGACCACCATTTCAGGCCGTTGATCACATAGTCGTCGCCGTCGCGCTCGATGCTGCACTGCACGTTGGTGGCATCGGAGGAGGCGACTTCAGGCTCAGTCATCAGGAAGGCTGAGCGGATCTCGCCCTTGAGCAGCGGGTCAAGCCATTCGTCCTTGTTGGCTTCCGAGCCGTAACGGGCGATGGTTTCCATGTTGCCGGTGTCGGGCGCCGAGCAGTTGAAGACTTCAGCGGCAAATGGCACCCGGCCCATGATTTCGCACAGCGGCGCGTATTCAAGGTTGGACAGGCCTTCGGGCGCGCGCGGCGAATGCGGCAGGAACAGGTTCCACAATCCGGCAGCGCGTGCCTTGGGCTTGAGTTCCTCAATCAGCGTGGTGGGAATCCAGGCATTGCCCTTGGCCCGGTTTTCAGCGATCTCGCGGAAAAACCGTGCTTCGTTGGGATAAATATGCGCATCCATGAACTTCAACAGGCGCGCCTGAAGCTCTTTTACTTTTGGGGTGTAGTCGAAGTCCATGAATATCTCCTGAAAGGGCGGGTTGTTATAGGGAAAGGCATGCCGGAAAAATCGGTGGGTGGTCGGTCGTTCGGTGAAAGTGTTGGACCATAGGTACTCAGGCTTGTGCCTTCAACGCAAAATCCCAGGCCATCCTGGCCAGCACTGGTGCGCCGGCGGCAGAACTGACCGCCTGCGCACTGGACGCGGTACCGGCTTCAACGCGCTTGGCGATGCCCTGCAGGATGGCGGCGAGACGAAACAGGTTGTAGGCCAGGTAAAAGTTCCAGTCGGCCTTGAGCGCCTCGGGCGTCGTCAGGCCGGTGCGCTCGCAATACCGGGCGATGTACTGGGCCTCGGTCGGGATGCCCAGGCTGGCAACATCCACGCCCCCAATGCCGCGAAAAGTGCCGGGCGGAATGTGCCAGGCCATGCAGTGGTAGCTGAAGTCGGCCAGCGGATGACCGAGGGTGGACAGTTCCCAGTCCAGCACCGCCAGCACCCGGGGCTGGGTAGGGTGAAACAGCAAGTTGTCGAGCCGGAAGTCGCCATGCACGATGGACACCATGCCTTCGTCGCGGGCGCTGGCGGGAATGTTTGCCGGCAGCCATTGCATCAGGCTGTCCATCTCGGCAATAGGCTGGGTAACGGACGCCTGGTATTGCTTGCTCCAGCGGCCGATCTGGCGCTCGAAGTAGTTGCCGGGCTTGCCGTAGCCGGCCAGGCCGCGTTCGGCAAAATCGACCTTGTGCAGGGCCGCCATGACGCGGTTCATCTCGTCGTAGATTTCGCCGCGCTGCAGGGGCGTCATGCCGGGAAGGGACTGGTCCCACAGTACGCGCCCTTCGACAAACTGCATGACGTAGAAAGCACGGCCAATGACGGATTCGTCCTCGCACAGGCAGAACATCCTTGGCACGGGAACGGCCGTGCCCTGCAAGCCCTGCATCACCCTGAATTCGCGCTCGACCGCGTGCGCCGATGGCAGCAGTTTGGCGACCGGACCGGGTTTGGCGCGCATCACGTAACTGGCATGGGGCGTGATCAGCTTGTAGGTTGGATTGGACTGGCCACCCTTGAATATTTCGACGTTCAGCGGGCCACTGAAGCCGTCCAGATGCGTACTCAGGTAAGCACCGAGCGCTTCGGTGTCAAAGGCCTGGCCGGCGGTGACGGCCCGGGTGCCGACAAAATGGTCGAAATTGCTCATGGGGCTGGGTTCCTTGGGACAGGTCTTGTTATTTGTCGGCATCCGCTTCTGAAATGCGCAACAGGGTCTGGCGGTTGCGCACCACCAAGCCGCCCGGCTCGATGCGGATGGCTTCCTCGCGCTCCATGGCCTTGAGTTCCTGGTTGACTCGCTGGCGTGAGGCGCCCAGCAGTTGCGCGAGTTCTTCCTGCGCCAGTTGCAGACTGATGCGGGTATCGCTTCCGTTGGCCAGGCTGGGAACGCCGTAGCTGCGCACCAGGTGCAGCAACTGCTTGGCCAGCCGCGCCCGCAAGGGCAGGGTGTTCAGGTCCTCGACCAGGCCAAAAAGTTGGCGGATGCGCCGCGCATGCAAGCGCAGCAACGCTTCGTAAAGTTCGACGTGCTGCGTCAGGATTTTGCGCAGGTCGGCCCGCGCCACGCACAGGATGGTGGTGCTGCCATGCGCATAGGCATCGTGGGTGCGGCGTTCGCCGTCGAAGATCGCCACATCGCCAAACCAGATGCCCGGCTCGACATACGTCAGGGTCACCTGCTTGCCGGAAATCGAGGTCGAACTGACACGTACCGCGCCCAAGGCACAGGCGATCCATTCCTCGGGCGGGTCGCCGCGCGCCGCAATGAGGTCGCCGTCTTTGAAGCGTTTGACGTAAGCACATCGGAGAATGTCGTGCCTCAGGGAAGGTGAGAGGGATGAGAACCAGCGGCCGCTGTTGATGGCCGCTCTTTCATCTATCGTAAGAATAGGATCGTCCATGGTCTGTCTTTTGGGTGACTAAACAAGTTTTGCATTGTCGCTTTAGCGACCTGTGGCGAAGCTGCATGCTGTCGCATGGGTGTCGCATTGCCAGAAGGCGATGGCCCGTTTCAAGTCGGAATCCTGCAGGCGAGCGTCGGAAGATTTTTTGCCGATGACAATCGCCTGTCAACCGTGCAAACCTGCATGGACAGATGGCTGCTGGTCACGCCGTTGGCGCGCAGCCAAAATGGCGGACAAAAAATATTTTTTAATAAAATAAGCCGTTTGCGCATACTGCTCATGCGTGAACAGCTATCAAATCAGGAGTAATGCTAGCGGTAATGTGGCAAGCGTTTTTGCAAGAACGACTCGATGCCTTCGCCACCATTGGCATGGTGCAGGTTGCGAACGAAGTGGTTGCGTTCGCTGTCCAGTTGCTGGCTCAGGGTGTTGACCGGCGCGTCGTTGATCAGGTCCTTGATGCTGGCCAGCACGTTGGGCGCGCGCGCATTGAGCCGCGCGCCCAATGCCAGCGCTTCACCGATCGCGCCGCCGGCAGCGGTGACGCAGTTGACCAGTCCCAACTCGTGCAGTCGCTCGGCGCTGATGCGCTCAGCCCCCATGAGCAGTTCGCTGGCAAGAGCGCGAGGCAGCGCGCGCGCCAGGCTCCAGCTGCCGCCGCCATCGGGCGACAGTGCCACGGTGCTATAGGACATTACAAACACCGCGTTGTCAGCGGCGACGATGAAGTCGCAGGCCAGCGCCAGCGAGAAGCCCGCACCGGCGGCCGCCCCTTCGACAGCCGCAATCACCGGCTTGGGATAGGTGCGAATGGCCTCGATCCAGTTGTGCAGCGCCTCAATGCTCTGCGCCTGCACTTCGGGTGACAGGCGCCGGTTGGCCTGCAGCCGTTGCAGGTTGCCGCCGGCACAAAACACGTCGCCTTCGCCGGTGATCACCACGCTGCGGATTTCCGGGTTGTTCTCGGCGGCGTTCAGCGCCTCAATGCCTGCGGCATACATGTCGGGGCTAAGCGCATTCCTGTGTTCCGGGTTGCTCAGCGTCAGGATGAGCGTGCCGCTTTCGCTGGTGCTTTTCAATGCGCCGGACATGTCAGTGTTCCTCGTGCATCAGGCTCAGGCCGATGGCGCCCCGGCGACGCAGCCATGGCGAGGGCCGGTAGCGCTGGTCGCCATAGACAGTCTGCAGGTTGAACAGCACTTCCAGCACATTCGTCGGTCCGTAGCGGTCGCCCATGGCCAGCGGCCCCATGGGGTAGCCCAGCCCGAGCGTGACGGCGGTCTCCAGGTCTTTCGGGCTGCAGATGCCTTGCTGGCAGATGTCGCTGGCAATGTTGACAATGGTGGCCACCACGCGCTGCGTCACAAAGCCGCCGCTGTCGCGGATCACGCTGACCGCCTTGCCGTCGCGCGCGAACAGCGCATGGGCCGCATCCCGCATGTCGCTGCGCGTGGCCGGGTTGGTGGCCAGTACGCGGCGCTTGATGGCGGCGTCATCGATCAGCATGTCGATGCCGACGGTGCGCGCCGGATCCAGGCGCTCGACCACGGCGACCGTGGTGATGTCGAAACCGAGCGGTGCCACCAGCGTCAGCGCCTGCGGGGAAGGCGAGGGGCCGGTCTCGATGTGGGCTCCGAGGTTTTTCAGCAATTGCAACAGCTCCGAGCGCCGCGCTGCCCGGGGTGACACCCAGACCGGCGGCATTTCAGCCACGTCGGGCACGGGGGCTTCGGCTGGTATTTGGGCCATGCCGCCGTCGTAGCGGTAAAAACCCTCTCCGGTCTTGCGTCCCAACAGCCCGCCCGCCAGGCGCTGCGCGGTAATGACGCTGGGGCGGTAACGGTCTTCCTCGTAATACTGGTGATAAATGGATTCCATCACGGGATGCGACACGTCGAGTGCGGTCAGGTCCATCAACTCGAACGGGCCGAGCTTGAAGCCCGCCTGGTCGCGCAGGATGCGGTCGATGGTGGCGAAATCGGCAATGCCTTCGCTGACGATGCGCAGCGCCTCGGTACCGTAACCGCGACCGGCATGGTTGACGATGAAGCCCGGCGTGTCCTGCGCCTGCACCGGCGTATGGCCCGTCTGGCGGGCATATTCGCTGAGACCCTGGCAGGTGTCGGTGCTGGTCTTCAGGCCGGCAATGACTTCCACGACCTTCATCAACGGCACTGGATTGAAAAAATGGTAACCGGCAAAGCGGCTGGGATGCGTGAGACCGGCCGCAATCGCCGTGATCGACAGCGAGGAGGTGTTGCTTGCCAGCACAGTACGCTCTGGCACGATGGCCTCCAACTGGGCGAAGAGCGCTTTCTTAGCGTCCAGCCGTTCGACGATGGCTTCGATCACCAGGTCGCAACTGGAGAGGTCGTCAAGGGTGTCCGCGACCTGGACCCTGGCTTTGTGGGCATCAGCGATGTCGGCGCCGATGCGTCCTTTTTCGCGCATCCGGTCCCATTGGCTGCACAGCGCCTCGCGCGCCTTCGCAGCAGCGCCCGCCTGTGCATCCATCAGTTTGACCGTGCTGCCAGCCTGCGCAGCAATCTGGGCAATGCCCCGTCCCATGGCACCTGTGCCGACGATGCCGACCGTTTGATAAAAAGTTGCTTGCATGGTTGATTCGCCGGCTAGGTAGAAAGATTGAACGACGGTCGGGTTGCCAAGGGCTAGCGCCTGACTTGCAGCGCGCCTGGGTTGACGATATTCGTCGGTGTACCCTTGATGAAATTGATGACATTGTCAAAGGCTGCGCCAAAATACATTTCGTAGCTGTCCTGCTCGACGTAACCGATATGCGGCGTACAAATGCAGTTCTCCAGCCGCAAAAGGGCATGCCCCTGAAGAATGGGTTCCGATTCAAACACGTCGATCGCTGCCATGCCCGGCCGCCCACGGTTGAGCGCCGCAATCAGCGCTTCGGATTCAATCAGTTCGGCGCGTGACGTGTTGACCAGCAGCGAGGTGGGTTTCATGCGCGACATGTCTTCCAGTGTGACGATGCCGGTCGTTTCTTCTCCGAGTCGCAGGTGAAGGCTGAGAACGTCGCATTGCTTGAACAGCTCGATCTTGCTGGGTGCTAGTTCAAAGCCGTCGGCCTGGGCGCGTTCGCGCGAGGCCGGGCTGCCCCAGATGATTACCCGCATGCCGAATGCCCGGCCGTAGCCGGCCACCAGCTGGCCTGTCTTGCCGTAGCTCCAAATCCCCAGCGTCTTGCCCCTAAGCACGCATCCAAGGCCAAAATTAGGCGGCATCGACGCCGATTTCAGACCCGATTGCTGCCATGCGCCATGCTTGAGATGCGACACATACTGGGGAATGCGGCGCGTGGCCGCCATGACCAGCGCCCAGGTCAGTTCCGCTGGCGCAATCGGTGAGCCCGAGCCTTCGGCCACCGCAATGCCGCGTTCTGTGCAGGCGGCCACATCCACATGGCTGCCGATCCGCCCCGTCTGGACGACCAGCTTGAGTTTGGGAAGCTTTTCAATGACCTGGCGGGTCAGGTGGGTGCGCTCGCGGATCAGTACGATCACGTCAGCGTCCCTCAGCCGGACCGACAGTTGGCCAGCGCCCTTGACGGTGTTGGTATAGACCTTGGCAGGGTAGGCTTCAAGCTTTGCCGCGCAGGCCAGTTTTCGCACTGCGTCCTGGTAATCATCAAGAATCACAATATTCATGCAGATATTGTGCCTTCAAGATTCCTGTTTTTCGAAGATCAGTAGTTCACAACCTGAATAGGCTATTTCTTGGTTTGCGATTCACACCAAGGTTCGAATTGCGGGGAATGGCAATCAGGTTCTGAGTCGTTGTAGGGTCGCCAGACGCTTTTTCCTGACGCAGGAAAAATCAGCAACCGGCGATAGTGGATTCCGCTAGCAGGGTCATGCGGTCAAGTTCTGCGCAAACATCGGCCATTCGCCCTGAAATGACCATGCGTCCCGCGCAATCGGGCTGAATGGCCGCGTCGGATTCACGTACGACCCGCAGCACGCTGCGTGTCGGTTCCTGTGGCATCGGGATGCATGGTGGGCGGGCAATTTCAGGAGGAATGTCAAAAATGGCGTCGTTGCTGGCCGTTGCGGTGCACGGTAGAAAAGAAAATTGTGCTGTCCCTGCCAAGCGCTGTGCAATGGAATGAACTGCACCGTGTCCAAACGAATGCCTGATCCGGGTGATCCAGGGCGCCATCGCCTGAACCGGGACCGTCCAGAAGGCTTGCATGGGGGCATGTGAAAAGCTGATGATTCGCATGAAGAACTCCGGTTGATAAAGTTTGGATACAGGCGTGGCAGGGTCTGCCAAAAGGAAAGGCGGATCGTTTTCAAACAGTGGCGATTTAGCTGCCGCTACCCCGAGAGAAGGCAACGCCATCGAGTAGCGCAAGAAAGGCTGGAAGAACTACATCGACAGTCTGCCGCGGATCAACCCGACGGCCAGGCCTTCAAGCTCGAAAGGTTCGCCGGGCTGGACCACGATGGGCTTGAAGTCGGGATTTTCGGACAGCAGTTCGATCAGGTGCTCGTTGCGGTGAAAGCGTTTGACGGTGACTTCGTCGCCCAGCCGGGCGACCACAATCTGGCCATTTTGGGCTTCCCTGGCCTGCTTCACGGCCAGCAAGTCGCCGTCCATGATCCCCACATCACGCATGCTCATGCCGCGCACTTTGAGGAGGTAGTCAGGCTTCTGATCGAACAATGAACTTTCAAAAAAATACGTTTGTTCGATATGTTCCTGCGCCAGGATCGGGCTGCCCGCAGCCACCCTACCCACGAGGGGCAGGGCCCACTGGGTAATCCGGTCAGAAGGCATTAAAAACGGCTCCATCCGCGAGTGGTTTAAGGCTTGCAGGGCCTCGGTTCGAAGTCGAATGCCTCGCGAGGTGCCACTGACAAGTTCGATGACGCCCTTTTTTGCCAGCGCCTTCAGATGCTCTTCGGCTGCATTGGGTGAACGAAAGCCGAGCTGGGCAGCAATTTCTGCCCTGGTCGGAGGCGCGCCTGCCTGGGCGATTGCTTTCTGGATCAATTCCAGGATTTGTGCCTGTCTTGCAGTAAGTTTGGGTCGGCCAGCAGGCAGAGCTGAAAAATCATTGGAAGTGCGCATAAGCTTTGGGCCTTGGGTTAAAACGGGACTTGCCTGAAATCTATGCTCTGGCTAAATTTAGTATACCTGTATGAATAACCAGCAACTGTATTTTCATACAGCTTTTATAAAAAAGCAATTACATCCTATGAAGCATCGCAAACTGGTCATTTTGGGAACCGGCGGAACCATTGCCGGGAAGGCTGCCCATGCCTCTGACAACATCGGTTACACCGCTGCAGAGGTGGGCATTGAGCAACTGATCGCTGCCATCCCTGCGCTGCACGGGAGCGGTTCGATCATCAGCGAACAGGTGAGCCAGATCGACAGCAAGGACATGAGCTTTGAAGTCTGGGCGCAACTCGCGAATCGCGTGCGCCATTTTCTTGCAGATGATGATGTCCAGGGCATCGTCATCACGCATGGCACGGACACGCTGGAGGAGACTGCTTATTTTTTGCAGATGACATGCCAGCCGGCCAAGCCGGTGGTGCTCACCTGCGCCATGCGCCCGGCCACCGCTCTGGCGCCTGATGGCCCGCAAAATGTAATGGATGCCGTGGTGGTCGCCAGCCATCCGGAGGCCTGCGGCGTGGTGGTCGTCTGCGCCGGAACGGTACACAGCGCAATGGATGTGCAAAAAGTGCATCCTTACAAACTCGACGCCTTCGGTTCCGGTGATGCCGGCCCTGTCGGCTATGTTGAGGAAGGCAAGCTAAGATTGCTAAGGAATTGGCCAGTTCCGCAGGCTGATATTGCTCTTTTAGCTATTGAAAAAATAGCAATCTGGCCCCGCGTCGAGATTGTTATGAATTACGCAGGCGCGAGCTCGCTCATGGTCCGGGCACTGGTCGATCAGGGCGTGCGGGGGCTGGTGGTGGCTGGCACAGGCAACGGAACGATTCATGAGGACCTGCAAGCCGGTTTGCTCAGTTCGCAAGCTGCCGGGGTGCGTATTGTGCGTTCGACGCGCTGCGTTGATGGCAAGGTTTTGTCGCTACCGGGCTGCGCGATTGCAGATTCGCAGGGGCTCAGTCCGGTCAAGGCCAGGATCGCGCTGATACTGGATCTGGCGGCTGAAGACGCGAGGTCTTCAGCGGTCGGGCAGGCATAAAAAAGCCATCCTTGGGGATGGCTTGAGTCGGCGTCTGAACCTGTTCAGTCCGACAGCGCCTTGAAGGCTCTTTCGGTGATCACTTCAACGCTGCCTGTGCCGCTGATGGCGCGGTATCTTGGTGCTTCGTCAGGTGCGGCTTCTGCCCAGCTGGAGTAGTAAGCCACCAGCGGGCGTGTCTGGGCGCTGTAGACCTGTAACCGCTTGGCGACGGTTTCTTCCTTGTCGTCTGCGCGCTGGATCAGCGGCTCGCCGGTCACGTCGTCACAGCCTTCGATGTTGGGCGGGTTGAATTTGACGTGGTAGGTTCGGCCCGACGCGCTGTGCGAACGGCGTCCACCCATGCGCTCGATGATGGCTTCAAACGGCACGTCGATTTCCAGCACGTAATCAATTTTTACACCGGCGGCCTTCATTGCATCGGCCTGGGGAATGGTGCGAGGGAAACCATCGAAAAGGAAACCCTGCGCGCAGTCTGGCTGGGCAATACGTTCTTTGACCAGGTTGATGATCAAGTCATCGCTGACCAGACCGCCGGCATCCATGACTTTCTTGGCCTCAATGCCCAGCGGGGTGCCGGCTTTGACTGCAGCGCGAAGCATGTCGCCGGTGGAAATTTGCGGAATGCCATATTTTTGGCAAATGAACGTGGCTTGTGTGCCTTTGCCCGCGCCAGGTGCGCCCAACAAAATAAGTCTCATGAATGTCCTCGGATTATTGTGAATTCTGCATGCCAAACCGGAGGTTTGACGGGCCAATTGGCCCATTGTCGGTTTGCGTCCCAGCGGGTTGTTTGTGATTTTTGCCGCCGGAGGATTTTCCGGTCTAGGATAGCATGCACATCCCTGACGGCAGCTTACACAGACGCCGCCAGATTCGGCTTTTCAGCCGTCAGGCGCCTGACACGCTCCAGATCTTCAGGCGTGTCCACCCCGGCGCCCGGTGCCTGCTCGGTGATGTGAACGGCTATCCGGTAGCCGTGCCACAAGGCGCGTAACTGTTCGAGCGACTCAAGCTGTTCCATGGGAGCTTGTGGCAACTGCGGAAACCGGCGCAAAAAACCGACCCGGTAGGCATAGATCCCAACATGGCGCAGCGGCCGGGGAAACCTGTCTTGCTGCCACCATGCCTGGCAAGACAGGTCGCGTGCTGAAGGAATCGGCGCACGGCTGAAATACAGGGCTGTCTGCTGCGCATCCAGCACCACTTTGACAACGTTGGGGTTAAGAAAATCAGTTAATTCATCAATGGCGTGCGCGGCGGTTGCCATGGCACAGTCTGGGCGGTTTTGCAGCACCTGGGCCACCGCATCGACCAGGGCCGGGTCGATCAGCGGCTCGTCCCCCTGCACGTTGACCACGATAGCGTCATCGGCCAGTCCCAGCAAATCGCAGGCTTCGGCAAGCCGGTCACTGCCGCTGGGGTGATCGATGCGGGTGAGTACCGCAGGTATGCCGAAAGCTTTGCATTGCGCAATGATTTCTTCACTGTCAGCGGCAACGAAGGTGTGCAGCGCACTGCTTTGCAGGGCGCGCTGAGCCACGCGGACCACCATGGGCAAGCCATTAATGTCTGCCAGCGGCTTGTTGGGCAGACGCGTGGATGCCAGGCGCGCCGGGATCAGGACAGTAAAGCTCATGCCTGCTTACAGGCCAAGCTCTTCGTCGTTCAGCGGCCGTGCCTCGCTTTCCAGCATGACCGGGACGCCATCTCGAACCGGATAGGCCAAGCGGGCGCTGCGCGAAACGAGTTCGAACTTTTGCCGGTCATATTCAAGATGACCCTTGGTCACGGGGCAGACCAGCAATTCAATGAGTTTGGTGTCCATGGCTTGATGGTAATTGAGAAAGCAGAGGCGCCAGCAGCGCATCCAGCGCGGCGAAGAACGCAGGCTCTGGCGAAAATTCGAGGGGGACTGCGAACAGTTGCAGCCCCGGCGGGGCTGGCACGGAGAACAGCTTGACCGCATCCTTTTCCGTGCACAGAACGGTCCGGCCCGACAGGGCCTTGAGGTCTTCCTTTTTGAAGTCATGGTGGTCAGGGAGCGCAAGGGTTTTGTCCAGCGTCAGCCCGCGATCCCTGAGCATGCCGAAGAACGCTTCAGGATTGGCGATGCCCGCAAGCGCCACCAAGGGTTGATGCGTCAAGGACGTCAATGCCAGCCGATTGCCGTTGGCATCAACTGCATGGTCGGCCAGTTGGCGCCGTGAGGTGTAACCGTCAAACGCAGCCTGCTGCCCGGTGTGCAGGACCAGGTCAATGCCCTCGTCCAAGCGCCCGGGCCACGGTTCGCGCAGCGGGCCGGCGGGCAGCAGCCAGCCGTTTCCTGCGCCTTGGTCATCGAACACGGCAATTTCGATGTCGCGCTGCAAGGCATAGTGCTGAAGGCCGTCGTCGCAGACGACAACGTCGGTTGCAGGGTAGGCCGCCAGCAAATCGCGCAATGCGTCAGTTCGCCGGTCAGCTACAAAGACAGGAGCGTCTGTTGCCCGCTGGATAAGCGCGGGTTCGTCGCCAGACGCATCAACCGGTGTGTTTGCCCTGACTTCCAGGCTGTGCCGGCCGGCGCGTCCGTAGCCTCGAGACACCACGCCCACGCGCAAACCCTGTGACTGAAGTTGCCTGACCAGCGCCACCACCAGCGGTGTCTTTCCCGCGCCGCCCACCACGACATTGCCCACCACGATGACCGGTACGTCAAAGCGTCTGGATCGCAGAATGCCGCGCCGGTACAGGGACCGGCGCACTCTGACCACCAGGCCGTGAACCTGCGCCACCGGCCAGAGCAGGCAGGCCAGCCAGCCACGCGTGCGCCAGGCGACTAAAAGAATATTTTTCACGCCGCTGACATGTTCTACCAAAGGGTCTATATTCGCAGTTTTACCTGGCGCCTTAGCGAGCGGTGCCTTGGGTCGCAAACGTGATCTGCGTCATCCCGTGGCGCCGGGCGGCTTCCATCACAATGATCACCGCCTGGTGCGTGGCACTGGCATCCGCGCTGATGATGATGACGCTGTCTTTTCCGGCCTTGGCCGCTTGCGTGAGGGCAGCGCCCAGCGGCTCGATTCCACGGCCATCGACCAGGGTTTGATTGACCATGTAGCGGCCGTCGCTGCTGACGGCCACGATGACCTCTTTCGGATAGTCACGCAGTTGCTCGGCGTCGGCGGCGGGCAGTTTGACCTGGAGTTCGGTAAATTTGCTGTAGCTGGTGGAAAGCATCAAAAAGATGAGTACCACCAGCAGCACATCAATGAACGGAATCAGGTTGATTTCAGGCTCGGGGCGCTCGCGAGGTCGAAAGTTCATTGGCGCAATCGGTTCAGATGGCGCACGAACTGTTCAGCTGCAAGTTCCATCGACAACAGATAGCCATCCACAAGGGCACGGAAATAACGCCAAAAGATCAGGGCCGGAATGGCTACCATCAGGCCAAAGGCGGTGTTGTACAGGGCAATGGATATCCCTTGCGCGAGTTGCGCCGGGTTGCCGCCGCCAGCGTTGCTGGCGTTGACGGACTGAGCGCCAAAAATCTCGATCATGCCAATCACCGTGCCCAGCAGTCCCAGCAAGGGCGCTGCCGAAGCAATAGTCGCCAGTGCCGCAAGGTAACGCTCGAGTTTGTGCGCCGCTTGCCGGCCAGCGCCTTCCAGCGTGGAACGAAGATCGGCTTCACTGATGCGGGGATTGGCGCCAAGGGCACGAAAACCACTGGCCAGCACCTCGCCAAGCAGCGAATTCTGTTCCAGTTTGAGCACCACGTCCGGCGATGGAACGGTGGTTCGAGAAACGACCATGGCTTCGCCAAGTAGCTTGGGCGGCGCAATCTTCATGGGTTTTAGGCTGGAAAACCGTTCAATGACCAAGGCCAGCGCAACGATGGAGCACGCCAGCAGGGGCCAGATGGGCCAGCCAGCTGCTTGTATGATCGAAAACAATGCGCATCTCCAGACAGATAGGGGTACTGGATTATGGCGCAGCTCTCGTGCCGACAAGCCTTTTGCGGCGGCTTGAAAGTGAGTGTTGCGCATGCGCGAAACGAATCATGCAATGCACAAAATCTGTGGATAACTTTGTGGGCAAGTCTGTGCTGAGCTTGCCCAAAGCCGCTCCAGTCCGTCATTTTGATAGAATGATGAAAATTTAGGCAGTCATTTTTCGTTTTAAATCAAAGGGTTGCGCCATTTTTCGGGCTATCCCAAGGATGCCGCAAGCCCTGGTGCCCCGCTTCATGGCCTGTGGACTAATGATTTTTTAAACATTCTGGAGATTGCTGTGGTTGATGCTTACCCTTCGCATGAAAGACTGCTGGCCCCTTCGTCTGAAGGTGGTTCCCGAATCTGGCCAGTCGGCTCATTGCTGCGCGCCATCGCGCAGAGTCTGGAATCCCGGTTCAACCCTGTTGCGGTGCAGGGCGAACTGTCCGGCTTTTCACGCGCTTCCAGCGGGCACTGCTACTTTTCACTCAAGGACGAGCAGGGACAGGTCCGCTGCGCCATGTTTCGTCGAGCGGCGGGTCTGCTGGATTTTTCACCGCGCGATGGCCAACTGGTCGAATTGCGCGGCCGGCTGGGCGTGTACGAGCCGCGGGGTGAACTGCAACTGGTTGTCGAATCCATGCAGCAGGCCGGCCAGGGCAGCTTGTTTGAGCAGTTCTTGCAACTGAAGGCCCGGCTTGAAGCCGAAGGGCTTTTCGCCAGTGCCAGAAAGCGCTTGCTTCCTGTCATGCCGCGTGCCATCGGTGTAGTGACTTCGCTGGGTGCCGCCGCGCTGCATGACGTGGTGACGGCCCTGCAGCGCCGGGCGCCGCACATTCCCGTGGTGATCTATCCGGCCAGTGTGCAGGGCATACAAGCCGCCGGCGAACTGCGCGCTGCATTGCTCAAGGCTGCCGAGCGGCAAGCGACAGATCAGGTCGATGTTCTGCTGCTGGTTCGTGGCGGCGGCGCGATGGAGGATCTGTGGGCTTTCAACGATGAGTTGCTGGCTCGGACCATCATTGCCTCGCCAATGCCAGTAGTTTGCGGTGTCGGACACGAAACGGATTTCACCATTGCCGACTTCTGCGCGGATGTACGCGCGCCAACACCTACGGCGGCAGCGGAGTTGTGTGCGCAACCGCAAACCTCGTGGCTGGCTGCACTAGAGCATGCTTTTTCACGTCTGCAAAACGGGGTGGACCGGCAGATGCAGGCTGCCAGCCAGCGGCTGGACCGGGCGACGGCACGCGCCCGCCAGCCTTCGCATCTGCTCATACGCCAGCATGGCAGGCTGGGCGTTATTGCCCAAAGTCTTGGCCATGCCATGCAACTGGCGTTGGGTCAAGAAATGCGTCGATTGGAAGCGCTGAGCAGTGATTTGCCAAAAGTGCTGGCCGCCCGTTTGATGCACAGCCGTCATCGACTGGAACGCGCCCAGCTGCGGCTTGACATGCTGGACCCGCATCTGGTGCTTCAGCGCGGCTATGCCTGGCTTGCCGACCTGGAAGGGCATGCCATCACCAGCGTGAAAACTACCCATCCCGGCCAGCCGGTGCGCGCTACCCTTGCCGATGGACAGGTCGATTTGACGGTGGTTGCACGCCGATTGATTTAGTTTTTACAATGTCCATTGCATGTCAATGGACATCTCATCAACCCCACTAGGAAATATATGGAACACACGCTCCCCCCGCTGCCGTATGCCATGGACGCACTGGCTCCGCAATATAGTCAGGAAACTCTTGAGTACCATTATGGAAAACACCATAACGCCTACGTCACGAACCTCAACAACCTGCAAAAAGGCACCGAGTTCGAATCGATGACGCTCGAAGAGATCGTCAAAAAATCGAGTGGCGGCGTCTACAACAATGCTGCCCAGATATGGAACCACACCTTCTTTTGGAGTTGCATGAAGCCCGCCGGTGGTGGCGAGCCTGTCGGTGCGCTGGCCGAAGCCATCAATGCAAAATTTGGCTCCTACGCTGCGTTCAAGGAAGCATTTGTCAAGTCCGCAGTCGGCAATTTCGGCTCGGGCTGGACCTGGTTGGTGAAGAAAGCTGACGGTACCGTTGACATCGTCAACACTGGCGCCGCCGGCACCCCATTGACCACAGGTGACAAAGCCTTGATGACGGTCGACGTATGGGAACATGCCTATTACATTGATTACCGCAATCAACGCCCCAAGTTTGTCGAAACTTACCTGTCCAGCCTGGTGAACTGGGAATTTGCTGAAAGCAATTTTTCCTGATGTCAGATGCTTGACGACTGACCTCGATCAGCCAAAAAAAGCCGACGCGACGTCGGCTTTTTACTGTGCTTGCTACAACGCTGATCAGCGCGGTCCCTCAAACATCGGGCCGGACAGCTTGCTGCCGGGCTTAATGCCTTTTTTTGAAAACCACCCCTTATTCATTTCCAAAACATAGCGAACCGGTTTGGCTGAACAGTGCGAATCGGTGGTTTCAGGTTTCATGTCCGTCGTGTTCACAATCGTGCCGTCATCGGCCACGAAGGCGGCAGTCAGGGGCAGCAACGTGTTTTTCATCCAGAAGCATTGTTCAGCGGCCTGTTCGAAAACAAAAAGCATTCCCTCATGCTGCGGCATGTCCTTGCGTAGCATCAAGCCAATCTGGCGCTCCTGGGGAGTCAGGGCTAACTGTGCATCAATCACATGCATGCCAGCGCTTAGTTTGGTCCGCTGGAGGTTGAGTTGTGGCGCTTGTTGTGCAGCCGTCAATACTGGCAACAACAGTATTGTTGTCGATGCCATGGCACCGATGAGGTGGTACACCTTGGCTCGCCCGTTAAAAAAGCAGTTCTTGAATTCCATGCGCACGTACCCCGGAAGTTTGTTCATCAGCATAAGCACGGCAATAAAAAAAGCCCGCATTAGGCGGGCATTTTGACTGAAGAGGGAAACTGTTTTGCCAGTTTTCAGCTTTTCTTGGCAGCAGCTTCTTTTTTGGCCATGGCGGCATCTGCCTTTGCCTTCTTGGCAGCAGCGGCTTTTTCCTTTTTAGCAGCCTTGGCAGCGGCTTTTTCTTCCGTGGTCATTGTTGCTGGCTTGGCTTTTGCAACGGGAGCAGAGGCGGTTGGCATAGCCGGAGTAGCGGTCACTGCCGGTGTTGCTGCAACGGCTGGCATTGCGGGCTTTGCCGGTGCGGCGGCAGGCGCCTGTGCATAGGCACCTGCAGCGAAAAGGGCGGCAATCAGAGTAGCGAGGATTTTGTTCATTTGGATTTCCTTGTGGAATTGGTAACGTCAGATATCGTTTGAAAGCACCCCGAACCTTTCGGAGTCCTTTCCATAACGACACAGTTTTCAATGCGTTGACAGCGTTGCGCAAATATCTTTGCAAAGATTTTTGGGACTAAAATTTAATCGGTTCTTACCTCAATTTCCTGAAGCGGCGCGTCAATCAGGTGCGCCATCCAGGCTTACCGGAGACTTCAGTACATGTACCAGCACATCAATGTGCCCGCCCAGGGCGAGAAAATCACCGTCAACGCAGACAACTCTCTGAATGTGCCTGACGAGCCCATCATTCCGTTCATCGAGGGCGACGGCACGGGTGTCGATATTTCTCCGGTGATGCTGAAAGTAGTCGATGCCGCGGTTGCCAAGGCCTATGGCGGCAAGAAAAAAATCCACTGGATGGAAGTGTTTGCCGGCGAAAAGGCCACGAAGGTCTACGGACCCGACGTGTGGCTGCCTGAAGAAACGCTGCACGCCGTGAAGGACTATGTGGTGTCGATCAAGGGACCACTGACAACGCCCGTGGGCGGCGGTATCCGCAGCCTGAACGTGGCGCTGCGCCAGGAATTGGACCTGTATGTCTGCCTGCGCCCCATACAGTACTTTGCCGGTGTGCCGTCGCCGGTGAAGGAGCCGCAAAAGACCAACATGGTGATTTTTCGTGAAAATTCCGAAGATATTTATGCCGGTATTGAATTTGAATCAGGCAGCGACAAGGCTAAAAAGCTGATCAAGTTTCTCCAGGACGAACTGGGTGTCAAAAAAATCCGCTTTCCTGAAACCTCGGGCATCGGCATCAAGCCGGTGTCCAGCGAAGGCACCGAGCGCCTGATGCGCAAGGCGATCCAGTACGCCATTGACAACGACAAGTCGAGCGTGACCATCGTGCACAAAGGCAACATCATGAAGTTCACCGAAGGCGGCTTTCGCGACTGGGCGTATGCCCTGGCGCAAAAGGAGTTCGGCGCTGAACTGATCGACGGCGGCCCATGGTGCCAGTTCAAGAGTCCGAAAACCGGCAGGGACATCGTCATCAAGGACGTGATCGCCGATGCTTTCTTGCAACAAATCCTGCTGCGCCCGGCCGAGTACAGTGTGATTGCCACGCTCAACCTGAACGGCGACTATATTTCCGACGCCTTGGCGGCTCAGGTTGGCGGCATTGGTATTGCGCCGGGGGCCAACCTCAGCGACACCATTGCCATGTTCGAGGCCACCCACGGCACCGCGCCAAAATACGCCGGAAAGGATTACGTCAACCCAGGTTCACTGGTCCTGTCGGCCGAAATGATGCTGCGCCACATGGGCTGGATGGAAGCAGCTGACCTGATCATCAGCTCGATGGAGCACTCGATCGCCTCCAAGAAGGTCACCTACGACTTTGCCCGCCTGATGGATGGCGCCACCCAAGTGAGTTGTTCGGGCTTTGGCCAGGTCATGATCGACCACATGTGAGCGGATTTTTCGGGAAACAGCAATGCAGACCGCCGCGGAGTAATCCCGCGGCGGTTTTTTCATGCCGGGAAAGCGCGCATAAGTGAACCTGGCGCAGCAGGCTTGAAGTTTGTCTGTACAACACCAACTGATTTGTCTGATGCAACGAACGATACCGATGGCTAGAATGATTTCCATGGCAACAACCCCTCCCAAATCGCCGGCCAAGCCGCCAAGTCCTGCTGTCGTCAAGCCTGCCGATGTCAACGGCGGAGACTCGGTGGTACTGGAGCGCCGCCCGCAAAAAACCAAACCACCGCAGATGTACCAGGTGGTGTTGCTGAACGACGACTACACGCCCATGGAGTTCGTGGTGGTGGTCATTCAGGAATTTTTCAACAAGGACCGCGAGACGGCTACGCAGATCATGCTAAAGATCCATCTCGATGGAAAAGGAATCTGCGGGGTTTTCTCCAGGGATGTCGCCGCCACCAAGGTGGACCAGGTGACCGAAGCCGCCCGTAAAAACGGTCATCCGCTGCAATGTGTCAGCGAGCCCATTGAATAACGGCAAAATCGGCCAATATCCTTTTAAGCGTCGAACAGACAAGTTAAGTAGTTACCCAAGCAAGCCGAAAGGAAAATCTATGATTGCCCAGGAATTAGAAGTCAGCTTGCACATGGCCTTTGTCGAGGCCCGCCAGCAACGTCACGAGTTCATCACCGTCGAACACCTGCTGCTGGCCTTGCTGGACAACCCAAGTGCCGCTGAAGTGCTGCGCGCCTGCTCAGCCAATGTGGACGATTTGCGCAAGTCGCTTGCCAATTTCATCAAGGACAACACACCGCAGGTGGCCGGCAGCGACGATGTCGATACGCAGCCCACGCTGGGTTTCCAGCGCGTGATTCAGCGCGCCATCATGCATGTGCAGTCTACCGGCAGCGGCAAGAAGGAAGTCACCGGCGCCAACGTGCTGGTTGCCATTTTTGGCGAGAAAGACTCGCATGCGGTGTACTACCTGCACCAGCAGGGCGTGACGCGCCTGGATGTGGTCAATTTCATTGCCCACGGCATCAAGAAAAGCGACCCGCCCGAGCCGACCAAAACCGGCGAAAGCGCTGCCGAAAATGAAGAAGGTGGCGAGAAGAATGAAAAGGCGTCGCCGCTGGAGCAGTACACCGTCAACCTCAACCAGCTGGCCAAGGAAGGCAAGATCGATCCGCTGATCGGCCGCCATTACGAAGTCGAGCGCGTGATCCAGATCCTGTGCCGCCGCCGCAAGAACAACCCGCTTCTGGTGGGCGAAGCCGGGGTGGGCAAGACGGCGATTGCCGAGGGTCTGGCCTGGCGCATCACGCAAAAGGACGTGCCGGAAATCCTGGCCGAAGCGCAGGTCTATTCGCTCGACATGGGTGCGTTGCTGGCCGGCACCAAATACCGGGGCGACTTTGAACAACGCCTCAAGGGCGTGCTCAAGTCGCTGAAGGACAAGCCCAACGGTATTTTGTTCATTGATGAAATCCACACGCTGATCGGTGCCGGGGCTGCTTCGGGCGGCACGCTGGATGCGTCCAACCTGCTCAAGCCGGCGCTCAGTTCGGGTCAGCTCAAGTGCATTGGTGCGACCACCTTCACCGAATACCGCGGTATTTTCGAAAAAGATGCCGCACTGTCGCGGCGCTTCCAGAAGGTTGATGTGGTTGAGCCGACGGTGCAGGAGACCGTCGACATCCTCAAGGGGCTGAAGTCGCGCTTTGAAGAACACCACGGCGTGAAATATGCTTTGGCGGCCCTGCAAGCTGCGGCCGAACTCAGTGCCAAGTACATCAATGATCGTCATTTGCCTGACAAGGCGATTGACGTGATCGACGAGGCAGGCGCGGCCCAGCGGATCTTGCCGGCCAACAAGCGCAAGAAAACCATCACCAAGACCGAGGTGGAGGAAATCGTGGCCAAGATTGCCCGTATCCCGCCCGCCAACGTTTCGAACGATGACCGCGGCAAGCTCAAAACGCTGGAACGCGACCTCAAAAGCGTGGTGTTTGGTCAGGACAAGGCGCTTGATGTGCTCGCGTCGGCTGTCAAAATGGCGCGTTCAGGCCTGGGCAAGGACGACAAGCCGATTGGTTCCTTCCTGTTCTCCGGTCCCACGGGTGTCGGCAAGACCGAAGCGGCCAAGCAGCTGGCCTACATCATGGGCATCGAGCTGATCCGCTTTGACATGTCGGAATACATGGAGCGCCATGCCGTGAGCCGCCTGATTGGCGCCCCGCCGGGCTACGTGGGCTTTGACCAAGGCGGGCTGCTGACCGAAGCCGTCACCAAGAAGCCACACTGCGTGCTGCTGCTTGACGAAATCGAAAAGGCGCACCCGGACATCTTCAACGTGCTGCTGCAGGTCATGGACCATGGCACGCTGACTGACAACAACGGGCGCAAGGCCGATTTCCGCAATGTCATCATTGTCATGACGACCAATGCGGGCGCTGAGACGATGAACAAGGCGACCATCGGTTTCACGAATCCGCGAGAAGCCGGCGATGAAATGGCGGACATCAAACGCCTGTTCACGCCCGAGTTCCGCAACCGGCTCGATGCGGTGGTGAGCTTCAAGGCGCTCGACGAAGTGGTCATTTTGCGCGTGGTGGACAAGTTCCTGCTGCAGCTTGAAACCCAATTGGCCGAGAAGAAGGTCGAGGTGACGTTCACCGACACGCTGCGCAAGTACCTGGGCAAGAAGGGTTTCGATCCGCTCATGGGCGCGCGTCCGATGCAGCGGCTGATCCAGGATACGATCCGCCGTGCGCTGGCCGACGAGTTGCTGTTTGGCCGTTTGACCGAGGGCGGTCGCCTGACCGTGGACATGAAGGTCACGACTGACGAAAAGGGCGTGGAAAACGGCGAAGTCGAGCTTGACATCCAGCCGCTCGCCAAGCGCGAAGGCCGTGCCAAGCCGGAATCGGAAGCCGCCGAGGCGAGTTGACCGCCTGAACCCAGCCTGAACCGGCTGGCAGGCTCATAAAGGCCGGTAGCATCATGCTACCGGCCTTTTTTATGGTGCTATAAAAAAAATAGCAAAAATCGACCGTACTACCTGCGCAAGAGACTAGGGCGTGTCATCAATTGAAAACGGCATCAACGCTATTGAAGAGCACGATTTGCCCCTTATCTCGTAAACATGACCAGAAGATATGCACTGCGAGATGATCAATGGGAACGCATCAAGGACTCGCTGCCCGGACGCGAAGAAACTGTTGGCGTGAGCGCCCGGGACAATCGGCTGTTTGTCGAAGCCGTGCTGTATCGCTACCGCGCTGGCATCCCGTGGAGGGACTTGCCAGAGCGCTTTGGCGACTTTCGGGTGGTGCATCTGCGTCACTCGCGTTGGAGCAAGACCGGGGTATGGCGGCGCGTGTTTGAGGTCTTGGCGCAGGATGCAGACAACGAGTACGTCCTGATCGATTCGACCATCGTCAAAGCCCATCAGCACAGCGCGGGGGCTAAAAAAAAGGGTCCAAAGATAGCCAAGCCATCGGGCGCAGCCGTGGCGGCTTGAGCACCAAGATCCATGCCACGGTCGATGCGCTGGGGAACCCGACCGGTTTTCATTTGACGCCCGGGCAGACCCATGATCTGGACGGCGCAGACGTGTTGCTCAAGGACACGGCGGGCGCCACCGTCATCGCTGACAAGGCCTATGACGCACAAGAGCGGGTGGTTGAACCGCTGGAAAAAGCGGGCAAGGCGGTGGTAATTCCGTGTCTGAGCACCCGCACGCATCAGCGCATCTATGACCGCCATTTGTACAAGGCGCGCCACCTGATCGAGAACTTTTTTGCCCGGCTCAAGCAGTACCGTGCCATAGCCACGCGCTACGACAAAACGGCGCGTAACTTCCTTGGCGCCATTCACTTGGCTGCAGCGGTAGTTTGGCTTAATTGATGACACGCCCTAGTTTGATTAAAAATCTTGGAAAAAACCAGCCCATGGATTCCCACACCTTTCTCTGGCACGACTACGAAACCTTTGGCCTCAATACGCGCCGCGATCGGCCGGCGCAGTTTGCCGGGATTCGCACCGATGCCGAACTCCACGAGCTCGGCGAGCCGTTGATGATTTACTGCCAGCCGGCCAATGATTACCTGCCAGACCCGGCGTCTTGCGTGCTGACCGGCATCACGCCCCAGCATTGCCTGGCGCAGGGCTTGCCCGAACATGCGTTCGCCACGCAGATCGAACAGGTGCTGGCGCAGCCTGGCACGATCGGCGTGGGCTACAACACCATCCGCTTTGACGACGAAGTGACGCGTCACCTGTTCTGGCGCAGCCTGATCGACCCGTATGGCCGCGAATGGCAAAACGAATGTGGTCGCTGGGACTTGCTGGATGTGGTGCGGATGGCTTATGCGCTTCGTCCTGACGGGATCAACTGGCCGCTGAAGGAAGACGGCAAGCCCAGCTTCAGGCTCGAAGATCTGGCCCGGGCCAATGGCCTGATGCATGAGGCCGCGCACGATGCGCTGTCGGATGTGCGCGCCACGATTGCGCTGGCCCGGCTGATCCGCGCGGCGCAGCCCAAGCTGTTCGACTTTTGCCTGGGGCTGCACAAGAAGGCTAGGGTCCTCTGCGAACTCGGACTGCCGGCGACGGCGCAATTGTCCAGGCCTTTCTTGCATATCTCGGGCATGTTTCCCCCCGAGCGTGGTTGTCTGGCCATCATGTTTCCGCTGGCCTCCCATCCGGCGAACAAGAACGAAGTGCTCGCCTGGGATCTGGCGCACAACCCGAGCGAGTTGCCGCTGCTAGACGTGGCCACGCTGCGCCTGCGGCTGTTCAGCAAGTCGGCTGACCTGCCCGAAGGCATGCTGCGCCTGCCGGTCAAGTCTGTTCACCTGAACAAGTCACCCATGGTCGTACGTAATCTACAAACTTTAACGCCCAACATGGCCACGCGCTGGGGAGTGGACAAGGACAAGGCGCTGCGCCATGCCGAAATTGCCGCCAGCTTGCCCGACATGAGCGCGCTCTGGTCCGAAGTGTTCCGGCGCCCCGCACAAGACTTGTCCGACGTGGATGAAAACCTGTATGGCGGCTTTATTGGTAACGATGACCGCCGCAGGCTGAACCAGCTGCGCGCGATGTCGGCCGACGAACTGGCGCACAGCCGCATGGGGTTTGATGACCCGCGCTTGCCCGAACTGGTGTTTCGCTACCGCGCCAGAAATTTTCCGCAAACTCTGGGGCCGGAAGATTCCGAGCGCTGGGAAGCGCACCGGACCGCACGGCTGCTCGAAGGCGGCGGGGGCGCACGCAATGTGGATGCGTTGTTCGAAGAAATTGACGCCTTGGCCGAAACTGCCGACGATCATGCCGAGGCGATTCTGGGCGCCTTGTATGACTACGCAGAGTCGATTGCGCCGGAACGCTAGAGTGGAATCATCCTGAGTGGCAATAGCCGCAATGGCGAATATAACGTTCGCACTCATCAGGCGCGAACCTGTCCAGCAGTGAGCCGACGTGCGGGCCTGGGTGCTGCGCAGCAAGGCCTTCAGCTTGGCAAACACCTGCTCAATCGGGTTGAAATCCGGGCTGCAGGGCTGCAGGGCGGCAAGTAGCGCAACGCCGCGCCTGCGCCTTCAATGGCCGCGCTGACACCGGCAACTTTATGGACGCTCAAGTTGTCCATCACCACGATACCTCCTGCGCGCAACTCGGGCGCCAAAAACTGCTCGACCCAGGCGACAAAGGCCTGGCCGTTGATCGGCCCGTCCAGCACCAAGGGCGCCAGAAGTCCTTGGGCACTCAACGCGCAGACAAACGTCGTGGTATGCCAGTGCCCGCACGGCGCATAGCCCGGGCAACGCTCGCCCCTGGGCGAGCGGCCCCAAGTGAGCGTCATGTTGGTCGTGGCCCACGTCTCATCGAGAAAGATCAGCCGCTCGTGCCCGAGTCTGGGCTGCTCTGCGGCCCAGGCCGCGCGGGCATGCGCTACGTCGCTTCGCTTTTGCTCGGCAGCGTGCAGCGTTTTTTTCGCGTCAGCCCCAGCCGGGTCAGCGTTTTTCCCATGGTCGTGAGCCCGACCTGCAGGCCGTGCTCGACCTTGACCCACTGGCACAGCTGCGCCAGCGTCTGCTCGGGCGCCAAGGCCACTTGCCCCAGGAGTAGCGTCTTCAGTCCTCCCAGGCGTAGCGGCACATGGTTGTGCTTCGCCCCCGCGCTGGCCTGGCCCATCCGCTCATGGCGCGAATGCACCCGCGACACATAGGCCTGGCTGACATCAAAGCGCGCCGCCACTTCCCGAAGCGTTCCCTTTGCCGCCAGCACCCGATCCCGCAAATCCTGCGCATAAGCCTTGCCGCGTCGCCAAGGCATGATCGTTACCTCCAAATCGGCCTTTGACCATTCGTTCCTCGACCTCGTTCCCTTGTCTTCTTTGCCGGTTAGGGCGGAGCCGCTCTAGAAAACGTGTGGCTGCTGAAAACGTGCGACTGCTATCGAATAGATAGCTGATTACGACCGTGGACTAAGCGCGATTGTCCTCAACGGCTCAAATTTTAGAACTTCAAGCCTGTTGCCGGGCCCGTTGACAGCCCCAACGCAATGTCCGGATCTCCCGGCTGCCATGGCGGGTATTTTTCCATGACCTGCTGAAACAGCGGCCCGCTCTCCCAGTCCAGCAGCCACGCTTTCAGGTGCGGCCAAGGCTGGGCATTAAACCAGGCTAGGTCGGTGTGCGCAAACTGGCGGACAAAGGGCAGTATGGCCATGTCGGCCAGGCTTGCTGCATCGCCCAACAGCCAGGGGTGGCGGTTTAATCGGCTTTGAAGCTCTCTCAGCCAACTGCCCGCGTCCGCCCGGTGCGCCTTGGCAAAGGCCTGCTCGTCGTCCGTGTGTTCATGCTGGTAGCGGTTCGGGTACTTGTAGCGGTCCAGGTGCTGCTTGAAATTGCCGTCGTTGCTGCCAATCAGCGCCTGCATGGCGGTCCGCGTTTCGCGATTCGCCGCAAGCCAGTCGTGCGGGTCATTGAGTGACAGCGCCCAGAGCATGATCTCCAGGCTCTGCTCGATCACCCGGCCGCCGGGCAGTACCAGCACAGGCACTGTCGCCTTGGAAGAGGCGGCCACCAGGTCGGCGGGTTTGCTGCGCAGCACGACTTCACGCACTATGCAGCGCAGGCCGCTGGCCGCAATGGCCAGCCGCGCCCGCATCGCATAGGGGCAGCGGCGAAAGGAATACAGCACCGGAAGGGGTTGAGGCGCTTGGAAAAAAGCGGGCAAGGCCGCTGCCGTGTTCATGTCACTCGCTGCCGTGCTGGCGAACGCCTATGTGCGCTTGGTGGCGCCCTGCAGCCAGCTCGACCTGGCGCTGGCGTTCGCGATAGCCCTGCTTTTGCGCGTCGGTGGTGCGGGCTTGGCAATGCGCGCAACTCACGCCGAGTTCATACAGTGGCGATTTTCGGTCCGCAGCGCTCAGCGGGTCGCGGCAGGACCGGCACAGCGTGAAGTCGCCCGGCTGGAGCCCATGGCCGACCGAGACCCGCTCGTCGAACACAAAGCATTCGCCCTGCCAGCGGCTTTGCGCCTCGGGCATGGTTTCAAGGTACTTGAGGATGCCGCCTTCCAGGTGGTAGACCTCCTCGAATCCCTGCGCCCGCATGTAGGCGGTGGACTTTTCGCAGCGGATGCCACCGGTGCAGAACATGGCCACCCGGGGTTTCTTGCCATCGACCGGCGCCAGCGTGCCGCCTTCTGCCATTTGCTTCTCGACCCAGGCGGGCAGCTCGGAAAAGCTGTGCGTGGCCGGGTTGATGGCGCCCTGGAAGGTGCCGATATTCACCTCGTAGTCATTTCGGGTATCGACCAGCACAACGCCAGGCTCTGCTATCAGGGCATCCCAGTCCTGCGGTTTGACATACTGGCCGGCCATCAGCCCGGGGTGCACGTCCGGCACGCCCAGCGTGACGATCTCCTTTTTCAGCCTCACCTTCATGCGATAGAACGGCATCTGCGCAGCATGCGCTTCCTTGTGTTCCAGCGTGGCCAAGCGCGGATCGCTGCGCAGGAAGCCGAGCACCGCTCGCACCCCTTCAGGCGATCCGGCAATTGTGCCGTTGACGCCTTCCGGTGCCAGCAGCAATGTTCCCTTGACGCCCTGCGCTTCGCAGCAGGCCAGCAGCGGTGCCTGCAGCGTGGAAAAGTCAGGCAGCTCGACAAATTTGTACAGGGCAGCGGTCAGGAAGTCAGGCATGGTCATAAGGGAAATCCAGACGAAAAAAAAGTGGGCGTTGTCGTGCCCCGGTCGGCCAATTATCCCGCTCGCGGTGTTTTGTAACGCCAAGCCCTGTTTCTGGGGAAAAGTGCTTACAGATAATTATGCTGCATTGCAGCAAAATACATCGAACGGTTGAGGCATCAGGAGCCGGCGCATGGCGTTTGCGGCATCGGCCCCATTTCAGACCCCCTAACACCTCACAACGCCAAAGACCCCCATGACAAAAAGTCTGACCAGCCTCTGGCTCAACAATCTGCGCCGTGTCGGCAAGGCACAGCAGGCGCAGGGCCGCAAACTCTTCAAAAGCCTGTTGACGACGGCGGCCCGGACACCGCTGGCCAAAAGCGTCAAGCCTGCCAAGGTCGCCAAGACCCTTCGTACCGCCACCCTGAAAACCGTCAAGGCGGTGATGCCTCCGGGGATAAAAACAGCCAAGCAACGCCGCAAGGCGGCCGCTGCGCCTGCCCGGCCCGCGGCCACGCTGCTGCCGGCACTGCCAGGAAGCTGGAAGAAATCCTTCTTCAGCCAGCCGGGGACGGGGCTGGCGCCGGCGCGTCGGATGATGTACTGGCTTTACCTGCCATCGGGCGTTTGCAAGGCGCCGCTTCCATTGGTCGTGATGCTGCATGGGTGCAAGCAAACCGCAACTGATTTTGCCGTCTCCACCCGTATGAATCAGCTGGCCGAGCGCAAGGGCTTCGCGGTGCTGTATCCGCAGCAATCGGCCGCTGCCGACGCTAACCGCTGCTGGCACTGGTACCGGCGCACCACCCAGCAAGGCCATGGCGATGTCTCGCTGATCGCCGAAATGATCAAACAGGTGGGCGCCCGGAACCGGCTGGACACGACGCGAACCTATGTTGCCGGCCTGTCCGCCGGCGCCGGTCTTGCGACCATTCTGGCTTTGCGCCATCCGCAGCTGATTGCCGCCGCCGGCCTGCATTCGGCGCCGGTCTTTGGCACCAGCGACTCGCCCATGAGCGGTTTCCAGGCGATGCAGCAGGGCGCTGGCGTGCACCACCGGGATGCGGTGAGCGAGTTCACCGACAGCAAGCTGCATTTTCCCGGCATGCCGGTCATGCTGATCCAGGGCAAAAGCGATTCGGTGGTGCGCCGTGTCAATGCAGACCACCTGAGTGCGCAATTTTCAATCGTTGATGCGCCCTGGATCACCAGCACCCAGCCGGTGGTGCGCAGCTATGCCGGTCGCAGCAGCGGTCGCAGCCCGCGCCACGCGTACAAGACGACGACCTATTACGCCGGCCGAAAGCCGATGCTGGTCAAGTGCGAGATTGACGGGCTGGGCCATGCGTGGAGCGGCGGCGAAGGCAGCCTGGACTACAGCGCGCCTGAAGGACCGGATGCCACGCTGTTGCTGTGGGCCTTTTTCTCGGGCCAGCAGCGCCAGCAATCAGCGCCTGTGGTGATGTGAACGTGCTGGCCTGAAGACATTGCCTTTTTCAAGCTGGAAAGGTCTCTTGCGCAATATAGCCGGCCATTGATTGCTATTGTTTTTGATCATTGAAGCACACGGGTCTATTTGTGCTCTTCGGGCGCTGTTTGCCTGACAGCATTCCAGAGACGAACCCGCGCGGCTTTTGTCATATGCTTCATGCGCCTTCCCAAACGCCAGGGCCATGAAACGCGGACCTGCCGCAGCATCCGGTCTTTCCATGCCTTCCACGGCGGGTACGCGCGCGAGAACCAGCCCATTTGCATGAGGGCCGGCTCAGTCAACTGGAACAGGCGCGCGGCCAGTGCGGTGCCTGCGATTTTTGCCGACACCACCAAGCCGAGGCCAATGCCAATGTGACCCTTGCCCAACAGGAACAGCGCCAGCAGCTTGACCGGAATGAGCAATAGCACCGGAACGCAAAACGCCAACAGTGCTGCCCAGGGCGGCAGACGAATGATCAGCCGCTCGATCTGCCGCCACACTGGCAGCCGGCCCAACGCCGCGAAGCATGCCGCCAGCGGTTCCCAGCCCCATTCCTCGAACAGCAGGAACACCGCCAGCGGTGCAAACAGAATGCCTTTGAGAATCCGTTGGAGGAGGGCGATCAAGTTACTTCAGCCATGTCTTGCATGGCCGAAGCTTATCTGAAGGTAGTGTTGCTGTCGTGCGGCAGGTTGATGGTTGAAGCGCGCTGCCCCAGGCGTTGTTCCAGTTCGCCCATGTAGGCGGCCAAGGTGTTGTCCATCTGCTCCATGCGGGCCAGCAGGACCTGTTGCTGCTGGGCAAAACGGTCGGCCATGACGGTTCCCAAAGCCGTTTCGCGATGTTGCTCGGTCACTGCCTGTGCTTCAAGGTATGAGCGCAATTCGGTGAAGCGGGACGCTTCGGCCTTGTCGGCAAGTTCGCGCTGGGCATTGAGTTCTCGGGTATGCGTGCGTCCTTCGAGCACATGCCGGCTTTGCATGTAGATGGTGCTGCCCAGGAAAACGATAAGGGTCGCCAGCAACAGGCCCAGCATCACCAGTCCGAGAGGCACATTGATTGTGGTAAAGCCCAGGCTCAAGGGATTGGGCTGGGTAAATACGTCGACGTTCAAGGCCACGAAGCCGGCCAGCAGCAAGATGGCGACGACCAGAAGAATGGTGCGAAAACGCATGGAGAACTCCCTTTTTGATTGGTATGAATGGCGCGGACGCTGGCCGGTATTGTCGTTGCGCAAGCCGGTTTTCACTGTGGGACAATTCCGCCCTTTGGCGTCAGCAGGCACGGGAGCTGCCGCTGGCGGCAGGCAAAAAATCCTCAATCAGAGAACACATGCATAAAATCATTCGCCAGATCGCGGCCGAAATCAGGGTCCATGAACACCAGATCCGGGCCGCCGTGGAACTGCTTGACGGCGGCGCCACCGTGCCTTTCATTGCGCGCTACCGCAAGGAAGCCACCGGGGGACTGGACGACATCCAGCTGCGCGAACTCGAACAGCGGCTGTCGTACTTGCGCGAGCTGCAAGAGCGCCGTGAAACGGTGCTCAAAAACATTGAAGAGCAGGGCAAACTTACGCCTGCGCTGCGCCTGTCGATCGAAGCGGCCACCACCAAGCAGGACCTGGAAGACATCTACCTGCCCTTCAAGACCAAGCGCCGCACCAAGGGCCAGATGGCGCGCGAAGCCGGGATCGAACCGCTGGCCGACCGGCTGTTTGCCGACCCGTCGCGCCAACCCCTGGAAGAAGCGCTGGCCTTCGTGAAGGCCGAAAAGAACGAAAGCGGCGACGACTTCACCACCGTGCAGGCGGTGCTCGACGGCGTGCGCGACATCTTGAGCGAACGTTGGGCCGAAGACGCGCTCCTGGTGCAGTCGTTGCGCCAGTGGCTCTGGGGCGAAGGCCTGTTGTCGTCCAAGCTGGTCAGTGGCAAGGACGAGCACCATGCCGACAGCGCCAAGTTCCGCGATTACTTTGATTACGACGAGCCGATCGGGCGTGTGCCTTCGCACCGCGCGTTGGCCGTGTTCCGCGGCCGGGGGCTGGAAATCCTGGATGCCAAGCTGGTGTTACCGGTGCCGCCTGAAGCCGGCAAGCCAAGCATTGCCGAAGGCAAGATTGCCCTGCACCTGGGCTGGAGCCACAAGGCGCGGCCGGCCGATGACCTGCTCCGCAAATGCGTCGCCTGGACCTGGCGTGTCAAGCTGAGTTTGTCGCTGGAGCGTGACCTGTTCACCCGCCTGCGTGAAGACGCCGAGAAGGTCGCCATCAAGGTGTTTGCCGACAACCTGCGCGACCTGCTGCTGGCCGCACCCGCCGGACCGCGCGTCGTGATGGGGCTGGACCCGGGCATTCGCACCGGCGTGAAGGTGGCGGTGGTCGATGCGACCGGCAAGCTGGTCGAAACCGCCACGGTGTTTCCGCACGAGCCGCGCAAGGACTGGGACGGCTCGCTGCACGCGCTGGCCAGGCTGTGCGAAAAGCACGGCGTCAACCTGATTGCGATCGGCAACGGAACGGCCAGCCGCGAAACCGACAGGCTGGCTGGCGATTTGATGAAAATCATGGAAAAACAGGCTCCGGCGCATGCTGGACAAGCACCAGCAGCTATCGAAAAAGTAGTGGTCAGCGAAGCCGGTGCCTCGGTCTATTCGGCCAGCGAATTTGCCAGCCAGGAAATGCCCGATGTCGATGTGAGCCTGCGCGGCGCCGCCAGCATTGCGCGGCGCCTGCAGGACCCGCTGGCCGAGCTGGTCAAGATCGACCCGAAATCCATCGGCGTCGGCCAGTACCAGCACGACGTGAACCAGAGCGACCTGGCGCGCAGCCTGAGCGCGGTGGTCGAGGACTGCGTGAACAGCGTCGGCGTGGACCTGAACACCGCCAGCGTGCCATTGCTGGCACGGGTGTCGGGGCTGAGCCAGACGGTGGCCAAGTCGGTGGTGCGCTGGCGCGATGCGAACGGCGCGTTTGCCAGCCGCGCCGACCTGCTGAAGGTGACGGGGCTGGGCGCCAAGACCTTCGAGCAGAGCGCGGGTTTCTTGCGGCTGCGCGGTGGTTCCAACCCGCTGGACATGACCGGCGTGCACCCTGAAACCTATTCAGTGGTCGAAAAAATCATGACGCATACCGGCAAGCCGGTGGCCGAGTTGATGGGCCGCGCCGAGATGCTCAAAACGCTCAAACCCGAGTTGTTTGCCAATGAAAAATTCGGCGTCATCACGGTGAAAGACATCCTCGCCGAGCTTGAAAAGCCGGCCCGCGACCCGCGCCCGGACTTCAAGGTGGCGCGTTTCAACGACGGCGTGGAAGCTATCCAAGACCTGAAGGAAGGCATGTTGCTGGAGGGCACGGTCAGCAACGTGGCGGCCTTCGGCGCCTTCATCGACATTGGCGTGCACCAGGACGGCCTGGTGCATGTCAGCCAACTGGCCAACAAATTCGTCACCGATGCGCGCGAAGTCGTCAAGACCGGCGACATCGTCAAGGTGCGCGTCACCGAGGTTGATGTGGCGCGCAAGCGCATCGCCCTGACCATGAAGCTGGACGCTGCCCCTGTGCCACGCGACGCCCCGCGCGACAACCGGTTTGAAAGCGCCAAGCCTGGCAGCGGAGGACGGCAAGGGCAGGGCGTGCTGCAACCGGCATCGACCGCCATGCAATCGGCTTTCAGCAAACTGGCGGGGCTGAAGAAGTAGCCGGTTCAACCCGGCCCCCGGCAACCACGTTTTTTAACGCTTCGCGGATTCAAGAACAAACTGCATCGTTAAGGAAACGGGTGGGCCAAGGGCATATAGCATGCGTCCTTCAGACCAGCCAGTCGAAAGAAACGCGATGCGCAATAAACACTTGACCCAAGAAGAACGATACCAAATCCACGCACTACGCCGTCAGGGTGTTAGTTTTGCCCGCATCGGCGCAGAGCTCAACCGCCATCGATCGAGCATCGCGCGCGAGTTCAAGCGCAATGCTTCGCCGCGCGGCTATACCCCCGCCAAAGCTCACACCATGGCCCGCACACGCCAGACGGACAGGCGCAACGCACGCCAGACGAGTGCGGCGCAATGGCTGCGCGTAGAGGCCTATCTGCGCTTGTTCCTGTCGCCCGAGCAGGTCGCCGGCAGGCTGCGCCTGGAAGGCGCGTTTGCCATCAGCCACGAGACCATCTACCAGCACATCTACCAGGACAAGCGCCGGGGAGGTGACCTGATCGGCTACCTGCGCTGCCAGAAGGTGCGGCGCAAGCGTTATGGCAGTGGCCAAGAACGCCGCGGCGTGCTCCGGGACCGCGTGTGCATTGACCAGCGCCCGCCCATCGTGGCGCGCAAAAGCCGCATCGGCGACTGGGAAGGCGACACGGTTATCGGC
The DNA here is from genome assembly GCA_000751355.1 of Polaromonas sp. CG9_12. GTDB lineage: Bacteria > Pseudomonadota > Gammaproteobacteria > Burkholderiales > Burkholderiaceae_C > Polaromonas. The sequence goes on along the minus strand of CCJP01000005.1, from coordinate 4,437,642 downwards.
AAAGGCCATCAGGGCGCTCTTGTGACGCTGGTCGAGCGCAAGTCCCGCTACACGCTGTCCAGCCGGGTGGCCTCCAGGCACAGCGAAGGCGTGACGCAGGCCGTCATCCGGCTGCTGCGCCCGTACCAGCACCTGTGCCACACGGTGACGTTTGACAACGGCAAGGAGTTTGCCGAGCATGCCTTCATCGGCCAGTGCCTGGATGCCGACATCTACTTTGCGCACCCGTACCACTCTTGGGAGCGAGGGCTCAATGAAAACACCAATGGTTTGTTGCGCCAGCGCTTTCCCAAGAGCAGCAACTTCCTGAAGGTCAGCGACGAAGACGTTCAGGAGGCGGTCTACCAACTCAACCACCGCCCCCGCAAATGCCTGGGATTTCGCACTCCTCACGAGGTGTTTCATGCCATCGAGATGAAACCCCTTACATTAGCTTTTGGTGCATTTTGTAATTGAATCTGCGCTTAAATAGGTCGTTTGCGCAATAAGTACGTGCATTGCCAGCTATCTATTCAATAGCGGCAGACGGCGGCCCATTGGGATCTCACATTGAATCTTCCAGCATGGCCTCGTAGTCCTGCGCGCTGGCCAGGCGCGGATTGGTCTGGTGGCAATGGTCGGCCAGTGCGCCTTCGATGATCTGGCCGAACTGTTCGCGTCGCACGCCCATTTCAGCCAGGCCGCCCGCCAGCCCGAGGCGCGTGTTCATGGCTTGAATGGCATCCGGAATCTCGCTGCCCGATGACAGCCCCATGACGCGGGCCATGCGCACCAGTCGCAGTTCCTTCTGCATCGACTCGGCGCCGGCATTGAAGCGCACAACGGCCGGCAGGAACACCGCATTGAGCGAGCCGTGGTGCAGGCGCGGGTCGACGCCGCCCAGGCTGTGGCTCAGCGAATGCACGCAGCCCAGCCCCTTCTGGAAGGCCATGGCGCCCTGCATCGACGCGCTCATCATGTTCAGCCGCGCTTCGCGGTCGCTGCCGTCGCGCGTGGCGCGCTCGATGTGCGCCCAGCCGCGAGCCAATCCGTCCAGGGCGATGCCGTCGGCCGGCGGATTGAAGGCCGCCGACATGAAGGTTTCCATGCAATGCGCAATCGCATCCATGCCGGTCGCGGCGGTCAGGCTGGCGGGCAGGCCGAGCGTCAATTCGGGGTCGCAAATTGCGGATTTCGGCACCAGATGCCACGAATGAAAACCGAGCTTGCGGTGGTCGCCGACGATGATGATGGCGCCGCGCGCCACCTCGCTCCCGGTGCCGCTGGTGGTGGGTACGGCGATCAGCGGGGCGACACGTGCGGTGATTTTGGAAGAGCCGCCTTCAATGGTGGCGTAGCTGGTCAATGGACCTTCGTGGGTCGCAGCTATCGCCACACCCTTGGCGCAGTCAATCGCCGAGCCGCCGCCAACGGCTATCAGGCCGTCGCAGCCGTTGATCTTGTAGAGCTCGGCCGCAGCAATCACCGCTGTTTCCGTCGGATTGGAAGGCGTCTGGTCAAACACAGCCACCGTCAGGCCGGGCAGGGCGTCCAGCGCTTTTTGCAGGATGCCCGCCGCCTTGACGCCCGGGTCGGTCACGACCAGTGGACGGGTAATGCCGACACGTTCGCACTCCTGCTTGAGCAGTTTGAGGGCGCCAAATTCAAACTGGACCTGGGTGACGTAGTAGATGAGGGCCATGGCTGGATGTCTTTCTGCGATGTACGATTCGAAGCTGTTGACGTGAACCTTACTTTAAAGGCTGTAGGCTATCTTGAATCACAAGCAAACCCTGATGGAGGTCACTTTGGCGATAGGTATTTCGGTGGCGTCGGCCATCCCCTCATTTTCTTCCGCGTTGTTCAGCTAAATGCATTTCCGTCCCCCCGAAAGCCTGCTGACGCCGGCCATGCGCGATGTCCTGAGGCGAATGGCAAGGGCCCATCGCCCGCCTTTTCACACGCTCTCGCCAGGCCAGGCCCGCGCGGCCTATGAAGCCGGCTCGGGCGTGCTGGAACTTCCCAAGCCGGTGCTGGCGCGGGTCTGTGACTTCGGCATTCCGGTGCGTGACGGTCATGTGGTGGCTGCGCGGCTGTATTCGCCATCAACGGAAAAATTGCCGATACTGCTGTACTTTCACGGTGGCGGCTTCACCATTGGCAGCATCACCACCCATGATGGACTGTGCCGACAACTCAGCCACCTGGCCGGCTGCGCCGTGGTGTCGGTAGATTACCGGCTGGCGCCCGAGCACAAGTTTCCCGTGGCAACGCATGACGCCTGGGACACGCTGCAATGGCTCGCCGGTCACGCTGCTGAACTCGGGCTTGACGCCCGGCATCTGGCCGTTGGCGGCGACAGCGCGGGCGGCACGCTGGCCGCGATGTGCGCGTTGCTGGCCCGGGATAGCGGCTTGCCGCTGGCGCTGCAATTGCTGTTCTATCCCGGTTGTGCATCGCATCAGGACACGGCTTCGCACCGCAGGTTTGCCAAGGGTTTTGTGCTTGAGGACATAGACATCGGCTGGTTTTTCAACCATTATTTGCGCGACCCGGCTGACCGCGAAGACTGGCGCTTTGCGCCGCTCAACGCCAGTCATGTGGGTGACACGGCGCCGGCCTGGTTCGGGCTGGCCGAATGCGATCCACTGGTCGACGAAGGGCTGCTGTATGCAGACAGGCTGCGCGCCGCAGGTGTACCTGTTGATTTGGAGATCTACCGGGGCGTTACCCATGAATTCATCAAGATGGGCCGCATTATTCCCGAGGCGCGCCATGCCCATGCCGACGCCGCCCGCGCATTGCGCCATGCCTTTCACCTGAAACATCGACCATGAAGCCAAATGATTTCCAGCTTGTTCATCGCTTGCGTGTTCGATGGGCCGAAGTGGATATGCAAAAGATCGTGTTCAACGCGCACTACCTGATGTACTTCGACACCGCCATCACCGACTACTGGCGCGCGCTGGCACTTCCTTATGAGGAGGCCATGACTCAGCTGGGTGGCGAGTTGTATGTCAAAAAGGCCAGCGTCGAATACCACAGATCGGCACGCTTTGACGACCGACTTGCCGTGGCGCTGAAGTGCGAACGGATCGGTAACTCATCGATGGTTTTTACCGGCGCGATCTTCAGGGGCGATGAATTGCTTGTTACTTGTGAACTCGTGTATGTATTTGCCGATCCGGCGTCGCAAACCTCACGTCCCGTGCCGCCTGGCTTGCGCAGCCTGGTCGAGCGTTTCGAAGCCGGTGAATCCATTCTCGAGATAAAAATTGGTGAATGGACAGAATTGCAACTGGATGTTGCAAGTATCCGAAGGGCTGTATTTGTGCAGGACCAGTGCAGTGCACTTGAAGGCGAATGGGATGAATATGACGGTTCAGCCTTGCATGCCGTGGCTTTTAATGCGTTGGGGCAGGGTATCGCGAGTGGCCGGCTGGTCAGGCAACACAACGCTTCAGGCAAGATAAGCCGTCTGGCAGTGCATCGCGCATTGCGGGGTGGAGGGATCGGTCGGGCCATTCTGGGTGCGCTGGTCATTGCGTCCCAGAAACGCGGTGATCACGAAATCATGCTGCATGCGCCGGGCCGTGCGGAAGATTTTTATTTGCGGGAAGGCTTTATGACGCGTGGAGAGCCTTTTATTGAGGCGGGAACCTTGTGCACGGAAATGTTCAAGCCAATCTGAATCAGCGGGCAGCATGGATATTCAAGATTTTTGCACCTGAGCAGTCGCAGCGTTTACGCAGAAACCCCGGTTCGAAATACAAATATCAAAGGAAATAGATTTTCTCTATGAATGTAATCTACACTTTTTTGGTACTATTAAAAATTCATATAAAGAACTGACCTTACGCAGCCGCCTGTCCTGTTAGCCTACGCGCATGAAAAATTCTGAACTGGAGTTGTACACGGATTACCTGCTGAGCAGCTTTGGCGCGACAACAGCGACAGGGCTTTCGGCCATGGTGCAGGGCGATGTCAGCCACGACCGGATTACCAGGTTTTTATCCGGGCAGGACTACACGTCTAAGGACTTGTGGCGGCAAGTCAAGGCGATGGTGCGGGAAGTGCAAACGGCTGAAGGCGTGCTGATTTTTGACGACACCATCCAGGAAAAAGCCTGGACGGACGAGAGTGACTTGATCTGCTGGCATTACGATCATTGCAGTGGTCGCACGGTCAAGGGCATCAACCTGCTCAACGCGCTGTACCACTGCGGCGGCAGGTCTATTCCGGTGGCGTTCGAGTTGGTGCAAAAGCCTCTTCAATGCGACGTTGCGAGCCGCCAAGTCAAACGAAAAAGTGAGAAAACAAAAAACGAAATGATGCGCGAGATGATCCATGCCTGCCTGCAAAACGCCTTGCGATTTCGTTTCGTGCTGATGGACAGCTGGTTTTCCTCCGAGGAGAATTTTGATTTCATTACGAGCCGGGGTAAGCACTTCATCGCAGCCCTGAAGGACAACCGGCTGGTGGCGTTGAGCCAGGAGGACTGGAAGAAAAAGCGCTTCGTGCGCGTAGACGAGCTGGAATTTTCAGAGCAATGCACGGTGCAAGGCTGGCTCAAGGGGTCTGCCAGAGCAGTCCGTTTGGTCCGCCAGGTCTTTAAAAACAAAGACAGCAGCACCGGCACATTGCACCTGGTTTGCAGCGACCTCACGTGCGACTACGACGCCATCACCACGACCTACAAAAAACGGTGGCAAGTGGAGGTGTTTCACAAATCCTTGAAGTCCAATGCGGGCATGGCCAAATCCCCAACGCAGACGTTGAGAACCCAAAGCAACCACGTCTTCATGGCGATTTATGCCGTCTTCAAGCTCGAATGCTTGAGCGTTAAAAGCAAGATCAACTCCTTCGCTTTAAGGTTCAAACTTCTCATCAATGCCACCCGCAGCGCTTTTGACCAGCTTCAGAAATTTCAGGCGGCTGCGTAAGGTCAGTAAAGAAATTAAAGCTGGAGATAGAAGAAAGTTCATCAACAAGTGAACGCTTGTGTGTCTGTTCTGTCATGTCGATCCTCAAGAATTTCCCTGGAATCGTTTCTAAAACTTTGCTGGCCACCAACACCGTACTGCTGCGCGTGCCGTAGCCATGTTCAGGAGAATCCACGAACACGCTGGACAAAGCCACTTCCATGGCATGGCTCAACCCAGTTGTCGGAGAACTGTGAAATGGAGCCGGTGCGCGATTGCCAAGCGCCGTCCAGAGCAGTCCTTGCCATGAATCATCCTGCGAATTGGACAGCGCTTTCTTTTGCAACGACGCCATCAACGCATTTTTCAGTGCGAGTGACTTGGGCCATGGCGCATCAAGTGCTGCATTCGACAGACCGTAGACACCAGGGACGAGCGTTTTGGAATGTAGGCCTGACAAAGGCGCAACCGGTCGGTTCGTCATCCACGTCCAGGTATTTTTCTGCACATCACCCAGCACCAGGTTAAATCCACCGTACCGTTGACTGTCCTTTTCAAGCAGGGCTCCAAATGAAGCGGTATCGCCGTGGCTTTCAAGCCAGCGTATTACCAAATCACCCCGTGAAAGCGCGGCCACTTCAGCCTTGGGTTCGCGGACATTCGTGAGAAATGCCACCCGCCCGGCTGGTGTGATTCCCAGCCATGTTCCACCTGCGCGCAGATCGCGTCCGGAAATGATTTCTTGCCCGCAAGCCGTTTGCCATCGATCAAGCGGCAGCGTCGGGCGATCAAGGAATTCGTCACGATTGGAGGCTATTACCAAGGGGCAGCCCGGCGAAGCGCCGATAGCAAACGCAATCAGGCACATACCTGAATTTCCGTTGTCCTCATGGCATCAGATATCTTCAAGCAATGGGTAAGGCAGTGGCAGCAGTGTCAGAGCCGGTCCAGCAGCGTTGGCCAGGCTCAAGCGCTTTACCCCGGATTGCGCAGCTGCATCTGCCGCTGCGGCGGTCTGAATCGACACGATCGCATCGAAGCCGCCCGCTGGATGCGCAGCAGATGCAGCCACCAGACCGCAAGGCTGGTCACTGTCTTGCGCATGAAAGACCTCTTGGCCTGGTGCAGGCGCAGAATCGGTATCGGCATGAACCAGATACGCACGGCGCTTGAGCGTGCCGCGAAACTGGCTGCGGGCAACAATTTCCTGTCCGGGGTAGCAGCCTTTCTTGAAATTCACGCCGCCGACCGACTCATAGTTGAGCATTTGCGGCACAAACGACTCAAAAATAGACTGGCTGATTGTTGCAATTCCCGATTGCACTTCAAGCCAGTTCCACAGTTCCAATCCAATACGCTCGCCCTTGGGCACAGGGGACGCGCTCGGACCACACCACATCGCCCGCGCCTGGCCGGCGCCTGGATAGAGAAAAATCAGGTTTGCCTCATCAATATCGACCTTGGTCCAGACTGGCTGGGCGCTGGATGCAATAGAGTCAATAGCATTGCCCGTCAGGCCATACAGCAGAAAATCGTCTGTGGCATCGCTGAGTTTTGCCTTTGCACGCATCACAAACATCGACAGCCGCTTGAGCGTGGCGGCTAGAAGGTCCCGGCTGCACACCAGCAGGATATCTTCCGGGCTGCGCTTGAACAAAACAAAGCTGGCCTGCATCCGCCCCTTGGCATTGCAGAATGCCGCGAGCCGGGCTTGCGTCGGTTCCAGCAAAGCCACATCCTGTGTCAACTGGCCCTGCAGGAACTTGACAGCGTCTTCGCCGACGGCACGGATGATCCCGAGATGCGCCAGCTTGACGACGCCCGAGATTGGAGAGACTGAACTGGTCATGGTCATGAGGAATTCGCTGTAAAAGTGAAGATGGCCTGAATTATCATTGCCCCGTGTCTCGTGGTGTTGATGTTGAAAAGGTGGCTGGGTCGTGCGTCGTGCTTTTACAAGTTTACTGATCTTGCTGTTTACCGCAGCGCTGCTGTTTTTTTGCGCGGCCTTGTGGTGGCTTCACGAACCCATGGCCCTCCGGCTGCAGCCGGGAGGCCAGGTCGTTGATCTGGAAATCGAGCATGGCACCCCAGCCAACGGCGTCGCTGATGCCGTGGTCGCCAGCGGCGCAGATGTGCCGGTGTGGCTGCTCCAGGCGTGGTTTCGTTTTTCAGGACAGGCCCGGCTGATCAAGGCGGGCAGCTATGAAATGGTTCCCGGCATCTCGCCACGAAGACTGCTGAGCATGCTGGTTCGCGGTGAGGAAACGCTGAAAAGCGTCACACTGGTTGAAGGCTGGACTTTCAGCCAGGTTCTGCAGGCACTACAAAAAGCAGAGCAGCTAACGCCCGACACGCTTGCGATGAACACTGAAACGATCATGCAAAAGCTTGGAAAACCAGGCGTTCATCCGGAAGGCCGGTTTTTTCCCGATACGTATACCTACTCCAAAGGCTCCAGCGACCTGGCGGTGCTCAAGCGCGCAACTCGGGCCATGGACCGACGACTCGAAGCCGCCTGGGGTTTGCGCAGTCTTGAGACACCACTCAAGTCTTCCGACGAGGCACTCATCCTGGCCAGCATTGTTGAAAAGGAAACCGGCAAGCCCTCGGACCGTGGACAGATTGGCGGGGTTTTCACCAACCGTCTTCGCATTGGCATGCCGCTGCAGACAGACCCGACCGTGATCTATGGACTGGGCGCCCGGTTTGATGGCAATCTGCGCAAACGCGATCTCCAGCAGGACACGCCTTACAACACCTACACCCGAAAGGGTCTGCCGCCCACGCCGATTGCCATGCCGGGCAAGGCTGCCTTGCTGGCGTCGATACAGCCGACACCGACAAAGGCGCTATATTTTGTCTCTCGCGGTGACGGCACCAGCGAGTTCAGTGAGAACCTTGATGGACACAACCGCGCCGTCAACAAATACATTCGAGGCCGCTAAAGCATCATGTCCCATCACGGCTTATTCATCAGTTTTGAAGGTATCGACGGCGCCGGAAAATCAACCCACATCGACAGCCTGGCCAATGCCTTCCGGTCAGAAGGTCAAGTGGTCACGCTCACGCGCGAACCGGGCGGCACCTTCCTTGCTGAAAAGCTGCGCAGCCTTGTGCTCGAACAGGCGATGGACCCGCTGACCGAGTCGCTGTTGATCTTTGCAGCCCGCCGCGACCATGTGGTGCGCGTGATTGCGCCCGCGCTGCTGCGTGGCGAGGTGGTGCTGTGCGACCGCTTCAGCGACGCAACATTTGCCTACCAGGGGGCCGGGCGCGGTTTTGATCTGGATGTGTTGGCAACGCTGGAACGCTGGGTGCAGGCCGATGAAGGTCTGCTGGGCGACCCGGCGGGCAATCAGCCGATGAAACCCGAGGTTGAAACGGTGATCGAGCCCGACCTGACGATCTGGTTTGATCTGCCACCAGAGGATGCTGCATTGCGCCTGGCGGGTTCGCGCATTCCCGACAGGTTCGAATCGCAGCCTGTAGAATTTTTTCGCCGTGTGGCGCAAGGCTACGCGGAACGCCAGCGCGACCATGTTGAACGCATCGCGCAGATTGATGCTTCGCAGGCGCGTGATGTTGTCTGGCAGTGCGTTCTGCAAACAGTGGTGGAAAAGGGATGGCTGCAAGCCACAGCGCAGTCATGAACATCCAAAATACATTGACCACTCCACGACGGCCCTTGGCCCCATGGCTACAAACCCAGCTAGAGAGCTTGCTGTCCCAGCGAGGCCATGCGTGGCTGCTGGACGGGCCTTCCGGGCTAGGACAGTTCGAACTGGCATTGGCGCTGTCCTCAGCCTGGTTGTGCGAGCAGCCAACTGCGCAGGGCGCCTGCGGCCACTGCGGCAGTTGCCATGCGGTCGCGGTTCATACGCATGCAGATCTATGCATGCTCCTGCCTGAAACCCTGTCGCTGTCGCTGGGATGGCCGCTTGACGAAAAAACACAGGACGATCTGGACGGAAAAAAACGCAAGCCCAGCAAGGAAATCAAGGTGGATGCGGCGCGTGAAGCCGTGTCGTTTACCCAGTTCACGCGATCGCGAGGAACGACCAAGGTCATTGTGGTGTTTCCTGCCGAACGCATGAATCACATCACGGCAAACACGTTATTGAAGACTCTAGAGGAGCCGCCAGGGGCGGTCAAGTTCATTCTTGCAACCGAAGCTGCGCACCAACTTTTGCCAACGATCCGCAGCCGCTGCCTTGGCCACATCATGCTGTGGCCTGATTTTGAGCAGGCCTTAAACTGGCTTGGCAGTCAAACGGCTCGCCTGGGCAGCATAGACAACAAACCACAGAAATTGATTCGTACGGTAGACGCCACTGACCTGAAGACGCTTTTGCTTAGAGCGGGCGGGCGGCCGGCAGACGTGCTCAACTGGGGACAAGGCAGTCCAGTTCCAGAGATGGCGCAGCAATGGAAGGATTTTCCAAAAGCGATGCTTCGCGGCGATGTCGCAGCGCTGGGGGATTGGCCACCGGCTATGGCGGTCGATGCCTTGCAAAAGCTTTGCCATGACCTTTGCGCTGTCCGGGTAGGTGCGGATCCCCGGTTTTTCAGTGCTACCGACTTACCGGGAATACACCAAAGACCTTCTGGCAAAACGGGCCATGCAGCTCATGAACTGGTTGCAATGGGGTTGCATACACTCACAAGCTGGTTTACGGACCTGAACGCTATTGCGCGCACCGTGGAGCATCCTTACAACCCCGGGCTGCTGATTGAATCGCTGGTCAGCCGTGCAAAGACAGCGCTGACTACCGCATAAGTTGACGCCCCGCATGCTCAGAACGGCTGCAAACGATTGGCAGCAATCCAACCTTCATAGAAATTTCCATGAATATAAAACCTATTCCACGTCCTGTAGCTACAGCATCCCGGCCCAGCATTGTTCAGTTGGTCCTCAAGGAAAGGGCAGACCTCTATGTTGCCTACATTCCTTTATTCAAAGAGGGAGGAATCTTTATTTCCACTAACCGCGACTACAAGCTTGGCGAAGATGTCTATATCCTCCTGACTCTTCCAGAGGAAACGCAACGCCATCCGGTCACAGGCAAAGTGGCATGGATCACTCCTGCACATGCTGCTGCCAACCAAACGCAGGGAATAGGGGTTAAGTTTCCAGCAGATGAGAAATCTCAAATGCTTAAAGCCAGGATCGAAGAAATACTTGGCGCTAATTTAGTTTCAAGTCGTCCTACGAATACTATTTGAATATCGTCTACATATCCAATTAAAAATGTTCACTGACTCACACTGTCATTTGAATTTTCCAGAGCTAAAAGAAAATATTCCGGAAATAAGACAAGCCATGCGTGAAGCCCAAGTGACCCGGGCTTTGTGTATTTGCACCACGCTGGAAGAATTCGACGATGTTCACAAGCTTGCCACTAGCCATCACAATTTCTGGTGTACGGTTGGAGTACACCCAGACAGTGAAGACGTCCAAGAACCATGCATTGAAGATCTTGTCAGGCGAGCCAGGCTTGAAAAAGTAGTGGGCATTGGCGAAACAGGACTTGATTATTACCGGCTGCGAGAGAGAACGCTTGCCAACATGGAATGGCAGCGCGAACGTTTTAGAGTGCATATCAGGGCCGCTTGCCTTACAGGAAAACCACTTGTTGTTCACACACGAAGCGCTTCTAACGATACGATTGCCATTCTTAGGGAGGAAAGTGCCAATGCTGCTAAACAGCACGGACAGGTACGCGGAGTTTTTCATTGCTTTACTGAAACCCAGGCGGTTGCTAAAGCCGCGCTGGACCTTGGTTTCTACATCTCTTTTTCAGGCGTGATCACATTCAAAAATGCGGGAGACATTCGTGAGGTAGCTCGCTTTGTGCCCCTTGACCGACTCTTAATCGAAACCGACAGTCCTTATCTCGCCCCAATGCCTTACAGGGGTAAGACCAATAGTCCGTCCTATGTGCCTTTTGTGGCAAAACAGCTTGCTGAAATTAAACAAGAATCTCTCGAGACGATTGCAAAGGCGACCAGCCAGAATTTCGAACGACTTTTCACAGGTATAAATGCATGACTGGGACGCTTTCCAAATATGCAAAAAAATGTTTCCTTGCCTTTCTTTTTGCTGGCAACAGCCTAGCATATGCCGGTTCTTTCGAGGACTTCTTTGATGCCATAAAGCACGATAACGCGGTAAGAGTCAGTGAACTGCTTGCTAGGGGATTTGATGCCAATACGACTGATCCAAAAGGACAAACCGGCTTGTATATTGCCTTGCGCGAACCGTCGCCAAAATCTGCGCACGTTTTGATAGATTGGCCAAAAACCGATGCCAACCAGCTCAATGCGCAAGGGGAAAGTATTTTGATGCTAGCAGCGCTCAAGGGACAACTGGAGTTGGCGGTCAAGCTAATAAAAAAGGGAGCCGATGTAAATAAAACTGGCTGGACGCCGCTTCATTACGCAGCCAGCAGTGGAAATACTGCGCTCATTGGGCTGCTGCTTGAGAACAGCGCCTACATCGACGCTGAGTCGCCCAATGGTTCCACGCCCTTGATGATGGCCTCCATGTATGGCTCAGTAGCATCTGTCAATCTGCTGTTGCAAGAAGGCGCTGATCCGAATCTCAAAAATCAGCAAGGACTTACTGCACTGGATTTTGCACAGCGTGGAAAAAGGCCGGATTCAATAGAAGCAATCGCTGCAGCGATTAGAAACAAACGACCAATTGGACGATGGTAAGAGTTCTCACTGCATTCCACGATGTATATTATGTTAACCTAACTCAATGCGTTGCTAATACTGAGGTTTAGCGGCTCTCGGTGTTTTGTGACAGTGTTCGTAGGACAAAATGCATTGTTGCTAGCTGTCTGCCCATTTCCGGGCAAACTTGATAAATGGAAAAGTTACCGAACAACAGAGTTGAGAAAAAATTTTTTCTGGTACTTGGAGCAACTGTAGTTCTTACATTTATCAGCATTGGAAATGCATTTCCCCAGGTGCATGCACTCACCAGCACTGATTCAGGTGCTGTGGTTCTGCTTAAAAAGCATGCGTTACTAAAATCTGAGCTGACTAAAAATACTTATCACCGCCCTGTGGTATTTGAATCACAAGAGAATGCCGGAAAAGTTAGCAGCGCTGTATATGCTATTTTAGATTCGCCATTTACTACGGTAAGCACCACTTTCAGAAATTCTTATCTTTGGTGTGAAGTACTCATACTGCATCTGAATACCAAATATTGTCATGCGAGTTCCGAAACAGCTAGTCCCGCCAGACTTGCGGTTAATGTAGGAAAAAAAACACCCCAGCAACTCGCCGATACCTTCTTGCTCGAATTCTCCCATCGTGTCACGGCGGAAACACCGGAGTATTTTTCAATAGAACTGCATGCAAATAATGGTCCTTTGAATACTACTGACTACCGGCTTCATTTGCGTGCTATTCCTTTACTTGAAGGTAAAACTTTTATTCATCTTCACTATTCGTATGGATATGGGTTTGCTGGCCAACTGGCGATGCAGACTTATCTGTCCACTTTAGGTCGGGGTAAAGTTGGGTTCACTAAGATAACGTCCAATGAACAGTCCGATTATGTGGGAGGAATGCGCGGTGCTATTGAGCGAAATACGATGCGTTATTACCTTGCAATAGAGGCTTACCTCGCATCTCTTCAGCGTGCTGATATGCAGACACCGGAAGCCAGATTTCAATATTGGTTTGATGCGACCGAAGAGTACGCGTTACAGCTACATGAAATAGACCGCTCTAGTTATCTAGACATGAAAACGAGCGAATACAAGCGTCAGAAAAGTACTTCTCTCAATTTGCGTTAATACATGATGTGTCCCTCATGATTACTCGAAGAAGCTTTGGGGGCAGATTTAAAATCGGGCTCCCGAACTTGTAAGAAAGGCTTTGATCGAGGAGGTTTCTTGATTTCCATCTGCAACGAAGTCTCTACTGGAATGATGACGGGATCTTTTTTGCTGTGTACTGGAGTCAGATGATTTATATTTTATTAGTTAAGTTCGAACCACTCTTACTCAGATTTGGCCTAAAAATAACCGCTCTGATGTCTTTCCCATGTCAGCGATATCAACCTACGCAAGATCATTTGCGGAAAACATATTATCAGCACTCTTACTGCTTGCAATTTATCTGATATTTCGAGCAGTCATGCCGTTTTAAAGCCAGATCATCAAGGAAATTCAATGTCGTTGCTTGCAAAACGTAATGTGTCTAACTCGCGCAGCACTGCTGGCCAAGAAAATCCAGCCTTTCAAAAGGTGGCGCAACTAGATACATTCACTGTTGAGGCAGGTCTTGGGCTGACGAGTAACCAAGGCGTACAACTTGCAGACAATCACAATTCGCTTAAAGCCAATGATAACGGCCCTACCCTAGTGGAAGACTTTATTCTCCGAGAGAAGATATCTCACTTCAGCCATGAACGCATTCCTGAACGCGTTGTGAATGCCCGAGGCTGTGGGGCGCATGGGTTCTTCAAACTCTATGCATCCATGGTGCAATACACAAGTGCAGCCTTTTTACAAGATCCAGACGTTGAAACGCCTGTTTTCGTACGGTTTTCGGGTGCATCAGGCGCTCAAGGTTCGGCAGACACTGTTCGGGATGTGCGAGGATTTGCCGTCAAGTTCTATACACAAGAGGGAAACTATGACCTCGTCGGCAATAGCATGCCGGTGTTCTATGTTCAGGATGCGATCAAATTCCCGGATCTGATGCATGCTTTAAAACCTGAACCTCACAATGAAATGCCACAAGCGAGTAGCGCACACGATACATTTTGGGATTTTGCCTCTCTGGTGCCTGAAGTTACCCATATGCTGATGTGGACTATGTCGGATCGGGGCTTGCCACGAAGCTTTCGCATGATGGAAGGATTTGGTGTTCACGCATTTCGTTTTATCAATGCACGGAAAGACGATTTTTTTGTCAAATTCCACTGGAAACCGAGGCTGGGCGTGCATTCACTTGACTGGGATGAAGCTCAGAAAATTGCAGGCAAGGATCCAGACTTTCTTCGTCGCGATCTTTGGGAAAGTATTGAAGCAGGAAATTTTCCAGAATGGGAGTTGGGAGTGCAGATCATTGATGCGGGCCGAGAAGATGAGTTGGGCTTTGACATTCTTGATCCTACGAAGCTCATTCCAGAATCTCTGATACCAGTGCAAATTGTTGGAAAAATAGTATTGAACCGCAATGTCGGGAATTTTTTCTCGGAAACCGAGCAAGTTGCTTTTCACCCCGGAAATCTTGTACCGGGTATTGATTTCTCCAATGACCCTCTTTTGCAAGGCCGCCTTTTTTCTTACACAGACTCACAGCTAACCCGGCTTGGTGGCCCCAATTTTCATGAAATTCCAATCAACCGCAGCGTTTGCCCTATTCATAATTATCAGCGCGGAGGCTTTAATCGACAGTCCATCAATAAAGGCCGGGTGGCGTATGAACCCAATACGCTTGCCAATGGCATAGAACTCCGTCTAGATGGTGCCGTCAATGAATATCAATCCCAATCCAATGTGCTTGGAACGTCCAAGTCACGGCGTCGAATGCACTCTTTTGACGATCATTTTTCGCAAGCGACCTTGTTTTGGAACAGCCAGAGTGTCAGCGAGAAGGATCATATCGTTGAAGCTTTCAAATTCGAGTTATCCAAGGTAGACGTGCCTGAAATTCGCCAGAGGATGGTAGATAACCTCGCGCATGTCGACTACAAATTGGCAGCCAGAGTAGCCTCGGCATTAGGAATCAATTCACCTGATTCCAAAGCAGCGGCTGGTCGAATCGGCTTTAGAGATCATCGTATTGCTTTGAAAGTTACTGAAGATGCAGCTTTGAGTATGGCGTCACGTACTGGTGCCAGTAGCATTAAAACCAGAAAGATTGCGGTGTTGGTAGCCGACGGAGTTGATGCACCAGCAATGCGACGACTTGTTCTGGATATGACTGCATCAGGAGCTATTTGCAAGGTTGTAGGATGGCAACTGGGAAATGTTGCCACGCTGACAGGCAAGCAACTTACTGTAGACCATACCTTTTCCACCATGCCTTCTGTTATGTTCGACGCAGTCTTGATTCCAGGAGGCGAGAAAAGCACTGCAACTTTATGTCGGCTTGGTGACGCCGTTCATTTTGTCCTTGAAGCCTATAAACATGGCAAAACTATTTGTGCCTTGAATGAAGGCCATCAGTTGCTGGTGACTTTAGGTTTCAGCATTGAAAAGAACCCGGAGTTGATTAATGTACCGACGCCAGGCGTGATATTGGCTGACGCGCGGAAGGTGCTAGATGGGCAGGTTTCAGAGAAGTTTCAGGCAGCAATTGCTCTTCATCGTCACTGGAATAGGCTTAATTCAGATGCAGTTCCAGCTTAAGGATTCAAACGTCACAAACTTCTTTAACTCTAAAAGCAACAGTAGGCACGGAAAAATCTTCAAACGAAGCCCCAAGGGCCATTTCACCATCGAGCAGCAGCACACAATCCTGCCGGCGTAGAGGAATGGTGAATTCACCGTCGGAAAAGCGTACCCAAGTACCGTAGCTGCTAATATCTTTCAAATAGAATTTTCCTGTTCGCCATTCGATCACGGCATGTCTTCGCGACACCCTGGGATCCTGAATCGTAAATTGGGCTTCAACATCACGGCCAAGATAGACAGGAAGCTCAGCAGCGATAAATTTCACTTTTAGATCAATCCAAGACAACTCAATGCAAGCCGGTCGATTATTTGGCTCATCAAAAGATGTTGGCATTAATCGGGCAGGCATAGTGAAAACTTCAGAAAGCATCTCGTCCTGCCATTCGACACGATGTACAGTGCAGGTCTCTGTACGACCTCTAATTATCATGGGGCCCAGGCAACGGGAGCGCACTGCAAAAGAATCTGGCAGCTGCCGGATAACGCTTTCACTTACGAGTATCTGTTCGGATCCCGAGAGATCGCTGAGCCGCGAAGCTACGTTGACTGCATCGCCATAGCAATCGCCATCTTGCTCGACAACATCGCCACGTGCCATGCCTACCTGAAGCCTCATTTTGAGGGGTAACGGCGAATGACGGATCCGGTCATAATGAATTTTCTGAAGCTCGCTTGCGGACACGATAGCATCTTGGCTTTCCTTGAACAGGATGAGAACGCCATCTCCCAGGTATTTCACGACATGTCCGCCGTGGTTCTCACAAACTTGACCGATCCACTGTGTCAGGCTGGTAATTACCTGAACAGCTTTGACATTGCCAAGCTTTTCGAAAACACCAGTGCTTCCAGTGAGGTCTGCAAAAACGACGGTGAATTCTGCCATGGGCTGTAGATGCTACTTGTTGACGGAGGCTTAATTACAGCATGACTGACGTGTCATTCAATGCTGGTGTCCCCAAAGCAAAAATGCATCTCGGCCCTCTACATCAAGTGTCACACGCAGTCCCACCGGCAGTATCACCTTGGTAGCGACATGTCCAAAGGGAAGTCCGGTGAGGACCTGCGCAGTTACTTGACTTTTTAGCCAGTCGATCACACTGCCAATCTTGTAGCCGTTGTCATGAGGTACCAGTTTGTAATCGCTGAAATGGCCAAATACGATTGCTTTTTGGTGTGCTAAAACGCCTGCTTGGATTAGTTGTGCGAGCATTCGTTCGACACGGTACGGATGTTCTCCGACATCTTCAATAAATAAAATGCCATTTTTTACAACAGGAAAATATGGCGTTCCGACCAGCGAGGTCAACATGGCCAGATTCCCTCCCCACAGCACTGAATCATGAATACTATATATATCGTTCGTAGCCTTTGCGCATGACGGATCCATGACTTCAGTTATTTTTTTATTGGGTGTTTTTTTTGGCAACCTCCAGCCACTTCCCTCCCCCTGCCCAGTTATCAGATCATCAAAACAGGCCTCCATAATGTCGTCAGCCCCTTCTTTAGCGCCAAAGTCTTCGCCAAGTGCTGGTCCAGCCCAACTTATGGCGCCTGTTTGGGCCAATAGCGCCATTTGGAATGCTGTGAAGTCGCTAAATCCGACAAACCGTGTTCCGCGATCCACCGCATTTGTAACAGCCTTGTAATCAATGCCAGGAAGAATACGTGTAAGGCCATAGCCTCCACGCGATATCAACGCCACATCGGCGCGGCTGGCTGATGCACGGTGAATGGCCGCAAGGCGAGTTTCATCATTCCCTGCAAATCGCCCATGGTTTCTCAAGGCTGCTTCGTCAACCTCAACCTCATATCCCAATGCTGTCAGGCGCTTGACTCCTCGCTTAAAGGCAAACTTGTCGCGCACTGCACTGGAGGGGGAGTAAATATAGATATGTTTGTTCACCGGACCAAGTATCCCACCGTCAAGATGCGACTCCTCAATGAGGGCGCTTTAGATTTGCTGTCGCACAGTTGTTTTATCTATCAAAATTTTAACGAAATTAATGTAGATTACATTTGTTAAAATTAACGGTCTATTCTTGGCGTGATGGCGACATCACGCATCAGCTAAAAAAGTCCAGAAATGTTCAGTTTGTCGGTAAATATTCAGATATCCAGCTTCATCGAATGCCGTCAGCACCTCGGCCAGTGCAAGTACTCCTGTCCGATAGCTTTCTCTGGGAAAAGGTGCATCGCATCCTGGATCGATTCGAAGGATTGGCTCATTTGCTTTCAATTCTCCTGAACTCATCAAATAAGCGTGATCTCGTCGACTTCTTGCTTGTTTCCACAGCAAAAGCCCCCCGCTCATGGCTTGCCCAGCTTCGGTAAAACTACCCTCCACACTGATGCGTTGCAGGCTTCGATAACGCAGCGGTGCCGCGACCGGTAGCGTCAGTGCCAGCAAGCTTTGGCGTTCTGGAAACACCAGCACAATATTTCGCAATTCTAGAGCTTCAACCAGTTCAACCAGAATCTGGCGATGCCTGGCGAACGTATGAAATGTAGCCTTCTTGGGTTTGTCGCTTTTGCCGAAACCGATCAAATCCGGTACGACGACCCTGTAGCCGGATTCAATCAAAGAGGGAATCACTTTTCGAAACCCATAACTCCAGCCCGGGAGATCATGTAGGCACAGGTAGGTGATCGGGTCATGCTTGGCGTCTTTTACAGACGAAACCAGCTGCTCGTCAAGATAATGCAATCGCAAACGATCCAAGGCGGGCAAATCGCTGCGGTAGTTCGCAATCCAGGGATAGTCAGGCAAACCATCGAAGGCGGCGTCTGGCGTGCGCAGCGCGTCATCGCGCAAGGGATGGCGCCGTTGTGCCGACACACGCTTTTCAACCCGACGCTGACGGAAAAAATCCTGCATCAGCGCGCGGCTCGCTTCGGCCAGCATCCCGCCCTGACACTCGGTTTGGTGGTTGAGCGAGGTTTTTGCAAACAGGTTGATGACAGAGCCGGCTGCACCGGTCTTGGGCTCAGGTGCTCCAAACACCACACGTTTGAGCCGAGCGTTCAAGATGGCGCCACTGCACATAGCGCACGGCTCCAGCGTCACAAACAGTTCGCATTCGTCCAGCCGATAGTTTCCAAGAACCTTTGCTGCCGCACGCAAGGCAGCGATCTCAGCATGGGCTGTTGGATCATGGCTACTCACCACGGCGTTGTAGCCAGTGGCAATCACCTGGCCTTGCCGGACCACCACAGCACCGACGGGAACCTCCCCACACGAAGCGGCCGATTTTGCCTGCTCAAGGGCCAGCGCCATAAAGTCAACATCAGTCATTTGCTACTTAAAGTATAGCTACTAACCCAATAAGATATTGCGCAAATGCCATTTTTCACTCTCCATCGACAGTTCTTGGGCGTTGCATTGTTGCTTCGAGCGACTGCCTTAGCTGTTCGTGAATCTGCTGAGGATGCAACTCAGGATTTTTTGCGCCAAACGATCCGGCCGGCCCGGAAGCAGTCTGTTGGACAAAGGCCGGGATTTGCGCTCCCTTCATGGCCTCGGTCTGCTTTTTTGCCAGCAGCCCAATGCCGGCCAGCAAGATCAACAAACTTGTCATTGCAATAACCAGACGCATTTCATCCTTTCAGCCTGTTTACTGAACCCTTGGCGATGCGTTTCATCCAGCGCCCAAGGTCCTGATCGGCATCATTGCCGTTTTCATAAATGGCCTGCATGGTCACAAAGGCTTCGGGCCGGTGCTGATTGAGTTTTAACTTGCATTGAAGGTCCATCACCAGTAACTCGAATGCCACAATGCCCGACAGCATCTTCCGGGCATACGCATTTTCCATTCCACGCCACTGTTCAGCATAAGCAGGCTCGTGATCGCCAATGAGTTTTTTCAGGAGGCTGTCCTTGGCCGCAGCATCTTCGACCAGTCTCGCCTGTACGGTGCAATGCACCGCCAGGTAATTCCAGGTTGGAACCCGGGCAAGGTCGGGATAAACCTTGGGAGACAGATAAGCATGCGGCCCGAGAAAAGTCACGACCGCCTGCGGACGGTCCCGCAAATAGCGCCAGTGGGGATTTCCTCTGGCGACATGTCCCAGCAGGGTAAACGCCTGTGGCCCGTCAGGATCGCCAGCCATTTCCAGATGCAGCGGCAAATGGGTAATGAAAGGCAAACCCGACGCGTCGACGCTGATGAGGCTGGCGAAAGGATGCTGACGGATCAGGTCAGCTGCCTGTGCGTGGTCACCTTCGAATTGGGGAGGCAGGTACATGGCCGTAAGCTTAGTCCAAGATCACATCCAAGCCGTGACTGTTAACGCCGACCGAAAACTGACCTACTTATAGAGGTTGTGCCGATCCAAAACTGACCCAGGTGTTTTACTTGCCCTGCCTTATTTTTAGGCAAGAGCGAAAAAGGTGATCACCATGGAAATGTTAGGCAAGATTCGACGGATGCATTTGCGCGACAAGCTGTCGCTGCATGAAATAGCCAAGCGCACGGGGTTGTCGCGCAACACGCTGCGCCGATGGCTCAGGGCGCCACAAGAGGTACAGGTGCCGGTCTACAGCAGGCCCCAGGCGTTGGGCAAACTGAGCGCTTTTACCGGGGAGTTGGAGCAGGCCCTGCAAGCCGATGGCCACCGGAGCAAACGAGACCGGCGCACGGCCAAGGCGCTGTTTGCGCAAATCCAGGCGGTCGGCTACGTGGAAAGGGAGGCGAGCGTATCGAGCACCTGCCTGGTCAGCGTGCAGCGCAACCGGTATTCGGTGCCGTGCGAGTTCGCCGGCCAGCGCGTGAGCACCCGGCTGTACCCGACGCGCATCTGCATGGTGGCTGGGTATTCCGTTTCATCGTGACCGCACATTCCGGCATCGTGACCAGGGATTCCGGTGATCGTGACCGGGGGTTAAATCACAGATTCCGGCATCGTGACCGCAGATTCCGGTGATCGTGACCGATGCCCCAGCAGGCACGGTGTTGCGCATGTAAACCAACCCGTTGGGCCTGTAGCCTCTGACAGTTTGTCTGGAGCCACATGCCCACCCCCAGGATCAACATGCGCAAACTCAAAGACGCCCTGCGTCTCAAACTCGTTGGTGGGCAAAGCCACCAACAAATAGCCAGCGCCCTTGGCATCGCCAAAGGCAGTGTCACCAAATACTGCGCCCTGGCTGCGACGGCCGGCCTTGACTGGAGCGCCATCGAGGCCATGAGCGAGACCGATTTGGAGCACCGATTGTTCGGCGCCTCCCTGGTCGCCAACTATGCCCGCCCGGACTATGGCCGCATGCACCAGGAGCTGCGCCGCAAAGGCGTCACCGTCATGCTGCTGTGGCAGGAGTACAGCGCCCAAGTAAGCGATGAACACTGCGAGTCTTCGCCGCGCAAAGCCCTGCGCTACTCCCAGTTCAGCGAGAACTACCGCCAGTTTGCCAAGCGGCTCAAGCGCTCCATGCGCCAGACCCACCGCGCTGGCGAGAAGATGTTCATCGACTACGCCGGCCCCACCATCGCCCTGATGGAGCACGGCGTGGAGGTGGGCCGCGCCAACATCTTCGTGGCCGCTATGGCCGCCTCCGGCTACAGCTTTGCGCTGGCCACGCCGCGCCAGACAGCGGCTGGCTGGCTCAATGGCACCGCTTGTGCGTTGACCTTCTTTGGTGGCGTGCCCCAGCTCATCATCCCCGACAACCCCCCCGGTGTCAGAATTGTTGTCGCATCCAATTCTTTGATGGCTAACTGCCCGACAGCTTCATTTCATGACCAGAACACCGCATTCACATCACTCTCCCGAATTCAAAGAGCAGGCACTGCTCAAAGCCAGGCATCGCGGAACGCGTTCCGTTATCAGCGTTGCCGGCGAGCTCAACATGTCCGCCGGCACGCTCAGGAAGTGGCTGCAAAGCGCAAGCAAGAAAACTGGCACGACAGCCCACCCGGTGCCCGCTGCAACTGCTGCGCTGGACGGCCCAGCGTCTGCCTGGTCGCCCGCACAGCGTTTGATGGCGTTGCAGCAGAGCTACGCACTGGACGACATGGCCCGGGCCGGCTGGTGCCGCGAGCATGGCGTGTTCGAGCATCAGCTGGTGCAGTGGCACCAGGAGTTTTGCACGCCTGCCGTGCCCGCTTCACGCGAGGCGAGCGGCGCCTTTCGCGAGTTGCAGCGCCAGCACGATCAGTTGCAGCGAGAGCTGCGGCGCAAGGAAAAGGCGCTGGCCGAGGTGGCTGCCTTGCTGGTGTTGCAAAAAAACTTCCAGGCGCTGTTGGAGGGCGCGGACACATGAGGTCCGTCCAGCAGCGCCAAACCTTGCTTGGTCTCATTGATCAGGCCTGCGCCGATGGCGCCCGCCGGGACGTGGCCTGTCGCCAAGTGGGCCTGTCATGCCGCAGCGTGCAGCGCTGGCAACGCTCTGGTGTGGCCGAGGGCGACCAGCGCCCATCGGGCAAGCGGCGCTACGTGCGCCCTGCCAACCGTTTGCGCGAGGACGAGCGCCAAGCCGTGATGGCCACGCTCAACAGCGAAGCGTTCAAGGACTTGCCGCCCAGCCAGATCGTGCCTCGCTTGGCCGACACAGGCGTGTATGTGGCGTCCGAGTCCACGATGTACCGAATACTTCGACAGCAGGGCCAGCTGGCCCACCGGCGATCAGAGCGTGCAGCGCAAAAGCGCAGCCGCCCGCGCGCCCTGGCCGCGACCGGGCCCGATCAGGTGTTCTGCTGGGATATTACGTATCTGCCGACCCAGGTGCGCGGCCAGCATTTTTATCTGTACCTGTTCGAGGATCTGTTCAGCCGCAAGATCGTCGGCTGGCAGGTGTTTGACTGCGAAAGCGCCGCTCTGGCCAGTCAGTTGCTGACCGACATCTGCCTGCGCCAGGGTATCGTCCCGGGCCAGCTGACGGTGCATTCGGACAATGGCGCGCCGATGAAGGGCGAAACTATGCTGGCCACCATGCAGCGCCTAGGGGTGGCACACACGCGAAGCCGGCCATCCGTGAGTAATGACAATCCGTACATCGAATCAGCGTTCAGAACCCTGAAGTACCGCCCCGAACTGCCGGTCAAGCCGTTCGAGAACCTGCTGGCCGCAAGGCGCTGGGTCACCGAGCTGGCCCATTGGTATAACCAGGAGCATCGCCACAGCGCCATTGGCTTCGTGACGCCGGCGCAGCGCCATGCCGGCCTGGACCGGGCCCTGCTTGAGGAGCGCGCGCTCGTCTATGAACGGGCCCGCCAGGAAAATCCCCAGCGCTGGTCAGGACAGGCTCGCCAGTGGACGCATGTCGATGTCGTTCACCTCAACCCAGAAACCCCACAAATCAAGGAGCTTCGAAACACGCAAAAAGTAGCCTGACTCACTTCACTTCAGGCGACAACTTCCTTGACAGCCACCGATTCCGGGGGCGTGCGAGAACTGGGCCGAGACGGCGGCGGCCTACCGCTTCCTGCGCAACGAGCAGGTCAGCTGTGAAGACGTGATGACGGCCCACCGCCAGGCGACGATGGGCCGCATCCGCGAGCACGCGGTGGTGCTGTGCCTGCAGGATACGACCGAGCTGGACTACAACGGGCAGGCGACGGCGGGCCTGGGGCCGCTGAGCTACGAGGCCCAGCGCGGGCTGTATCTGCACCCGACCTACGTGGTCACGCCCCAGCGCGAGCCGCTGGGGGTGATGAACGCCTGGACGTGGGCACGCGAGTTTAAGCAAGGCGATGCGCCGCGCGGCGGCGTGCTCGAAAGCGTGCGCTGGGTGGAGAGCTACGAGCGCATCGCCGAGCAGGCTGGCGAGTTGCCCGGCACGCGTCATGTGTGCATTGGCGACCGCGAGTCGGACATCCTGGCGTTGCTGGTGATGGCGCGCAAGATGAATCACGCGGCCGATTACCTGGTGCGCTGCCAGCACAACCGGGTGCTGCCCGAAGGGGGCAAGCTGTGGGATGGCGTCATGGCCAGCGCGCCGCTGGGGCGTATTCGCTTTGAGATGCCGGCCGGTCGCGGGCGCAAGGCGCGCGCGGTCGAGCAGGAGGTGCGCGCCCAGCGCGTGATGCTGCCCGACCGCCAGGGCGGCCAGCTCGAAGTGACCTGCCTTATTGCCTCGGAAGTCAACGCACCGGCAGGCACCAAGCCGGTGGTCTGGCGGCTGCTGACCAACCGGGTGGCAAGCACACTGGCAGCGGCAGTCGAACTCATCGATTGGTACCGCGCGCGCTGGGAAATTGAGCTTTTTTTCCTGGTGCTCAAGGAGGGCTGTCGGGTCGAGCGGCTGCAGCTGAGCGATGTTGGGCGGCTACAGACCGCTCTGGCGCTGTACATGGTGATTGCCTGGCGCATCAACCGCTTGATGCGGCTGGGGCGCACGTTGCCCGATTTACCAGCCGACCTATTGTTCGAGCCTGACGAGTGGCGAGCGGCGTTCATCCTGAACAAAAAGCCCGTGCCCCGCCAGACTCCTACGCTCAACACCGTGGTGCGTTTGATTGCTCAGCGCGGCGGATTTCTGGGCAGAAAGCACGATGGCGAACCGGGTGCCAGGACGATTTGGCTGGGCATGCAGGAGATTGCCATCTTCGTCGAGGGTGCCCGCTATGCCCGGCAGTTCAACGATGGGTGACTTGTGTGTAATGGGATGGGTATATAGCGAGAACACTCGGTGCCGCCATCGTTGCGCCAGCCGTCATTGCGGTTGGCGTAGTCGTGGGCGGCACTGCGCTGACTGTTGAGCTATTTTGCTCGCCCAAAAACCATCCAAAAGGTTACGGTAAAGTCATTGCTGCAGCTGCCGAATTTGGGAAGCGAACCGGGTCATGGATTCAGGACGCCAAGGATGGCATGGCTAACGCAGCCCAAACAGCATCCTCATTTAGCAGCGTCACCATCACATCGGTGAAGGACAAGACATCAAGCCTCTACGAGAAGATTTTCAAAAAAAGCTGAACCGTGCTTTCAATAAACAGGGCGGTTGAACCCAATTGATGTAGCGCGATGCCATTGGGTCTCTGGCTCTGAACGGCAAATACCCGCTCAACCGCCTGCAGGAAATGATTTCGTATCGGTCGAAGACTGAAAACAGCCAAATCTTAGACTCGTAGGTCTGATGAGAGAGCCAGCACAGAGTTCGGGTGGAAGTGCTGGAACGCAGATGGCGCAGCGACGGGCAGCGATGCCTGTAGCATGGTCAGCGCATTGGAAAGGCCGGCATTTCAGCAGGAGCCAACGACCACCTGACACCAGCCTCGCCGATTTAGCGCGCCACGCGCGGAGAAGTTCAAGCCACGCGCAGGCCAAGCTCTGCGAGCAGCTCGGCAGCCTGGTTGTACGAAACCGTCGCCCCCTTGAAAAGCCTGGCCTCGAGCAGTTTCATCCCGCCGAGGTCCACTTCGCGCAAGTCGGCGCCTTCAAATCTCGCCAGTTTCAGGTGGGCGTTGCGCAGACTGCCGCCTTCAAAAACGGCCTCCCGAAAATCACAGCCCGAGAGCTCCGCCTCGGAAACATCGAGCTGTTGAAGCCGTATTTTTCGAAAAGACATCTTGCGCAGGTCCGCGCCGACCAGAAGCGTGTCTTCAAACGACAGCCCCAGGCTCGCCACTTCTTCGAAATTGGCCTCGGTGAACTTGCACTCCTTGAACGATGCGGAGGACAGCTTGGCTCTCCTCCACTTGGTGTTGTTGAGGTCACAGGCCTGGAACTGCGCATCCATCAATGTGGCGGACTCAAAATCAGCTTGCCGTCCCCTGCACCCTGTCCAGGCAGTTTCAGACAGGTCCGCCGAATAAAACCAGGCTTCAAAGGAGCTGCAGTTTTGGAAATCAAAACCGCGCAGGCTCAGCCTTGACAGGTCTGCCGTCAAAGTTGCACTCCTTGAAAACAATGGGTGCTTCTGTGCTGGCGATAAGGGCCTCCAGTTGAGAGCGGGAGAGGGTTTCGCCGGTGATTGCGGAGGCGGTAGCGGTGGCGGTGTTCGTCATTCGTTTAGCTTGATTTTTTGGTGTTACCCGGCAGACGCTAAAGCCTGCCTGACTTCGCCCGCATCCATGGAGCGCGCCGCACCGAAACCGGCAACCTGCCGGGCGCCCTTGAGCTCGATGGCAACGAACCTGAAATCGCTCAATTGGGTCATAAATTCCGCCTCGGGAAAGCGCTCCAGGTAAGCAGTCCGGCAGGCATGCCACACCGTGCTTTCCCTTTCAAGCACTTTGGCCTGCCCTTCCAGAGTCACCCGCGGCAACGCATGCACCGGCTCACCAGGCACCTCGGACCACATGACAAGCACAGACACTGCGGGTCTCGCCTGCAGATTGTTGGTGTGAGCAGCCAAGCCGCTGACGTGGATGACCAGACACCTCAGCAGTGGCTCGATGGCGAACGGAACCATCGACACGAAGGGAGAAGCATCGTCATTGACGGTTGCCAAGGCCGCCACTCGTTGCGAATGCAAAAGTGCGCGTAACTCAAGAGTCAGTCTGGATTCGTGCGGCACAAGGATTTCCCTGAAAAATGGACGCTCCAGCATAGGCCAAACAGCCGGCATGGGCATGCGAACAAATGACGCACTGTCTTCGCTGCCTGGATTTACCGCGTTGCCCGCGCACCGTACGTGATGGACAACACCACGCCCGCACGAAACCGCACCGTCGCGGCAAGACTACCTGGACCGCGCTCGTAAAGCCATTCATCGACCACCAGGCAGGGAACGACCGTGCTGGCAAACGGCTCCGGGACGGGCTGAAGCCCCGGGTAGTAATAGACCGGTGCACAGTATGAGTCCGCAAGCAAGGGCTCCCCGCAGTAGTAGCGGACAGAAAGTCTAGAGTCGCCTACTTCAACACTGTGCCCATTGCAGCGCAGCGTCTCCGAATGGGCTGGCAGCCATAAGGCAAAAACACCAGCAGCTAGACAAATGCGGACAAGGGATTTCACGCTTTCTACTTTCACACCAGGCTGCCGTGGAACGCAATAGTTATCCAGCCTTCATCGATAGCAGGCCGCCACTTTTCAGCATGCACGATTCAGATTTTTTGATAACTGATAAGTTCAGACTCAATCCTGCATGCGCGGGTTTTACCTGTAGAGCCTTTCAAGAAACTATCAAGTGGAGAACCCGCGCACAGGCTACTCATCTATGACGGTTTCATGCTCTGCCGGAAGTATGACCTCAAGCAGTTCGCAGTCATCCGACCAGCCAACGACGGTATGGCGAATATTGGGCGGCTGTATCCAGCACGAGCCCTCCTTCATCGTTTGGACCCCCTGCCCTTCAAAATCGCTTTTGAACCAGCCTTTGAGCACATAGACGAGCTGGAACTGCACATTGTGATGGTGGCGCTGGCTGAACTGCTCTGAAAACGGCGCAATCATGCGGATGACGTGCGCGGTGGCAGCGCCGTTGGTTGCCATTGCAACGCCCAAATCTCGATAGGCAGAATAGCTGCGAAGGCCGCCAGTTTTGAAGTCATCTTCATTGAGATGGCTTACCGTAAATTGCTGCTCTGATGAGGTGTCGACTGCCATGACGAGCTCCTTTAAATGACTTCACAGCATCAGACCACGGGTAATTGCGAAGCGCAAGGCGTTACCCGACCAGGAAATAACTTCGTTGAAGCCCAAACTGAAGATGCGATTTTTGGCTATTGCCTGTCAGTCGCCCCACGCGCATTTCTCACCTTGCAGACGCCATTACCCGCCTGAAAACAGGTTGCTACACGATTTGTATGACGACATATCGTCATCTTGATGCAACCAATTTTGAGGACAACACATGCAAGTTTTTGGAAACGTAGCTTCGCCGCCGGAACGCAAGGTGAGCAAGAGCACCAACAAGGGCTATTACGAATTCCGACTGGCTGAGAGCCAAAGAGGCGTAGATACGGGCCCGACCTGGTTTACCGTAAGAATGATGATTGACGAAAACCCGCAGCTCAACAAAGGAGACTTCGCCAGGGTGACCGGAAAATTGAAAACGGATTTCTATCTTTCACGCGAGGGCAAGCCGACCGGGACGCTGCTCATCATCGCTTTTGAGGCCAGCAAGGTTTCCAAGAATTCGGGGTTGCAGGAGGTTGCCGAATCTGACTTTTCTGCAACCCCCAAAGAAACGCTGAAAGAAAAGGCGCCGGCAAAACAGCTGGTACGACCTCAGGCCCCTGCGCCCGTAAAGCCGCCGATGCTGGCACCTGAACGGCAGGCAGCAGCGGTAGCGCAGGAAGAGTCGGATTGGTCGAGTCTTTACAGCTGATAGGGTAACGAAGGTAACGGGAGTGATTCGACGAACAACAATAATTTGATTTCCAAAAGCCACCCTTCATTCGGTGGCTTTTTTCGTTTTACTTGGGTTTTACTACGCTGTTGGCCCAACATTTGTAACAGTCGCCCAGGGTACCTAGGGTGACTGTTTGCGTTTGAGGGGTAGCTTAAAGGGACATCCAGCCCGCTGGCGGGCAGCGTACCTTAAAAAGACTACTCTCTCAAAAATATCCAACACTCTATCAAAACTCCAGCCAACCCTCTCAAAAGGTTGATTAATGAGAGAGTGAATGATAGGATAAGCCAAATTTACGCATATTTTGAGAGAGTAATGAGAGGGTAATCATGGCAGAAAAACAACTTAAGTCAGACATTCTCGCCTTCTTGACCGAACGTGCCAGCGCGGGACTCGGGCCGGCGCGGGCAGCCGACATCACAAAGCAAGTAAAAGGAAAGCGCCCAACCGTCAACCGCCACTTGGCCGCAATGGTTTCCAAAGGCTCAATCCTGCAAGAAGGAGCCGGTCCGACAACGAGCTACCGAATTGCAGCACCCATTGCACACGTCGTTGCCCTGACAGAGACGGTTCAGGCCCCAGACAAATCAAGTGCGACGGTATCACTACCTTGGAGCGCCAAGGCGCTCGAACTGCGCGCCCAGTTAGAGTCGCCCATTGGAACTCGGACTCCAGTTTCGTACCAGCGCCAATTTGTGGACGACTACGTTCCGAATCAATCATCGTTACTGCCAATGCACTTGGCCGATGCATTATTCACAACTGGCCGAGCCCAAGGGCAGCAGCCAGCCAGCACGTATGCCCGCAAGGTACTGGAGCAGCTTCTAATTGACTTATCCTGGCATTCATCGCGGCTGGAGGGCAACCGCAAAAGCTTGCTCGACACCCGGGAGTTGTTCGCCAAGGGACGCTCCGCCAGCGATGACGAAGAGGCCTCTATGCTTTTGAACCACAAAGAGGCGATTGAGTTCATGGTCGACGCTGTTCCCGAGTATGGGATTACGGTCCCGGTGGTGCGCAATATCCAGAGTTTGTTGATGCAGGGACTACTCGACAATCCCGATTCAATCGGAGCAATTCGAAAAACAGTTGTCAATATTACGGACTCGGTCTACATGCCGACACAGATTCCAACCCTCTTGGAAGAGATGCTTGGAATTATTATTGAGAAGGCTCGGCATATCAAAAATTCGATAGAGGCGGCGTTTTTCCTTTGGCTCAATGTCGCCTACCTCCAACCGTTTGAAGACGGGAACAAACGGACAAGCCGACTTTGCGCAAATCTTCCGCTGATGCTTTCCAACTGCGCGCCACTGTCATTTCTTGATGTCGAACGCGGAGACTATGCCCTTTCAGTTATGGGTGTCTATGAACGCCTGGACGTAACGATGGCTGTTGAGTTGTTTGAATGGACATACCGTCGTTCGATTGCCAAGTACAAAGTGATTCTTGAGTCGATGGGCGCGCCTGACCCATTTAGAGCCCAATACCGGGAACATTTAGGCGACGCTATCCGCCAAGTTGTGAATGAGGGGGCCACTTTCACTGAGGCTGTCACAGCCTTGTCCCTTCCTGCTGCAGACCAAGAATCTTTCCAGGCAGTTCTGCGCAGAGAGTTGCAGAATCTTGAGCCGTTTAACTGTGCTCGTTATCGGCTAGCCATCGGGAAAACAGAAGGCTGGATTAAGAGTGGCCGACTAATGTGACTGTCCCGACGCAATGGCCCGCGCCAATGCAACTCGCGAATCACGAATCACGAATCACAAAACAGGTTCGCCGTTGAAATTGCCAAACTCCTGGGACTTGTGTGGGGCGTAGCCCAGCCCAGTTGTCGTCGGTGTAGGACAAAAGCTGTAGGCCGGCGATTCTGCAATAACTCAGCAAGAAATATCTTAGAGCGACACATCAAGACAAGACAGAACCCGCGCCAGCATTGGCTTTCCAGAGGTTCTTGTGCCACCAGCGTAGTAAGACCCTTTTACTTAGTAGCTCGATATTTATGCATATTTCAAATGCGTAAATTACATAGACTGCTTATTATGTTGACTTCCCAGCGCCGGTGGCTTTATGCGGTTTCGGGAATTTGACCCGTCCCCTCCCAGGCTGCCATGGTTGCGCTTCGATTGGGAAAAACTTCACTTTTTTAAATTCTTCCATCAAGGCTTCCAATGGAACATCGGCAGAACCGTACCCATCGGTTATGGAACCCTCACCACTGGCATGACCAAGAATGCGTTGGAGATACTTTGTTTCTACCCGTGCATTTGTCATGGCATCTTTCATGGTGTGACGAAAAGAGTAAAGCACTTTTTTAGGGTTGCTAATACCCAAAATTTGGGTTTTGTAACGTCCAAAAAACTTGGAGAAGGCTCCAGACAATTTGTCATGCCAATCATGGGTCAGCGATGGGAAAAGTGAAACGTCCCCATTTGCTCTCACTGAATCCATGAAGCGAAAAAGCCCTAGATTGATGAGTTCATTGGCCACAGGAACTTTTCTTATTGAGGTTCCATTTTTAAGAATTCGCCATTGCAGCTGAGCTTCAGTGTCTTCATTGGAGCCCTTCTTTTGTGCCTTCTGTTCATCTACAAACAAATCATCGTCAAGCGAAGGTCGGTCGATGATATTGAAATACCAGCCATGTTCAGGGTCGTTCACCACATCGGCAAGAGCCAACCCAGCAATTTCTTCCGTCCTCGCACCGGTGTAATACATCAGGATTGGAATCCAGTAACTGCCCTCGCCCGCTTGGCCTTGCGAGCGCAGGTGCTGATAATTGAATACTGGCGATGAAAAAATGTTGGATAAGTCCGCGTTGTCAAAAGGCAGCCGCCGCGTCTCACGCTTTTCAAAGCTGTTCTGCTTCAGACCTAACGTATCAGCTGCCGGATTCACAGAAAGCAATCCTTTGCCCTTGGCAACCTTGAAAAGTGACTTGATTTTGGCCAGCCGTTCATTGACCGTGACCACAGCAAGACCACGAGACGCCATGACATCCACAAACTTCCGCATTAGCTCATCGGTGACTCCACCGGGATGGTCTACGCCATTTTCTGCAGAAAATCGCTGAAGCTCACGCCACGGTGTCTGAGTGGCGATAGCAGTGCTCTTGGGCCGATTTTTCACATAATCGCGCCAGGCAGCGAATACACCATCCCAATCAAGGCCCGGCTTTGAGAGCTTGACTTCGTCATTTTCGGCCACATCCTTGGGCATCGGCGCTAATGGTGCAACATCGTTGGTTTTAACAATCAGCCCACTTTGTCGGTCTCGTTGATGGTCCAGGGATGTCACAACGGCACTCAGGAACGCTGCCCCGGCTCGCTTGGACTCCTCGGGCGACATTTCCACATCGATTCCGCAAAGATGAATAAATCCGTGCATGGCCGGCAAAATTTTGTCGGAACGACCCATCGCGAGCATTCGACCGAGCTCAGAGCGCTGTTGCTCCAGCTTGACACCAAGTTCATCGAACTCTTCGTCATCGAGGCCTGCTCCTTCGCTGCGCTGTCGCTCATCATTGAGCAGCACTTGGCGAACCCAATGGTCTGCCAAAGCTTTGAGTTGCTCTTCGGATAAGGCGTCCACTTTTTTCCGAGCATAGGCTGCTTCTTTTTTCTGAAGCTCTATTAAATTCTGAGCAAATTCTGCGTCAATCCGGTTGATTTCGACTTTGAGGCGTTGTTTGGCCAAGCGAAGGTCAGTCGTGCCGAGACTTACAACAATATGGGTTTTTTTGGGGGGGTATGCCGCCAAGACTGCGGCGGGGATACGGCGACGGCAGTATTTGGTGCCGTTGATGCCGCGTTCATAAAGATTTTCTGAGATTGCTTTCACGTTCCTGCTCCACGTAGTTGTGTGACAGGTCGTGTAACAACCAGAATTTATATCTGGCGGTAAGTGCTTGATTTATAAGTAAATCAAGCACTTACATGAACGCTATGTGTGAATGGGGTGGCTGATGGGGCTCGAACCCACGACAACAGGAATCACAATCCTGGACTCTACCAACTGAGCTACAGCCACCGTAAGAATAGATTATAACGGCAAAGAGAGCATGCATTACCTGCTTAAAGCAGCTTGCGCATTTTGCTGGGAAACTGCAGGTTTGGTAACCAGTATTTCTGCTTTCAAGCGATCTTTGAGACCGTTGTAATAAGCCAGTGTTTCAGCAGAGGCCCACTGTTGGCCGTACTGGTTGCGCTCTTGAACGGCTGCTACTTCAGCCGGTCGGTCACGTGACACGACCTTGTTGACTTTGACGATTGCATAGCCTTGAGCCCCCAGGTCAACGCCTTCAAAAGAGGGTAAAACGTTTGTATCAGCACGGAGCGCGGCATTAACAAGTATTGCCGACAACTGCTGGCTCTGTTGACGCGATACCACTATTGGAGAAGCCAATACCGCCACGGCTGGTGCGGCCTTCCAGACTGCAAGCTTGCCAATCCCATCCTTGCCGGCTTCTTCGGCACCGTGCTGTGCCAGCCAGCGCTGGCGCACGCTGCTTTTGACCTCGGCCAAAGGCAAGCTCCGCGCCGGGGTGTACTGGACAATACGTCCTGATACCAGTAGGTTGGAGTCCACCTCAATGGCTTCGGTATTACGTTTTTTCTCGATTGAATCAGGTGAGAAAAGTGCATTGAGAAACTTGACATTGGCCATTGGACCTGTTGCGCCTGAAGCTGGCTGACGGAGTACATTTACAGCAGTTTTTATTTCCAGTTTTAAACGATCAGCCACCGGCTTCAAACTGTCCGACTGCTCATACACGCCATTTGAGAAGGCTTCAGCAGTTTCAGAAAACTTCTTTTGTGCCTGCTGCTTCTTAAGATCCGCTTCAAGCGTCTCCTTCATCTCTTCAAAACTGCGTTGTTTAGGCACTTTGATATCGGTCAGCTTGATGATGTGGTATCCAAAATCAGACGCTACAACATCGCTGATATCACCCTTATGCATCGAAAAAGCAGTGTCTTCAAATGGCTTGACCATGGCGCCCTTGCCAAAAAATTCGAGATCGCCACCGCGGGGGGCAGAGCCCGGATCCTGGGAGTTTTTTCGGGCCACGTCAGCAAAGGTGTCTGGAGCTTTACGAAGAGTTGCGAGCAGTGCCTCAGCTTTTGCTTTCGCTTCTTCGCGCTGAGCGGCCGGTGCGCTGACCGGAGCGGTAATCAGGATGTGGCTGGCCCGACGCTCTTCCGCGCCACTCAATTGCTTGACGTTTTGCTCGTAATACGTCTTGAGGTCGGCTTCATTGACCGCAATGCCCTTGCTCACGGTATCAAGGTCGAGCAGAACATATTCGATGCTGGCTTGTTCGGGTGCCTGGAAAAGTTTTTCGTTGGCCTTGTAAAACTTCTCAATGTCGGACTCTGAGGGGTTGAGCTTTGCGACGTAATCAGCAGCGTTGAATCGCGCAAGCTGGATCTCACGCTTTTCAAAAAAAGCGTTCAATGCAAGGTCAGCCGCCACACCGGATGTCAAGCCGCTATTGGCCACCCCCGCCAGCACCTGTCGCCGGGACAAGTCAGACCGCACATTGGCTTCAAACGTTTCAGGACTCAAACCTTGGGCGCCGAGCAATTGACGATACCGTTCCAAGTCAAGCGAGCCATCAGTGCGACGCAAGGCGGCAATCTCGGGACTGCTCTGCAATTCCCGCGCAAGATGTTGGTCGCTGGTGGAAAGCTTGAGCTTTTCAGCCGCTACCGCAACAACGCGGTCGCGAACCATGCGCTCTAAGGTGGCATAGCGTGCTTCAGGCGTGTCGAGCAGTTTGGCATCCAGCGTAGGCATTGAGGCGCGCAGACGGTCAACTTCGCTGAGATGCGCCCGATCCCATTCAGGCTGGGTGATCTCGGTTCCGTCCACCTTGGCCACCACGCGGCCCTTTTCAGTGGAAGGGTTACTGTTCATGCCAACCAATATGAAGGATGGCACGATCAACAAAAACAACAATGCCATTGTCCACTTGGTGTGCTTGCGAATGAAATCAAACATCTTCGAATTTCCTGTGTGACGGCCCAAACGGGCACAACAATAAAAAAAGGCGAACCCTTGTTCGCCTTTTTTTTAGTGGGTGGTGGGTGCTGACGGACTCGAACCGCCGACCTACGCCGTGTAAAGGCGCTGCTCTACCAACTGAGCTAAGCACCCCACTGCAAAAAAATTACATCAGTTCAACGCATCCTTGAGCGCTTTGCCTGGACGGAATTTAGGAACCTTGGCTGCCTTGATTTTAATCGCATCGCCAGTCCTGGGATTGCGCCCTGTCCGGGCTGCACGTTTGCCGACAGCAAAGGTACCAAAGCCCACCAAGGACACGGAGCCTCCTTTTTTCAACGTAGCCTTCACTGCGCTGATGGTGGACTCCAAGGCACGCGTTGCAGCAGCCTTAGAAATATCGGCGTTTTGGGCAATGTGCTCAATCAATTCAGTCTTGTTCACAAAAGGCACCTCGTTATTTGATCTATTGGTCTGGTTGGCTTGATACCGGGTTTCACGACACACGGTAGTGCGGTATGGGGACGACAGCTTGATTTCTGGATTCATTAAAGCCATCGGCTTCCAGGCTGTCAACATGACGCAAGTATTTAAACTCTGGAGCAGAATTCTAGCTTTGTTTTGGCGAATTCTGATTTTGTTGCCAAGCATGCGCTTTAATTTTCATGCTTGACAACACGCGGTTTTACCCCTGGGTCAATACTTGTGCGATGGCTTTGCCGACATCCGCTGTGCTCGCATGCCCCCCCAGATCGGGCGTGCGTGGTGCACCACTCCGGGGACTGAGAACCTGTTCAATGGCGGCGAGAATGCCGTCATGGGCGTCCTTGTGTCCCAGGAATTCCAGCATCATGGCTCCGCACCAGATCTGGCCAATGGGATTGGCCAGATTGCGTCCGGCAATGTCTGGTGCCGAGCCATGGACCGGCTCAAACAGCGAGGGAAACTTGCGCTCCGGATTGAGGTTGGCGCTGGGCGCTATGCCGATGGTGCCCGTGCAGGCAGGGCCGAGATCGCTCAGGATGTCACCGAAGAGATTGCTGGCCACCACCACGTCAAAAAAGTCCGGTCGTTGCACAAAATGTGCCGTCAGGATGTCAATGTGAAACTTGTCGAGTTGGATCGCCGGATAGTTTTTCGCCATTTCGGCGACACGTTCATCCCAATAGGGCATCGAAATGGAAATACCGTTGGATTTGGTCGCGCTGGTCAGGTGTTTTTTGGGTCGCGTCTGCGCCAGTTCGAAGGCAAACTTCAACACTCGATCCACGCCGATGCGGGTAAACACCGACTCTTGCAGCACAAACTCCCGTTCGGTTCCAGGAAATGCCCTGCCACCAATGCTTGAATATTCGCCTTCGGTGTTTTCACGCACGATGTAAAAGTCTATTTCGCCTGGCTGGCGAGGGTTGCCGTCACGCCGCACGACCGGGGCAATGATGCCGGGCATCAGCCGTGCGGGCCGCAGGTTGATGTACTGGTCAAATTCGCGCCGGAACAGCAGCAGCGAACCCCACAGCGACAGATGGTCGGCAATCTTGTCAGGCCATCCGACGGCGCCAAAGTAGATGGCATCATGTCCGCCAATCTGGTCCTTCCAGTCGTCGGGGAGCATCTTGCCGTGCTTTTCAAAATAGTCCCAGCTGGAAAAATCGAAGTGGTCGAACTGCAGGTCAATGCCGTACTTGACCGCTGCGGCCTCCAACACGCGAATGCCTTCAGGCATCACTTCCTTGCCGATGCCATCCCCTGCGATGACGGCGATTCTTTTTTTACCCATGGTGTTTTCCTTTTGTTCAGTTTTTGAAAAATTCAAATGCCTGCGCCAGCACTTGTTCAGGCGCCTCTTCCGCGATGTAGTGCCCGCTCGCAACGCTTGCTCCGGATACATCACTGGCGCGTTCCCGCCACAGATGCATGACGTCAAAATACCTGCCCACCGCCCCATGCTCGGCCCAGAGCACGCGAAGCGGCTGCCTCAATTTCAGGCCTGCTGCCACGTCGGCACGGTCATGCACAAGGTCAATCGTCGCTGCAGCACGGTA
This sequence comes from Polaromonas sp. CG9_12, assembly GCA_000751355.1. Classification (GTDB taxonomy): domain Bacteria; phylum Pseudomonadota; class Gammaproteobacteria; order Burkholderiales; family Burkholderiaceae_C; genus Polaromonas. The sequence goes on along the minus strand of CCJP01000005.1, from coordinate 4,402,037 downwards.
GTCTTCGCAAATGCTCAGACCTGTACCCGGAATCTGCGCGCAGCGCTCATATTCAACCAATGCGTCAGGGGCAAAAGCCGCCAGTCCCGCATGCCGCTGGCCCATCACGTTGCGGAGATAGCGAACAGGATCCGAATCGATCAACGCTTCCGGCAAAGGCGAAGGCTGGATCAGGAAAAACCAGTGCCAGTAAGCGCGGGCAAAAGCATCTGAGGTGTTGTCATACATGCCCAGCGTGGGCGCAACATCCAGCAGCATCAAGCGTTGAACCGCTTCAGGATGGTCTGCCGCCAGCCGGTGTGCCACCCGGGCGCCCCGGTCATGGGCCAGCACCTGAAATTGCGTAAATCCGTGATGGCGCATCACGGCGATGGCATCGAGCGCCATGGCTCGCTTCGAATAAGCATGGTGTTCCGCATCGGCGGGCGCGCGAACCGAATCGCCGTAGCCGCGCAAATCCATCAACACCACGGTGAATTCCGTTGCCAGCGCATCGGCCACGGCATGCCACATCACATGCGTTTGCGGATGCCCATGCATCAGCAGGAGCGGGGCACCGGAGCCACCCCGCAACGTGTGCAGTATTCCGGCAGGGCCTTCAACATCACTGGCAACAAAAGATTCAAACATGGATCAACCTAAATTTTTAGCGGTTTTTCACTGCGGTCCACACAAGCCCCCGCCTCACTAAATTTTGTCGCAATCAAAGAGATGATTCAAGCAATAATTTGGCAATCAATTATTTCCACCAAGGCAACAATGGAGCGCAGCGATCTGGAACTGGTGGTGGCCGTACGAAAAGAAGGCAGCATGGCAGCAGCCGCGCGCAGCCTGGATCTGGCGGCGCCTGTCGTCACCAAACGGCTCGCGGCGCTTGAAGCACGGCTGGGCCAGCGATTGTTCCAGCGGACCACCAGGCGTGTCAGTCCCACGGCAGAGGGCGAAACCGTCTATGAACGGGCCGTCGGGTTGCTGCAGGGCTTCGCTGCGCTTGAAGCCGAGCTTCAGGAGCGCAAGGCCGAGCCTTGCGGCCTGATACGGCTGGCCGCGACCTTTGGCTTTGGACGCCTGTGGCTGGGGCCGGCGCTGGCGCTGTTTCAGGAACGCTATCCACGGATCGACATCCAGCTGCAGCTCACCGAGCAATTGCCCGACCTTGGCAGCGAAGGCTTTGACGGCGCCATCTGGCTGTGGCAGGTGCGCGGCAGGCAGGCTGCCCAATGGGTATCACGCCGGCTGGGGCCCAACCGGCGCGTGCTGGCAGCGTCGCCCGACTACCTGAGGATGCACGGTGAACCGTTGACGTTGAGCGCCCTGTGCGACCATGACTGCCTGATCGTGCGCGAAAACGCCCCCGCACAGAGCCAGAGCTTCGATACCTGGACGCTGCACAAAAGCGACAGCAAGACACCCGAGCAGGTCAGGGTGCGAGGTCCGCTGTCGAGCAACTCCGGTGAACTTGTGCGTGACTGGTGCCTGGATAGCCGCGGCATCATGCTACGCAGCCTGTGGGATATTGAACCCTGGCTGGCTTCTGGCCAGCTGGTGCGGGTTCTCGAAGACTATGCCATGCCGGATGCCGACATTCACTGGCTGGCGCCTTACCGCACGGATTCGCCGCGCCGCATTCGTCTGCTGATCGACTTTCTGGTGGCGCAATTCCACGACGAGCCCTGGAAAACTAAGCGGCCTGCAGCTTCGCAGGCCGTACCACCAGGCTGACGCCCAGCGCCGTCAGCGCCGTGCCGACCACAGTCGCCAGCGTGATGGATTCTCCAAACAGCAGCCATGCCATGACGGCTGTGGTGGGCGGCACCAGGTAAAGCAGACTGGTGACCGCGGTGGCCGCGCCGCGCTGGATCAGCAGGTACAGCAGCGAACTGCCACCCAGCGTCAGCGCCAGCACAGACCAGGCCATGGCGCCGATGAATTCGGTGTTCCAGACAATCGCCTCGGATTCCAATAAGGAAAACGGCAGCGTGACCAGCAAGGCGGCAACCAGTTGTATGGCATTGGCGGTGCGCACGTCGGTCGGCTGGACAAAATGCTTTTGGTACAGCGTTCCCACGGTGATGCAACACAAGGCAAATACCGTGCAACCCAGCGTGAGCGCGGTCACTTCGCTGCCACTGCCGAATTTGCGCGCCACCACCAGCAGCAAGCCGCCCAGCCCCAGGGCCAACCCGGCCCACTGGCGGGGCGTGACCTGTGTTTTTGGCGCCATTGAGGAACTCGTTGCGCCTGCCCATGAAAGCCACAGGGCGGTCAGCACGGGCTGCAGGCCAACGACCAACGCCGCCAGGCCCGAGCCCATGCCGCTTTTCACCGCGACCCAGACGCCGCCCAGGTAACCTGCATGCATCAGCACACCGGTCAGTGCCAGGTGCAGCCACTGCTGGCGCACGCGCGGCCAGCGGGCGCGGCTGAAACCGATCCAGATCAAAAAGCAGGCAATGGAAAACGCATAGCGCAGCACCAGAAAGGTCAGCGGCGGCGCGTACGGCAGGCCGAACTTGGCGACGATGAAGCCGGTGCTCCAGATCAGCACAAAGACAGCGGGCATCGCCCGGATGAGGGCGCTGGAGGACGGCGGAGCGTTCAAAACCGGGTTGCGTCAGGAAACATTCATTTGGCCCGTGCGCGGATTTCAGGAATCGCTTTTTGCAGGTAATAGACCATGGACCAGACCGTCAGGATGGCGGACAGCCAGATCAGCCAGGTTCCCCAGACGGGGGTGTTGATGATGCCGAACAGCAGGCCGTCGTAGAGCAGGAAAGGAATTGCGATCATCTGCACCGTTGTTTTCACCTTGCCGAGCATGTGTACCGCCACGCTGCGGGAGGCGCCGATCTGCGCCATCCATTCGCGCAGCGCCGAAATGGCGATCTCTCGGCCGATGATGATGAGCGCCACGAACACATCGGCCCGTTGCAGATGCACCAGTACCAGCAGTGAAGCGCAAACCAGAAACTTGTCGGCCACCGGGTCCAGAAAAGCGCCGAAAGACGATGTCTGGTTCAACTTGCGGGCCAAATAACCGTCAAGCCAGTCGGTGGCGGCAAACACCACGAACATCACGGTGGCAATCAGATTGCGTTGCGCAGCAGGAATGTCGAGGTAAAACACCCCCACGATCAGCGGAATCGCAACAATCCGCGTCCAGGTCATTAAGGTGGGGATGGTCAGGAACATGGCGCCGATTTTCGCATGAGCTGCAGACCGGCTGCGTAAGCCATGCGGCCGACCTGTGCGCTGCAAGCTGCGTCACGTTGGGCCATCAATGCAGCGCCCGGTAAATTTCCTCGGCCAGTGCGGTTGAAATACCATCGACCATGGCGATGTCCTCGACGCTGGCCGACGCAATGCCGCGCACGCCGCCAAAGCGCTGCAGCAAGCTGGCGCGCTTTTTCGGACCAATGCCGGCAATGTCTTCCAGCCGGCTGCCGCCCACCCGCACCTTGGCCCGCTTGGCGCGCATGCCGGTGATGGCGAAGCGGTGCGCCTCGTCGCGAATCTGGGCGATCAGCATCAATGCGGCCGAATCGCGGCCCAGGTAGACCTTTTCCCGGCCGTCGGCAAACACCAGTTCTTCCAGGCCGACCTTGCGGCCCTCACCTTTTTCAACGCCGGCGATCAGCCCCAGGTCCAGCCCGAGTTCGACAAACACCTCGCGTGCAATCGACACCTGGCCCTTGCCGCCGTCGACCAGCACCAGGTCGGGTAGCGTGGCCTCGCCATTGCGCGCTGCCTCGGCCAGCTTGGTGTAGCGCCGTGTCAGTACCTGGCGCATGGCGGCATAGTCGTCGCCGGGGGTGATGCCTTCGATGTTGTAGCGGCGGTATTCGCTGCTTTGCATCTTGTGTTCCTTGAACACCACGCACGACGCCTGGGTCGCTTCCCCAGCCGTGTGCGAAATGTCGAAACACTCGATGCGCAGCGCGTCCAGGTTGTCCATCGGCAGTTCCAGCGCTTCGGCCAGCGCCCGGGTGCGCGCCTGCTGCGAGCCCTGCTCGGCCAGCAGGCGCGCCAGCTGGAGGCCGGCATTTTTCTGCGCCATTTCCAGCCAGACACGGCGCTGCTCGCGCGGCTGGTGGATGGCGGCGACGCGGCTGCCGGTCTGCTCCGCCAGCGCGGCCATCAGGTCCCTGTCGACCGGCTCGCTGACCACCAGCGTGGGCGGCACCGGCACGTCGATGTAGTGCTGGGCGATGAAGGCCTCCAGCACCAGCGCCTCCAGCGATTTTTCCTTCACCGCAACGGATGGCGAATCAGGCTCGGCATCAAGCGCCGCCACGTCGGCGGCATGCTCCACATGCGTTGGAAAATACGGCCGGTCGCCCAGGTGCCGGCCGCCGCGCACCATGGCCAGGTTGACGCAGGCCTTGCCGCCCTGCACTTTCACCGCCAGGATGTCCACGTCCACATCGCCGTTCCTGCCGCCAATTTCCATCGACTGTTGGTGCAGGATTTTCGACAGTGCCGCCATCTGGTTGCGCAGCTCGGCGGCCTGTTCAAACTCCAGCCGGTCTGAATGCGCGAGCATTTTCTTTTCCAGCTCGCTCAGAATTTCCTGCGTCTGGCCCTGCAGAAAGCGCTCGGCGTTGGCCGTGTCCAGCGCGTACTGCTCGGGCGACACATGGCCCACGCACGGCGCGGAGCAGCGCTTGATCTGGTACAGCAGGCAGGGCCGCGTGCGGTTGTTGAACACCGTGTCCTCGCAGGTGCGCAGCCGGAACACCTTTTGCAACAGCAAGATGGTGTCTTTCACCGCCCAGGCGCTGGGATACGGCCCGAAATAACGGTGCTTTTTTTCGACCGCACCCCGGTAGTAGGCAATGCGCGGAAAGGCGATGGCCGCCGGCGCGTCGCCCTCGGGCCGGGGCTGGGCGGCGGTCAGCTTGAGGTAGGGATAGCTCTTGTCGTCCCGGAACAGGATGTTGTACTTCGGGTGGAGCGTCTTGATCAGGTTGTTTTCCAGCAGCAGCGCCTCGGCTTCGGAGCGCACCACCGTGGTCTCCATGCGCACGATCTTGGTGATCATGTGGCCGATCCGGGTGCCGCCATGGTTTTTCTGAAAATAGCTGGTGACCCGCTTTTTCAGGTTGCGCGCCTTGCCGACATACAGCACGCCGCCCTGCTCGTCAAAGTAGCGGTAAACGCCGGGCAAGGGCGGCAATGCCGCCACTTCGCTGAGCAGCTGGGGATCGAATTCGTGGGTTGGGGTCATGGTGTCATGCGTGCGGGATGGCCGTATTGTGGACAATCCTTTCATGAATCACCGCCTGCAATGGGACATTTTTTGCAAAGTCATCGACAACTACGGGGACATTGGCGTGTGCTGGCGTCTGGCCGCCGACCTGGCGGCGCGTGGCCACCGCGTGCGCCTGTGGGTGGATGACGCTTGCGCGCTGCAGTGGATGGCCCCGGGGGGTTGCCGCAATGTTCAGGTGATTCCCTGGAAACAGCCGCTCGAGCTGCGGGCAGCAAACCTTGCCTCGCAGCCGAGCGATGTGCTGGTCGAAGCGTTCGGATGCGATGTCGCTCCTGAATTCATAGCTGCTTGCGCAGTTCAGCACAGCGCAAACGGCTTGAAACCCGTCTGGATCAACCTCGAATACCTGTCCGCCGAGGCGTATGTCGAGCGTTGCCATGCCCTGCCCTCGCGGATCCAGCGCGGCCCGGCGGCGGGCTGGGACAAATGGTTTTTCTACCCCGGCTTCACGGCAGCCACCGGCGGCCTGTTGCGCGAACCCGGGCTGGCCGACCGGCAGTCCCGCTTTGACGCTACAGCCTGGCTGGCCGAGCAGGGCATCACATTCAACGGGGAAAAACGGGTGTCGCTGTTCTGCTACGAACCCGGCGCGCTGCCAGGCCTGCTGAGACAACTGGATCAATACGGCCTTGACGGTAAGCCGGTGCGCCTGCTCGTGGCGGCGGGCCGGGCCAGCCATGCCGTTAAAGCCGTTTTTAATGACGAAATAGGCCTGTTGCGCAATACCAGCGGGCACAAGCAGCTATCAATTTCATATTTACCGCTGCTGACCCAGAATGAATTCGATCACCTGCTGTGGGCCTGTGAACTGAATTTCGTGCGCGGCGAGGACTCATTGGTACGCGCGCTATGGGCCGGAAAACCGCTGGTCTGGCACATCTACCCGCAGGACGATGCGGCGCACCTGGACAAGCTGGACGCCTTTCTTGACATGCTCGAAGCGCCGCCTTCATTACGACATTTTCACCAGGCGTGGAACCGCGCGGGCACCGGCCATGAAGCACCTCGGGTACTGCAGCGCGACCTGCAGGACTGGCAAACCTGCTTAGGCAATGCCCGCGAGCGCTTGATGCGCCAGAACGACCTGTGCACCAGCCTGCTTAGCTTTGTGGCAAAAAACCGCTAAAATCATGGGCTTTGCGATCCAGCCTGTTGAGGCAAGACGCATGAATGGCCTGAAAACCGGCCCTGTCACTGGCGCCATCACTGGCCCCGTAGCGGGTCCTGGGCCTATAACCCGCCGCAGAACCTGCACCACAACTGCACAGGGTCAGCGGTCCACCACACTGAAATTGCTATGAAAATCGCTCAAGAAATCCGCGTCGGTAACGTCATCATGCACGGCAAGGACCCGATGGTCGTGCTGAAAACCGAATACAGCCGCGGCGGGCGCAACTCTGCCACCGTGCGCATGAAGCTGAAAAGCCTGATTGCCAGCTTCAACACCGAGCAGGTCTTCAAGGCCGACGACAAGCTGGACCAGGTTTTCCTGGACAAGAAGGAATGCACCTATTCCTACTTTGCCGACCCGATGTATATCTGCATGGACGCCGACTACAACCAGTACGAAGTCGAGGCCGAAAACATGGGTGACTCGCTGAACTACCTGCAGGACGGCATGGAACTCGAAGTCGTGTTCTATGACGGCAAGGCCATTTCGGTTGAAGTGCCCACCAGCGTGCAGCGCGAAATCACCTGGACTGAGCCCGCCGTCAAGGGCGACACCTCTGGCAAGGTGCTAAAGCCAGCCAAGCTGGCCACCGGTTTTGAAATTGGCGTGCCTATTTTCGTGGCTCAGGGCGACGTGGTCGAAATCGACACCCGCACTGGCGAATACCGCAAGCGCGTCTGATCAGGCATTGCCCTGCCCCCTCAAAAGGCTCCCACAGGGAGCCTTTTTTATTTCCTGGCGGGAAGCACGACACAAACCGTCTTTATGATGTTCCTGTTACCCATCGCTTTCCTTACCTTGCATACCGCGTGACCGGGGGTCAAACACCGAATTCACGCCTCACAGAAACCCAAGCCCATGGAACAAACACAAGACCTATCAGAAGACCGGCTGGCCAATGCCTGGGCTGAACTGCATTCCCTGTCCAGCGACAGCGCGCCGCTGCGGCCCGATGCCAACCGACTGGCCTTTGCCGACCCGGAGTTCATGCTGCGGCGCGAAACCCGCGCCATCCGCATCCAGCTCGAAATGCTCAAGCCCGAAATCGACCAGCAGGCCCAGGGCATCGAAAACACCATCGTGGTGTTCGGCAGCGCCCGTTTTCCGGCGCCCGAGCAGGCCGAAGCGGCACTTGCCCTGGCCGAGCAGGGCGATGACGAAGCCGCACTAGGGCTGGCCCAGCGGCATATGCGCAATGCCAGGTATTACGACCAGGCGCGGCAGTTCGCACGCATCGTGGCGGGCTACAGCAACCCGCGCCCGTCGGCCGAGCAGTTGTTCATCTGCACTGGCGGCGGCCCGGGCATCATGGAAGCGGCCAATCGCGGCGCGCAGGAAATGGGCGCGCTGACCGTGGGCCTGAACATTGTGCTGCCACATGAGCAAGGCTCGAACCCTTATGTTTCTCCGTCGCTGAACTTCAAGTTCCATTACTTTGCCTTGCGCAAGATGCATTTCATGATGCGTGCCAAGGCACTGGTGGCTTTTCCCGGCGGTTTCGGAACGCTCGACGAGCTGTTTGAGGTCATCACGCTGGTGCAGACCAAGAAGGCCAAGCCGGTGCCCATCATTCTCTTTGGCACCGAATACTGGAAACGGCTGTTCAACTTCGACGTGATGATTGAGGAAGGCGCGATTTCGCCGCAGGACCTGGACCTGATCCAGTACGTCGATCAGCCGCAGGCTGCTTGGGACGCGATCAAGAACTTTTACGAACTTTGAATCCGGCGCCGGGCAGACGCTGTCGAACTTGAGTCAGCCTGGCCTGTCGCCATGCGGCGTGGCGGCAATACTGTCCTTGAGCCGCCAGGCCAGGCGCGAGCCCATGCCCACCAAAGCGCCTGTCGCCCAGAAAACGCCGGCAATGCCGACCAGCGCACCGGCCGATCCGAACAGCATCGGCATCAGCACGCTGGAAGCGTTGATGGCCATGAGCCGCAGGCCCAACGCCTCGCCGTGGCGCGCCTCGGGCGTGATCTGGTGCAGCATACTCATGATCATGGGCTGCACCATGCCGAGTGAAAAACCCAGCAGCACCGAGCAGATGCCCATGCCGAGCGCCGAGCGCATGAAGGGATACACCGCAAACAGCAAGGCCGTTGCAAGCATCGAGGCGGCCAGCACCTTCCATTCCTTCAGGTGCGCGGCCAGCCACGGCATCAGCATGCGGATGACCGCAGCGGCCAGCGCAAAGGCGCCCAGGATCGAGCCGATCACCGAGGCGCTGATGCCGCGCTCAAAGCCCAGCACCGGCACGACGAAGGTGTGGACATCCCAGCACGACGACAACAACCAGTTCACGCCCATCAGGCGGCGAAACATCGGCTGGCGCAGCAAATCCCAGGCTTTGGGCCGCGTGCCATCGTTCGCGGCCAGCAACGCAGGCAGTTCGCGGGTCTGGCGCACCAGGAACCAGGTGACGAGCGGCAGCAGCGCCATCAGGAAAAAAGCCGCCCGGTAACCCGTCAGGCTGCCCGGCGACGTGCCGGCATGGTCGATCAGCAGACCGGCTGAAAACGGGCCGACAAAATTGGAGATCGCCGGGCCGATCGCCAGCCAGCTGAACACCTTGCGCAACTGCAAAACACCACCGGCCGCCCGCCCGACATGGCGCTGCAGGGCAATGGTGGCCACGCCGGTGGCGCCACCCGTCAGCAACGCGGCCAGGCACAGCACAGGAAACACCGGGAAAGCGACGGCAGCGCCCGCCCCGGCCATCGCGGCGAGCACGCCATAACTGACCGGGCGCCGCAGGCCATGCCGGTCGGCAAAGCGGCCCGCCGGCAATGCCAGAAACACCTGCGTCAGGGCAAACAGCGCCAGCAGCACGCCCACGGCCGCCGGGCTGTAGCCTTCGCGCAGCGCCAGCAGGGGCGCTGACATGCGGGTGCCGGCCATGCAGGCGTGCAGGCAGATCTGGGCCAGGATCAGCCGGGCCAACTCGGGCGTCATGCGGCGGCTGTGCTCATTCCGGCTCCAGGTCCTTGTCCAGCGGAATCAGCCGGGCCGCTTCCGAGTCAGGCAGGGCTTCGACGTTGCGCAGCGCCTTGCCCATCACCCGGCTGCGCTGCTCGGCGCTGCTGAGCGTGTTGAGCACGGTTTCGGTTTGCGACTTGACCTTGGCCAGCACGTCGCCAAACTTGCCGAACTCGGTCTTGACCGCGCCCAGCACCTGCCAGACTTCGCTGGAGCGCTTTTCCAGCGCCAGCGTGCGAAAGCCCATTTGCAGGGAGTTGAGCATGGCCAGCAGCGTGGTCGGCCCGGCCAGTGTGATGCGGTGCTCGCGCTGCAGGCATTCGATCAGGCCCGGACGGCGCAGTACCTCGGCATACAGGCCCTCGGTGGGCAAGAACAAAATGGCAAAGTCGGTGGTGTACGGCGGTTCGATGTATTTTTCAGAGATTGATTTCGCTTCCAGCCGGATACGCATTTCCAGCGCCTTGCCGGCCACCTCGGCGCCCGGCCCGTCGGCGCGCTGCTGCGCATCGAGCAGGCGTTCGTAGTCTTCGTTCGGAAACTTGGCATCGATGGGCAGCCACAGCGGTTCGCCCGAATCGGACCGGCCCGGTAACTTGATGGCGAAATCGACCGGGTTCTTGCCGCCGCGCCGGGTCACGACCTGGGCGGCATACTGCTCCACCGTGAACACCTGCTCCAGCAGCGCGGCCAGCTGGGCCTCGCCAAAAATGCCGCGCGTCTTCACATTGGTCAGCAAATGCTTGAGGTCGCCCACGCCCTGCGCCAGCGTCTGCATTTCGCCCAAGCCCTTGTGCACCTGTTCGAGCCGGTCGGCCACCTGTTTGAAGCTCTGGCCAAGCCGCGCTTCCAGCGTGTTCTGCAGTTTTTCATCGACGGTGCGGCGCATTTCGTCGAGCTTGGCCGAATTGGTCTGCTGCAGCTGCGCCAGCTGGTGCGCCAGCGTTTCACGCACCTCGCCCATGCGCCGGGCATTCGACTCGCTGACCGACTGCAACTGGGTCGTCAGCGTGTCGGAAACGCTTTGCTGCAGCACGCTGAGCTGGCGCGAAAAGGCATCGATCTGGGTGTTCTGGGTGCGCGTGGCTTCGGCGCTTTGCTGCACCAGCGTTTGCTGGAAGGTGGCCAGCGTCGAAGCCAGTTCCTGGCGGCTGCTGCGCGCGCTGTCGCTGATTTCGCGCCGCAGTTCGCGCTCCAGCCGGTCGCTGATGTCGGCAAACCCGTTGAGCAGTTCGGCATGGCCTTCGGCGGGCGCGGGCTTGCGCACCAACAGCCAGACCAGCAGCAGCAGGTTGGCCAGCAGCAGGACCGCCGCCAGCCAGAATTCAGGGGAATTAATCACTATTTATTTGATAGCTAACACGGCAGCATTCAAGGGCGTTAAAGGCTTATTTCCTGTAAAAAAAGCGATCAGGTTGTCGGCCGCCAGGCTGGCCATGGCCAGGCGCGTCGGCATCGTGGCACTGGCGATGTGCGGCGTCAACACCACATTCGGCACGGCCAACAGGTCGGGATGCACCGACGGCTCGCCTTCGAACACATCCAGACCCGCCGCCGCAATGGTCTTGTTGCGCAAGGCCGCTGCCAGCGCTGCGTCGTCCACAATGCCGCCGCGCGCAATGTTGACCAGCGTCGCGGTCGGCTTCATCAACGCCAGTTCGGCAGCGCCGATGGTGTGGTGCGATGCCGGTGAATACGGCAGCACCAGCACCAGGTGGTCGGCGGTCCTGAGCAGTTCGTCCTTGCCGACGTAGCGGGCCTGGCATTCGGCCTCCAGCGCCGCATCGAGCCGGGAGCGGTTGTGGTAGATCACCTTCATGCCGAAGCCATGCGCGCCGCGTTTGGCAATTCCCTGCCCGATGCGACCCATGCCCAGGATGCCCAGCACGCTGCCGTGGATGTCGGCGCCGGCGAACATGTCGTAGCGCCATTTCGTCCATTGCCCGGCGCGCAGGAAATGCTCGCTTTCGGTGATGCGGCGGGCCGTGGCCATCAGCAGCGCAAAGCCGAAGTCGGCGGTGGTTTCGGTGAGCACGTCGGGCGCGTTGGTCGCCAGCACGCCGGCGGCGGTCATGGCGTCGATGTCAAAGTTGTTGTAGCCGACGGCCATGTTGGCGCAGATTTTCAGTTCGGGGCAGGCGGCCAGCACTTCGGCGTCGATGCGGTCGCCCCCAGTGGTGAAGGCGCCAGCTTTGCCTTGCAGGTGCGCGATCAGTTCGGCCTTGGACCAGGTGTGGTCGTCCTGGTTGGACTCGACCTCGAAATGCTGCTCAAGCCGGGCAATGACTTCAGGAAAAACGGCGCGGGCAATCAGGATCTTGGGTTTGCTCATGGGGAAGGGTTGCTTTCTTTATTTGAACCAGAGGAAGGTCATGATGACGAACAACGGAATCAGGACACCGCCTGACCACAGCATGTAGCCGAAGAAGCTCGGCATTTTCACGCCACGGTCCTCGGCGATGGCCTTGACCATCAGATTGGGCGCGTTGCCAATGTAGGTGTTGGCGCCCATGAACACCGCACCGGCCGAAATGGCGGCGAGCGTCGGGGCGAAGGTGGTCATCAGCGCCTGCGGGTCGCCGCTGGCGGTGTTGAAGAACACCAGGTAAGTCGGCGCATTGTCTAAAAAGGAGCTGAGTGCGCCGGTAGCCCAGAAGTACATCGCCGGATCGGGCGATCCGTCTGGCCGGGTCACGCTGGACACCACCGCGCCAAAAGGGCCGCTGGCGCCGGCCTTGAGCATGGCGATCACCGGGATGATGGTCAGGAAAATGCCGGCAAACAGCTTGGCGACTTCCACCATCGGTCCCCAGGAAAACTGGTTGTCTGCATGGACCTTTTCAGAGGTGATGCGCAGCGAGATGAAGGTGATGGCAACCAGCCCCGCATCGCGCACCAGGCCGGGCAGACCGACGCGGGTGCCGGCCATGTCGAACGCCACGGGCGACTTCCAGAGGCCGCTGAGCAGCACCAGCCCGGCAATCGCGCCGAGCAGCCAGAAGTTGGCGCCGCCATCAAAGCCGATGCGCCGGGTGTCGGGCGTCGGGTCGAGCGGCCACAGCGCTCTTCGACGATGGTAAAACCACGAATCCAGCGCAAAGAAGATCGCCAGCAGCGAGCCCACCAGAAACAGCGTTTCAGGAAAGATATGCTGCGCGGTCCAGAAAAAATCCACGCCCTTGAGGAAGCCCAGGAACAACGGCGGATCACCCAGCGGCGTCAGCGAGCCGCCAGCGTTCGACACGATGAAGATGAAGAACACCACCACATGCGCCTTGTGCGCGCGGTTGTCATTGGCGCGGATCAGAGGCCGGATCAGCAGCATCGAGGCGCCGGTGGTACCCATGAAGCTGGCCAGCACTGCGCCAATACCCAGGAGGGCGGTGTTCAGCCCCGGGCTGCCATGCAGGTTGCCCCGGATGTGAATGCCGCCGGCGACGGTAAAAAGTGCCGTCAGGAGCAGGATGAAGGGAATATATTCCTCCAGCAGCGCATGCATGAAGCTGAACGCCGCCAGGCCGGGGCCGTACATCGCGGCGAAGGGCAGCAAAAAAGCCAGCGACCAGGCGGCCGACACCTTGCCGAAATGGTGATGCCAGAAGAATGGCGCCAGCAGCGGCAGCAGCGCAATTGACAGCAGCAGGCCGGCAAACGGCACGGCAAACAGCGCCGGCAGCACGCTGCCATCGAGCGAGGCAGCGAACGACAGGCCGGGCGACAGGCAAAGTAGCGCAAACGCGGCACTGCAGCGAAGAAATTTCATGGACAGATCAGGTTAAAAGCCCAATACCCGTGGCCGCAGAGCGCGGGCTGCTGGGCTCAGCGCACCGATGCGACATCAAACACCTGGCGCAGGTAGGCCAGGTATTTTTCGTCGTCGCACATGTTCTTGGACGGTGTGTCGGACAGCTTGGCCACCGGCTGGCCATTGCAGCGCACCATCTTGATGACGATCTGCAGCGGCTCGAACCCCAGGTCGTTGGTCAGGTTGGTGCCGATGCCGAAGGCCAGCTGGCAGCGCCCGCGGAACTGGCGGTACAGATCGATGGTGCGGGGTACCGTGAGCGCGTCGCTGAAGATCAGCGTTTTGGTCCTGGGATCGACACGGTTTTTCACGTAGTGGCCGATCATGCGTTCACCCCACTGGAACGGGTCGCCGCTGTCATGGCGGGCGCCGTCGAACAGCTTGCAAAAGTACAGGTCGAAGTCGCGCAGGAAGGCGCTCATGCCGTACACGTCAGACAGCGCAATGCCCAGGTCGCCCCGGTATTCCTTGGCCCACACTTCAAAGCCGAACACCTGGCTGTCGCGCAAGCGCGGCCCCAGCGCCTGGCAGGCCTGCAAGTACTCATGCGCCATCGTGCCCAGCGGGGTCAAGCCGAGCTTCATGGCGAACAGCACGTTGCTGGTGCCGGCCAGTTGCCCTTCCGCGCCGCTGCCCAGGCGGGTGAGCAGCGTGCGCAGCACTTCTTCATGCCAGGCCTTGCTGAAACGCCGGCGCGTGCCGTAGTCGGCGATCTTGAGTTCCGCAAGGCTCCTGACCTGCAGTTGTCCGATCTTGGTTTCCAGGCGCTTTCGGCCTTCGGCGAGGTCGGGCTGCTTTTGCGTGTTGCGGAAATAGACCTCGTTGATGATGGCCAGCACCGGAATCTCGAACAGGATGGTGTGCAGCCACGGGCCCTTGATCAGGACTTCGATCTCGCCCGAAGGCAGGGCCTTGACGCTGACATACTTTTCACTGAGCCGGAAGATCGCCAGGAAATCGACAAAGTCGCTCTTGATGAAACGCATGGCCTTCAGGTAGCTCAGTTCAGCATCCTGGAACTGCAGGCTGCACAGCCCGCGGATTTCCTCGCGAATCTCGTGCACGTAGAACGAAAGGTCGCCGATTCCGGGCGCGCCGGCGTTGCGGCACTTGAACTTGTATTCCACCTCGGCAGCGGGGAACTGGTGCAGGACCACCTGCATCATGGTGAACTTGTACAGGTCGGTGTCGAGCAGGCTGGTGATGATCATGGTAAACCCTGGAGCCGCGTGGGGCGGAATGCGTTGCGCCAAGCCCGCTGCCGGGCCTGGCACTTCTTGACGGTGGTTGCCGGGGGCAATCAGGTGCCGAGAAAGTCCACTTCGAACAGCAAGGTAGCGTTCGGCGGAATCGCGCCGCCCGCGCCACGCGCGCCGTAGCCGAGCGCTGCCGGAATCACCAGGCGGCGCGTCCCGCCAACCGACATGCCCTGCACGCCCTCGTCCCATCCCTTGATGACTTCACCGGCACCGAGCGAGAACTGGAAGGGCTGGCCACGGTCCTTGCTGGAGTCGAATTTCTTGCCCTGCACGCCGTCGTTGTAGAGCCAGCCGGTGTAATGCACCTTGACGTATTGGCCGGCCTTGGCGATGGCGCCGGTGCCCAGCACGGTGTCTTCGTACTGCAGTCCCGAGGCGGTGGTGGTCGTCGTCATGGCAATGTCCTTTGTAGCGATGGATTGAAAAATGAATGAGCACCCAGAACGGGCTCATTTCACGAGTCTCTGACTTTACCCGCAACCAGCCACAGCAAACGGTCGGCGCGCGAGGCCAGCAGACGATTTTGCTCGACGACGAGCAGCGCCATGCCTTCGCCCCGCAGGGCCAGCAGGGCATCGCGGATCGACGCTACCAGCACCGGCGCAATGCCTTCGCAGGGCTCGTCGAGCAGCAGGACTTTCGGGCCGGTCATCAGGGTGCGGGCAATCGCCAGCATCTGCTGCTGGCCGCCGCTCATCTGCGCGGCGGGCCGGTTGAGCAGGGTTTTGAGGACCGGAAACAGGTCCAGCGCCCGGGCTTCATGCGCCCTGGCATCGCGGGCGGCGGCGACATGCAGGTTTTCGCGCACCGTCAGTTCGGTGAACAGCCGCCGGTCTTCGGCGACATAACCCAGTCCGGCCTGGGCGCGCCGGTGGGTTTCCCAGCGTTCGACAGTGGCCGTGCCGGACGGCATCTGGTAACGAATCGTGCCCTCGGTACGCACGTCCAGGCCCATTAACGCCTTGAGCAGCGTTGATTTACCCGCGCCGTTCAGCCCTTGCAACACGACCATCTCTCCGGCTGCCACGCCAAGCGACACCTCGAACAAGGCTTGCGCCGGCCCATAGAAGGCGCTGAGCCTGTCGATCTCAAGCATGCGCAGCTCCTTTGGCATTTGTGGCAGCACCGGCATCGTCCAGACCATCGCCAAGGTAGAGCCGGCGCACGTCGGCATCGCGGGAAATTTCGTCAAACGAGCCCTGCGCCGCCAGCCGGCCCTCGATCAGCACCAGCACCCGGTCGGCGACACCGGCCACGGCGTCCATGTTGTGCTCGGTATAGAGCACGGCCATGCCTTGAGCGGCCAGCTTTTTCACCCATTGCATCAGGCTGGCGCGCTCGGCTTCAGAGAGGCCGGCGGCCGGTTCGTCGAGCAGCAGCAGTTTGGGCGCGGCGGCCAGCGCCATGGCAAGTTCAAGCCGCTTTTTGGCGCCGTAGGCCAGGCTCGCCACGTCCTCGCCGGCGGCATCGCGCAGACCGGCCTGGTCCAGCAGCGCCCTGGCCGCCACGACCGACTGCCGGTCCAGAAGTTTAAAGGCCGAAATGGCATTTTGCGCACTACTGGCCTGTACGGCCAGCTGCACATTTTGTAGCACGGTCAGCGCTTCAAAGACCTGCGCCACCTGAAAGGTGCGCGCCACGCCGTGGCGCAGGCGCGCGGCCGGCGCCAGCCTTTCCAGCGCCTGGCCGTTCCACAGGATGCGGCCGCCGGTCAGCGGGTACTGGCCGGCAATGCAGGCAAAGCAGGTCGATTTGCCTGCGCCGTTGGGACCGATCAGCGCCACGCATTCACCCGCCGCAACGTCGAAGCTCACGCCATCGACCGCATGGATGCCGCCAAAATACTTCACCAGCCCTTGCACTTGCAGCATCAGCGCGTCCCCCCATTAGCACGCCGGCCGCTGACGCGGTGCAGCAGGCCCAGCAACCCGGACGGCGAAGCCACCATGATCAGCATGATGATCAGGCCCAACAGGCCGCGCCAATACGTCACTTCACGGCCCAGTTCGGCGCCCAGGTAGCTCAGCACCACGCTGCCCACCACCGCGCCCCAGAGCTGGTGCACGCCGCCGAGCAACACCACCAGCAGTGCATCGACCGAGGTGGACACGGCCGCCAGCGACGGAAACACCGCGCCCTTGTGCGCAGCGAACAACCCGCCCGCCAGGCCCGCCAGCACCGCGCTTTCCACAAACACCCGGTACTTGAGCCAGCCTACTGACAGGCCGGACGCGGCAGCGCGAAGCGGCGCATCGCGCACCGCCTGAAGCGCCGCGCCCATCACTGAGCGACCGAGGAACCGCAGCGCGAATACGGCGATCAAGGCCAGCGCCACCAGCAGCGCATAAAACAGCGGCCGGCCGTCATCGCTCACCAGCCGAAGGCCGATCAGCCCGTTGTCGCCACCCGTGAGGCCCACCCACTGCGTCGCGCCGGCCCAGACCACCTGCGCCAGCGCCAGCGACAGCATCGCCAGGTAGACGCCGCTGCTGCGTACCACCGCCGCGCCGAACACTGCGGCCACGGCCAGCGCGGCGCCGCAGCCCACGGCCAGCGCGACCGGAAGCGTGGCGCCCCACAGGCTGTGCGACAACGCCGCACCATAGGCGCCGAGCGCAAAAAACGCTGCATGGCCAAAACTGACCAGCCCGCCCAGGGACATCATGGCCTGCAGGCTGATGCCGAAAATCATCAGGATCAAGCCGTCGGCGGCCAGCGCCTGCCAGTAGGCCCCGCCAGACCAGGCCAACGCAGCGAGCAAGGCAAACGCCAGCGCGATCATCGCGGTCCAGCCGCGCCCCAGCCGAAGGCCGCGAAACTTCTGCGCCGCCTCGCGGTTGCCGCCGTGGTCCAGCGATGCAGTCGGTCCGCCCTTGAGCCCCTGCGGCCTGAACACCAGCACCACCGCCATGGTCAGGAATACCACCACCAGCGTGGCTTGCGGAAACCAGGCGGTGCCGAAGGCATGCACCAGGCCGATCAGCAGCGCGGCCACAAAGGCGCCGCCAATGCTGCCCAGCCCGCCGGTGACGACGACCACGAAGGTCTCGACGATCACGTTCATGTCCATCTGCAGATGTGCCGGTTCGCGCGGCAGCTGCAGCGCGCCGCCCAATCCGGCCAGCGCGCAGCCCAGCACCACCGCGCCCAGCATCAGCGGCCTGGGGTTCACGCCCAGCGCCGCCAGCATGGCGCGGTCCTGCGTGGCGGCGCGCAGCCGCTGGCCAAACAGCGAACGGCGCAGCAGCACATGCAGCCCCCACCAGACCAGCGGCCCGAGCGCGATCATGGCCAACTGGTACACAGGAAAAAATTCGTCGCCGATCTGCACCGAGCCCTTGAGCCCGGGAAAGCGCGGCGCAAACACCTCGTCCGGCCCGAAGCCCCATTGCATCGCGTCATGCATCGCCAGACTCAGACCGAAGGTCGCCACCAGCTGGTACAGCTCGGGCGCGCCCGACATTCGTCTTAACAGGAAGAATTCGGCAATGGCACCCGCCCCTGCTGCGCAGGCAGCTCCCAGAAGAATAGCAAGCAGGTACAGCGGCAGACTTTCGCCCCAGGCCGGAAACCAGTCGGTGACCCAGTGCGCGGTGAACAGCGCGCCCAGCATGAAAAAGCTGCCATGCGCGAAATTGACGATCCGCGTGACGCCGAAAATCAGCGTCAGCCCCGCCGCCATCAAAAACAGCGTGGTCGCGTAAGACAGTCCGCCGAGCAGTTGGACGACGGAAAAGCTCACTGAATCACTCTAGCCAATTAGTGAACTCGGCCGCGCTCACGCGCGGCGTGCGAAAGGTGTTGACCAGCGCCGATTCGTCGGCATAGCCGAGCGACATGCCGCAGACCAGCATCTCGGCGTCGCCCGCGCCGATGTGCGGCATGATGATCTTGGCAAAGCCGTTCCAGGCCGCCTGCGGGCAGGTATGCAGGCCATGGCCGCGCGCGGCGACCATGAAGTTTTGCATAAACATGCCGTAGTCCAGCAGCGAGCCCCGGCCCATCACCCGGTCCAGGGTGAACATCAGGCCGACCGGCGCATCAAAAAAACGGTAGTTGCGCTGGTGCTGCGCATGCATCTTGTCCTTGTCGCCCTTGGTGATGCCCAGCAGGCCGTACAGGCCCCAGCCGTTCTCGCGCCGGCGGTCAATATAAGGGGACACCCATTTTTCAGGGTAATAGTCGTACTCTTCCTGGTACTCGGCCGCCAGCGCCGGGTTGCCACGCAGCGCGTCATGGGCGCGGCAGACCTTTTCAACCATGCTGTCCTTGCTCGCGCCCTGGAGCACGTAAGCCTTCCATGGCTGCGTGTTGGTACCCGACGGCGCGCGGCTGGCCAGTTCGAGCAAATGCAGGATGAGCGCGCGCGGCACCGGCGCCGGCAGGAACTCGCGCATCGACTGACGGCTTTCGATAGCGCGATCGACCGCATTGACGGGCGGCTGGCAGGCGCTGCTCGGCGCGTCGTCGGGCGCAAAATCGCCCGCGACGACAGGGTGGACGGAAGAATCGGTTGGTTTCATTTCAGCAGCTCCAGGACAGACAGTAATTCAGGTGGCAGACGGCTTGCCGGCCGACGCGTGGCGCGGTCGACATACACATGGATGAAATGGCCCCGGGCCGCGCACGGCAGGTTGTCATCGGCCGGGAACAGCGCGACCTCGTAGCGCACGCTGGAGGCGCCGGCATGCGCCACCCGGATGCCGGCCACCACCGCTTCGGGAAACGCCAGCGGCGAAAAATAGTTGCAGCAGGTTTCGACCACCAGGCCAATCACGCTGCCGGCATGGATGTCCAGCGCGCCGCGCTCGATCAGCAGGCCGTTGACGGCAGTGTCGAACCAGCTGTAATAAACGACGTTGTTGACATGCCCGTAAAGGTCGTTGTCGGACCAGCGGGTGCCGATGGCCCGAAAGGCCCGGTAATCGCTGCGGTATTCGGGCTGGGGTCGGGGTGTCAGGCTCATGGGAACGCTATTTTGCCAGCGCATCAACCGGCCGATTGCCACCGGCGCCAATATTCAAGCGCCACGCGGTAGGTGTTGACCTGCACCTGCACGGTGTCGTCGATGTTCACGCCATAGCCCCCGGC
Organism: Polaromonas sp. CG9_12; assembly: GCA_000751355.1. Lineage (GTDB taxonomy): Bacteria > Pseudomonadota > Gammaproteobacteria > Burkholderiales > Burkholderiaceae_C > Polaromonas. Next base: position 4,382,463 of record CCJP01000005.1, on the reverse strand, counting down.
CATTGAAAAAGCCAGTGGAATCCGCCGTTGCCAAGCCCAGTCAAACACCCGCCGGTCGCGCGCCTCCAGGCCGTCGAAGCTCAGGCTCAACCGTCCCAGGCGGTCGCCTTCGTACGGGTCGGCGCCGGCCAGGAACAGGACCAGACCGGGTTCAAAACGCCGGTCCAACTCGTCCAGCGCATGTTCCAGCGCCTGCAGGTAAGGCGCGTCCAGGCAGCCATCGGGCAATTCGACATCCAGATCGCTCGCCTCCTTGCGAAACGGAAAATTCTTTTCGCCATGCAGCGACAGCGTGAACACGCTGGCGTCGCCAGCAAAGATGCTGGCCGTGCCATTGCCCTGGTGCACGTCCAGGTCAACCACCGCGACCTGCAGCGGCCGGCGCGCCTGGCGGTGCTGCCGCGCCCATTCGGCCTGCATCAGCCGCGCGGCCACCGCCGAATCGTTGAACACGCAAAAACCACCACCCTTGCCTGCGTAGGCATGGTGGGTTCCGCCTGCAAGGTTGGCGGCAATGCCCTCGGGTCGGGCACCCGGCGCCAGCCCCAAAGCTGTCCGCGCCGCCATCACAGTGGCGCCAGCCGAACGCCTGGCGCGCTCGGCCATCGCCAGGCTCCAGGGAAAGCCGATCTCGCGCTGCGCCGGCGCCGGCAGCGTGCCCAAGGCGATGGCCTCTATATAGGCAGGCGTGTGCACCAGCGCCAGTTCGCCATCGCTGGCAGCCGGTGCCGGGCCCAGACGGACCCCGGGCAACTCTCCGACCAGCCGCTCACGCAGCAGTCTGTACTTGGGCATGGGAAAGCGGTGTCCGACGGGCAACGGCAATACAAAGTGGTCGGCGTAGAAGGCTTGCACGAGAGGTGATCCTGAAACAACTGATTTAACTGACCTTACGCAGCCGCCTGAAATTTCTGAAGCTGGTCAAAAGCGCTGCGGGTGGCATTGATGAGAAGTTTGAACCTTAAAGCGAAGGAGTTGATCTTGCTTTTAACGCTCAAGCATTCGAGCTTGAAGACGGCATAAATCGCCATGAAGACGTGGTTGCTTTGGGTTCTCAACGTCTGCGTTGGGGATTTGGCCATGCCCGCATTGGACTTCAAGGATTTGTGAAACACCTCCACTTGCCACCGTTTTTTGTAGGTCGTGGTGATGGCGTCGTAGTCGCACGTGAGGTCGCTGCAAACCAGGTGCAATGTGCCGGTGCTGCTGTCTTTGTTTTTAAAGACCTGGCGGACCAAACGGACTGCTCTGGCAGACCCCTTGAGCCAGCCTTGCACCGTGCATTGCTCTGAAAATTCCAGCTCGTCTACGCGCACGAAGCGCTTTTTCTTCCAGTCCTCCTGGCTCAACGCCACCAGCCGGTTGTCCTTCAGGGCTGCGATGAAGTGCTTACCCCGGCTCGTAATGAAATCAAAATTCTCCTCGGAGGAAAACCAGCTGTCCATCAGCACGAAACGAAATCGCAAGGCGTTTTGCAGGCAGGCATGGATCATCTCGCGCATCATTTCGTTTTTTGTTTTCTCACTTTTGCGTTTGACTTGGCGGCTCGCAACGTCGCATTGAAGAGGCTTTTGCACCAACTCGAACGCCACCGGAATAGACCTGCCGCCGCAGTGGTACAGCGCGTTGAGCAGGTTGATGCCCTTGACCGTGCGACCACTGCAATGATCGTAATGCCAGCAGATCAAGTCACTCTCGTCCGTCCAGGCTTTTTCCTGGATGGTGTCGTCAAAAATCAGCACGCCTTCAGCCGTTTGCACTTCCCGCACCATCGCCTTGACTTGCCGCCACAAGTCCTTAGACGTGTAGTCCTGCCCGGATAAAAACCTGGTAATCCGGTCGTGGCTGACATCGCCCTGCACCATGGCCGAAAGCCCTGTCGCTGTTGTCGCGCCAAAGCTGCTCAGCAGGTAATCCGTGTACAACTCCAGTTCAGAATTTTTCATGCGCGTAGGCTAACAGGACAGGCGGCTGCGTAAGGTCAGTGATTTAAATCAGAGTAACCTATATAGATTGGTGCGTTGCAGCAAAATATATTTGCAAAAGGACGGGTTTCTCCTATAATCAATTCCATGTTGCAGTGCAGCAATTCAGCGCAAAGCAACTACTAACCTTTAACGACACATTTGGAGATTAACTATGCTGACCGCTGAACAACTCATGGCTTCCCACAAAGCAAACATCGAAACCCTGTTTGGTCTGACCCAGAAAGCCTTCGAAGGCGTTGAAAAACTGGTCGAACTGAACGTTCAGGCCACCAAGGCTGCCCTGGCCGAAACCGCCAATAACGCACAAGCCGTCATGGGCGTCAAGGACGCACAGGAACTGCTCGCGCTGCAAGCCAGCATGGTCCAGCCTCTGGCTGAAAAAACCGCCGCCTACAGCCGACATCTGTACGACATCGCCCAGTCCGCCGGCGCTGAGATCAGCAAGACTTTCGAAGGCCAGACCGCTGAAGCCCAGAAGAAATTTGCCGACCTGGTCGAAAGCGCCACCCAGAATGCACCTGCCGGTTCCGAAACCGCAGTGACCATGATGAAAAGCGCCATGACCGCCGCCAACACGGCTTTTGAATCGGTGCAAAAAGCCGTCAAGCAAGCCGGCGACATGGCCGAGACGAACTTCAACACGGTGTCCGAGTCTGCCTTGAGCGCCAGCAAGGGCACTTCCAAGAAGCGTTGATTCCAATTTGCTGTTTTCGGTGCCCGGCGCACCGTGAAAGCACATGGAGTCTGCTTAGTGAGGCAGGTCTGAATTGACCGGTTTCAACCAGTTGTCTCCTCGGTTCCTTGCAGAAACGTCTGGTTTCGCGGTTCCGTTCAAGCCCAGTCTCGCGACTGGGCTTTTTTTTGATAAAATCAGCCTTTTGCGCAGGTGCAGAAAGCCTGAATAGCTATCGAAAGATGAGCAAACCCGATCAAGAGTTCAGGGTTTGGTCGTGATGCCGGCAGCCAGCCGGGCCTTCAACGCCGGAAGCGCCGCCAACATCGCCGCCCTGCCCGATTCAATCGCCAGCTTGCGGGCCGAGAAATCGGCGCTCTTCAGCCCTGCTTGCGAAGGCCGCACCACCACATCGGCTTCCTTCAATTCGTACTGGTTGATACTTTTCCCCATGATGGAAAAGGTCTGCAGCAGGATTTGCAGCGTGTCGCCCGCCGGGTTGCCTTCGGGCGGGTTTGAAATGTCGACCGCGATCACGATGTCGGCGCCCATCTGCCGGGCAAAGCGCACCGGCACCGGCGACACCAGGCCACCATCGACATATTCATGCCCGCTGATCCTGACTGGCACGAACACCGCCGGCACCGCGCTGGACGCCCGCACCGCCGTGCCGGTGTCGCCGCTGCGAAACAGCACTGCCTGGCCGCTGTTGAGGTCGGTGGCCACGATGCCCAGCGGAATCGCCATGTTCTCGATCAGGCGTCCGTCCACCAGCTGGTTGACGTAGCGGCCCAGCGCATCACCGCGAAACACGCCTTTGCCAATGATCGGCAGCATCCAGTCGGTCATCGCCACTTCTTCCATGCCCAGGGCTGTCTGCTGCAGCTGCGCGCCGGTCTTGCCCGTGGCATAAATCGCCGCGACCAGGCTGCCGGCCGAGGTGCCCACCACCATCTGCGGCCGCAGCCCGGCTTCTTCGAGCACCGCGATCACGCCAACGTGGGCAAATCCGCGCGCCGCGCCGCCGCCCAGCGCCAGGCCTATCTTCAACGGCTTCCTGACGCCAGGCAACGTGACCGCATCCGGCGCGGCTGGCTTGACGGGCGCCACCGGTGTCGTGGTGCAGCCCGCACCGAGCATGACGGGCAGCAGCAGCTTGACCAGCCATCTTGCCCAAAACCTGCATGTCAGGCGCGCATCGGCGGCTTGGTCTGGAGTGAGTTTTTCGACCGAAAAGATATTGCGACTTATTCGCATTTGCATTAGACTCATTAACTTTCAAGCTTTCAGGAATTTTCAACATGATCAAAAGTGCGCCAGTTTTTAGCGGTCTTGCCCTTGCTGCTGCCTTGATGGGTGCCGCGGGCAACGCAAGCGCCCAAGAGCAGGTGGTCAACCTGTATTCTGCCCGCCACTACCAGACCGACGAGGCGCTTTACAGCAATTTCACCCAGGCCACCGGCATCAAGGTGAACCGGGTCGATGCCGACGATGCCGGCATCCTGGCGCGCCTGAAGGCCGAAGGCGCGGCGTCGCCGGCCGACGTGATCCTGCTGGTCGATGCGGCACGTCTTTGGAAAGGCGATATTGAGGGCCTGTTCAAGCCGATCAAGTCGCCCACGCTGGAAGCGGCCATTCCGGTCAACCTGCGGGCCAAGGCCAGTCCTGAAGGCACGACATGGTTCGGCTTTTCCACCCGCGCCCGCGTGGTGGTGTATGACAAACTGAAGGTCAAGAAGACCGATGTTGACACCTACGAGGAACTGGCCGACCCGAAAAACAAGGGCTTGCTGTGCACCCGTTCGGGCGCGCACCCCTACAACCTGTCGCTGTTTTCAGCCGTCACCGAGCACCTGGGCGCAGCCAAGGCTGAGCAGTGGCTCAAGGGCCTGGTCGCCAACATGGCGCGCGACCCCAAGGGCGGCGACACCGACCAGATCAAGGCCGTGGCCAGCGGTGAATGCGGCGTGGCGCTGACCAACACGTATTACCTGGCGCGCATCATGCGATCCAACGCGCCCGAAGACAAACTGCTGGCTGAGCGCGTCGGCGTGGTGTTTCCGAACCAGGAAACCTGGGGCACGCATTTGAACATTGCCGGCGCCGCCGTGGCAAAGAATGCCAAGCACGAGGCCAATGCGGTCAAGTTCATGGAATACCTGGCCACCCCGGAGGCGCAAAACTATTTTGCCAACGGCAACAACGAATGGCCTGCCGTGGCCAGCGTGAAGGTCAGCAACCCGGCGCTGCAGGCTATGACCGGCGGCAGTTTCAAGTCGGAAACCATTCCGGTCAGCGTTATCGGCTACAACCAGGTCAAGGTGCAGCAGATGCTCGACCGCGTGGGTTACAAATAATCGGATCATTGGTTACTGCCTGAGGGCAAGCCCGGCCGTTGAAAGACGGCCGGGCTTTTTCATGCGCGATAATTCGCAGCTGGATTGACGTTGACGTAAACGTCAAATCGCTTGACCGACTTTCCTTTCCCATTTTTCACCCTTTCAATTTCAAGGAACATCCCATGGACATCGCAGGCAAGGTATTTATCGTCACCGGTGGCGCATCAGGGCTGGGCGAAGGCACAGCACGCATGCTCGTCGCCAACGGCGGCAAGGTCGTGATTGCCGACATGCAGGCCGAAAAAGGCGAAGCCATCGCCAAAGAGTTGGGCGAAGGAAATGCTGCTTTCGTCAAGTGCGACGTGAGCCAGGAAGCCGACGGCCAGGCCGTGGTGGCCAGAGCCGTGTCCATGGGCAAGCTGATGGGCCTGGTCAACTGCGCCGGCATTGCACCGGCTGAAAAAACCGTCGGCAAGAATGGCGCGCACAGCCTGGCCGTGTTCAGCAAGACCATCACCGTCAACCTGGTGGGCAGCTTCAACATGATCCGTCTGGCGTCCGAAGCCATGAGCAAGAACGAACCCGAAGCCACCGGCGAGCGCGGCGTCTTGATTTCTACCGCCTCCGTGGCAGCCTACGACGGCCAGATGGGCCAGGCTGCCTACAGCGCCTCCAAGGGTGGCGTGGTCGGCATGACGCTGCCCATCGCCCGTGACCTGGCACGCAACGGCATCCGCAACATGACGATCGCCCCCGGCATTTTCGGCACGCCGATGATGTTCGGCATGCCGCAGGAAGTGCAGGATTCGCTGGCCGCCTCGGTGCCGTTTCCCTCGCGCCTGGGCACGCCGCAGGACTACGCCAAGCTGGCCAGGCACATCTTTGAAAACGACATGCTCAACGGCGAAGTGATCCGCCTTGATGGCGCGATCCGCTTGGCTCCGCGCTGAAAACACCTGCGCCGCCGGCAACGGACGGCGCTGCAGGCACTCTCTTTTTGATAGCTGGCTATGCCGAACCACCTTGCGCAAACGGCATGAAGGAGCATTAAACCCCGTGCTTTCCTTGGCATACGGTGCGGCGTCACGTACCATTGCGCTTCATCACTTCCCGAGGAAATTGCATGAAACGCCTGCTGACTTCCGTTGCCCTGGCCGCCTTGCTCGCGGCCTGCGCCAGTCCTTCCACCACCCCGTTTTCCTACAACGCGCCCGTGCAGCAGCCCGAGGGCTTTTCGGGCTTCACGCCCAAGCCGGGCTGGGCCGCCACGAAATTTGCCGTCGCTGCGGCCAATCCGCTGGCCACTGACGCCGGCTACCAGATATTGAAAGCCGGCGGCTCGGCGATTGACGCGGCCATTGCGGTGCAAATGGTGCTCTCGCTGGTCGAGCCACAATCAAGCGGCATCGGCGGCGGCGCATTTTTGCTGCATTCCAATGGCGCTGCGGTGGAAGCCTTTGATGGCCGTGAAACCGCACCAGCCTCGGCCAACGAAAACCTCTTCATCGGCGCCGATGGCAAGCCCATCCCGTTTTACGACGGTGTGGTCGGCGGCCGCTCGGTCGGCACGCCGGGCACGGTGCGCATGCTGGAAATGGCGCACAAGCAATACGGCAAGCTGCCGTGGGCCACATTGTTCGAGCCCGCCATTGCGCTGGCCGACAACGGCTTCAAGGTCAGCGCCCGGCTGGGCACGCTGCTCAAGGACGAAAAATACCTGAAGAACGACCGCACGGCAGCCGCCTACTTCTACAAGCCAGACGGCTCGCCGGTCGAGATGGGCACTACCCTGCGCAACCCGGCCCTGGCCGACGTGCTGCGGCAAATCGCCAGCCAGGGCTCCAGCGCGCTGCTGACAGGGCCGGTCGCCCAGTCCATCGTGGCCAAGGTGCAAGGCCACCCGGGCAACCCCGGCAAGCTGGACATGAACGACCTGGCCGGCTACCAGCCAAAAAAACGCGAGCCGATTTGCACCGACTACACCGCACGCGGCAAGGCTTACCTGCTGTGCGGCATGCCGCCGCCGAGTTCAGGCGCCATCGCCATCGGGCAGATCCTAGGCATCCTGAACAACACGCCAGCCGCCACGCTCGGCCTGGTGACCGGCATGGGCGGCGTGCCCGGCACCAGCGGCCCCACGCCATCGGCCGACTGGCTGCACCTGTACACCGAAGCCTCGCGGCTGGCCTTTGCCGACCGGGCGCAGTTCCTGGGCGACCCGGACTTCGTGCAGCCCCCCGGCGGCAGCTGGATGAGCCTGCTGGCGCCCGCCTACCTGAGCGAGCGTGCCAAGCTGATCCAGCCAAGCGGCCCGAGCATGAAAACCGCCAAGCCCGGCGTTCCGGGCGCGGTCAGCAAAGCGTATGCCGCCATGCCGGACCAGCCTGAATACGGCACTTCGCACATCAGCATCGTTGACAGCTTCGGCAACGCGATTGCCATGACGACCACGATCGAGGACCAGTTCGGCTCGCGCCTGATGACCGACGGCGGCACCGGCAAGACGGGCGGCTTTTTGCTGAACAACGAACTGACCGACTTCAGCTTCGCGCCGACGGACGCCGAAGGCAAGCCGGTCGCCAACCGGGTGCAGGCCGGCAAGCGGCCGCGCTCGTCAATGGCGCCGACACTGGTGTTCGACAAGGCGACCGGCCAGCTCGTCATGAGCGGTGGCAGCCCTGGCGGCGCGCTGATCATCCATTTCACCGCCAAGACGCTGTATGGCGTGCTGAACTGGGGACTGATGCCGCAGCAGGCCATCGACCTGCCCAACTTTGCGTCGCTGAACGGACCGACGCTGTTGGAAGAAAAGCGCTTTGCGCCGGCCACGGTCGAAGCGCTACGCGCGCGCGGCGCCGAAGTGCGCGAGCAGCCCATGACCAGCGGCCTGCAGGCCATCACGCGCGGCCAGGCCCATGGCATGACGCTCTGGCTGGGCGGCGCCGATCCCCGGCGTGAAGGCCTGGTGATGGGGGATTGATGACAAAAAAGCCTGATTAGCTACGTGCATCAGACGTTTTTCCCCTGTCATTCCCGCGAAGGCGGGAATCCAATGTTCGATGCCCAGCGGCGGCTGTATTCCCGCCTTCGCGGGAATGACGGCTTTCACTGTCTGAGGCATGTACCCAATCAGGTAAAAAAAGCTTTACCCACTTGTCTGACCGTCAAAAGCTGCTATCCATTCAGTAGCAATTCTTGCTTCAGGCGCCACGGCGGCTGAAGCGACCTGCGCCCCTGGGCCAAGCCGATACTCACGACTTCGCCGAACCGGTTTGCAGCGGCTCGGCCGGTGCATCGGGTCCGACTTCTGCGATCCGCTCATACTCCGAAATCACCTGCGCGCCCAGCAGCAGCAGCGTGGCGGCAATTTCCAGGCTGAGCAGCACGACGATGGCGGTGGTCAGTGAGCCATACACCAGTCCGACCTGCGACAGCGTGGCGAAGTACCAGACCAGCCCATGGCGCGTCACTTCCCACAACAGCGCGGCCGTCACGCCGCCCATCAGCGCCCGCCGCAGGGACAGCTGGCCCACCGGCATCACCAGGTAGACCGAAGTCAGCACGAAGATTTCGCCGGTCAGTCCCAGCAGGTAAAGCAAAATGCCTGAAAAACCGCTCAGCGACCAGCTCGCACCCAGGAATTCGATGCGCTTGTCGCCCAGCGCCTGAAAGCTTCCGGCCACCAGCGTCATCAGCAAGAAACCCAGACCCAGGCAAAAAATATAGCAATACGGCAGCACGGCCGACACCAGGAAATGCCGCCGCCGGATCGCCACTCGGTGCAGGAAAATCACCGACATCGCATTTTCCAGGACGGTGAAGGCCAGCGAGCTGAAAAACAGCATCGTGACCAGCAGCACCCAGCCCATGACCTCCCGGTGCGCCAGGAAATTGGTCAGTTCGTTGACGATGAACCGGGACTCTCCCGGTGCCAGCCAGCCGATGTAGCGGCCGAGCGATGCCAGCAACGCGGCCTGGTCGATGACATGCGACAGCGCAATCGCAATCAATATCAGCAGCGGAACAATCGACAGCAGGGCGTAGTAAGCCACCGCGCCGGCCAGCAGCAAACCCTGGTTCGCGCGAAAGCCCTTGATGATCTGCCAGGCAAAGGCGCCAGGGTGGCGCAGCACGTAAGTAGCCTGCGGGTCAAGCGTCATGAAGGGGGCCTGGGGTCGAGGACAGGTGAAAAAGGGAGGGATTCATTATGCGGGGCGGGCGGCAGGCCGGACAACGCCTTCCGCCCAATCCCTTGTAGGCAGCCGTGCTTAAATTGGCTTTCAACTTTTCTGACCCATGGCCATTCCCCAATCATTCATCCAGGAGCTTTTAGCCCGCGCCGACGTGGTCGACATCGTCGGGCGTTACGTGCAGCTCAAAAAAGGCGGCGCCAACTTCATGGGCCTGTGCCCCTTCCACGGCGAAAAATCACCGTCCTTCAGCGTCAGCCCGTCCAAACAGTTCTACCACTGCTTCGGTTGCGGAAAAAACGGCAACGCCATCAGCTTCCTCATGGAGCACGGCGGCATGAGCGATGTCCACAACATCGCGTTCATTCCTGCACCAAACATCAATACGCCAGCCCGTTGGTCCGGTTAGCGGCTTTCGACATGAGCGACTGCCATAGAGCAATAATCCCAACCTTCACGTAGGAGAAATCATGGCCACACCCCAGCAAACGCTGTCAGACGAAATCAATCTGAAACAGCTTCTCACCGTGCTCGACGCCTACCGCAAAGGCGACTTCAGCGCGCGCATGCCCAACGATCTGGTCGGGCTGCCGGGCAAGGTTGCCGACACCCTGAACGACATCATCGACCGGGGGGTGGAAACCACTACCGAGTTCGGGCGCGTGGCCCAGCTTGTCGGCAAGCAGGGCAAGCTGGACGAGCGCATCAAGCTGCCCAGCATGAAGGGCTCGTGGGCGAAGCTGGTGGATTCCAGCAATGCGCTCGCCAACGACCTGGTCAGCCCGCTGAACGAGATGATCCGCGTCGTCGGCGCGGTAGCCAAGGGCGATCTGTCACAGAACGTGCCGACGGAGATCGACGGGCTCAAGCTGCAGGGCCAGTTTCTCAAGTCGGCGCAGATCGTGAACACCATGGTCACGCAGCTCGGCACCTTCTCCTCCGAAGTCACCCGCGTGGCGCGCGAGGTCGGCACCGACGGCAAGCTCGGTGGCCAGGCCGAGGTCAGGGGCGCGTCGGGCACCTGGAAAGACCTGACCGACAACGTGAACGCGATGGCATCCAACCTGACCAACCAGATTCGTAATGTCGCTGAAGTGACCACCGCCGTGGCCAAAGGCGATCTCTCCAAGAAAATCACCGGCGACGTAAAAGGCGAAATTCTTGTATTCAAAAACACCACCAATGCGATGGTCGATCAACTCTCCGCTTTCGCCTCCGAAGTGACACGCGTCGCCCGCGAAGTGGGCACCGACGGCAAGCTCGGAGGACAAGCGGCCGTGATAGGCGTGGCGGGCACATGGAATGACCTCACCGAAAACGTCAATCGCATGGCATCCAACCTGACCAACCAGATTCGTAATGTCGCTGAAGTGACCACCGCCGTGGCCAAAGGCGATCTCTCCAAGAAAATCACCGGCGACGTAAAAGGCGAAATTCTTGTATTCAAAAACACCACCAATGCGATGGTCGATCAACTCGCCGCTTTCGCCTCCGAAGTGACACGCGTCGCCCGCGAAGTGGGCTCCGACGGCAAGCTCGGAGGACAAGCGGCCGTGATAGGCGTGGCGGGCACGTGGAATGACCTCACCGAAAACGTCAATCGCATGGCATCCAACCTCACCAACCAGATTCGTAATGTCGCTGAAGTGACCACCGCCGTGGCCAAAGGCGATCTCTCCAAGAAAATCACCGGCGATGTCAAAGGCGAAATTCTTGTATTCAAAAACACCACCAATGCGATGGTCGATCAACTCGCCGCTTTCGCCTCCGAAGTGACACGCGTCGCCCGCGAAGTGGGCTCCGACGGTAAGCTCGGAGGACAAGCGGCCGTGATAGGCGTGGCGGGCACATGGAATGACCTCACCGAAAACGTCAATCGCATGGCATCCAACCTCACCAACCAGGTGCGGGCGATCGCCGAGGTGGTTCCGGCGGTGACCAAGGGCGACTTCACCCGCAGCGTCCAGGTCGAGGCCAAGGGCGAGGTAGCGGACCTCAAGGACAACGTCAACCAGATGATCGGCGCCCTGCGCGAGACCACGCGGCAGAACTCGGAGCAGGACTGGCTCAAGACCAACCTGGCCAAGTTCACGCGCCTGCTGCAGGGCCAGCGCGACCTGACGGCGGTATCGAAGATGGTGCTCTCCGAGCTGGCCCCGCTCATCAACGCCCAGCACGGCGTGTTCTACATGATGGACGAGACGGTGGCGGACAACCCGCGCCTCAAGTTCCTCTCGGCCTATGCCTTCACGGAGCGCAAGAACCTCGCTAACGAATGGAGGGTGGGCGAAGGGCTGGTCGGGCAGTGCGCCTACGAGAAGCAGCGCATCCTGCTCACCAACGTGCCCTCCGACTACATCCAGATCACCTCGGGCCTGGGCGGATCGAAGCCGCAGAACATCGTCGTGCTGCCGATCGTGTTCGAGGACAAAGTCAAGGCGGTGATTGAAATTGCCTCGTTCACGCTGTTCAGCCAGACCCACCAGACCTTCCTCGACCAGCTCGGAGAATCCATCGGCATCGTGCTCAACACGATCGAGGCCAACGTGCGCACCGAGGAGCTGCTCAAGCAGTCGCAAAGCCTCGCGGCGGAGCTGCAGAGCCAGCAGGAAGAACTGCGCCAGACTAACGAGGAGCTGGAAGAAAAGGCGAAGCTGCTGGAAGACCAGAAGGTCGAGGTCGAATACAAGAACCGCCAGATCGAGGCCTCCAAGCTGACGCTGGAGGAGAAGGCCGAGGAGTTGACCCTCACCTCCAAGTACAAGTCGGAGTTCCTCTCCAACATGTCGCACGAGTTGCGGACGCCGCTCAACAGCCTGCTCATCCTTTCGCAGCAGCTCGCCGAGAACGCCGAGCACAACATGAGCGAGCAGCAGATCGAATACGCCAAGACCATCCAGGGGTCGGGCAAGGACCTGCTGGCGCTCATCAACGAGATCCTCGACCTGTCCAAGATCGAGTCCGGCACCGTGACGCCGGACCTTCAGGACGTGTCGTTCGCCAACGTCCGCGAACAGGTCGAACGGACCTTCCGCCACGTGGCGGAGAGCCGCGGCCTGGGCTTCGGCGTGGAATTCGCACCGGGCCTGCCGTCATCCCTCTACACCGACTCACAGCGCTTGCAGCAGGTCATGAAGAACCTGCTTTCCAACGCCTTCAAGTTCACCGCGAAGGGTCAGGTGTCGGTGCGCATCGAGCCGGTGGAATCGGGCTGGAGCGTGGATCATGACGGGCTCAACCGCGCTCAGACGGTGATCGGCTTGTATGTCACCGATACCGGCATCGGCTTGCCTACGACGAAGCAGAAGATCATTTTTGAGGCGTTCCAGCAGGCCGACACCGGCACCGCCAGGAAGTACGGTGGCACGGGCCTGGGGCTGTCCATCTCGCGCGAGATCGCACGGCTGCTCGGCGGCGAGTTGCGGCTGGCGACAAGCTCGCCGGGCAAGGGCAGCACGTTCGTCCTGTACCTCCCGCTGCGCGCGTCCGAACCCGGGCAGAACAGTCGGGGCACGCCGGGAGGAGCCCCCGACAGTGGCAAGCGCCAGCGCCTGGAGCGGGACGGGGAATCCTTCGCTCCGAAGGCGGCCAGGCCCGATCCCGCGGCCCAGGAGGTGCCGGAGGGAAGAATGCCGCCGGCAACCGCTGTCGCGGACGACCGGGCGGCCATCCAGCCGGGTGACCGCACGCTGCTCATCGTCGAGGACGACGCGCGGTTCGCCGACATCCTGCTGCGGGCGGCGCGCGACAAAGGTTTCAAGGGCATCGTCGCCGCACGCGGCGACGATGGGATCAAACTCGCCGGCGAGTTCAAGCCCACGGCCATCACGCTCGATCTGCATCTGCCCGACATGGACGGCTGGGTGGTGCTCGAGCGCCTGAAACGCAACCCCGACACGCGGCACATTCCGGTGGAGATTATCTCTGCCGAGGACAACCGCCTGCGCGGCCTGCGTTACGGCGCCTTCGAGTACCTGGTCAAGCCGGTCACCGCCGAGTCGCTGCAGAAAGCGCTGGCCGACGTGAACAAATTCGCCGAGCGCGAGGTGAAGGACTTGCTCGTCGCCGATGGCGACGAGCAGCATCTCAAGAACGTGCTCGACCTTATCGGCAGCGGTGACGTGCGCATCAAGTCGGTGGCCAGCGGCAAGGACGCCCTCGCGGCGCTCAAGAAGAAGCGCTACGACTGCATCGTGCTGGATCTCAAGCTGCCCGACATCCCCGTCGCCGACCTGCTCGAGGCGATCCAGGGCTTTGATCTGACCCGCGACGTGCCGGTGATCATCTACGGCATGAACGAGCTGCCGCAGCAGGAGCAGGAGCGGCTGAAATCCCTGGCGCTCAAGGGCATCATCAAGGAGGTGCGGACACCCGAGCGGCTGCTCGACGAAACGGCGCTGTTCCTGCACCGGGTGGTGTCCAAACTGCCCGATGAGCGGCGCCAGATGCTGGAGACGCTCTACCTGAGCGCCGACAGCCTGGCCGGCAAGAAGGTGCTGGTGGTGGACGACGACGTGCGCAACATCTTCGCCCTCACCGCAGTACTGGAACGCCACAAGATGGCAGTGATCGTAGCCGAGAACGGCCGCGCCGCCCTCGAAGAGCTCGGCAAGAACCCGGACGTACACATCGTGTTGATGGACCTCATGATGCCGGAGATGGACGGCTTTGAGACCATGCGCCAGATTCGCAAGATGAAGCAGTTCGAGTCCTTGCCGATGATCGCGCTCACCGCCAAGGCCATGAAGGGCGACCGCGAGAAATGCATCGAGGCCGGCGCCTCCGACTACGTCAGCAAGCCGGTGGACACCGACCAGCTTCTTTCGCTCCTGCGCGTTTGGCTGTACAGGTAGGGGCAGCCATCATTGCCAAGCCGAAAAATAACGTGCAGCTCCCCGATCCCGAGGCCATCGAGGCTATCGAGCTGCCGCTGCTGCTCGAGGCCATGGTCCAGCGCTACGGCTACGACTTCCGCGACTATGCCGTGGCCTCGCTCAAGCGTCGCCTGCGCCGCGCCATGGACGAGGAGGGAATCGCCACCCTGTCGGCGTTTCAGGACCGTGTCCTGCACGATCCGAAGTGCATGGCGCGCTTCCTCAACATCGTCTCGGTTGATGTCTCCGCCATGTTCCGCGACCCGGCCTTCTACAAGGTCTTCCGTGAGAAGGTGGTACCGGGGTTGCGCAGCCTGCCGCTCATCCGCATCTGGCACGCGGGCTGCGCCGGGGGCGAGGAGGTCCATTCCATGGTCATACTGCTGCACGAGGAGGGCCTGCTGGCGCGCACCCGGTTCTACGCCACCGACATCAACGAGCGGGTGCTGGAGCAGAGCCGGGCTGCGATCTACCCGATCAGTCGCATGCGTGAGTACACTGCCAATTACCAGAAGGCCGGCGGCAAGGAGCAGTTCTCCGACTACTACACCGCCAAGCACGAGAGCGCCACCCTGCGCGACCTCGGGCGCGGCAACATCGTCTGGGCCGTGCACAACCTGGCGACGGACGGTTCGTTCAACGAGTTCCACGTCGTCCTCTGCCGCAACGTGATGATCTACTTCAACCGGCAACTTCAGGCCCGCGTGCACCGGCTCATCTACGACAGCCTGGCGCTGGGCGGAGTTCTCTGGCTGGGGAGTGCCGAATCGCTGCACGCCACGCCCTGCGAAGACCGCTATGAGACGGTGGGCCGGGCGGAAAAGCTCTACCGGAAGGTGCGATGAAATACGGCATCGTGGTGATAGGCGCTTCGCTCGGGGGTCTGCGGGCCCTGAAGGCCATACTGTCCGCGCTGCCCGGCAACTTCCGCCTGCCGCTGGCGATCGTGCAGCACCGCAGCGCCGATGCCGGCAATGCGCTGCAGTTCGCGCTGCAAGACGGCTGCGCCCTGCGGGTGCGCGAGGCCTGTGACAAGGATGCCATCGAGCCGGGCACCGTCACCCTGGCGCCGCCCAACTACCACCTGCTGGTGGAAGCCGACCACTTCGCTCTGTCGACGGAAGCCCCGGTGTATTACGCGCGGCCGTCCATCGACGTCATGTTCGAGAGCGCGGCCGAGGCCATGGGTTCGCGCGTGATCGGCGTGGTGCTGACCGGCACACTCAGCGACGGCGCGCGCGGGCTGGCGGCGATTCAGCGTCACGGCGGCCTGGCGCTGATCGAGTCGGCGGCGACCGCGTTCGCCGCCGGGATGCCGGACGCCGCAGCCCGTGCGACGGTGAACGCAACCGTGCTCAAGCTGGAAGAAATTGGCCCGCATCTTATAGAATTGGCACTGAAATGAGCCGCGAACAAAGAGACGAATGATAGATATACCCAAGATCGAGATTCCGGCGCTGCGCGCCGACGGCACAACCCAGCGCATCGTGGCGCCGGTGGGCGAGCGCGGCGGCGTGTTGATCGTGGACGACACGCCGTCCAAGCTGGTGGCGCTGGGCGCCATCGTCTCGGGCATGGCGCTGGAGATCGTGACGGCAACCTCCGGCGAGCAGGCTCTGCGCCAGCTCCTCAAGCGGGATTTCGCCGTGATCCTGCTCGACGTCAACATGCCGATGATGGACGGCTTCGAGACCGCCAAGCTGATCCGCAGCCGCCCGCGTTCGGCGAACACGCCGATCATCTTCGTCACCGCCGAGGCAAAATCGGAAGCCGAGCACTCTAGTGGCTACACGCTGGGCGCGGTGGATTTCATCTACTCGCCGATCATCCCCGACATCCTGCGCGCCAAGGTACAGGTGTTCGTCAACCTTTTTTACCTTCACCGCCAGGTACTGCTCCAGAACGAACACCTGGAAAGCCTGGTGGAGCAGCGCACCGCTGCGCTGACCGAGGAGATCACCGAGCGCGAGCAGGCCCAGGAAGAAATACTGCGCCTCAATGCCAGCCTCGAAGAGCGGGTGCAGCAGCGTACCGCGCAGCTGCACGCGGCCAACCAGGAGCTGGAGGCCTTTTCGTACTCGGTGTCACACGATCTGCGTGCGCCGCTGAGCGCCATCAACGGATACAGCAACTTGCTCGGCAAGGAAATCGCTGCCGGCGCGGCAAGTGAGCGCAGCAAACACTACCTCGCCCGCATCCGCGCCGGAGCCGTGCAGATGGGCGAGCTGATTGACGCCTTGTTGTCTCTGGCCCAGGTCTCGCGGACCGGCCTGCGCTGGGAGAGCGTCGATCTGAGCACCCTGGCCCAAACGGTATTGAACGGTTATCAGGAGCGCGAGCTTGGCCGGGTGGTGCAGCTGGATATCCAGCCGGAGCTGGTGGTCGAGGGTGACCCGCGCCTGCTGCTGGAGGTCCTGGACAATCTGCTGGGCAATGCCTGGAAGTTCAGCGCAAAGCAGGCCCGCTCCGAGATCACGTTTGGCCATGAAAAGGGCAGCGCCGACGAAACGGTTTACTTAGTGCGGGACAACGGTGCGGGCTTT
This sequence comes from Polaromonas sp. CG9_12, assembly GCA_000751355.1. Taxonomy (GTDB): domain Bacteria; phylum Pseudomonadota; class Gammaproteobacteria; order Burkholderiales; family Burkholderiaceae_C; genus Polaromonas. Next base: position 4,365,856 of record CCJP01000005.1, on the reverse strand, counting down.
GACATGGCCTATTCGGAGAAGCTTTTTGGCGCTTTCCAACGGCTGCACACGGCGGCCGAATTTTCCGGGACCGGCATTGGCCTGGCCACCGTGCACAGAATTGTCATGCGCCACGGCGGCAGGGTCTGGGCCGAGTCCGCCCCGGGGCGCGGTGCCACTTTTTATTTCACGCTGGGCAACAGGCTCATGGAACCAGGCTAAAAGCCCTGCGGCCAGCACAGCGACGCAGAGATCGTCGAGCTGGTGGTCGGCACCTGTTTCGAGGGGCTGAATGCCCGATAGAAGGGCAGCGAAGTACACCCGGTGACAGGCGTGGAGGCACAATACAGCTGTGTCTATTCCCCAATCATTCATCCAGGAACTGCTGGCGCGCGCCGACGTGGTCGATATCGTCGGCCGTTACGTGCAGCTCAAAAAAGGCGGCGCCAACTTCATGGGCCTGTGCCCGTTTCACGGCGAAAAATCGCCGTCTTTCAGCGTCAGCCCGTCCAAGCAGTTCTACCACTGCTTTGGCTGCGGCAAGAACGGCAACGCCATCAGTTTCTTGATGGACCATGCCGGCATGACCTTCATCGAAGCGGTGAAAGACCTGGCCCAGCAATACGGCCTGCAGGTGCCCGAAGACGACGTTTCACCCCAAGACCGCGCCCGGGCGGCGCAAGTGCGCGAGCAGCAGGCGACGCTGACCAGCGTGCTGGAAAAAGCCGGGCTGGGCTACATCAAAAGCCTGCGCACATCGGATCGGGCCATCCAGTACTTCAAGCGGCGCGGCGTGTCGGGTGAAATCGCCAGGACCTTCGGCCTCGGTTACGCCCCCGAAGGCTGGCGCAGCCTGGCCAGCGTGTTTCCCGACTACAACGACTCCTTGCTGGTGGAAAGCGGGTTGGTCATCACCGGCGAACCTGGAGAAGAAAACGCCGCTGGCGAGGCCAAGCGCTACGACCGTTTCCGCGACCGGATCATGTTTCCGATCCGCAACGTCAAGGGCGAATGCATCGGTTTTGGCGGCCGCGTGCTGGGCGACGAAAAGCCCAAATACCTCAATTCGCCCGAAACGCCGGTGTTCAGCAAGGGCCGCGAGCTGTATGGCCTGTTCGAGGCGCGCACGGCCTTGCGCCAGCACGGTTACGCGCTGGTCACCGAAGGCTATATGGATGTGGTCGCGCTGGCGCAGCTGGGCTTTCCCAATGCGGTCGCCACGCTGGGCACCGCGTGCACCTCGGAGCACGTGCAAAAACTGTTCCGATTTACCGATTCGGTGGTGTTCAGCTTTGACGGCGACAGCGCCGGCCGACGCGCAGCGCACAAGGCGCTCGACGCCGCCCTGCCCTTTGCCAGCGACGTGCGCACCGTCAAGTTCCTGTTTCTGCCAGCCGAGCACGACCCGGACAGCTTCATTCGCGAGCACGGCCAGAAAGGTTTTGCCGCCTACGTCAGCAAGGCAGTGCCGCTGAGCCGCTTCCTGCTGGAAGCCGCAGGTGAAGGCTGCGACCTGGACACCGCCGAGGGACGTGCACACATGGCCAGCAATGCCCGGCCGCTCTGGACTGCGCTGCCCGAAGGCATGCTCAAGCCGCAGTTGCTGGCAGAGATCGCTGACCAGGTGATGATTGACAGCCGCGAACTGCTCCACCTCTGGCAACCCGCATCCGGTGGACGTAAAGCCCATTACAAAAAAACTGGCGGTTTACCCGCGTCCAGCCCGGGCTTTCCGGCCAAGGCAGTGCCCGACCTGGGCCATGGCATGCCCGAGTTCGGGGACTACCAGCCGATGGACCGTCATGACGATGCCGATTACGCCGCGTCGGAGCCCTACTTTTCGCAGCCATCTTCTTACGCACCGTCACCAACAGCGCCCTCGGGCAAGCCGGGAAAGTTCGGCCGCAAGCCTTTTACCTCTGGCAGCGCGCCGCGCCGCGTGACAGGCCGCATCCTGCCGGCCAGCCGCGAGGACCGGGTGCTCCGGCTGCTGCTGACCGAGCCGCAAAGCTGGGACCGGCTCAGCATCGAGGAGCACCAGTTGCTGCTCGGACTGCCGGCGCCGCACGGCGCGCTGTTTGCCTGGCTGGAAAGCCAACTGCACGAGCATGGTCCGCAATCCTGGGCCGCGTTGCGCGAAGGTTTGCGCGGCCACGCCCATGAGCACCATGCCGTGGCGCAGTTTGCCGAAGTGCTGGAAGGCGTGGACTACGACTGGGGCGAAACCCGCCGGATATTGGCGCAGCTTCAGCAAATCCGGCACGACAGTGAAATTGCCGATCTGGCTGCGCGCGCGCCAAATGACCCAGCCGTGCTGGAGCGATTACGCGAGCTCCTGGCGCAATCACGCACCCGAAGCACCCCTTCGAAACCCGCATGAACACTGGATTAATTCGTAATTGAGGGTATAATCCGAATTTTTCCGGCAAGCGCGACAGCAGCACCTCCGGCACCGGCCCCCTTTGAGCCAAGGGAAACTCCACAGGAGACGGCCAACGCACCGCAAGGACTGCATTCCAAATGTTCGCCCAAACAGCTTGCCTAAAACTTTTAGCGTCCTTGTGCCAAGGCACAGGTTGACTTGATTTTTTACCGTTTCCGATTTGAATTCTGAATTTTTGCCTCTGGTGTTTTGACTGTGGTCGGTGCACCAGTGCTTGGATGATGTGCCCGGTTTAGAGGTTGAAAAAACTGAAAAAACCGCCATATCCATCCCAAGCAGTGATGAACTAGCCTCGCCAGGCAAAAATTCCTTGAATTCTGCGAAAACCGATATGCCCTTGAAGAAAGTTCCTGCCGTGCAGCCCAAATCCACCCAAGCCCAACTTCTCGCCGCTGCAGACGCCCTGCTCAAAGGCGCTGCGCCTGCCAAAAAAAAACCCGGCCGCCCGCCCAAGGCGCCTGCGGCCGAAGGCGCCCCAGCGGCTGCAGCCGTGCCAAAGCGCGGCCGAAAAACCAAGGAATCGGGACTCGATGGTGATGAAGACATGTCGGACATCGAAGCCGAGTTTGCCGAAGAGCCGGCAGCGGTCGAGGTGACGGCCACGGTTGAAAAGGTCAAGCCATTGCGCATGAAGATCAGCAAGGCGAAAGAGCGCGCCTTGATGAAGGAGTTCGGCCTGGACGAAACGGTCCTGTCCGAAGAAGACATCCTCAAGCGCCGCGTGCGCCTGAAAACCCTGATCAAGCTCGGCAAGACACGCGGCTATCTCACGCACGGCGAAATCTCCGACCACCTTCCCGACAAGCTGGTCGATGCCGAGACGCTGGAAGTTGTCATCAACATGCTCAACGACATGGGCGTGGCCGTGTACGAACAGGCGCCGGACGCCGAAACCCTGCTGCTCAATAACACCGGCGCCACCGTGGCCACGGAAGAGGAAGCTGAGGAAGAAGCCGAAGCCGCCCTGTCCACCGTGGACAGCGAATTTGGCCGCACCACTGACCCGGTCCGCATGTACATGCGTGAAATGGGCACGGTCGAACTCTTGACGCGAGAAGGCGAAATCGAAATCGCCAAGCGGATCGAGGGGGGCCTGATGCGCATGATGGAAGCCATCTCGGAAAGCCCGGCGACGATCGCCGAAATCATGCGGCTGGCCGAAGAAATCCGCGAAGGCAAGGTTGTCATTTCTACCGTGGTCGATGGTTTTTCCAACCCCAATGAGGCCGATGACTATGTGGCGGAAGAAGACTTCGACGAATTCGACGAAGACGACGATGACGACGGCAAGGGCGGCTCCAAGGCGCTGACCAAGAAGCTCGAAGAGCTGAAAAAGGAAGCGCTCAGCCGTTTCGAGAAAGTCGGCGCGTATGCGGAAAAAGTCCAGAAGACCTATGAAAAGGAAGGCTACGGCACGCCTGTTTACCTGAAAACGCAAAAAGCCCTCAGCGACGAGCTGATGACCGTGCGCTTTACGGCAAAGACGATCGAAAAGCTGTGCGATCTGCTGCGCGGCCAGGTGCTTGACGTGCGCAAGAAGGAACGCGAGCTGCGTAAGATCATTGTCGAAAAGTGCGGCATGCCGCAGGAAACCTTCATCAAGGATTTCCCGCCCAACCTGCTGAACCTGAAATGGGTTGAAAAACAGGTCGCTTCTGCCAAGCCCTGGTCTACCGTGATGGCGCGCAACATTCCGCCGATCCAGGAACTGCAGACCAAGCTCGGTGAATTGCAGGCACGCGTCGTGGTGCCGCTGGGCCACCTGAAGGACATCAACAAACGCATGAATGAAGGCGAGTCCAACTCACGTGATGCCAAGAAGGAAATGATCGAGGCCAATTTGCGCCTGGTGATTTCGATTGCGAAAAAGTACACCAACCGCGGCCTGCAGTTCCTTGATTTGATTCAGGAAGGCAACATCGGTCTGATGAAGGCGGTCGACAAGTTCGAATACCGCCGGGGCTACAAGTTCTCGACCTATGCCACCTGGTGGATTCGCCAGGCAATTACACGATCTATCGCGGATCAGGCAAGGACCATCCGCATTCCGGTGCACATGATCGAGACCATCAACAAGATGAACCGCCTGTCTCGCCAGCATCTGCAGGAGTTCGGCTTCGAGCCCGACGCCAGCATCCTGGCCGAGAAGATGGAAATTCCGGAAGAAAAAATCCGCAAGATCATGAAGATCGCCAAGGAGCCGATCTCGATGGAAACGCCGATCGGCGACGACGACGACAGCCACCTGGGCGACTTCATCGAGGACGGCGCCAACACCGCGCCCCTCGAAGCGGCGATGCAGGCCGGCCTGCGCGACGTGGTGAAGGATATCCTTGACAGCCTGACACCGCGCGAAGCCAAGGTGCTGCGCATGCGTTTTGGTATCGAAATGTCCACCGACCATACGCTGGAAGAAGTCGGCAAGCAGTTCGACGTCACGCGCGAGCGCATCCGCCAGATCGAAGCGAAGGCGCTGCGCAAGCTCAAGCACCCGAGTCGCAGCGACAAGCTGCGCAGCTTCATCGACACGCTGTAAGCCGTCGGCACGGCGTTCCGCGTCGCAAAATCAATACAAAATAGCTGGTCAGCGCCCGTTCAGCGGTCACTTCCAGCTATTTTTTTGAGAGCATCAATGACGATATGTACTTGCAGCTGTGGACTCAGTCCGGAACAAACCGGGCCTTGAACCTGGCTTCGTCTTCGGCCAGGTCAACCGTGACCAGCTGGCCCATTTTCTGGTCACTCAGCCGGTAGGCGGCAAACAGGCTGTACTTGCCCTGGAAATGGTAGCTTTCCAGGTCGATCAGCATGTAGGGATAAGGCACGAAAACCTCGTGCTGGAAAAGCGCCTGGTGCCGGTTGCGCGGCGACGGGAAAAGCTTGTAGTGTTCGGTGGTGATGCTTTTGGCTGTGGCCATGGTCGGTTGATGCTGGAGTTGATGGGATTGCAAGCGAGGGCTGTAAGCTCTACCCCTATTTTCACGCATTGGATTCCATGACCGAACAACACCCCACCCCGGACAAGGATCAGATTGCGCTGCTGTCGCCTTTCGAGCGCCTTGAGCTGCACCAGATCCATCTGGTGGCAACCGCGCAGCAGGCGGCCCGCGCGCTGGAAGCGCTCGACGGCGCCACGGCGCTGGGCTTCGACACCGAATCGAAACCGACATTCGCCAGGAACGAAGCCTCCACCGGGCCGCACATCGTGCAGCTTTCAACGCTGGACCGGGCCTACATCTTCCAGCTGGAAGACGCCGAATGCCGGCGAGCCGTTGCCCTGCTGCTGGAGGCAGGGCAAATCATCAAGGCCGGCTTCGGGCTGGGTGACGACCGCCGCCGCATCATCCACAAACTCGGCGTCGATCCGCAGGGGGTGCTCGACCTGAACACCGTTTTCAGGGAGCGCGGCTACCGCAAGGACATGGGCGTGCGCGGCGCGGTGGCCGTGATGTTCAACCGGCGCTTCATCAAGTCACGCAAAGCCACCACATCGAACTGGGCCAACGTGCACCTGCAGGAATCGCAGCTGATCTATGCGGCAAACGATGCCTATGCGGCGCTCCGCGTTTACCAGGCGCTGGAACTGGGCTGATCTTTACAAAACCAGTCTGGAGATTTTTTCGGGTGATATATGGACGGATCAAGGTCAATTCTCACCAAGCACTGGCGTGACGCCATGAAATCGAAAACCGTCATTTTTGCCATCGCCGCTGGCTCGTTCTGCCATGCTTGGTTGTCTTTAGGGCTGGCTTAATGACCGCCGGAGACCGGGCGAACTGCTACGGGGCCAGCAATGGGTGCAGCTCGGTTCGGACTCTGGGCTCACTGCGATTGCCACCGGCATCGTTGCGCAACTGGTGCTGAACCCCCTGAACCGGCTCAGTGAAGATGGCGCGGTTTACGCCCGCCTGTCCCATGGCCGGAGCCGCCCTGTGAGCCGCCCGAGCCGCGCGGCGGCCGTCCGAGCTGCATCGAATTGACCAGGTCGTCGAAACGGCGGCCAAAGAGCTTGTCAACGGCCTCGACGACCTCGCCGAGTTCGGAGCCGTCGAAATGCCGCTCCATCAGGCCGATCAGGTCTTGCACCAGCAAGTCGCGCTGGACCTGCATGATGGCTGCCGGCGTCGGACCAACAAAATAGATGACGAAGTCATCCCGCGCCTCGTCTTCCTCGCTGCCTTCGTCTTCCTCGTCAAAGTCGGCATCGTAGAAGGTCACTTCAATCGGCGCACCCACCTCGGCCAGTTCATTCAGCCCCATGCACATTTCGTCAAGCGACTGGCGAAAGTCGTCGCCACCTGGAACCGTCCAGCACATCTGCAGCAAATGCTTGACAGCGTCAAACCGGATGCCCGGCTCTTCCTCGTAGACGCTGGCAGCGCCTGCGACCAGCGACTTGGAGCCGGCATATTTCCACAAGGGCTTGAGCGCCTCCTGGATTTGCTCGAAGGTGACATCGGCGCGCAAGGGCACTTCGCCGTGAACGTGAATTTCAAAGGGGGTGTTGTAGCGCGGCATGGAATTATCTTATCCAGTTTCAAGGGTTCAATGGGGACCAGGATGCCACCCCATGCATTTTGTGAACTGCAAAGCGTGCAGTGTGTAGACCGATGCGGCCAAAAACATGGAGTGCTCCCGTGGTGAGCGGCTTCGATTCGGGGTTTGGGCCGCCCCTGAAACGGCTGAAAGGTATTGTGCCACCCGCACGCCCGTAAAACAGTAGCGCGCTGTAAGGGCCGGACGTGGCGTTCTGCCCGCCCAATGCCCGTAAACGACCCGGTCCTACAGGCCGCATGGTAAAAACGTTTTCAAATATGGTGCTGTCTGCACTAACCGCCAAGGCCCTCCGTGAAACGTTCTGACCTGTTCTTCGCCCTGCCTTCTGCGATACCGTCCTTGCCGACGCCTCGCTTCATCAACCTGCGCGGCAGCGAATCCCTTGACCATGAAACCGGCAGCATTGCCTGCGAGCTGACGCAAGGCTTGACGGCGCAAGCCGCTGCGCTGCCGCCGAAGTTTTTTTACAACACTCTTGGCTCCAAGTTGTTCGAAGCCATCACCGTACTGGACGAGTACTACCCGACGCGCACCGAAGCAGGCATTTTCCAGGCCGCTTCGCCGCAGATCGCTGGCGCACTGGCGCAAGCCTGCCTGAACCACCCGTGCCTGATCGACCTGGGCGCAGGCAACTGCGCCAAGGCGCTGTCGCTGATGCCGGTGATCCGGCCGCGCCAGTACGTGCCGGTCGATATTTCGACGGATTTCCTGAGGGACGCGGCCGGACAGGTACAAAACAGCTTCCCGGCGCTTGACATCGTTGGCGTCGGCATGGATTTCTCTGCGGATCTGCGCCTTCCGGATGAAGTGCAATTGCATGACCGCGTGTATTTCTACCCCGGCTCCAGCCTGGGTAACTTTCAGCCGGCGCAGGCGCTGGCGTTTTTACGCAACATGGCCGACAAGGCGCAGGGCAAGGCGCGCGGCCTGCTGCTCGGCATCGACCTGGTCAAGGACATGGCAACGCTGCAGGCGGCCTATGACGATGCGCTTGGGGTCACGGCGGCTTTCAATAAAAACCTGCTGCGCAACGTGAATGAACTCCTCGCCGCAGACTTCGACGTCCGCCAGTGGAAGCATGTGGCGCTGTTCAACACGGCGCAGTCACGCATTGAAATGCACCTGGAAGCCTTGAGCGACCTGACCGTCACCTGGCCCGGCCATTCGCGGTCGTTCCTGGCCGGCGAGCGGATTCACACCGAAAGTTCGTACAAATACACGGTTGAATCGATGACCGCTTTGCTGACGCAGGCCGGGTTCAGCCAAGTGCGCCACTGGACCGATCCGCAACAGTGGTTTGCGGTGTTCTGGGCAGCGGCTTAGGCAAGGCGCCTTATTTTCAAGCCAAATACGGACTTCGCGCAACAAGCACGGGCGCCTCAAGCTATTAAATAGATAGCACAAGGCGCCCAATGCGCGCACCATTGCAGTTTTCTTTTCAGACGCGCTCGGCAACCCATGCGTGCACGGACTTGAGTGCCGCCGCCAGGCCTGACGGGTCAGTACCGCCGGCCATGGCCATGTCGGCCTTGCCGCCGCCCTTGCCGCCGACCTGCTGTGCTACAAAGTTGACCAGTTCGCCGGCCTTGACCTTGGACGTAGCGTTGCTGGTCACGCCCGCCGCGATCTGCACCTTGCTGCCGTCCACCGACGCCAGCACAATGACGGCTGCCTTCAGCTTGTCTTTCAGCTTGTCCATGGTGTCGCGCAGTGTCTTGGCATCAGCCCCTTCGAGCCGGGCGGCCAGCACCTTGAGGCCGTTCACATCGATGGCCTGCAGCATCAGCTCGTCGCCCTGCGACGAAGCGAGCTTGCCTTTGAGCCCAGCAACTTCCTTTTCAAGCGACCTGACCTGGTCGAGCACCTGGCCAATCCGGTTCTGCAACTCGGACGGGCTGGCCTTGAGGCTGCCGGCGGCCGACTGCACGGCGGATTCAAGCGACTGCAGGTAAGCCAGCGCATTCTGGCCCGTAACCGCCTCGACACGGCGCACGCCCGAAGCGACGCCGCTCTCGGCGACGATCTTGAACAGGCCGATGTCGCCGGTGCGCCCCACGTGGGTACCGCCGCACAGTTCCTTGCTCGAACCGATGCTGAGCACGCGCACGGTTTCGCCGTATTTTTCGCCAAACAGCATCATGGCGCCGGATTGCTGGGCCGACTCCATGTCCATTTCGCTGGCGTCGGTGGCGATGTTGGCCAGGATTTCGGCATTGACCAGGACTTCGACCTGGCGAACCTGCGCATCGGTCATGGGCGCATTGTGCGCAAAGTCAAAACGGGTGCGCTCGGCGTTCACCAGGCTGCCCTTTTGCTGCACATGCGTGCCCAGCACTTCGCGCAGCGCCTTGTGCATCAGGTGCGTCGCGCTGTGGTTGCGCACCGTGGCGGCGCGCACGGCGGCGTTGACGCCGGCATTCACAGGGTCGCCCACGGCCAGCGTGCCTTCTTCCAGTGCTCCGTGGTGGCCGTACACATCCGCCTTGATCCTGAGCGTGTCGCTCACGGCAAAGCGGGCCGAACCGCTGACGAGTTCACCTTCGTCGCCGGCCTGGCCACCGCTTTCCGCGTAAAACGGCGTCGAGTCCAGCACCACCACGCCGTTTTGACCGGCTTTCAGGGCTGCTGCGCTGATCCCGTCTACATAAATTGCTATGATTTTTGAAGTTTCTTCCAGGTAGTCATAACCGGTGAAGACGTTGCTGCTGCCGGCATAGTCAAGCGCCTTGTCCATCTTGAACTTGCCGGCGGCCCGGGCCTGGGCCTTTTGCTGGTTCATGGCCACGGCAAAACCGGCTTCGTCCACGCTCAGGCCGCGCTCGCGGCAGACATCGGCCGACAGGTCGAGCGGAAAGCCGTAGGTGTCGTGCAGCTTAAAGGCCACATCGCCCGGCAGCACCTGAACGCCATCGGCCAGCGCGGCATCCAGAATCTGCATGCCGGTTTCCAGCGTCTCGAAGAAGCGCTCTTCTTCGGCCTTGAGCACAGCGGTGATGCTCGCCTCCTGCTCGCGCAACTTTGGATAAGCATCGCCCATCAGTCGCACCAGGTCGGCCACCAGCTTGTGGAAAAACGGCGTTTTCTTGCCCAGCAAATAACCGTGGCGAATCGCGCGGCGGATGATGCGGCGCTGCACGTAGCCGCGCCCTTCATTTGACGGGTTCACGCCGTCGCTGACGAGGAAAGACGTGGCGCGGATGTGGTCGGCAATCACGCGCAGGCTCTTGTGACTCAGGTCTTTTTCCCCGGTTTCACGCGAAGCGGCCTTGACCAGCGCGTCGAAAATATCAATTTCGTAGTTGCTGTGGACGTGCTGCAGAATGGCGGCCAGGCGCTCCAGCCCCATGCCGGTATCGACGCAGGGCGCCGGCAGCGGCGTGACCGAGCCGTCTTCGGCCATGTTGAACTGCATGAACACGTTGTTCCAGATCTCGATGAAACGGTCGCCGTCTTCATCCGGGCTGCCGGGCGGGCCGCCGGGAATGTGGTCGCCGTGGTCATAAAAAATCTCGGAGCACGGGCCGCACGGGCCGGTGTCGGCCATCATCCAAAAGTTGTCGGACTTGTAGCGCCCGCCCTTGTTGTCGCCGATGCGGATCACGCGCTCGGGCGGCAGGCCGATTTCCTGGGTCCAGATGTCGTAAGCCTCGTCGTCCTCTTCATACACCGTGACCAGCAGGCGGTCTGCGGGCAGCTTGTAGACCTCGGTCAGCAGCTCCCAGGCCCACTTCAGCGACTCGCGCTTGAAGTAGTCGCCAAAGCTCCAGTTGCCGAGCATTTCAAAGAAGGTGTGGTGGCGCGCGGTGTAGCCGACGTTTTCCAGGTCGTTGTGCTTGCCGCCGGCGCGCAGGCAAGCCTGCACCGAGGTGGCGCGCACATAGGGGCGCTTGTCGGTGCCGAGGAACACGTCCTTGAACTGGACCATGCCCGAGTTGGTGAACATCAGCGTCGGGTCGTTGCCCGGCACCAGCGAACTGGAGGGCACCACGGTGTGACCCTTGGAGGCGAAAAAGTCGAGGAAGGTCTTGCGGATGTCGGCAACGGTGAAGTCGGGTGTGCTCATGGAATGGTTCAACTCTCAGGAAATGGCATAAAACAAAATCAGGCCGCTGCGAATGCAGGCAAGCGGATGATTTTAGGCGGCTTTGAGGGTTACCAGAAAACGCAGCAAGGCATCGTCGTCGGACCACGCCACATTGAAACGCAGCCACGGGCTGGGTTCCAGATCGACTGAAAACAGGTGGCCCGGCCCCAGCAGGATGTCCTGCTCGGCCGCCTTGTAGGCCAGCTCGCCGGCATTCTGGATGGCCGGGTGGCGCGCCCACAGGAACATGCCCGCCTTGGGTTCGCAAAACAGCTCAAAGCCAACTGCCAGCAGCAGGCTGGCCAGCCGCCGCTGGCCCAGCGCCAGCCGGTCGCGCAGTGTCTTGAGGTGCTTGCGCCAGCGGCCGTCCACCAGCGCGCCATAAGCCAGGCGCTCGGTGAACTCGGACGAGGTCAGGCCCGAGATCATCTTCAGCCGCGCCAGGTCTTCCAGCAGCTCAGGAGCGGCCGCAAGGTAGCCGGCTCGGATATTGGGTGAGATGGTCTTGGAAAAGCTGCTGATGTAGATCACCCGCTTCAATTGGTCCAGGCTGGCCAGCGACGGGCGCGACTCGGGGTCAAGGTCAGCATAGATGTCGTTTTCCACCACCATGAAGTCGTATTTTTCAGCCAGCTGCAGCACCCGGTGCAGGTGCGACAGCACGGCGGTGGAGCCGGTCGGGCTTTGCAGGCGCGGCTGGGTGAAAAACACCTTGGGCCGGTGCTGGATGATGCGCGCTTCCAGCGTCTCCAGGTCGTAGCCTGCCGGGGTGCGCGGCGCGCCCGCCAGCCTGGCGCCCAGGAAGCGCAGCGAGAACAGCAAGTTGGCATAGCCCGGCTCATCGACCAGCACCGCGTCGCCCGGCCGCACCAGCTGGCGCGCGGCCAGGTCAAGGCCCTGGCTGGAACCCTGGGTCAGCAAGACCTGCTCGGCATTCACCACGACTTCGCGGCTTGCCAGCAGGTCGCGCACCACCTGGCGCAGCGGCAGATAGCCCTTGGGCTCGCCGTAGCCGCCCAGATCGACCTCCTCAGCCGCCAGGTTGCGCAGGCTGCGGCGCATGCCTTCGGTGAACAGCCAGTCACCGGGCAGCCAGCCGCAGCCGGGCTTGCTGCGCAAGGCGCGGTTTTCAAAAATGCGCCGCAGGTACCACATCGAATCAAAGCTGTACTGGCTTGAAGTGCCCAAAGACAGTGCGGCCGGGCTGACGCGGCTGCGCACGAAGAAACCTGAATTGGCCTGCGACTGGAAATAGCCGAGCGCCACCAGCCGGTCATAGGCATCGACCACGGTATAGACACTAACGCCGTGGGCATGGGCGAACTGGCGGATGGACGGCAGCTTGGCGCCAGGGCGCAATGCACCATCATCGACCATCTGGCGGAATCCTCCGACGATCTGGGTGACCAGCGCGACGGTTGACTGGGGATCAAGTACGAACATGGAAAAATCAGGCCCCAACAAGGGGCAAAGGGTTTGTATGTACAGGTTGTGCTGGCAGCACAGTACACCGCGCAGCAAGGGTTATCTGTATATGGTAACGCCGGGCAGCCGTCCCTAAAGTACACGCATACGCTCGGCAACCGATGGCGAGCCCGGACTTCAATCACCGAAAAGGATGTTTCCCATGCACCGTGAACCTCATTTGACCAATGCCGCCCTGTTCGCCCGCCGCGAGGCCGCCATTCCGCGCGGCGTGGGCCATAGCCACCAGATCTTCATTGCCCGCGGCGAGAATGCGGAAATCTGGGACGTCGAAGGCCGGCGCTTCGTCGACTTTGCCGGCGGCATTGCCGTGCTGAACACCGGGCACCGCCACCCGGCGGTCATCCAGGCGGTGAAGGACCAGCTCGACAAGTACACCCACACCTGCTTTCAGGTGCTGCCCTACGAGCCCTACGTCGAGCTGGCCGAGCGCATCAACGCCAAGGCGCCGGGCGACTTCGCCAAGAAAACGCTGTTCCTGACCACCGGCTCCGAAGCGGTCGAGAACGCCATCAAGATCGCCCGCGCCGCCACCGGCCGCTCGGGCGTCATCTGCTTTTCTGGCGGCTACCACGGCCGCACCCTGCTGACGCTGGCCATGACCGGCAAGGTGGTGCCGTACAAGACCGGCTTCGGTCCCTTTCCAGCCGAAGTCTTTCACGCCACCTTCCCGAACGCGCTGCACGGCGTGACGGTCGATGACTCCATCGCATCGGTCGAAGCGATTTTCAAGAACGACATCGAGGCCAAGCGCGTGGCCGCCATCATCATCGAGCCCGTCCAGGGCGAAGGCGGCTTCACCGTGGCGCCGCCCGAAATGCTGCAGCGCCTGCGCGCCTTGTGCGACCTGCACGGCATTTTGATGATCTGCGACGAGGTGCAAACCGGCGCCGGACGCACCGGCACCTGGTTTGCCGTGGAGCAAAGCGGCGTGGCACCCGACCTGATCACCATGGCCAAGTCCATGGCCGGCGGCTTCCCGATTGCAGCCGTGGTCGGCCGCGCCGAAGTGATGGACGCGGCCGCGCCCGGCGGCCTGGGCGGCACCTACGCCGGCAGCCCGATTGCCTGCGCCGCCGCGCTGGCCGTGCTGGACGTGTTCGACCAGGAAAACCTGCTGCAGCGCAGCCGCGATGTTGGCGAGCGTTTGACCGCAGCCCTCAAGGCCATGGCCGCCCGCCACGCCTGCATCGGCGACGTGCGCGGCATGGGCGCCATGGTGGCCGTCGAGTTGTTCAAAAATGGCGATGTGAAGCAGCCCGACGCCGACCTGGCCAAGCGCATCACCGCCGAGGCCACGGCGCGCGGCCTGATTTTGCTGACCTGCGGCACCTACGGCAACGTCATCCGCATCCTGGTTCCGCTGACCGCCAGCGACGCGCTGCTCGACGAAGGCTTGGGCGTCATGGCCGCCTGCTTTGACGCCGTCGCCTGATCGGTCCATGATGCGCAGACATGCCGTTCGACAGACGTCGCCAGTCGTTCAGGCATGCATGTTGCACGCACGGTTTCGGCACGGCAACCGCCCTTAGCCCTCCAGAATCAGGCCTTATACGAATGACAAGCAACTCCACACTGGTCAGTTTCAGCGGCGTCCAGAAAACCTATGACGGCATCCACCTGGTGGTTCGTGACCTGAACCTGGACATCCGGCAAGGCGAATTTTTGTCGCTGCTCGGTCCCTCGGGTTCGGGCAAGACCACCACCTTGATGATGCTGGCGGGTTTCGAATCGCCCACGGCGGGCGACATTTTGCTCAATGGCCGACAGATCACCCGCACGCCGCCGCACAAGCGAAATTTCGGCATGGTATTCCAGAACTACGCCCTGTTTCCGCACATGACCCTGGCCGAAAACATCGCCTATCCGCTGACGGTGCGCAAGCTGCCCAAGGCTGAACGCGAAGCCAAGGTGCTGCAGGCGCTGGACATGGTCCAGCTCGGCCGCATGGGCGGGCGCTACCCCGGCCAGCTTTCGGGCGGCCAGCAGCAGCGCGTGGCCCTGGCGCGCGCGCTGGTGTTCGACCCCCAGCTGGTGCTGATGGACGAGCCGCTGGGCGCGCTCGACAAGCAGTTGCGCGAGCACATGCAGATCGAACTCAAGGCGCTGCACCGCCGCCTGGGCGTGACGTTTGTCTATGTCACCCACGACCAGACCGAGGCGCTGACCATGTCCGACCGGGTGGCGGTTTTCAGCGACGGCGCCATCCAGCAGATCGACGTGGTGGATAGCCTTTATGAAACGCCGGCCAACCGTTTCGTGGCCAGCTTTGTCGGCGACAGCACGGTGCTGCAGGCCGAAGTGATCCGGCTGGACGGCGCGCACTGCGAGGTTCGCCTGCCCAGCGGCATCATGCTGCGCGGCCTGAATGTCAACGCTTCCGGCGTTGGCGACACAGTGCAATGCGGCACCCGCCCTGAACGCATGAAGATTGCCGAAGCCGCTGGCAGCAATACCTTCCAGAGCAAGGTGCTGGACGTGATCTATTTCGGCGACCACCTGCGCCTGCGCTGCGCGCTGCCCGGCCAGCCGGACGCGACCATCAAGATGCCGCTGGGCCACCACCAGTTGCCCGAGCCTGGCCAGACCATCCATGTGCATGCGCCGGTCGAACACCTGCGCATGTACCGCTAAGCTTTAGCCCTGCCTGATTTCCCCCGTTTTCTTTCACCCTAGCCAACCTCCCACCAAAGGAATTCCCGATGAAACTCAAGCCCCTGATCATTGCCATTGCAGCCGGTATTTGCCTGCCGGCGCTGGCCCAAAGCCAGCTGACCGTGGTCAATTTCGGCGGCGCCAACGGTGCCGCCCAGAAGAAGGCCTATTTCGAGGCCTTCGAGAAATCGGGCGCCGGCAAGATCCAGCAGGTCGAATACAACGGCGAGCAGGCCAAGATCAAGGCCATGGTCGAAGCCAAGAAAATCACCTGGGATGTGGTCGAGGTCGAAAGCCCGGACGTGAACCGCGGCTGCGACGAAGGCCTGTTCGAAAAGATCGACTGGTCCAAGGTCGGCAACAAGGCCGATTTCCAGCCTGCTGCCGTGCATGAATGCGGCGTCGGCACCTTCATCTGGTCTACCGTGATGGCCTACAACGCCGACAAGCTCAAGACCGCGCCGGTCACCTGGGCCGACTTCTGGAACACCCAGAAATTCCCTGGCAAGCGCGGCATGCGCAAGGGCGCCCGCTACAACCTGGAATTCGCGCTGATGGCCGATGGCGTGAAGACCGCCGACGTGTACAAGGTGCTGGCCACCAAGGACGGCGCCGACCGCGCCTTCAAGAAGATGACCGAACTCAAGCCCAGCATCCAGTTCTGGGAAGCCGGCGCGCAGCCGCCGCAGTTCCTGGTCGCCGGCGACGTGGCCCTGACCACCGCCTACAACGGCCGCATCGATGCTGCGCAGCGCGAAGGCAAGAACCTGCAGATCGCCTGGACCGGCGGCATCTACGACCTGGACTACTGGGTCATGCCCAAGGGTGGCGCGAACAAAGACCTGGCGCTGAAATTCATCAGCATGGCGTCCAGCCCCGATGCGCAGGCCGAGTACGCCCGCAATATTTCTTACGGCCCGACCAACAACAAGGCACTGGCCAAGCTCGACCCCAAGGTGCTGGCGCTGCTGCCCACGTCGCCGGCCAACAGCAAGGACGCGCTGCAGTTCAACATCTCGTTTTGGGCTGACCAGGGTGAAGCGCTTGAAAAGCGTTTTGCCGCGTGGTCCGCGCAATAAGCGCTGGTTAACGGATCAAGGACACGTGCAATGAACGCAACGGCTTCGGCTTCCCTTCCCCTGATGCCCTTGGTAGCCGATACCACCGGACCGGCGCTGGCTGCCCAGCTGCGCCGGGTGGAGCGCCGCAAGCGGTTGCGCGCCATTGCATTGACCCTTCCGCTGCTGATCTTCCTGGCGGTCACCTTCCTCGTGCCGCTCGGCGCCCTGCTGGTCAGGGCGGTCGAAAACCCGGAAGTCGCCGGTACCCTGAGCCGGACCGGCGATGCGCTGGCTGGCTGGGACCGCAAGGCCGCGCCACCCGATGTCGCCTATGCCGTATTGCTGGCCGACCTGGCGGCGATTCCAGAAACTGCACAAGCCGGCGTGCTGGCCCGACGCCTGAACAGCGAAGTCAGCGGCGCCCGCTCGCTCATCATGGGCACCTACCGCGCACTGCCGCTCGGCACTGGCTTGAGCCCGGCCGAGGCGAAAGACAAACTGCTGGCCCATGACCCGCGCTGGGCCGAGCTGCCCTACTGGTGGGCGATTGCCAAGAACAGCTCGCGCTGGACCCCCGACTACCTGCTGGCTTCGGTCGATTTGAAACGCGATGCGCAAGGCCAGGTCGTGCGCGTCGGCGCCGAGGAAGCCGCCTTCAGCGACATCTTGCTGCGCACTTTTTCGATCAGCGCGGTGGTCACGCTGATCTGCATTTTGCTGGGCTATCCGCTGGCCTACTGGCTGGCCACGCTGAACGAGCGCCGCGCCAACCTGATGATGATCCTGGTGCTGCTGCCCTTCTGGACCTCGGTGCTGGTGCGCATCGCCGCCTGGATCGTGCTGCTGCAGACCAACGGACTGGTCAACCGCTTTTTGATGTTCACCGGACTGACCGGCGAGCCGGTGCCGCTGCTGTTTAACCGGCTGGGCGTCATCATTGCCATGGTGCACATCCTGCTGCCCTTCATGATTCTGCCGCTCTACAGCGTGATGAAGTCGGTGCCCGGCAACTATGTGCGCGCCGCCGTGTCGCTGGGCAGCACGCCGCTGGCCGCTTTTTTCCGGGTGTATGTGCCGCAGACCTATCCGGGCGTGGCCGCCGGCGGCCTGCTGGTGTTCATCACCTCGATTGGCTACTACGTCACGCCGGCCCTGCTGGGCGGCCCGGCTGACCAGATGCTGAGCTACTACGTTGCCCAGTACACCAATGTGGATGTGAACTGGGGCATGGCCTGCGCGCTGGGTTCGGTGCTGCTGGCCACCACCCTGATTTTGTACGCGGTGTACCGCCGCTTTGCCAAAGCCGAACTGAGCCTGGGCTGAACACACGATGAAACTTTCTGCTGTTCCTGTTTTCCCCGCCTACTACACGCCGCTGGACAAGCTCGGCTGGTATGGCCTGCGCGTGCTGTGCGGCGCGGTGCTGCTGTTTTTGCTGCTGCCGATCATCGTCATCATTCCCCTGTCGTTCAGCGACTCGTCCTTCCTGTCGTACCCGATTCCGGGCTGGTCACTGCGCTGGTACCACGAACTGTTTGCCTCCAGCGACTGGGCGCGGGCCACACGCAACAGCTTCATCGTGGCACCGCTGGCCACCTTGCTGGCCACAGCCCTCGGCACAATGGCCGCCGTCGGCCTGGCGCGGGTGCAGTTTGCCGGCAAGGGGCTGCTGACCGCCCTGCTGATCTCACCCATGGTCGTTCCCATCGTGGTGGTGGGCGTCAGCACCTACCTGTTTTTTGCACAGATCGGCCTGTCCGACTCCTACACTGGCCTGGTGCTGGTGCATGCCGCCCTTGGCGCACCGTTTGTCGTCACCACCGTGATGGCGACGCTGCAGGGCTTCAACCAGAACCTGGTCAAGGCCAGCCTGAGCCTGGGCGCCGGCCCGCTGCAGACCTTCTTTCGCATCACGCTGCCGGTGATTGCGCCCGGCGTGATTTCGGGCGCGCTGTTTGCCTTTGCCACGTCATTTGACGAAGTGGTGGTCACGCTGTTTCTGGCCGGACCAAGCCAGACGACGCTGCCGCGCCAGATGTTCACCGGCATCCGCGAGAACATCTCGCCCACGATTGCCGCCGTGGCCACCCTGCTGATCCTGTTCACCGCCTGCCTGATGATGACACTCGAATGGCTGCGCGGACGCGTCAAGAAGTGAAGCCAGCCTGCCACAAAAAGACATGATTTCGGCATTAAACAGGCCGTTTGCGCAGGTGCAGCCTGCGCAGAGAGCTATGAATTAAGTAGCAAACACCGCCAACGCTCATGAATCCCGTGATGGCAAGCCCAAGCGATGTTTGGCGTCATCCCCTGAATCCCAAGCTCTGTATGTCCAACGCCCTTTCACGCCACGGAGAACCCCGAAGATGACCTTTAACCAACCCTTGAGCGGCAATGCCATGCCGCGTTTCGGCGGCTGGGCCAGCATGATGCGCCTGCCAATGTGTAGCGAAGCGGCCGGTCTGAACGCCGGCTTCATCGGCGTGCCGCTGGACATTGGCACCAGCCACCGGCCTGGCGCGCGCTTTGGTCCCCGGCAGATCCGCGCCGAATCGAGCCTGATCCGCCCCTACAACATGGCCACCGGCGCCGCGCCTTTCGATGCGCTGCAGGTGGCCGACCTGGGCGACGTGGCGATCAACACCTACAACCTGCAAAAATCGGTCGAGATCATCGAGGCGCACTACCGGCCCATCATCGACACCGGCTGCATTCCGCTGACGCTGGGCGGCGACCACACCATCGTGCTGCCCATCCTGCGCGCCCTGGCCCGCCGGCACGGGCCGGTGGCGCTGGTGCATGTCGATGCCCATGCCGATGTGAACGACGACATGTTCGGCGAACGCATCGCGCACGGCACACCCTTTCGCCGCGCCGTGGAAGAAGGCCTGCTGCAAGGCAGCAAGGTCTGGCAGATCGGCCTGCGCGGCACCGGCTACGGCATGGATGACTTCGACTGGCCGCGCCAGCAAGGCTTCACCGTGGTGCCGGCGCACGAGGTCTGGTACCAGTCGCTCGCGCCGCTGATGGCCCGTGTGCGCGAAGCCATCGGTCAGGCGCCGTGCTACCTGAGTTTTGACATCGACGGCATCGACCCGTCTTTTGCCGGCGGCACCGGTACGCCCGAAATCGGCGGCCTCACGGTGCCGCAGGCGCTGGAGATCATTCGTGGCTGCCGGGGCCTGAACCTCGTCGGCACCGACCTGGTCGAGGTGTCGCCGCCCTACGACACGTCCGGCAACACCGCGTTGCTGGGCGCCAACCTGCTGTATGAAATGCTGTGCGTGCTGCCCGGCGTTCACTACCGGTAACACCCTTTCGCCACGCGAAGCAGCTTCGCGCTGTATCCTTGCCGGTTGATTTCTACTCTCCGGCCGCCTGTGTTTGCCGCAGCGGCCAGCCCTTCAGAAAGAACATCCATGGACATGAAAACCTCTCCCCTTTCGCTGCTCAACGACCCGAGCCTGCTCAAGACCGATTCACTGGTCAATGGCCAGTGGCTGGCCGGCACCTCGCGGTTCGATGTGTACGACCCGTCCAATGGCCAGAAGCTGGCGGACGTAGCCAACCTGGGCCCGGCCGATGCCGAAGCAGCGATTGCCGCCGCCAATGCCGCCTGGCCCGCCTGGCGCAACAAGACCGGCAAGGAGCGCCACGCCATCCTGATGAAGTGGTACCAGCTGCTGATGGCCAACCAGGAAGACCTGGCCCGCATCATGACGGCCGAACAGGGCAAGCCGTTTGCCGAAGCCAAGGGCGAAGTGGCCTACGGCGCAAGCTTTGTTGAATGGTTTGCCGAGGAAGCCAAACGCGTCAACGGCGAAACCTTGCCGCAATTCGACAACAACCGCCGCCTGATGGTGCTCAAGCAGCCTATCGGCGTGTGCGTGGCGATCACGCCGTGGAATTTCCCGCTGGCCATGATCACCCGCAAGGTCGCGCCCGCACTGGCCGCAGGCTGCACGGTCGTCATCAAGCCGGCCGAACTCACGCCGCTGACGGCACTGGCGGCGGCCGAGCTCGCCGTGCGCGCCGGCATTCCTTCAGGCGTGCTCAACATCCTCACGACCGACGAAAGCGCGGCGGTCGGCAAGGTGTTCTGCGCCAGCGACGTGGTGCGCCACATCAGCTTCACGGGCTCGACCGAAGTCGGCCGCATCCTGATGGCGCAAAGCGCGCCGTCGATCAAGAAGCTGGCGTTAGAGCTCGGCGGCAATGCGCCTTTCATCGTGTTCGACGATGCCGACATCGACTCGGCCGTCGAAGGCGCCATGGCCAGCAAATACCGCAATGCCGGCCAGACCTGCGTGTGCGCCAACCGCATCTATGTACAGGAAGGTGTGTACGAGCAGTTCGTGCACAAGTTTGCCGACAAGGTCAGATTGCTGAAGGTCGGCAACGGCTTCGAGGACGGTGTGGGCCAGGGCCCGCTGATCGAGGACGCGGCAATTGAAAAAGTCCAGCGCCACGTGCAGGACGCACTGGCCAAGGGCGGCAAGCTGCTGGTCGGCGGCCACAAGCTCGAAGGCCAGTTTTTCGAGCCAACGGTCATCTCGGAAGCAACAGCCGACATGCTGTGTGCCAGAGAAGAAACCTTCGGCCCGTTTGCGCCGGTGTTCCGTTTCGTGCACGAGCAGGAGGCAATTGACGCGGCCAACAACACCGAATTCGGCCTGGCCAGCTATTTCTACAGCCGCGACATCGGCCGCATCTACCGCGTGGCCGAAGCGCTCGAATACGGCATGGTCGGCATCAACGCCGGCGTGATTGCCACTGAACACGTGCCCTTTGGCGGCGTCAAGCAGTCCGGCCTGGGCCGCGAAGGCTCCAGCCACGGCATGGAAGAGTACCTGGAGATGAAATACCTGTGCATGGGCGACATGCACAGGTAAAAAGCAGGCTGTAGTTGCAAGCGCTGCGGTCCGCCGAGGCAATTCCAAGCACCATGGCGCTACTTATTTAATAGCTGATTAATCAATATCAGCCTGCGCAAAAGTCCTATTTTCTTTACAAAACAAGGCTTGGGCGGACGTTGGCGTCTTGCTCCTATAATCCGGGCTATCGCGGGTGTAGTTCAATGGCAGAACGGCAGCTTCCCAAGCTTCATACGAGGGTTCGATTCCCTTCACCCGCTCCAAATCACCGTTTCACCCGGCATCAAGGCACCTCAAAACCCGCGTAGTTCAAAGCTACAGCGGGTTTTTTATTACCTCAAGCTTTATCACGCCATACCAACTTTTTGTTGGCTAATATGTTGGCAGTTTGCTGGAATCAACCTTCACCAGCAGTCCGAATGCCAGCAAACATAGCAAAAAGCCGTGCCTAGGGAAACTGAACGATGCCTTCACCAAGAACAGTATCAAGCACATCGGCAGGGCATCAGGTAACAAGCACGGCGATGGCAGCGGGCTTTACCTTCAGGCCATGGCAGCAGGCAAGTGATGGCGCATGGTCTATCAACTGGCTGTCAGGTAAAACCCGCTGGCGCTGGGCAACTACCCCGCCTTGACACTTTCACACATCCAAAAACGCCGCTTGCCGCAGATATAGACCCAGCTTTGGTGCGACGAGCCTTCGCTTGCCTCCTACAGCCAATCGAGGGTTTTGCTCCTGATTGCAGAAAGCACAACCAAGCACGATGACCTTTTCGATATTACTTATGGGATGAAACATGAAATATCTCGGATTGCTTTTCTCCGGTTTGATTGGGGCGGTCGCCAGTGCGCGATCCATGACGCCAATGGCAAGCATCGCAGCAGCACGGCTTTTAGGGTATCGCACATCAGGGCGGCTTTTGCTGCTGGACCGCCGTCTATTTAGTTTTGGCGCCTTGGCTATGGGGGTTGGAGAGTTATTTGGCGACAAGATGAAAACTGACCTTGCCCCTGGATTGCGAATCCCATAACCGAGCTCATGAGTTGGCTTGCCTGGCAAGCCATTCGCTTTCGAACTGCATCGGACTGACATAAGCCAGCGTCGAATGTAGCCGGGCTTTGTTGTACCAGAGCAGCCAGGCGATGGCCTCGTCCTTGGCCTGGCGCCGGGTCGCGAAGCGTTGCCCGTGCAAGCGCTCGACCTTCAACGAGCCGAACAGCGTCTCGCTGCAGGCATTATCCCAACAGTTGCCACGCCGGCTCATCGAGCTCGTGATGCTGTACTCCTTAAGCACCTCCTTGAAGGCGCCACTGGCGTACTGGCTGCCCCGGTCGCTGTGAAACAGCAAGCCGGCGTGCGTGTCCGGGTGGCGCCTGAACCAGGCCATGCGCAGCGCGTCGATGACGATGGCTGAGGTCATGTCGCCCCGCAGTGACCAGCCCACCACCTGGCGGCCGAACAGGTCAATCACCACGGCCAGGTAAATCCAGCCCTCATCAGTGGCGATGTACGTGATGTCGCCGACCCAGACTTTGTCAGGCTCGGCCACAGCGAACTCGCGGTTGAGCAGGTTTGGCGAAATCGGCAACTTGTGATTGCTATCGGTCGTCACCTTGAAGCGCCGTTTTCCCTTGGCCCGGATGCCGTGCAACTGCATGAGCTTTTGCACCCGCTGCTTGCCCACCGGGACGCCCCGTGCCACCAGCTCTCGCCAGATGCGCGGCCAGCCGTAGGCGCCACGGGTCTCGGCGTGCAAGGCCTTGATATGCACCAGCAGCGCCTCGTCGCTCAGGCGCTGCCGCTGCGCATCGCTGGCACGGCGCACCAAGTGCGCGTGGTAGCCGGCCGCGCTGACCTGGAGTACGCGGCACTGCACCGAAACCGGCCACATGCGCCGGTGCTGCTCAATGAAGGCGTACTTCAAATCGACCCTCTTGCGAAGTACGCCGTCGCTTTTCCCAGGATATCGCGCTCCATCTTCACGCGTGCCAGCTCGGCCCTGAGTCGGCTGATTTCCATCTGCTCGGCACTTACAGGCGCTTTGCTGTCCGCTCCCGTGAGCTTGCCCTGCCGATGGGCCTTGACCCAGTTAAATAGCGTTTGGTCAACGACGCCCAAAGTCCGCGCCACCGCCGCGATGCTTTGGCCGTTGTCCACCAGCCGGACTGCTTCTTGTTTGAATTCGAGCGTGTAGCGCGCCCTTGAGGTTTTCGTCATTTCCGTTTTCCTTGTCTGAATTGAACCACTCAGCAAGGGATACGTTTCTCAGGGGCAAGGTCAAACAGCGCCTGACCGTACTGTTTTTCTGGGCCTGCTGGCAAGGGTAAGCAGCGCAGGCATCGCAGGCGCTGCATTGGCTCCCCGTGGTCGCGAGCAGGCCGGCGCTGTCACGGCAATTGCAGCCGCCGTACCTCTGGCCTACCTGACGCTGGCCGGCCGCAAGCGCGCCATGGCGCGTATGGGGCAGACGCGCAGCGGATTGATCGAGGATGCGCTGATTGTGGCCTTGGGCGCAACGATTGTGGCGCTGTCGGTCAGACCTAAAAACGATTCGTGATGGCATCGAATCAGCCGGTGTGATCATAGATACAGTTTGGCCGATGAAGGTGATTGACCAGCGTCGCTGCCCTGAAACGCGTTCAAGGACTTTACGCTTTTCCAAGTGATGCTCGAATCAGTGCACTGCCCTGATCTGAACGCCGAGAAAATAATGAAGGTGGCGTTCGAAATGCGAGCAGAGTTGCCGGATCAGTAGGGTGAAACACGTCAAAAACGTTATAAATGAATCATTTTTACTTTCATTGGTACATCTAAAGCAGACTAAAAAATACAAGATTTAAATCAACAACCTATCAAGCTTTTTTGTCTTCCATCACGTTCAGACCGTGCTTATCCGGTTTACACCCAAGGACACCATAGGTAGTATGTCGGCTATGCGTGTCGATATGGGGCGACTATGGCTATCGATGTACTTGAGCGGGGCGATCTGCCGTTTCCGCGCTCGCTTCCCGAGTTCCAAAGACTGTTCCCGAACGAGTCGGCGTGCGCGGCTTATCTTGAACGTGCGCGCTGGCGCGACGGGTTTGTTTGTCCGCGCTGTACGGTGGCCGACGAGCCCTATCGATTCGCCAACCGCCCGACTGTTCTTCGGTGTCGTCACTGTCAGATCAATAGCTATCTCACCGCCGGCACCGTCATGGAGCGTACGCACACGCCTCTCTCGGTATGGTTCTGGGCGGCCTATCTGGTCACCAGCCAGACGCCGGGTATCTCGGCCATTCAGTTTCAACGCCAGCTCGGGCTGTCGCGCTACGAGACGGCCTTTCAGATTCTTCACAAACTGCGTGTCGGCATGGTGCGCCCGGATCAGGACCAAATCGGGGGCAAACCAGGCGAGCACGTCGAGGTCGACGAAACCTATGTGGGCGGTCGAACACGCGGGGAAGGCCGAGGCGTGCACCACAAGACGATCGTGGCCGCTGCCGTTGAAGTACGGCGCCGCAAACGCGACAGTGCTCTCAATGACCGCCGCAATAGTCGCTATGCCGGGCGGGTTCGGCTTGCCGTGGTGTTTGACCGCGGCGCCGACGCACTCTGCGGCTTCGTCAAAAGTGTTGTGGCACCAGGCGCCAGAATCATCACAGATGATTGGGGCGGCTACGCTGGGCTCACCAAATACGGTTACCACCACGCCAGCGTCGCGGAACGGGGCGACCCGCACGTTGCCGAAGAGTTTATGCCCATCATTCATCTCGTATTTTCAAACCTCAAGACCTGGTTGCGTGGCATCCATCATGGTGTCAGCCCGCAGCACCTACAGGCGTACCTCAACGAGTTCACGTTCCGCTTCAACCGCCGCTTCTACCCTTTCAATGCATTCCGTTCTTTGCTTGGTATTGCGGGCGATGCCACTTCCCTGACTTATGCCGAGTTCTACGCTACAAAATCCCGACCCACTACATCTAGTGTCGCGTCATGAGAAATTTGACGTGGACAATGGGGAATGGAACATTACAAAGTCACCTTGTCAGAGCAGGAAAGAGCCGAGTTGCAGGGCATCGCAGGCAAAGGCACGCACGCAGCATCCAAAGTCATCAATGCCTTGATACTGCTCAACTGCGACCAAGCGGGGGAGCGCACTGAACGCCCCCGCACCTGCGACATCGCAGCCATGCTGTGCGTGAGCGAGCGCAAGGTGGACCGGGTCAAAAAGAAGTTTGTTCTCGAAGGCCTGGAGTTGACGTTGAACCGCCAGCCCGCCAAATGCGAGTACGCGCTGAAGATCGATGGCCGGCTGGAGGCGCAACTGCTGGCCCTGAGTTGCTCGGCGCCCCCTGAAGGCCAGGCCCGCTGGTCGCTGCGCCTGCTGGCAGATCGGCTGGTCGAGCTCGAATTGGTGGACAGCGTGTCCCACGAGACGGTGCGGCGGGCGCTGAAAAAAACGAGCTCAAGCCCTGGAGGAAGATCGGCTGGGTGATTGCCCCGCAGGCCAGCGCCCAATTCGTCGCGGCGATGGAAAAGGTGCTCGACATCTACAGCCGCCCCTACGACCCAAAGAACCCCGTGGTGTGCATGGATGAGACGCCGCGCCAGCTGATTCGCGAAACGCGCGAGCCGATTGCCGCGGCGCCCGGTCGGCCCGAGCGCCATGACTATGAATACGAGCGCTGCGGCGTGTGCAACGTGTTCATGGCCAGTGAGCCGCTGGCCGGACAGCGCCTAACCAAGGTCACCGAGCGCCGTACCAAAGCAGACTGGGCCGTGTTCGTGCAGGACATCGCTGCGAACTACCCCGACGCCGAGCGCATCACGCTGGTGATGGACAACTTGAACACGCACACGCCGGGCTCGTTGTATGAGGCGTTTGCCCCCGAGGAGGCCAAGGCGCTGTGGGACCGCTTTGAATTCGTTTACACGCCCAAGCATGGCAGCTGGCTGAACATGGCCGAGATCGAAATCAACGTCATGGTGAGCCAGTGCCTGGATCGGCGCATCGACAGCATCGAGATGGTGCGAAGCGAGGTCGCCGCCTGGCAGAGCCGCCGCGACAACCTTCAGGCCAAAGTCAACTGGCAGTTCACGACCAAGGATGCCCGCACCAAGCTCAAAAGGCTTTACCCGACAACTACATCATGACGCGACACTAGTAGTCTTGGGGGTTAACCGGATAAGCACGGTTCAGACAATAAAAAAAGGCCCTTCCGGGCCTTTTTTCTTATGCAGGGCAAATGGCTTCAGATCAACGTCACGCCGGTTTTAGCCTGCAATGCCTGATGCGTCACGCCCGGCGCCAGTTCAATCACCTTCAGGCCCTGGGGTGTCACGTCCATTACCGCCAAGTCGGTGATGATGCGGTCCACCACGCCGACGCCGGTCAGCGGCAGCGTGCATTGCGGCAGGATCTTCATGTCCTCAGTGCCGTCTTTCTTGCGGGCGACATGCTCCATCAGCACGATCACGCGCTTGACGCCAGCGACCAGGTCCATTGCGCCGCCCATGCCCTTGACCATCTTGCCCGGAATCATCCAGTTGGCCAGGTCGCCCTGCTCGCTGACCTGCATCGCGCCCAGGATGGACAGGTTGATCTTGCCGCCGCGAATCATCGCAAAGCTGTCGTGGCTGCCGAAAATCGACGAGCCCGGCAATGTGGTCACGGTCTGCTTGCCGGCGTTGATCAGGTCGGCATCCACCTGGTCTTCAGTGGGAAACGGGCCGATGCCGAGCATGCCGTTTTCCGACTGCAGCCAGACTTCCTTGTCGCTCGGCACGAAGTTGGCGACCAGCGTCGGAATGCCGATGCCAAGGTTGACGTAGAAACCGTCTTCGAGTTCCTGGGCAGCGCGGGCTGCCATTTGATCTTGGGTCCACGGCATGCTTCAGGCTCCTTGTTGGCCGCTGGCGGCCTTGATGGTGGATGGGGCGGGTTCGTCGGCGGTGATGACTGCAGCTTGGGCAATGGCAGCCTGTGCCTCGACCTTGGCGGCAGCAGCATCGACAGGCGCCTCGGTCACGGTGCGTTTTTCGATACGCTTTTCAGGGTTCGGGTTGTGCACGATGCGGTGCACATAAATGCCCGGAAGGTGCACCTGGTCAGGTGCCATGTCGCCGGTTTCCACGATCTCTTCCACCTCGACAATGCAGACTTTGCCCGCCATGGCCACGGCGGGGTTGAAGTTTCGGGCGGTCAGGCGGAACTGCAGGTTTCCCGACTTGTCGGCCCGGTGCGCCTTGACCAGTGCCACGTCAGGCACCAAGGCGCGTTCCATGACGTAGGTTTCGCCGTCGAACTCGCGCAGTTCCTTGCCTTCAGCCACCAGTGTGCCAACACCGGTCTTGGTGAAGAAGGCTGGAATGCCGGCGCCTCCGGCGCGCAGCTTTTCAGCCAATGTGCCCTGCGGGGTGAATTCAAGTTCCAGTTCGCCGGCTAGGTACTGGCGTTCGAACTCCTTGTTTTCGCCAACGTAAGACGAGATCATTTTTTTGATCTGCCGCGTCTCCAGCAGTTTTCCCAGTCCGAAGCCATCCACGCCGGCGTTGTTGGAGATCACCGTCAGGTTCTTGACGCCGGTATCGCGCAGCGCGTCGATCAGCGCTTCGGGAATTCCGCACAGGCCAAAGCCGCCGACAGCCAGCAATTGTCCGTCCTTGACGATGCCTCGTAGGGCTTGTGCGGCAGAGGGAAAAAGTTTCTTCACAAAAATGTCTCCTTGTTTCGTTCAGCCTTCAGGACGTTTTCATGCGCCTGTCCAGTCCATTACGATACTACCTATTGCGTTACGTAGTTTCTCTTAAAGGTTTGCCCTGATGTCAACGGATTACCAACTGGCTTTCGATCTGGCACCGGTCGGGCTTGTATTGTCCCGCAACCGCTCGATTCTCGATTGCAACCAGCATGTCTGCGAAATGTTCGGCGCCACACGCGAGCAACTGGTGGGCCAGTCATTCCTCATCCTCTACCCGAGCGCAGATGAATATGAGCGCATCGGCGTTCGAATGCTTCCCATACTGAATGCCACCGGCATGTATTCCGACAACCGCATCATGAAGCGCGTCGACGGTCGAACCAAGGGCGAAACCTTTTGGTGCCACGTCACAGGCCGGGCGCTGAACCGCAATGCACCGCATGAATCCGGTATCTGGACGTTCGAAGACCTGAGCGCCAGCCGTCCGGTGACGGCCGAACTGACGGCCCGCGAGCGCGAGGTGGCAGCCCACCTGATGCGCGGCCTGACCTCCAAGGAGATCGGCCGTGCCCTGATCATCAGCCACCGCACGGTGGAAATATACCGCGCGCGCCTGATGCGCAAATTCAAGGCATCAACCACGGCCGACCTGGTGCAAAGGCTGATGGCCGGGGATTGAATGGCCTGAGCTGGCAGGCGCTTGTCGCCTGCCAGGGGCCTGAAGCGGTCAGGCGTTGTCGAGGTCGGGCTCGCGCCGGATCGACTCACGGGCGCGGTGGTCGCGCAGTTTGCCCAGGGTGTGCTCAAGCACGCGCTTGAGCTTGTCGCTGGCGCCCCGGAACGCTTCGTCCTGGTTGGCGCCATGGTGGTTGACCGCGACAGGCTCGCGGTTGGCCAGCCTGGCTTCCATCATGCAGCGCGTGTGGTCAGGGCTGACCTTTTCGCCGTTCTCGTCGCTCATGTGCACTTCGATGCGGGTGATCTCCTCCTTGTAACGGCTGAAGGATGCGCTCAATTCGGCGTTGGCCCAGCGTTCAAATGATTCGCCAGTTTTAATGCTGTTGTTGGAGTTGATCTGAATTTGCATCTGCTTGTTTCCTTTTCTGGAGAAAGCGCAGCATCAGGCCGGACGACCCTGCTGCGTGGTGACACCGCCAAAAAGGCGGAAGGGAAAAACCATTATGGCCCCGCACGCTGCGAGGCCCTGTAGTCCCCATGCCCCGTCCCGATGTTAAGACGCGGTAACGCCATCGACAGATGGTTTCTCAACAAATCTGCTATCTTATCAATAGCGAAAAAAGCTTATGGCTATTGCGCCGGGGCACTAAAATACATGAATCTCCGGTGCTCCGGCAGGATGCGGGCGCTTAATCTGCGGTCAGTCTTTCCTCGGACCATCCACTACTTCGGCGGCGGTGCGAAAGGCTTCAACCGCCGTCGGCACGCCGCAATAGACCGCTGCTTGCAACAGCACTTCCTGCAATTCGGCCGGTGTGGCGCCATTATTCAGCGCCCCGCGCAGGTGGCCCTTGAGTTCATGCTGCTTGCCCAGCGCCGTCAACATTGCCACGGTGATCAGGCTACGGGTTTTGAGGTCGAGGCCGGGCCGCTGCCAGACATCGCCCCAGGCCTTGGCGGTGATGTGCTCTTGAATCGGCTGGGTAAAGTCGGTCACGCCGGCCAGGGCGTTGGCGACAAACTCTTCGCCCATGACCTGCTTGCGAATAGCCAGGCCTTTGTTGTAGGGGCTGTCCAGGGTTGGGTTCATGCTGCAGGCTCCTTGCAGTGAAAAGCCTCCAGCATAGCGGCTGCGGCTGCGCACCCGGGATGTGGCTTATCAGTCAAGGCGACCAAAAACCAGGCAAGCTGCGCTAGGATCGATTGTGCAAGTGCATTCAGCCCAGACCACCGAAGCCATTCAAACCCTGCAACCGCTGGCTGTCGATGTGGCATTTTTACAAAGCAAAACGGAGACCTGACATGCCACGTTACCCCGCCCCCAAGCTCAACGACCTGCCCGACGACATCAAGACCAAAATTCTGGAAGTGCAGGAAAAGGCCGGTTTCGTGCCCAACGTGTTTTTGGCGCTGGCCCGTCGCCCGGCCGAATGGCGTGCTTTTTTTGCCTACCACGATGCCCTGATGCTCAAGGAAGCCAGTGGTAACCCCAATGGCTCGCTGACCAAGGGCGAACGCGAAATGATCGTGACCACCACCAGCGCAGCCAATGGCTGCCTGTATTGCGTGGTGGCACACGGCGCCATCTTACGGATTTATGAAAAAAAGCCGCTGGTGGCCGACCAGGTGGCGGTGAACTACCGCAAGGCCGACATCTCGCCGCGCCAGCGCGCCATGCTCGATTTTGCGATGAAGGTCTGCCTGCAGTCCGACCAGATCGATGATGCCGACTTCGAGGCGCTGCAGGCCCACGGCTTTGACGACGAAGACGCCTGGGACATCGCGGCGATCACCGCCTTTTTCGGCCTGTCCAACCGCATGGCAAGCTTCAGCGGCATGCAGCCGAACCCGGAGTTCTACTTGATGGGGCGTTTACCTAAAGCACCAAAAGCTGATTGATTGCTATTTATTCGATAGCTTTAAACACATACTGATACTGCGCAAAATACCTTTTTGACCATATTTTTCATCCCGCAGCCCGCAACGCCAGCACCGCATTCGTTCCCCCAAAGGCAAACGAGCTCGACAGCATGCTGCGCACCGCGACGCGCTCTCTCGCGGCGTTGGGCACATAGTCCAGGTCGCACTGCGGATCGGCCTGCTGCAGGTGCATCGTCGGCAGCGCAACTGAATGCTGCATCGCCATCAGCGACAGCACGCATTCCAGCGCCGACGTGGCGCCCAGCAGATGGCCGTGCAGCGCCTTGGTCGCGCTGATCGGGATGCGGTTTGCGCGGCTGCCGAACACCGCCTTGATGGCGGCAGTCTCGGCGCTGTCATTGGCCGGAGTGCCGGTGCCATGGGCATTGATCGCATCCACCTCGTCTGCCGCCATGCCGGCTGATTGCAGGGCGGCGCGCAGGGCCGCCGCCTGGCCGGCTGCGCTGGGCCGGGTGATGTGCCCGGCGTCGGTGAACAGGCCATAACCTGCCAGTTCGCCGTGAATCGTCGCGCCACGCGCCAGCGCATGCTCCCACGGTTCGAGCACCAGCAAGGCAGCGCCTTCGCCCAGCACCATGCCACTGCGGTTTCTGGAAAAAGGCCTGCACGATGCAGACGGGTCGGCCGGGTCGACACTGGCCACGGTGCGCAGCGCCTCCCAGGCTTTCAGCGAACCGACGCAGAGCGGCGCTTCGGTGCCTCCGGCCAGCGCAATGTCGATGTCGCCACGGGCCAGCCGCAGCCAGGCCTCGCCGATGGCCACGGCTGACGACGAGCAGGCGGTCGAATAGCTCAGGTTCGGCCCGCTCCAGTTTTGCTCGATGCCGATCCAGGCCGCCGGCGCATTGTGCATGCCCATCAGTATCGTGAAGGGCTTGATGCGGTCGGAGTTCTCGCCGTACAGTGTCTGGTAGCCGTCGTCGATGCTGCCGATGCCGCCCATGCCGGTTCCTATGAAGATACCGGCGCGGTGGCGGTCCAGCGCTGCCAGCGCAGGCCGCGCATCGGCCAGCGCCTGGCGGGCCGCCACCAGCGCGAACTGGCTGACGCGATCCAGCATGCGCAGCTGGGGCGGATCGAAATGGTCGGCGCCCTTGAAGGCCACCGTGGCGCCCAGCGGCGCAGACAGCCGGTGGGCAAACGGAACATCGAGCCGGTGAACGGCGGAGCGCCCGGCGCGTGCTGCAGCAAAGGCCTCTGCTGCACTGTTTCCCAAGGGCGACACCACGCCCATGCCGGTGACGGCAACCCGCCTCACGGCACAGTGGAAGAAGTGGCTTCAGGCAACGCGGCCGGCGACGCGGTGCCCGGCGCGCCAGCTTGGCCCTGCTGCCTGGCCACCAGTTCGTCGATGAAGCGCGCCACGTCGCCAACGGTCAACAGTTGCACCGGTTCGGGCGGCAGGCTGATGCCAAACTCGTCTTCAATATTGAACAGCAGATCGGCGACGCCCAGCGAATCGATGCCCAGGGCTTCCAGCGGCGCGTCCGGCGTGAGTTGCGCGGCTTGCAGCTTGTAGTCCTTTATCAAAATGGCACAGAGCCGGTCGAACGTCGTGTTGCTTGGCATGTATTTCCTTTGCTTTATCCAGGGTCACGATGGGCGGGGGTCGCTGCGGCGGGCCTGGCGCATCGTGCGCTGACGCCCGCTGCCAGCCAGCTTACCGTGGCCGGGCTGATCGCGCAGCTGACCTTGCCGCCCCGGCGCGCGCCCTGCGTCATCAGCACGGGCCAGCGGCCCAGCAGCCCCAGCCATGGCGATGTCAGGCCAGGCCGCATGGCCAGGTGCGCCAAGCTGGCGGCCAGCCGGAGGCGCGGCGCGAAATGACGGCGCCATTCGGCCGCATAGCTGCGGCGCACTTCCGACTGCCAGGCGCTGTCGGCCAGGCCATCGGACGCCCCGTCCGATTGCAGCAACTGCGCGCACAGCAGCCAGGCCGACTGCATCGCCATGCTCATGCCTTCGCCGATGATGGGATGCGCCTCGCCCGCCGCATTGCCGATGCGAAACTGCGCATCGCCAGCCTGCAGCCTGATACCCGGATCAATCGGTCCGGTGGCCAGCCAGGCGCCTTCACGCTGCGCCGGACCCAGCGCCTGCGCCACGCCGTGACATGCCTGCTTCAGGAAAGCCTCGACCGCGTCGCCTGCACTCAGGCCCGGGTTCAGGCGACGGCAGGCTTCAAGCCGGTCCTCCCGGATGCAGCAGGCCAGCGTGGTGAGGCCCTGGTCGGCCAGCACCATGCCGCCATAGCCGCCTTCGAATGACAGCACCGGCAACAGGCCGGGCGCAAGGCTGGCATGGCGGAAATTGGCCTTGAAGGCAAACAAGTCGCCGGGCTGGCGCGCAAGGCGCCGCTCGGCCCGGCCCGTCGGCAGGGGTTCCCAGGAGCCGTGCGCGGCAATCAGCACCGGCGCATGCAGCATTTCCCGGTGGTCCGAACCGATGGCGCGGATATCGCACCGGTGGTCGCCCACACTGCCGCCAAGCGCCAGCACCGACCACGGCTGAAACACCACCGCCCCGCTGGCACGGGCCTGCGCCAGCAGCAGCGTGTCGAGCGTCTCGCGGCCAAGCGCCCTGCCCCAGGCGCGATTTGGCGGGTCTGCCGCCGGCAGGTCGGCGATGAACGTTCGCTGTCCTTGCATCAGCGCAACCTGGCGCAGTTCCGGCCCGGCGCTGGCGTCAAATTCAGCGCCGATGCCCAGGGCATCGAGTAGCGGCAGGTTGCTGGCCGCAAGGCATTCGCCGCAGACCTTGCGGCGTGGAAAACGCTGCTTTTCCACCAGCGCCACCGACCATCCGGCCCGCGCCAGCAAGATGGCAGCGGTCGAGCCCGCAGGCCCGGCGCCGATGATGATGGCGTCGAAACGAGTGTTCATGGGGATGCTTCAGCCCCGCCCAGACCGCTTCGTTCGGCCAAAAAACAGTGGCTGAACAGCCCGGCCGAAGATTCGCTGACGGTCCAGAACGACCGCCCGCCCGGCCACAGCGCGCTGAGTTCCTGGTCCCTGAAACCGGCATGAACACTCAGCACGGCGTCCTGGCGCGTCACCGCATTCGCGCCCATTGCCCCGACCAGATGGCTGCCTGCCAGGGCAAGCGCGGCGCGGCGCGGTTCGCAGGCCAGAAAACGCCGGGCGCGCGACTCAATCGCTGCCAGCAGCGTGGCCAGCGCAGGGCCTTCGAAATGGTGCAGGAACAAATTGGCAACGATGACATCCCAGCGCGCGCTTGGCTCGCGCACCGCCGGCGACTGGGTTGAAGCCCAGTCGAACACGTCAACGACCTGGGGAGTGGCGGTCCAGCCGAGACGGGCATAGTCGTCGAGGGTGGATCGGTTCACCAGGTCCTGACGGTCCAGCAGCGTAATTTCCACCTTCGGCCAGCGTGCATCCAGCACACGGGCAACGCCCAGCATCAGGCTGCCGTCGCCCGCGCCAAGTTCGAGCAACCGAAGGGGCGCCGCCGAAGGACGGGATGCCAGCAGGCGCTGGAGCGCCCGGGCCATGATGCCGCGTGTGCCCATGAACCGATGGATGCGCTGCAGGTCACGGCGTGAGCGCATGGCCGCCGGATCGTCTTCAGCCAGTCCATCGAGTGTTTCAGCGGCAACGATGCGCGGCAGGGGCATCATGCGGACTGCACTTCCAGCAAGGCGCCATGGCAGCTGAAACCGGCGCCGAAGGACGACAGCCACCACCAGCCACCCGGCGCACGGTCCTGCAGCGCAGCCTGCAACACGAAATAGACAAAGGCACTGGACAGGTTGCCGTACTCGCGCAGCATGGCGGCGCTGTAACGCAGATCGGTGGGCGCCAGTTCCAGGCGGTGCTCCAGCGCGCGCAGCACATCGCGGCCGCCGGCATGCATGATCCAGGCGCTGATGTCCTGGCGGCCCAGGCCGGCCCGAGGCAGCACGGTCTCCAGCACCTGCTGCGCATAATCGGCCGCCAGCGCTGGCACCTCCCGTGTCAGGATGTTGCGCAGCATGCCGGCGCGCTGCTCGAATTTCAGGGCATCGCGCCGGGACGGCTCGAGCAGCGAAGTGCTGTTTTTCCACTCGACCTGCCGACCCGCCGCGCCAGGCTTGCGCGACAGCACCGCAGCGCCGGCGCCATCGCCGAACAGGCAGGCGCTGATCAGCACGCCGGGGTCGTTGTCGAGGTACATGGCAGCGCTGCTGACCTCGACGCAGACCGACAGCACCCGCTCACAGGTACCCGATTTGAGCATCGCAGCGCCCAGTTGCAAATTGGGCAGCGCCGCCGCACAGCCCTGGCCGACCAGGTCGAAGGCCTGGACATCGGGCCGCAGGCCGAGCCGCTCGGCCACATGGCCCGTCAGCCCCGGGCACAGATAGCCGGTGCAGGTGCTGACCACCACCGCATCAATATCCTGCGCAAGGCAGTCGGCTTTTTCCAAGGCTCGCGCTGCAGCCTGGGTGGCCAGCGCGGGTGCATGGTCCAAGAACCGTTGAAAAAGGGTATCGGGGTCGATGCAGAACACATCAGCCAGTGAATCGACGGACAGTCGCCGTGCCTCAATGCCGTTGTCGCGCTGCAGGACGGTGCGCGCCACCAAATGCGCACGCGCATCGAGTCGTTCAAACCAGTCGGAATTCTGGAACGCGTCCAGGCACTCTGCCTTGGTGTAGCGCGCTGCAGGCGTAGCAGTTCCGATTCCGAGAAAAAACATGGGTCAGCTCGCCTTGTTACCGGACAGGCTAGCAGGATACGA
The DNA here is from genome assembly GCA_000751355.1 of Polaromonas sp. CG9_12. GTDB lineage: Bacteria > Pseudomonadota > Gammaproteobacteria > Burkholderiales > Burkholderiaceae_C > Polaromonas. Next base: position 4,330,675 of record CCJP01000005.1, on the reverse strand, counting down.
CCTTTCGAAATTCTCCGCGCAACCATTGAAGCTCTCAGGCTGTAGGACGGTGCCGCCTGGCGCATCAGCAACTGCACTGGCAAGCCGGTTGACGGCGGGCAGGCCGCAATGAACTCAGGCAGCATCCAGCGCTGCAGTCCCTTGCATCAGTCTTATCCGCACCCTGTCTTCACTAGAAGCAGTCACCGCCCGGATTGGCAGGAAACAAGCATCCGGTCGTGATGCCGGGCTTCAGGCCATTGATGCCTGAAGCCCGGAATCTTACTGATCAAATGCGGCTAAATGTGCAAGCGCCTTCAAGGCTTAGCAAGCATACCGCGACCAGAAATAGGTGCTGATGGTTGGGTTGTACCCTGGGTTGGCGAAGTTGGCTTTGTACTTGAGGCCGTTTGAATAAGTCACCACGCTGCCGGCGGAATATTGCTTGCCTTGTGTCCAGGTCGAGCTGTTGCAAGTCGGTGCAGGTGCCGGAATTGGCGCGGGGGCTGGTGCTGTTGCTATTGAAGCGGTGGATGAAACCGCGCAGATGTATTGGGACCAGAAGTAGGTGCTGATGGTTGGGTCGTACCCTGGGTTGGCGAAGTTGGCTTTGTACTGTGTGCCATTGGAATAACTCACGATGCTGCCGGCAGCATATTGTTTCCCCTGAACCCAGGCTGAGCTGCTGCAAGTCGGTGCAGGTGCCGGAATTGGCGCGGGGGCTGGTGCTGTTGCTATTGAAGCGGTGGATGAAACCGCGCAGATGTATTGGGACCAGAAGTAGGTGCTGATGGTTGGGTCGTACCCTGGGTTGGCGAAGTTGGCTTTGTACTGTGTGCCATTGGAATAACTCACGATGCTGCCGACAGCGTATTGTTTCCCCTGAACCCAGGCTGAGCTGCCGCATGTGGAGACTGGCGTTGGGGAGGACGTTACGGTTACTGTTGGTGTCGGTGTTGGCACCACAGAACCACCAGCTGTTTTGAAGATATTCAAAAACTGGTAGTTGGACTGTGCGACGCCACTGAATGAGCCCAGATCAGTCGAGGCATTCGAGGCTTGCGCCTGGTCGCGTTGAAATGACCAATAAGAAAGCAGTCCGATTCCATTGGCTTTGGCGAAGTCGGCAATCGTTTTTGCGTCAACCAGCGAGAAAGTCGAGCCGTCATCGTTCTTTCCGATCATCGGCGTCATTCCCATCATGGCGTGCAATTGCGCCTGGGTCTTGTTCGGATAAAGGGTTGCCATCTGGCTGACAGCGGCACGAAAGGTCATGATGGACGCCTGCGCCACCGTGGAGGGCACAACCATGGTCCTGAGGTTTTCAAGGCCAAAGCTCATGGTCATCACGTTGACCATGCTGATTCGCACGCCTGCGGCGATCGTCGTCTTCAACAGATTCATCGAATTTGCATCGACTCCGCGCAGCCAGCCAGGCAAGGTGAATGACGTATAAAGATCAGGGTACTTCGCTTGAAGGCGGACCAAGACGCGCGTCCTGCGAGCGGTTCCATCAACATCCAGCAATTGATGACCCTCAACATCCCAGTCAATCCGGCGTGTTCCGGAATCGACTATCAGCCTGTCAAGCAGATTGAAAAGCTGGTTATCGTCCTTGCAGGCAATCTCTGCATACACACCGTTTTGTCCCCCAAACGAAATGATGAGCTGGCCACCTGCGCCGACATAAGTGCGCGCATCGGGAAGCTTGTTCAGCAAATCTTGGTCAAGACTGCAAGTTCCCTTGGTGATGGCGAAGGCAAGCGTCGCACTGTCAAGCCCTGCCACACGTTTCGCTTCGGTCAAGGTACCGCCGCTCCATGCGTGGAAGTACGGAGCTATTTCAAGCGCGCGGGCTGATTGACCCAAGCTAAGCAAGACCGCAGCAGTCGCTACGGAGAAGATCTTTGCGAAGTTACGTTTTGGCATAAATGTATATTTCAATGTAAAAGTTGTCTATATTTCACTGAACAAAAAACCAACTCAGCTTTTTTTCTCACTTTTTTAAATGAGTTCAATCTACAAATAGAGCCCTAGCGCCTGGCAAATCACCAGCTTCAAATGTTGGTTTTGTAAAAAACCTCACTTAAGCTCAAAATCTGGCCAAATCTTAATAGGTACCCAAACCACTTTTATTTACATATTTTTGAAACGTTTTTTGTTTTTGACTACAAAAAATGTAGGTAAATTCTTACAAAAATCAGAAATATTTAAGAAACTTTTTAAGTTTTGGAATTTCAGCATTTGTTTTAAATCCCATAACCTGACCTTGAAAAAGCATGCCTTTCACGCTTAAAAAAACCTCGGTTTGATTTCGAAATATCAGGTGTGTGCCTAACGGATTGAAACAAAAGCAGGCACTTCAACCATCCTGATTCAAGTGGTTAACAAATATAAATAAAAGCATCAAATTGTAACAATGTTACATATTTTTGTATTGATAAAAACGATCTAATAAATAATAAAATCAAGTATTTTAATGTTTTAATTAGTAACATCGATTTTTAAGCCTTAAACCAATTTGTTACATAAATACTTTTAATTACTAATTTCCTGTTTTTCAGCAAAAAAAATCTTGTTTTTTTTTAAAAAATCGCCATAAGTAAAAATTTGTAGTCTTATTCCTACTAGCTTGTAGGAATAATTCGATTAACTGAGTCGTCTTTTGCCTGAAATGGATAAAGCGCCAGGTTTCCGCTGTGGCACACAGTCGCCTGATGTAAGGTCGCTGGAAACAACTTGAGCAGAAGGAGTTAACGCCGACCGAAAACTGACCTACTTATAGAGGTTGTGCCGATCCAAAACTGACCCAGGTGTTTTACTTGCCCTGCCTTATTTTTAGGCAAGAGCGAAAAAGGTGATCACCATGGAAATGTTAGGCAAGATTCGACGGATGCATTTGCGCGACAAGCTGTCGCTGCATGAAATAGCCAAGCGCACGGGGTTGTCGCGCAACACGCTGCGCCGATGGCTCAGGGCGCCACAAGAGGTACAGGTGCCGGTCTACAGCAGGCCCCAGGCGTTGGGCAAACTGAGCGCTTTTACCGGGGAGTTGGAGCAGGCCCTGCAAGCCGATGGCCACCGGAGCAAACGAGACCGGCGCACGGCCAAGGCGCTGTTTGCGCAAATCCAGGCGGTCGGCTACGTGGAAAGGGAGGCGAGCGTATCGAGCACCTGCCTGGTCAGCGTGCAGCGCAACCGGTATTCGGTGCCGTGCGAGTTCGCCGGCCAGCGCGTGAGCACCCGGCTGTACCCGACGCGCATCTGCGTGGTGGCCGGTGGCGCGGTGGTCGCCAGCCATGAACGGGCCGTCAACCGGGGGCAGACTGTGTATGACTGGCAGCACTACATTGCCCTGGTGCAGCGCAAACCGGGCGCCCTGCGCAACGGCGCTCCCTTTGCCGACATGCCCGCGCCCTTGAAGCAACTCAAGCTCGGCCTGCTGCGCCACTGCGGCGGAGACCGGATCATGGCGCAGGTGCTCGCTGCCGTGCCGACGGCCGGGCTGGAGGCGGTGCTGGTGGCGGTCGAGCTGGTCATCGAGTCCGGCGCCCTGAGCGCTGAGCATGTGCTGAACGTGCTGGCCCGGCTCAATGCCTGCGCGCTGCCCGAGACGGTGCAAACGACGCTGCAACTCGTCGATGCGCCGCGGGCCAACACCGGCCGCTACGACAGCCTGCGCAGCCTCAATGAGGCGCCAGGCGGCGCGGCGGCGGTTAACCATGCGTGACGTCAGCGCTGAGCTCAAGGAGCTGCGCCTGTACGGCATGGCCAGCGCCTGGACGGAATTGATGGGTCAGGGGGAGTCGTCAACGGCCACCTCCCGCTGGCTGATCGAGCACCTGCTGCAGGCCGAACACACCGACCGTGCCATGCGCTCGGTCAGCCACCAGATGAACGCGGCCAAGCTGCCCATGCACCGCGATCTGGCCGGGTTTGACTTCGGCTCGTCCAAGGTCGATCAGCCGCTGGTCAGGCAACTCGCTACGCTGGCGTTTACCGATACGGCGCAAAACGCTGTGCTCATCGGCGGGCCCGGCACGGGCAAGACGCATCTGGCCACGGCCATCGCCGTGGCGGGCATTGTCGCGCAGGGCAAGCGCGTGCGCTTTTACTCCACGGTCGATCTGGTCAATGTGCTGGAGAAGGAAAAGCGTGACGGCAAGGCCGGACGCATGGCCCTGAGCTTGATGCGCATGGACCTGGTCGTTCTCGATGAGCTGGGCTACCTGCCGTTCAGCCAGGCGGGCGGCGCCTTGCTGTTTCACCTGCTCTCCAAGCTGTACGAGCACACCAGCGTGGTCATCACCACCAATTTGAGTTTCTCCGAATGGTCGAGCGTCTTTGGGGACGCCAAAATGACCACCGCGCTGCTCGACAGGCTCACTCACCACTGCCATATCGTGGAGACGGGCAACGAATCCTACCGGTTTCAGCACAGCACGCTGGCCGCCAAGTCGCGCATCAAGGCGCGCGAGCAAACGCGCAAGGATACAAAAGCAGCGCTGCCAGACGAGCCGTTCTGAGCCGGGCGCGCACGGGGAAATCCGCTACGGGCTACGCCCTTCGCTCCTTTCCCCGTGCCGTCTGTGAATTTAAAAAACCTGGATAAGGAGAAGTCAAAACCAGCTGCTGAGTACACTTATCCACAATTGCTGGTTCCAACACCAGCAACCCGCCCTGGGTCAATATTGGATCGGCAGGGTGGGTCAATATTCAATCGGCGCCGACACAGAAGGAGGTTCAGCCGATGTCGGGTGGGGAATTTGCACTGTGACCTTGGCAATCGCACAGGCCGCCTTGTCAACCGCCAAGGAGCCGATACAAGCCAAACGCATAGTTCTGCTTCGCCGGGTCATCACGGAGTTGGCGGGCTGCGACACAAGCCCATAGGTCAGGAAAAATGACCCGAATCAACAAGGCTCAAAGCAAGAGTCACCTAGCCACGCCAGCCCAAATCGTTGAAACCCATCGCGTGTTGGAACGCAGGTTCGGGCGATGGTCGTCAGAAATACGGGCACGCTGGTGCGGAATGAAAAAACCGCATCATGCAGCGAATCGCCAGCCACCAAGACAATGCCGGCTACGTATTCACAATCCCTTGCAGCCATGTCAGAGCAAGCAAGGAGAAACCAGTAAAAAACAGGTCTTTAGCTCTTTTATTGATAGCTAAGAATGCAAATCGAACCTGCGGAAAGTGGACTTTTTATGAGTAAATTAGCTTTCGACTCGCTGGCGCATCCAGTCCGGCAGGTTCTTTGCTTTTTGAGCTGGAAAATCAACCCAGATGGTGGTCGCGCCACCGGCGGCACAGAGGATTCCAGGGTGTTCGGCGCGTTCCATCGTGGCCCAACTTTCAAAGGTCGTTCGACCTGGGTCGCTGACATACATCTTGATAAGCACCTCGCCCGGGTACTCGAGCTGCTTGTAAAAGTTGCAAAACGCATTGACGATCACGGGACCTTCACCCTTCGGATCAGGCTGGCAACCAATGGAATACATCCAGTCGATACGGATGGTTTCCATATAGCGAAAGTAAGTTCCATTGTTCAGATGTCCCATGGCATCCATGTCGCCCCAGCGAATGGGAATGCGCATTTCATGAACCAGTTTTTTCTTTTCGGGAATTTCAATTTTCATGATTCAGCTCGTAATGAAAAGGCTCACCGTTGATTCCTGATGAAAGCCAGGGTGCACAAGATATACAGCGCGCAAGCACCAAGTTGGTCCAACGTCGGCCACTAGTTATCCCAAGCATGAGAATACAGTAAGGCAAACAGCGTTTGGCTTGCAATCAGCTGGCACAGGATGACACCGATCCGAAGGCGGGCGACTTTCCAAAAAAATCGTCGTCAGCGAGATCAAGACAAAACCAGCAATCATGCGCCTTCCACTCGTCGGGCTCAAACATCAACTGCGCATTCAAGTCCGGACAGCTGCGCCCCAGGCGCATGAGCCGGGCAATGCGCCAGGCCACCACCATGTACAGCACCAACGCGCGTTCAATTTTTTCGATGCTTCCCAGCTGCAAAGTCATCGAAGTGTTGCAAGTGCGTATTCCGTTGATCGTGACCGGTGATTCCGGCATCGTGACCGCAGATTCCGGTGATCGTGACCGGGCATGGTGTTGCGCGGTTTAAATTGTAGAGGGTGCTGGTTTTTTGAGCGGTTTTGACCTTTCCTGGTATTCGGTTTTGGGTGTTTGTAATTTGTTAATTCAGGCCCCCGCCAGGGCCGCCGGCAGGCCCCCCGGTTGTGCATCTACCCATGCATTACCCCCTCGGCGAGGGCTGCGGGCCTATGCGCCCTCGGGGTTGGTCGCAGCTGTGCTGATATTGGCTTTGGTGGCGGTCTTTTTGCGCATCGACTCGCCCGTGAGCGTGAAGCGGTGGTTGTTTTGCATCAGCCTGTCGAGCATCGCGTCAGCAATCGTGGCGTCGCCTATCCATTCGTGCCAGTGCTCGATAGGCAACTGGCTGGTAATAATGGTCGCGCGTGCGTTGGCACGGTCATCAATGATCTCCCGCAAATCAGCTCGGGTCTGCGCGTCCATGGCCGTCATGCCCCAGTCGTCCAATAGCAATACATCCGTGTTCTTCAGTGTCTCCAGCCAACGCGTGAATGTGCCGTTGGCGTGGCGTATGCGCAGCTCCTCGCCCAGGCGCGGTACGCGCTGGTAATAGGCGCTTTGGCCGCACCTGCAAGCGTGCTGCGCCAAGGCACAGGCCAGCCAGGATTTGCCCGCTCCGGTGGCCCCGGTGATCAGCACGGCGTGGCCCTGGGTCACCCATTCGCCCAAGGCCAGACTCATGACGGCGCTGCGCTCTATGCCGCGTGTGCGGCTGTCCAGGTCTTCAATGGCGGCCTGGGGGTATTTGAGTTTGGCCAGTTTGAGTAGGCGCGCACAGCGCCGGTCCTGGCGGCCATGGACTTCGCGGTCAACCAGAAGGCCCAAGCGTTCTTCGAAGCTCATGGCAGTGATGCCGCTGGTTTGGAGTTGCTGCTCCAGTGCCTGGGCCATGCTTTCCAGGCGCAAGCTGCGCAGTTGGTTCAAGGTGATGTTCATCATCATGGTGGAATCCTTTTTGTTTGTTTGTTTCATTGGTAGTAGTGGGGACCACGCACATGGGCGTGGGCGGGCGCACTCCACTCGGGGGTGCTGGCCTGGACCTGATCGCGCCCATTGGCCAGCATGTCGCGGATATGCGTGTATTTGCTGGTGCCCAGGCCCAGGGCGATGGCGCAAGCCGCCTCCAGTCGGGCCTCGCCATAGCGTTTGCACAGGGACAGCAGGCCAAGACAGGCGCGGTAGGCGTGCTCGGGGTGGCGCTGGCGCTCCAGCATCTTGGGTAGACCACGCCCGCACAGGCCACCCCGATACGCTCGCCCCAGGCGATGAGGCGCTGGGGCGTCCACTGGGCGTGGGCCTGGTGGGCCAGCGGCAAGTGCTCAACGGTGGTGGTGTAGCCGCCCTTGTGGGCGCAGCGCATGTGGCTGGCAACCCGCTCGCCCCGGTGCAGCACCTCCACGGCGTGGGCGGTGATGCGTAGCTCCAGCGCCAAACCCACCAGGGCATGGGGCACGCTGTAGCGGTGGCCTTCAAACTCGATGTGGCTGTCGATGTGAACGCGCACCGTCTTGAAGCTGGCCCACTCCCAGGGCTGTGTCGGCAGCGGTGATAGTGCCGGGGCATCGAGCTGTGCAAAGGCGCTGGCGCGGCTGCCGGGGAGCTTTTGAAACAGCTTGTTGTTCAGCCGCGTGAGCAGCGGCGCCATGGCGTCGTTGACTTCTTGCACGCTGGCAAAGCGCTGGTGGCGCAGGCACGCCAGTATCCAGCGTTCGACCAGAAGTACGCTCAACTCGACCTTGGCTTTGTCCTGCGGGTGGTAGGCGCGCGCGGGCAGCACCGAGCAGCCGTAGTGGCGGGCAAAGTCCATGACGCTGTCGCTCAGAAGCGGCTCGTAGCGGTTGGCCTGGGTGACCAGGGCGCGTGGGTTGTCGGGGATGATGAGCTGGGGCACGCCACCAAAGAAGGTCAACGCACAAGCGGTGCCATTGAGCCAGCCAGCCGCTGTCTGGCGCGGCGTGGCCAGCGCAAAGCTGTAGCCGGAGGCGGCCATAGCGGTGGCTGTCAAGGAAGTTGTCGCCTGAAGTGAAGTGAGTCAGGCTACTTTTTGCGTGTTTCGAAGCTCCTTGATTTGTGGGGTTTCTGGGTTGAGGTGAACGACATCGACATGCGTCCACTGGCGAGCCTGTCCTGACCAGCGCTGGGGATTTTCCTGGCGGGCCCGTTCATAGACGAGCGCGCGCTCCTCAAGCAGGGCCCGGTCCAGGCCGGCATGGCGCTGCGCCGGCGTCACGAAGCCAATGGCGCTGTGGCGATGCTCCTGGTTATACCAATGGGCCAGCTCGGTGACCCAGCGCCTTGCGGCCAGCAGGTTCTCGAACGGCTTGACCGGCAGTTCGGGGCGGTACTTCAGGGTTCTGAACGCTGATTCGATGTACGGATTGTCATTACTCACGGATGGCCGGCTTCGCGTGTGTGCCACCCCTAGGCGCTGCATGGTGGCCAGCATAGTTTCGCCCTTCATCGGCGCGCCATTGTCCGAATGCACCGTCAGCTGGCCCGGGACGATACCCTGGCGCAGGCAGATGTCGGTCAGCAACTGACTGGCCAGAGCGGCGCTTTCGCAGTCAAACACCTGCCAGCCGACGATCTTGCGGCTGAACAGATCCTCGAACAGGTACAGATAAAAATGCTGGCCGCGCACCTGGGTCGGCAGATACGTAATATCCCAGCAGAACACCTGATCGGGCCCGGTCGCGGCCAGGGCGCGCGGGCGGCTGCGCTTTTGCGCTGCACGCTCTGATCGCCGGTGGGCCAGCTGGCCCTGCTGTCGAAGTATTCGGTACATCGTGGACTCGGACGCCACATACACGCCTGTGTCGGCCAAGCGAGGCACGATCTGGCTGGGCGGCAAGTCCTTGAACGCTTCGCTGTTGAGCGTGGCCATCACGGCTTGGCGCTCGTCCTCGCGCAAACGGTTGGCAGGGCGCACGTAGCGCCGCTTGCCCGATGGGCGCTGGTCGCCCTCGGCCACACCAGAGCGTTGCCAGCGCTGCACGCTGCGGCATGACAGGCCCACTTGGCGACAGGCCACGTCCCGGCGGGCGCCATCGGCGCAGGCCTGATCAATGAGACCAAGCAAGGTTTGGCGCTGCTGGACGGACCTCATGTGTCCGCGCCCTCCAACAGCGCCTGGAAGTTTTTTTGCAACACCAGCAAGGCAGCCACCTCGGCCAGCGCCTTTTCCTTGCGCCGCAGCTCTCGCTGCAACTGATCGTGCTGGCGCTGCAACTCGCGAAAGGCGCCGCTCGCCTCGCGTGAAGCGGGCACGGCAGGCGTGCAAAACTCCTGGTGCCACTGCACCAGCTGATGCTCGAACACGCCATGCTCGCGGCACCAGCCGGCCCGGGCCATGTCGTCCAGTGCGTAGCTCTGCTGCAACGCCATCAAACGCTGTGCGGGCGACCAGGCAGACGCTGGGCCGTCCAGCGCAGCAGTTGCAGCGGGCACCGGGTGGGCTGTCGTGCCAGTTTTCTTGCTTGCGCTTTGCAGCCACTTCCTGAGCGTGCCGGCGGACATGTTGAGCTCGCCGGCAACGCTGATAACGGAACGCGTTCCGCGATGCCTGGCTTTGAGCAGTGCCTGCTCTTTGAATTCGGGAGAGTGATGTGAATGCGGTGTTCTGGTCATGAAATGAAGCTGTCGGGCAGTTAGCCATCAAAGAATTGGATGCGACAACAATTCTGACACCGGGGGATAGCGGCCACGAAGATGTTGGCGCGGCCCACCTCCACGCCGTGCTCCATCAGGGCGATGGTGGGGCCGGCGTAGTCGATGAACATCTTCTCGCCAGCGCGGTGGGTCTGGCGCATGGAGCGCTTGAGCCGCTTGGCAAACTGGCGGTAGTTCTCGCTGAACTGGGAGTAGCGCAGGGCTTTGCGCGGCGAAGACTCGCAGTGTTCATCGCTTACTTGGGCGCTGTACTCCTGCCACAGCAGCATGACGGTGACGCCTTTGCGGCGCAGCTCCTGGTGCATGCGGCCATAGTCCGGGCGGGCATAGTTGGCGACCAGGGAGGCGCCGAACAATCGGTGCTCCAAATCGGTCTCGCTCATGGCCTCGATGGCGCTCCAGTCAAGGCCGGCCGTCGCAGCCAGGGCGCAGTATTTGGTGACACTGCCTTTGGCGATGCCAAGGGCGCTGGCTATTTGTTGGTGGCTTTGCCCACCAACGAGTTTGAGACGCAGGGCGTCTTTGAGTTTGCGCATGTTGATCCTGGGGGTGGGCATGTGGCTCCAGACAAACTGTCAGAGGCTACAGGCCCAACGGGTTGGTTTACATGCGCAACACCGTGCCTGCTGGGGCATCGGTCACGATCACCGGAATCTGCGGTCACGATGCCGGAATCTGTGATTTAACCCCCGGTCACGATCACCGGAATCCCTGGTCACGATGCCGGAATGTGCGGTCACGATGAAACGGAATACCCAGCAAAAGCTGGTGGGGCCGGAGGTCAGCATCTCCAGCATGCAAATCAGCCGTTGCACGGCGCTGCTGGACACGGGCTTGCAGGCCTGGCGCACGCGGCCCTTGGGAATGAGACACCGTACGTGATTTTGGACGCCCGGTATGAGCGGGTGCGCGAAGCGGGCCGGGTCGTGGACTGTGCTGTTTTGGTGGCCATCGGCGTAACGGCGTCCGGCCATCGCCGGGTGCTGGGCGTGTCGGTGGCGCTTTCAGAGGCCGAGGTGCATTGGCGCGCCTTTCTGGACAGCCTGATTGAGCGCGGCCTGCGCGGGGTCAAGTTCCTCGCCAGTGACGACCATGCCGGCCTGAAAGCGGCACGCAAGGCGATGTTTCCCGGTGTGCCCTGGCAGCGCTGCCAGTTCCACCTGCAACGCAACGCGCAGGGCTACGTCAGCCGGCTGGAGCAGCGCACGCCGGTGGCCATTGCTAATCACCAGCACCCAAAACCAAATCTCGGAAATTTACAGAAAAGAAGTTGCTTTATCTGCAGGTACTTGATTTGGGTTCACTCATCAAAAATCCTATGTACATCGGCAAGGTGCATTTGGCTGTCGGCGGGCGGGTCGGACTTCTCATCAGCCAGTGAGTTGTAAGCGGCCAGCCATGCCATCTTGAGACTGGCCGCAAAGCGGGCAAACATAGTGTCCACGAAACAAACAAGTGGACACTATGGAAACGAAAAGAGTGGCGCGGCGCAAACACAGCGCCCAATTCAGGGCCGAGGTACTTCAGGCCTGCGGCCAGGCCGATGCCTCCGTGGCCGCGATAGCGCTGCGCAATGGGTTGAACGCCAATGTGGTCTACCGCTGGCTGCGCGAAGAAGCCCGAGGCGTCGAGGCAGGCGCTGGCAGTCATGCGGTGAGCACGGCCCGGCACGACGCCAAGTTCATTGCCGTGCAGATGCCCGCGCCGATGGCGCAGGCTTTGCCAGAAATCCGCGTGGAGGTGCGCCGTCCAGGGGCAGCTACTGTCACGGTGAATTGGCCGGTCCAATATGCCAGCGAGTGCGCGGCCTGGCTGCGCGAGTGTCTGCGGTGATTCGCATCGACGCGCTGTGGCTGGCGACTTCCCCCGTTGACATGCGCGCCGGCCCCGAGCGGCTGCTGGCCCGGGTGGTTCAGGTGTTCGGCGCCGCTCAGGCGCATCACGGCTACCTGTTTGCCAACGCGCGGGCCACGGCGCTATCCAAGCTGCTGGTGCATGACGGCTTTGGCGTGTGGTGCGCGGCCCGGCGCCTGAACCAGGGCCGCTTTGCCTGGCCACGCGAAGTGTCTGAGGCTGCGGCCCCGATGACGCTGACACAGGCGCAGTTTGACGCCCTGGTGCTGGGCCTGCCCTGGCAGCGGTTCGAGCAAATGCAGGTGATTACGCGCATGTAGGTAAATGGGGGCGCTGCCCGGATAGTTAAGCAATCGGCACATGTCCCAATGGCGCCTTGAGAGGCGGCTTTGCACAATACAGGCATGCTCAACGTGCACGAACTCAAAGCTCAGGACCTGCACGGTCTGAGCTTCGGTGCGCTGGCAGAAATGGCTACCGAAATGCTGGCGCGCATCGCCCAGCAGAGCCAACACATCGACTTGCAGGCGCACACCATCAAGCTGCGCGACATCAAGATTGAGCGCATCGCGCACGAGCTCGCGCGCCTGAAGGCCTGGCGCTTTGGCGCGCGGACCGAGCGCATGAACGCCGAGCAGCGTGAGTTGTTCGAGGAAACGCTGGCAGCCGACCAGGCCAGCCTGGAGGCCCAGCTCGAAGCCCTGCAATCGCAGTCTGGCGCGCAAAGCGAAACCGCGGCCGTTGAACCCCGGCGCCAGCCCAAACGCCAGGCGCTGCCCGAACACCTGCCCCGCGTCGAACACCGCCACGAGCCCGAAAGCACCACCTGCGGCTGTGGTCAGCCGATGGTGCGTGTGGGCGAGGACATCAGCGAGAAGCTGGACATCGTGCCGGCCCAGTTCTTCGTGAATCGCCACATCCGGGGCAAGTGGGCGTGCAAATGCTGCCAGGCGCTGGTACAAGAGCCGGTCGAGCCGCACATCATCGACAAGGGCATGCCCGCCGAGGGCTTGATTGCCCACACCCTGGTGGTCCGCTTTGTTGACCACCTTCCCTACTACCGCCAGGAACAAATCAACGCGCGCTCGGGCATGCACACGCCGCGCTCGACGCTGGCGGCCTGGTCGGGGCGGGCCGGCGCCGGCTTGATGCCGCTGTATGAGGCGCACCGCGCCTTCGTCCTTGGCGCGGCGGTCGTGCATGCCGACGAGACGCCGGTGAACATGCTGGAGCCGGGCTCGGGCAAGACCAAGCGCGTCTACGTCTGGGCCTATGCCCGCAGCAGCTTTGACGCGCTGGCGGGCGTGGCGTACGACTTTTGCATTGGCCGGGCAGCGAAATATCCTGTTGAATTTCTCAAGGGCTGGTCGGGCACGCTGGTGTGCGACGGCTACAAAGCCTACGAGAGCGTCCTCAAGTTAGAGGTGCGCATCGAGGCGGGTTGCATGGCGCATGCGAGAAGAAAGTTTGACGAGCTGATTAAAGAAAACCAGAGCCCGGTCGCTGCCCAGGCGGTGCAGCGCATCGCCTGGCTGTACCGCATCGAGAAAGAGGCCCGGGAGCTGCCCGAGCACGAGCGCCTGGCCATGCGCCAAGCCAGGGCCAGGCCGCTTTGTGAGGAACTCCATGTCTGGCTGCGCCTGGAGCGCCAGCGCGTGCCCGACGGCAGCGCCATCGCCGGTGCCATCGACTACAGCCTGAACCGCTGGACGGCGCTGACCGCGTACTTGGTCGATGGCAACGTCGCCATCGACAACAACCATATTGAAAATCTCATGCGCCCATGGGCCATGGGAAGAAAGGCATGGTTATTCGCCGGCAGCGAACTCGCCGGCCAGCGCGCCGCTGTCGTCATGAGCCTGGTGCAGTCCGCCAGGATGCACGGCCACGACCCGTGGGCGTACCTCAAGGACGTCCTCACACGGCTACCCAACCACCTGAACAGCCGCATCGACGAGTTGCTGCCCCATCGCTGGCAGGCTACGGGCTGAGGCCTGCGCCAAACCTCAGCATATTTGGGGAACCATAGTCAAGGTGCCATGGCCGGCCGCTTACAGTGAGTTTGATCACAAGCCGACCCTCCAGCCAACATAATTCGCCCCGCTCATCAATGCGTAAGTCCTAGCACTTAAGGAAGAACATGTCGCCTGCATGAATCGGATACGTGGACTATTGGCCCAAGCCGCGCACTCGGCACTTGCTTAAAGTGGCAAGGCCACCGTGACAGTCGATGCACCTCGGCGCACTTCGATGCGAATGTCTGTCGAAGCGGCCGCAACAGCCGCTGGCGGCAATCGCACTGCAATAAAATCGGCGCGGAGCCTGGTGTTTACCTCAGTATGACTGCCACCGCCTGCATCAACGCCTCGGGCATCTTCGCGCAGCCAGCGGTAAACTGCGTTAGCGTTCAACCAGTTTCGCAGCGCTATCGCGGCCACAAAAGCATCGGCATGGCGGCAGGCCTGAAGCACCTCGGCCCTCAATTGGGCGCTGTGCTCGAGCAACGCCACTCTCTTCGTTTCCAGAGTGTCCACTTGTTTGTTTCGTGAACACTATATTTGCCCGCTTTCTTGTCACTCTCAAGATGCCATGGCTGGCCGCTCAACATACTCGAATCAGCGGCTTTGTTATTGCTCAGTCGGGATTGGTCCTACCCGTTTTTGGTTGCGTCAACGTCCAAATACAACATCTCCTGCTGTAATGCAAGCTTGGTCCATTGATAGCAGTTTGCAAAGGCTATTGCTCCTTTGCTCAACTCTGCATTCAACAGCGGTTGAGTCAGAGCCTTTTCAAGCGCATGCTGTAGCTCGGTCGGATCCAAGGGATCATCAATAATCAAAGCATTCGCACTATGCTGCAGAAGCCCTGAGATGCCGCAATATGTTGAACTGCTTACGATCACCGGCAGTCCGTATGACATCGCTTCAAGAACAGCCATTCCAAAAGTATCCTCAAGGGTTGGGTGGGCAAGGCAATCAGCAGACTCATAAGCGGGCGCAACATTTTGCAAAGTACCCAAAAAGAAAACCCGGCATTGCAATCCTAGAATTTTCACTTGTTCCATGAAGATGGGTAATTCAGACAGATTTCCCACAACCGCCAACACGAACCCCGCGGGACATTGACTCAGTGCCTTAAGCAAGGTATTTAGCCCTTTTTTCCTGTAATCATTAGCGACAAACAATATGCAATATCCATCTTGAGGCAAACCCAAGAGTGACCTTGCATTTTTTTTGCCCAGTGGTGTCACTAGCAAAGGCGGTAGCGTGATTCCCGGCGTGATGACGGACATCATCCGTCCACAACCTGGATAAGTGGATTCCATGATCTTGCGAAGGCTTTCCGAAGTAACCACTACTTTTCTGTTGGGACGGGACATGAACCGTAAATGCTCTAGCCCCAGATAGGCCAGGAGGGTAACCGTCCGACGAACACCATTCTTGCGCCGGGTTGATGAGCCGGGCAGTATCCGGGGAGTTGCCCACCACGATGGTGTGCACTTAACCCGGACAAGTGCACACCATCATGGAACCTCTCAAAGATCCCCTCAAGGCCACCAAACGCAGACACAGCGCGGCCTTCAAACGCAAGCTTGTCAAGCTGACAGAGCAGGCCGGCGCCTCGGTCGCGGCCATCGCGCTGGCGCACGGCATCAATGCCAACTTGCTGTTCAAGTGGCGCCGCGCACAGGCTAACCGCCCAGCGCGGCTCAAACCCGTTACGCAGGCCGTGCTGCTGCCGGTCACCATGGATCCCTTGCCACCGGCAAGCGCGATCATCGAGTTGCCAATGCCAGCGCCAGCGGTGCGGGCCAGCCCGGCACGGGCGGCGGCGGCCGGCGTCATCGAAATTGAAGTGGGCGGCGCGCGCGTGCGACTGCGCGGCAGCGTCGATGCGGCCAGTGTGCGCTGCGTGCTCCAAGCCCTGCGGGACGCGTCGTGATCGGTCTGCCGGCGGGTACCCGCGTGTGGCTGGCTGCGGGCCTGACGGACATGCGCCGCGGCTTTGACGGCCTGGCCGCCTTGGTGCAAAGCGCGCTGGCGCTCGATCCCTTCTCGGGCCACGTGTTTGTGTTTCGGGGCCGGCGCGGCGACATCGTCAAACTGCTGTGGTGGGACGGCCAGGGCATGTGCCTGTTTGCCAAGCGCCTGGAGAAGGGCCGCTTCGTCTGGCCGCAGGCCGACTGCGGCGCGGTTTCGCTGACGCCGGCACAGCTGTCCATGCTGCTCGAAGGCATCGACTGGCGCATGCCGGTGCGCACCTGGCAGCCCACGCTCGCCGCCTGAGTTCATGAACGGATGACCTGCTCCCCAAAGGGCATGCACGGGGATCCGGGCGGACGCAACACCACATGCGGGGGCTACCCGCAACCGTGAAACCCCTTCTGTTGGCGCGCCGGTTTTGCTGGCAAAGTGATGCCCATGAGTTCACACGCGCTGCTGCTGCAACAGATCGATGCCTTGAAGCAAGGCACCCTGCAGCGTGACCTGGAGATCAGCGCGCTGCGCCTGGCCCTCGACAAACTCACCCTGGAGTTGTTCCATCTCAGGCGCATGCGCTACGGGCGCTCGAGCGAGAAGGTGGAAAGCGCGCAGTCAGCAGTAAAGGCGCCTGGCGCTGCACTCGTGCCAAAGGGGGAGGCGGCTCAGGCCGTGCAAAGCGCCCCTGTCGCCGACCTTGAGGAAGCCCGCCACAAGCGCCAGGCGGTGGCCTGCCGCACCGCTCCCCGGCTGTTGCCCGGGCACCTGCCGCGCCAGGAGGTGACGCACCTTCCATCGCCACAATGCACCTGCCCGGGGTGCGGCGCCGGACTGCGCCAGATTGGCCAGGATGCCTCCGAAGTGCTGGAGTACCAGCCTGGCAGCTTCAGGGTCGTGCGCCACGTGCGCCCCAGACTCGCCTGCGCCCGCTGCCACACCATCGTTCAGGCGAGCGCGCCGAGCCGTCCGATCGAGCGCGGCCTGGCCGGCGCCGGCGTCATCACGCAGGTGCTGGTGGGCAAGTTCTGCGACCACCTACCCCTTTACCGCCAGAGCCAGATCTACGCCCGCCAGGGCGTGGTGGTTGAGCGCTCCACGCTGGCGGACTGGGTGGCCGGCGCGGCGCGGCTGCTCCAGCCTTTGGCCAACGCCGTGCGCCGCTACGTCCTGAGCGCGGGCAAGATCCACACCGATGACACGCCCGTGCCAGTCCTGAGCCCGGGCCGGGGCACGACGCGCACGGCCCGGTTGTGGGTGTATGCGCGCGACGACCGCCCCGGCGGCGATGCGTCGCCGCCAGCGGTGTGGTTTCAGTATTCCCCGGACCGCAAGGGCGAGCATCCCAGGGGCCACCTCTCAGGCTTTGCCGGCACCTTGCAGGCCGACGCGTTCGCCGGCTACGACGCCTTGTTTGCCGATGGCCAGGTCGTCGAAGCTGCTTGCTGGGCTCACGCCCGGCGAAAATACTATGAAATCCACAAGGGCCAAGGCGAGATGCCTGGCACGCTGGCGCACCAGGCGCTGCTGCGCATCGGGGCGCTGTACGCCATCGAGAAAGATATTCGGGGCAAATCCGCCGTGGAGCGACAGCGCCAGCGGCAAAGCCGCGCCAAACCCCTGGTCGAGGCGCTGCACGGCTGGCTCCAGCAAGCCCTGGGCCAGCTCTCGGCCAAGTCGTCCATGGCGCAGGCCATTGGCTACTCGCTCAACCACTGGCAAGCCCTTGTGCGTTTCGTGGACGACGGGCACATCGAGATGGACAACAACGCGGCCGAGCGGGCGCTGCGCGCAGTCGTCCTCGGGCGCAAGAACTACCTGCACTTTGGCTCGGACGCCGGCGGCGAGCGCGCCGCCGTGATCTACACCCTGATCGGCTCGTGCAAGTTGGGCGGCATTGATCCGCAGGCCTACCTGCACCATGTGCTCGGGCGCATCGCCGACCATCCGATCAACCGGATTGACGAGTTGCTGCCCTGGCGGGTGGCAGAGCGGCTCCGGCCTGCCTGGCAAGCGGTCCAGGAAGCTCAGGACATGGCGCGCGCGGCTTGATGCGGGCCACGGCGTGTCCACCGATTTCGCTACAGTAGCCCAAGCATGACGGCCAAGCTGCACCGACTGCCAGGTGGCGCGAAGAAATCCGGGGCCAAAACCTCGGCCAATGCCAGCGACGGGCTACGCGCCTACCAGCTCCATGTCGAGCTCGAATGGGTGTATCCCCGGGTCTGGCGCCGCCTCCTGGTGCCCACCACGATCGACCTCTCGCGCCTGCATGTCGCGCTGCTGTGGGGCACGGGCTGGCAAGGCGGGCATTTGCATGAGTTCGTCTTTGCCGATGCCAGCTACGGTCCGCTGGAGCCCGACTGGGACTTGGCCGAAGGCGTGATCGACGAGTCCACCGTCACGCTCGAAGAGGCGCTGGGCGCGCGCAGGACTTTCCTGTACGTCTACGACTTCGGGGACAACTGGCGCCACAAGGTCAAGGTGGAGAAAACCGTCACGCTGGGCGCGCCCTTGTCGCTGGCGCTGTGCCTGGCCGGAGAAAATGCCTGTCCGCCTGAGGACGTGGGCGGCGCGCCGGGCTACCAGGACTTCATGGAAGCATTGGCCGATCCAGCCCACCCGGAACACGACGAACTCAAAAAATGGATCGGCCGCCCGTTTGACCCTGCCGCATTCGACGTGGCCGAAATCAACCAGTGGCTCCACCAGACTGAGTCTTGAATTTCAATACGGGTACTGGGCGGACGCTTACCCAGGAGGCGAGGGCTAGTTGCCACCTTGATCCACCTAGAAACTTGCCGCCAGCCATGAAGCTCACTAAAAAGAGTGTATTTCACTGGCAACACATGCGCCGTCTGAACGTCACCATGCCATGTATTTTCGTGAGAATGCACGACATCAAAACCACTGCCAGTCAGCCACCAAGTGCATGTGGCGAACCACAACTGATTGATAAAGCAACTTCTTTTCTGTAAATTTCCGAGATTCGGTCTTGGGTACTGGTGATTGGCAATGCTCAGGGCTTCATGGAGAGGTAGATTTTTGCGGTCATCCACTCCTCGTCTTGTTCGGCCAGCAAGGCGCTGATTAAGCGCAGGCAGCTGGCCGAGTTAGGAAACAACGTGGCGACACGGGTACGCCGCTTGAGCTCCTTGTTCAAACGCTCCAGGCCGTTGGTCGTGCGCATGCGCACCCGATGGGCCTCGGGCAAGTCGAAGACGGCAAAACCCTCCGGCAGGTTTTTCTCGGCCCAGGCGGCCAGTTGCGGGTGGCTGACTTGCCAGTCTTTGAGCGCCGCGTTGAGCAGTCGCTGTGCCTCAATGGCATCGCTCGCATTGAAGATGCCGCGTATTTGGCGCGCTACCGGCGTGCGCTGGTCCAGCCGGCTGACGTCGCCCTGTGCGTTGTGTTGGAGGTGAAACTGGCAGCGCTGCCAGGGCACACCGGGAAACATCGCCTTGCGCGCGGCCTTCAAACCGGCATGGTCGTCACTGGCGAGAAACTTGACCCCGCGCAGGCCGCGCTCAATCAGGCTGTCTAGACAAGGCCCGCCAATGCACCTCAGCTTCTGACAGCGCCACCGACACGCCCAACACCCGGCGGTGGCCTGAAGCCGTCACGCCGATGGCCACCAAAACCGCACAATCGACTACCCGGCCGGCCTCGCGCACGCGCTCATAACGCGCATCCAAAATCACGTACGGTGTCTCATCCAGGGGCCGGGTACGCCAGGCGTGCAAGCCCGTGTCCAGCAGCGCTGTGCAACGGCTGATTTGCGTGCTGGAGATGCTCACCTCGGGCCCCACCAGCTTTTGCAACACTTCGATGACTTTTCGGGTGGAGACGCCCTGCACATACATCTCGGCAAGCGCCAGATTCATGGCTTGCTCCGAGCGACTGCCGCGCTCCAGGGCGCTGGGATAGAACCCGCCAGAGCGCACTTGCGGCACTTCGAAGGTGACTTCGCCCATGCGGGTCAAAACAGTCTTGTCCTTGTAGCCGTTGGCGTAATCGACCCGCTGGGCCGAGCGCTCGTACGGCGTGGCCTGAAGGTGCTGGGCCCGCTCAATGCGGGAGGCTTCATTGACCAGGATGCGCAAGGCTTCACCGGCGCCGTCCAGGCCATTGGCGAGCAGGCAGGCGTAGGCTTCATGCAGCGGGTGGCAGCTAGCATCGAGTTGGGTTCGTTGGGCCATGGAAATACGTTCTTTCTATGTCGGTCCAGGCTTGCCAGTCTGTGCCATCGGGGGGGGGGCCTCCGGCGGCCTGGCAGGGGCCTGATTGAAAAATCCCAAAACCAGAAACTTCCAAACAGGTTCAGTTTCAATGGTCGGGGAAATTACAGAACGAATGTTGCACTACCAACTGATTAATCCACCGGGGTTTGCGCATTGGCATGGAGACCCGGTGATAAGTGACGCCAGGCCAGTTATGGGCTATCTCCTGAGCAAAAACATGAATGTCATGCTTGGCAGCAAGTTGCTCGACCAATGCAATCGAGTAGCGCTCTGCACCACCGCCAGTTGTCGAAAAATTCCGGTTGAAGACAGCAATTCGCAGACGTCTTTGATAACCAATTAAATTTTCAGCAGAATTTGGCGATGGCAAACTCATTTTTTCCTGCGGTCTTCATAAGCAGTTGCAACCTTGAGCCAGAACACTGGGAGGATAGTCGAACGTAAAACGGGCACACGCGGCAATTGAAGCATGTCCGTTTGGGCATGGCAACGACTTCTCTGTGTGGTGGTGGCTGTCACAAAACCTATTTCATCAACCATCCCTATGTGTTCTGGTTGATAACGACCATAAGGGTAGCAAAAATGATCTACTGGATTTTTCACCACTGATTCGAGCACATTTTTTCCTATCGTAATTTCAAGCCGACAGTTGTCGTTGTTGCTAACTGTCAGATCAATGTGCTGATGGGTATGAGAACCCACTTCCTGTCCCGCAGAGACCCATTGACGCAGTTGAGATTCATTCATCAACGGGGTCTGCGCAATGCCAATCCCTCCATCCCAGACATTGGTCTTGCCAAGCAAGCCGCTGACGGCATAACAGGTCGAGGAAAAACCGTGCTTTGTCAACGAGGGCAAGGCATTCGATAGATTGTTCAAGTAGCCATCATCAAAAGTTATTCCCACAACCTTTCCTTTTTTCTGGCCAACCAAATAGGGTTGCAAGGCGGTCATAGACAAACCTTGATAGCCGAGTCGCTCAAGCCAAGCCATTTGACTGGCGAAAGCTTCTGGTGCCACGTAAAGGCTCCGAAAAGGACTGCCTTTTGGAGGTGCGGCAGCTATCTGGTGATACACCAGAATCGGAATGGGCCGGATGTTTGCGGTGAATCTTTTGGACATGCTGGGACCGTCTCGGTGTCAAAGTAACACGATGTCATATTGCTCTTGGGCCATCACCGCTTCAGCCTGCAGAGAAATAGGTTTACAAATAAAGTCACTCAGACTTGCAAGATGTTGGCTTTCCTCGTCCAGAAACAACTCGATCACTTTGGGAGACGCCACGATCCTGAATTCCCGTGGATTGAACTGGCGTGCTTCACGCAAAATTTCACGCAGGATGTCGTACGTCACGCTGCGGGCCGATTTGACAATTCCTTTTCCGCTACAGGAATTGCAAGGTTCGCACAGCTGATGCGCCAATGACTCCCGCGTTCGCTTGCGTGTCATTTCAAGCAATCCCAATGCTGAAAATCCATTCACAGCGGTTTTTATGCGATCTCTCTGAAGTTGTCTTTTGAACTCAGCCAATACGGCATCACGGTGGTTTTCTTTGCTCATGTCGATGAAATCGACAATCACGATACCGCCTAAATTGCGCAGACGCAGCTGTCGCGCAATGGCTTGGGCAGCCTCCAGATTGGTTTTGTAAATGGTTTCGTCGAAGTTTCGGGCGCCAACGAATCCCCCGGTGTTCACGTCAACCGTCGTCAAGGCTTCAGTCTGGTCAACGACCAGATAGCCGCCGGACTTGAGGTCCACCCGGCGACCCAGCGCCTTTGCAATTTCCTCGTCGATGTTGAACAAGTCAAAAATAGGCCTTTCACCGCTGTAAAGCTGAAGCTTTGGCACGGTTGATGGCATGAACTCCAGGGCAAAAGCTTTGAGTTTTTCAAACTGTTCGCGCGAATCGATCCGAATGGTTTGTGTATTTTCCAGCGCCATATCCCGCAGCACGCGCTGTAGCAGGCTTAAATCCTGATGCAAAACAGAAGTTGCCCGCAGCTGCAAGGAAGCCTGCTTGATACGAAGCCAGGTTTTCCGCAAATAAGCAATGTCTTCAGCCAGTTCAACATCAGTGGCATCCTCGCCATTGGTACGAAGAATAAAACCACCCCCCATATCGACGACTAAAGACTGAACCCGCTGACGCAACTCTTCACGCTGGCGGGGCGGAATTTTTTGCGAGACGCCAATGTGGTTATCCTGCGGTAGAAAGACCAGCAAACGGCCCGCAATGCTGATCTGCGCCGTCAAGCGTGCACCTTTGGTGCCCATCGGGTCCTTGAGGACCTGCACCATCAAGGCCTGTCCTTCAAACAACTGCTTCTCGATCGGCTGCAATGATGGACTTCCAGGCACGGCGACTGAGCCACCCGGAAGAGATTCGGGCTCGGCATGGCGGCTGTTGATACTGCTCATCAAGTCGGCCACATGCAAGAATGCGGCGCGGTCCAGGCCTATGTCGATAAACGCAGACTGCATTCCCGGCAACACGCGGACCACCTTGCCAAGATAGACGTTGCCCACCAGGCCACGCTCAAGCGTCCGCTCCACCTGCAGTTCCTGCACAGCGGCATGCTCCACCACTGCAACGCGTGTCTCTTGGGGCGACCAGTTAATCAGGATCTCTTGTTGCATTGTTCTCAGACAGTAAGGCTAAATTTCAAGTCCAGCGGCCCGAAGCAGGGAGGCCGTTTCCCATAACGGCAGGCCCATGATGCCACTGTAACTGCCGTTGATTCGGGTGATATGCATGGACACCCTGCCCTGTATGGCATAAGCACCCGCCTTGCCCAGCGGTTCCCCGGTGGCTGCGTAGCGACTGATTTGGTCGGCAGTCATGGGCTCGAAACTCACCTTGGAACTACTGAGTGCGCAAAAACGCTGCTGCCCGGACTGGATGTTCACCGCCGTCAGAACTCGATGCGTTTTGCCAGAAAGTTCAGACAGCATGCGCTCGGCATGGCGGGCGTCGTCGGGCTTGCCGTAAATGGTTCGACCAAGGGCCACGGTGGTGTCAGAGCACAGGATGGGCGCTGGCGGCAGTTGGCGTCGGGTCAGGCGCGCTGAAGCGGCGTCGAGTTTGAGGCCTGTCACCCGCTTGACGTAGCGTGCTGGTGCCTCGTTTTCCAGTGCGACCTCCAACGCTTCACTATCTTCGCCCGCATCCGGCAGCAGCAATTCATACCGGACCCCCAGTTGTTCCAGCAACTGGCGCCGCCTTGGACTTTGAGAGGCCAGATAAACAAACTGCACCATGCTGAACCCGCCTGAAAAAATTATTCGCGATGATACGGATGATTAATGGTGATGCTCCAGGCGCGATAAAGCTGCTCGATCAGCAAAACGCGCACCATAGCATGCGGCAAGGTCAGGTCCGAGAGGCGAATGCGTTGATGGGCTGACTGCTTGAAGCCGGCATCCAGTCCATCCGGCCCGCCGATCACGATGGCGACATCATCTCCGGACAACTGCCAGCTCTTGAGGTTTTCCGCAAGCGCCATCGTGGTCACAGCCGTTCCGCGCTCATCCAGTGCCACGATCCGGCAGCCCCGTGCAATGGCGCCTTCAATGCGGGAGCGTTCCGCAGCAAGCAGGGTTTCCAAAGTTTTGGAGCCACGCGGTTCGGTCTTGACCGCCCTGAGTTCAACCTTCAGCTCAGGCGGAAAGCGTTTGGCATAGTCGTCATAGGCCGTCTGTGCCCAGTCGGGCACCTTCTGGCCGACGGCGACGATCGTCAGCCTCATTCGCTCCGGGTCGTGGTTTTCTTCGCAGCTGGCTTTCTGGCAACTGACTTTTTGACAGCCGTCTTGACCGCAGCCTGCTTGGCCGCGACTTTCTTGGCCACAGGAATTTTCACGACAGGTGTCTTGACAACCACCTTTTTGGCGGCTGCCTTGGCCACCACTGGCTTGGACTCGGCCGAGGCCAACCTGGAGGATGGTTTGCGTGCCTTGATCGGCTTGGCTTCAGGTTCGGCAGCCGGTGCGGTCGCATTGCGCTTGGCCGTCCAGTCATGCGTCTTTCCAACGCGGCCTACATAAGTGCCGTCGTCCGTTCGTCCGAACGTTGTGGCGTCCGGCAAGCTTTCTTCGCCGGTGCCTTTTGCGGCCCTTGCCGGCTTTGCCGGCAATTTTGATTTGCCGCCGGCCGCCGTACGCGACCTGGCCGGCTTGACTTCTGCTTCCACCTCGACCTTGGCGGCCTTTGGCAGCGGCGTGGGGGCGCCGAGCTTGAGCTTGATGGGCTTTTCGCCCCAGAGTTCTTCCAGGTTGTAATACTGGCGAATCGTGGGTTGCATGATGTGTGCAACAGCCGCCCCGCAGTCAACAATAATCCATTCGCCATTGTCCTCGCCCTCGATGCGCGGCTTGGCGAAACCAGCGTCCCGCACGGCGTCGCGCACGCTGGCAGCAAGCGCCTTGGTCTGCCGGTTGGACGTTCCCGAGGCAACAATCACGCGCTCAAACAGCGATGTGATGTGCTCGGTATCAAACACCTGGATGTCTTGCGCCTTGACATCTTCGAGCCCGTCAATGATGGCGCGTTGCAGTTTTTGGACATCTTTTTTGCCCTCGGTGCTTGAGAATTTGACAGTGGTGGGGGTCATGCAATGCTTTGCTTCAAAGGGGGTGAAAAATTAACCGGGGCGGTACAGTTGATAGTGCGAAATATAACGTGCAACCGCGTCAGGAACCAATTTTCTAGCTTCTTCAGCGGAGGCCGCGCCTGCAGCCATCATCTGGCGAATCTGGGTGGCGCTGAACGGCATCAAAGGTAGCTTGAGAACGAAAAACCGGTGGTTGTGCGGCGCATAAACATCAAACTCGGCTTGAGTCAGCGCGGATTCTGTGCGGGCAGCTATACAAATTATAGCTATTTCAAGAATCTCTCTCCATTGATGCCATTGACCAAAGCTCGCAAACTGATCAGCGCCTATGAACAGGTAGAGCTGGCATCCTGGATTCTCGGCTTGCAAAGCCTTCAGGGTATCAATGGTGAAGGTAGGTCCCGGGCGCTGCAATTCACGCGCGTCCACCATGGCACGATCAACGTTGCCGAATGCCAGCGTGGCCATGGCCAGCCGGTGTTCGGGGGCGCTGAGCGTCCTGGCCTTGTGCCATGCTTGGCCGGTCGGAATGACATGCAGCACATTAAGAGCGCACTGCTCCAGCGCAGCCCGGGCCAATGCGACATGCGCGTTGTGGGGCGGGTCAAACGAACCGCCGAACACGCCGATGCGTTTGGGAAGGCCAGCAGCGCTGCTACTCAAACCCAGTCCCGCCTGATAAGAAACTCTTTGTACAGGCGCTCCTCGGGGGACCCAGCTTCGTTCGGTCGCTGGTAAGACCAGCTTGCCAGCGGCGGCATCGACATCAGGATCGATTCGGTGCGTCCACCGGACTGAAGGCCAAAATGGGTTCCCCGATCCCACACCAGGTTGAACTCTACATAGCGGCCGCGGCGGTACAACTGGAAATCGCGCTCGCGTTGCGTGAAGATGCTGTCCTTGCGACGTTTGATGATCGGCAGATACGCCTGCAGGAACGAATCGCCTACAGCCTGCATCATTGTCAAGCTCTGCGCCAGGCCAAGCTCCTGGAAATCATCGAAGAACACGCCACCGATGCCGCGCTGCTCCTGGCGGTGCTTGAGGAAAAAATACTCGTCGCACCACTGCTTGAAACGTGGATGTTTGTCTTCGCCAAACGGTGCCAGCGTGTCTTTGCAAACCTGGTGAAAATGCACCGCGTCTTCATCAAAGCCGTAAAAAGGCGTCAGGTCCATGCCACCGCCAAACCAGCAAACCGGCTCGGCAGCTTCACCGACAGGGGTTGCCGCCAGCATCCTGACATTCATGTGTACCGTCGGCGCGTAGGGGTTGCGGGGATGGAACACCAGAGAAACACCCATCGCCTCGAACGGTGCGCCTGCCAGCTCTGGTCGATGCTGGGTCGCAGAAGGCGGCAGCCTGGGCCCGCGCACATGCGAAAAGCCACAGCCTGCACGCTCGAACACCTTGCCCTGCTCCAGGATTTTGGTGATGCCATTGCCCTGAAGCATCTCGCCCGGCTCTTTTTGCCAAGAATCGCTGACAAAGGGCTGGCCGTCGATTTCGGCAACGGCATCGGTGATGCGCTCCTGAAGACCCAGCAAAAAACCGCGAACGGCTGAAAGATCAATGCTGGACATGGCTGGCTCTCAAGACTTGATCGCCCGGTAGCCGATGTCCTTGCGGTTCTGCGCGCCATCGAAATCAATGCCTCGTGCGACGTCGTAAGCGCGCTGCTGCGCCGCCTTGACGGTGCTGCCCAGCGCCGTCACGCACAGCACGCGGCCACCCGAAGTGAGCGTCGCACCGTCCTGCCGTTGCGTTCCTGCATGAAACACCATGGCGTCTTCCGCTGCCACAGGCAGACCGTGGATGACATCGCCCTTGCGCGGGTGCAGCGGATAACCGTGCGCGGCCATCACCACGCCCAGCGCCGGCCTGCGGTCCCATTCCATTTCCACCTTGTCGAGGGTTCCCGAGGTGGCGGCCATCAAGACCTCGAACAGATCGGTTTTCAAGCGCATCATGATGGGCTGGGTTTCCGGGTCGCCCATGCGGCAGTTGAACTCCAGCGTCTTGGGCTTGCCCTGCGCATCAATCATGAGGCCGGCATATAAAAAACCGGTGAACGGAATGCCGTCTTTTTCCATGCCTCGGATGGTGGGCAAGATGATTTCGCGCATCGCCCGGGCGTGGACATCGGGCGTGACCACCGGGGCTGGCGAATAAGCGCCCATGCCGCCCGTGTTCGGCCCCTGGTCGCCATCGAGCAAACGCTTGTGGTCCTGGCTGGTGGCCATGACGGCCACATTCTTGCCGTCGCACATGACGATGAAGCTGGCTTCCTCGCCCTGCAGAAATTCCTCGATGACCACGCGCGCGCCGCCTTCGTTGTGGCTCACGCCCAGCGGATTGAATTCCGGGTCCGGCGCCAGCATGAATTCGATCGCCTCGTGCGCCTCGTGCAGGGTCATGGCCACCACCACGCCCTTGCCGGCGGCCAGGCCGTCGGCCTTGACCACGATCGGCGCGCCTTTTTCATCGACATAGGCATGCGCCGCCACCGCATCGTTGAAGGTTTCGTAGTCGGCGGTTGGAATATGGTGGCGCTTCATGAAGGCCTTGGAAAACGCCTTGGAGCTTTCCAGCTGCGCAGCCGCCTTGGTCGGGCCAAACACCCGCAGACCGTGCGCGCGAAACTCATCGACGATGCCGGCGGCCAGTGGTTGCTCTGGGCCAACGACCGTTAATGCTATTTTTTCTGTAGCAGCCCAAGCCCGCAGGGCGTGCGGATCAGTGATATTTATATTCTCAATCCGGGAATCGAGGGCTGTTCCGCCATTTCCCGGCGCCACATACACCGCCTGCACCCTGGGCGACTGGGCCAGTTTCCAGGCCAGCGCATGTTCACGGCCGCCGCCGCCCACGACCAAGACTTTCATGATGAAGCTTTCATTGTTGTTGTGTTTTCTAAAGTGGTTTATTCGGAAAGCTCGGCATTGTGAAAGACTGCCTGCGTATCGTCCATGTCTTCCAGCACATCCAGCAGTTTTTGCATCTTCTGGGCATCCTCGCCGGTCAGCTCGATGGTGTTGTCGGCGCGCATGGTGACTTCGGCCAATTCGGCGATCATGCCGGCGGCCTCCAGGGCGTTCTTGACAGTTTCCAGTTCGGTGTAAGGCGTCAGCACCTCAATGGCGCCGTCCTCGTTTGCAATCACATCGTCGGCTCCCGCTTCCAGGGCAATTTCCATGACCTGGTCCTCGTTCGTTCCAGGCGCAAAGATAAGCTGGCCGCAGTGTTTGAACTGGAATACCACCGAGCCTTCGGTGCCCATGTTGCCGCCGTGCTTCGAGAATGCATGGCGAACTTCGGCCACCGTGCGAACCTTGTTGTCGGTCATGCAGTCCACCAAGATCGCCGCACCGCCAATGCCGTAACCTTCATAACGAACTTCTTCGTAGTGGACGCCTTCGAGGTTGCCTGTGGCCTTGTCGATGTTGCGCTTGACAGTGTCGGCCGCCAAGTTGGCTGCCTTGGCTTTCTCTACTGCCAGGCGCAGACGCGGATTGGTTGCCAGGTCGCCACCGCCCAGACGCGCGGCCACCATGATTTCGCGTATCACCCGCGTCCAGACCTTGCCGCGTTTGTCGTCCTGCCGACCCTTGCGGTGTTGAATATTCGCCCATTTACTATGACCGGCCACGGAAAATCCTTCAGCAATTGATTTAATCTACAGCATTTTACTTTTCGCTTGCCCTTCTCCCACGCCGTTTTATCAGGACCACCACATCATGGCCGAGCCGCTCCTCATTGCTAAAAACGCCCTGACCCCATGCGAGCTGCTGCCTGCACTGGCCAACCGGCATGGCCTGATCACGGGCGCCACCGGAACCGGCAAGACGGTCACCCTGCAGACCCTGGCGGAAAGCTTTTCCAGAATCGGAGTGCCGGTCTTCATGGCCGATGTGAAAGGCGATCTGACCGGCATTAGCCAGGCTGGCGTCATTGGTGAAAAATTGGCAGGCATTCTGAAAGAACGTGGGCTGGAAACACCCGAGCCGCTGGCATGTCCCGCCACGCTGTGGGATGTGTTTGGCGAGCAGGGCCATCCGGTCCGTGCCACAGTGTCTGACATGGGGCCTTTGATGCTGGGCCGCATGCTCAACCTGAATGAAACGCAAGCCGGTGTGCTGAACCTGGTCTTCAAGATCGCCGACGACAACGGACTGCTGCTGCTGGACCTCAAGGATTTGCGCGCCATGCTCCAGTACGTGGGAGACAACGCCAGCCAGTTCACCACCCAATATGGCAATGTCAGCGCCGCCAGCGTCGGCGCCATCCAGCGCGGGCTGATGCAGATCCAAACCCAGGGCGGCGAGAAATTCTTTGGCGAGCCGATGCTCAACATCAGCGACTTTATGCAGACCGACAGCGCCGGGCATGGCGTCATCAACATCCTGGCGGCCGACAAGCTGATGCATTCGCCGCGCCTGTACGCGACGTTCCTGCTGTGGATGCTGTCCGAGCTGTTCGAGCAGTTGCCCGAAATCGGCGACCCCGACAAGCCCAAGCTGGTGTTCTTCTTTGACGAGGCGCATTTGCTGTTCACCGATGCGCCCAAGGCACTGGTCGAGCGCATTGAACTGGTGGTGCGGCTGGTTCGCTCCAAAGGCGTCGGTGTTTATTTCGTGACGCAAAATCCGCTGGACATTCCGGATTCAGTGCTGGCGCAATTGGGCAACCGGGTGCAGCATGCCTTGCGCGCCTACACACCACGCGACCAGAAAGCAGTCAAGGCCACGGCGCAAACCATGCGGCAAAATCCCGGGCTGGACATAGAAACCGCAATCACCGAACTGGCCGTCGGCGAGGCGCTGGTGAGTTTCCTAGACGCCAAGGGCCGGCCCAGCGTCACCGAGCGCGTCTTTGTGCTGCCGCCCGGCAGCCAGCTCGGTCCGATCTCGCCGCAGCAGCGCCAGCAACTCCTTCAGGACTCGCTGGTAGCCGGTGTCTATGAAAAAGAAGTTGACCGCGCATCGGCTTACGAATTGCTCCAGGAACGTGCCACTGCAGCCGCCCCAGCGGCCGCATCGCCGAATGGCGGCGCGGCAGGCCAGTCGAATTCGGGCGGCATGCTGGGCGGGCTGAACGACATGCTGTTTGGCCGCACCGGTCCGCGCGGTGCCAAACATGACGGCCTGGCGCAAAGCATGGCCAAGTCTGCCGTCCGCACCATGGGCTCGACTGTCGGACGCGAGATCGTCCGTGGCGTACTGGGCAGCCTGTTCGGTGGCAAAAAACGCTGACAATCGGTTCTGACACCACAAGAAAGCCATCCCTTCATGAGCAATGTTCACCTGATCAACCACCCGCTGGTGCAGCACAAGCTGACGCTGATGCGCCGTAAAAACGCTTCGACCAGCACCTTTCGTACCCTGCTCAGCGAGTTGAGCAACCTGATGGCCTACGAAGTTACCCGCGACATGCCGCTTCAGGACATCGAAGTGGAAACGCCGCTGGAAACCATGACCGGCAAGATCATCGATGGCAAGAAGCTGGTTCTTGTCTCCATATTGCGCGCCGGCAACGGTTTTCTAGATGGTTTCCTGAACGTCGTGCCTGGCGCCCGCGTGGGCCACATCGGCCTGTACCGGGACCCGAAAACCCTGGCGCCGGTCGAGTACTACTTCAAGATGCCGCAGGAAATGGAAGAGCGCGATGTTGTCATCGTCGACCCGATGCTCGCCACCGGCAACTCGGCCATCGCAGCAGTGACCAGGCTCAAGCAACTCAAACCCAAGTCGATCAAGTTTGTCTGCCTGCTGACCTGCCCGGAAGGCGTTGCGGCCCTGCAAAAGGCGCACCCCGACGTGGCCATCTACACCGCAGCAATCGACAGGCAACTCAACGAGCATGGTTACATACTGCCAGGCTTGGGCGATGCCGGCGACCGTATTTTCGGAACCAAATAAGGCCCTTACGCACAGGACATGAGCACAAGCAGCTATTCAATCTATAGCATCCAAAGTTTTATTTTCTGACTCTCCCCGACCGTTTAGTCCTAAGCTTTTCATGCCTATCCCGAAGGGAACTTCCCAAGTCGCCTTGCCTGCGCTGCCATGGCTTGCAGCAGGTCAGGCTTTTCCACCGCTGGAAAACGCCTGGAGTATGGCCGATCCGGCACCCGGCCTGCTGGCGGCTGGCGAAACACTCGATGCTGCCACCTTGATTCGGGCTTATTCAGGCGGTATTTTTCCTTGGTTCAGCCTGGGTCAGCCGGTGCTCTGGTGGAGTCCCGATCCGCGCATGGTGCTGCGAACCGCTGACTTCAGGCTGCACCGGTCGCTACGCAAACGCATTGTTCATTTCATTAACGATGCACGATGCGAAATCAGGTTTGACAGTGCCTTCGATCGCGTCATCGGCGCTTGCGCCAGCCAACCGAGGGCAGGCCAGTCCGGGACCTGGATTGTTTCGGAAATGGAGCAGGCTTATGGTGAATTGCACCGCGCAGGCCATGCCCACAGTGTGGAAACCTGGGTAAACGGAGAACTTGTCGGCGGCTTGTACTGCGTCAACCTGGGCACCATGGTTTTTGGCGAATCGATGTTTGCGCACCAGACCGATGCCTCCAAGATCGCCTTGGCTGCACTGGTGGCGTTTTGCTGTGCCAAAGGCATCAGGATGATCGATTGCCAGCAAAACACTGGCCATCTTGCATCACTCGGCGCTGCCGAAATCAGCCGTGCAGTGTTTGCCGCTCACCTGCACCATCATGTGAATGCAAGCGTGCCCAGATGGCATTTTGATTCCCTATACTGGCAGCAAATCCTGAAGGCGATGGCAACCCCATTGCCCGCATCATCGTGACGCATCTCAAAGACCTGCCGCTGCACACTTTGCAGTTCTACGCAACCGCGCCCTACCCCTGCAGCTACTTGCCGGGTCGGCAGGCACGTTCGCAGGTCGCAACACCCAGCCACCTGATCCACAACGATGCCTATTCAGAACTGGTCACCCAAGGTTTCCGGCGCAGTGGCATGTTTACCTACCGGCCTTACTGTGATGGATGCCAGGCCTGCGTGCCGCTGCGTGTACCCGTCAATACCTTCACACCAGACCGCAGCCAGCGGCGCGCCTGGAAGCGCCACCAAACCCTCAAAGCCACCAGCCTTAAACTGTGTTTTCTTCCAGAACACTACCAGTTGTACCTGCGCTATCAGAACAGCCGTCACGCCGGCGGAGGCATGGACCATGACAGCATCGATCAGTACACCCAGTTCCTGCTCCAAAGCCGTGTCAATTCAAGGCTGGTAGAGTTTCGCGAACCCTTGCCAAACGGCGAGACGGGAGCGCTAAAAATGGTTTCAATTCTGGATGTGCTCGAAGACGGCATATCAGCGGTCTATACCTTCTATGAGCCAGAATCAGGTACTGGCTACGGGAACTATAGCGTGCTCTGGCAGATCGAGCAGGCTCGGCAACTCGGCCTGCCTTTTGTCTATCTGGGGTACTGGATCGCCCAGAGTCCCAAAATGAGTTACAAGCTCGGTTTCAGCCCCAACCAAATACTTCTGAACGGCGGCTGGATTGACTCACGAACCGTCAACGCCGGCGCCCAATAGGTGTGCTACGCAATTCAACAACGGATCGGGGTACAGACTTAGCAATGCGCAAGCTTATTTCACAAGGTAAAATTTGCTTTAGAAAGCCTGCACATGATAAAGCCCGACAACGATCTTCCCGTCAAACCGACCGTCCAAGTGATCGAGCGTATGTTTAGTCTTCTGGACATTCTGGCAAACCATGAAGAAGCGGTTTCCCTCAAGGAAATTAGCGAACAATCTGGGCTGCATCCCTCCACAACGCACCGCATTCTTAATGATCTGGCCTCGGGACGTTTTGTGGAACGGCCGGCAGCGGGAAACTACCGCTTGGGCATGCGACTGCTAGAACTTGGGAACTTGGTCAAGGCACGCCTCAATGTCCGCGAAGCGGCTCTTCTTCCCATGCGCGAACTACATAAACTGACGCAACAACCCGTCAACCTGAGCATGCGTCAGGGCGATGAAATCCTGTATGTTGAACGCACTTACGGCGAACGCTCCGGCATGCAGGTGGTACGCACCATAGGCGGCCGGGCACCGCTGCACCTGACGTCGGTCGGTAAGCTGTTCCTTGCTTCCGACGATCCCCAGCGCCTGAGCGCCTACGCGACCCGAACCGGTTTGCCCGGGCAAACACGCAACAGCATCACCGACCTGGTAGTGCTTGAACGGGAACTGTCCAAAGCCCGCCAATACGGATTTGCGCGGGACAACGAAGAACTGGAAGTGGGTGTTCGCTGCATGGCTGCCGGCATTTATGACGACCAGAATAAGCTGGTGGCAGGCTTGTCGATTTCTGCGCCTGCTGACCGGCTGGATGACAGTTGGCTGCCCAAGCTGCAGGCAACAGCCAACGAGATATCGACAGCGCTGGGCTACACTTCAAGGTAAAAGCAGCTCTCACGCCAATATCACAGGCACTTATTGCTATAAATAATATAGCATTATAGAAAGTGTATGCCTGAGACAGTTTTTTTGAAAAACACACATCAGGCAGGTGTTTTCAAGCTTTCCGACCGCTGGACATTAACCGCTGATGTGCTTGTCGGAAGCGCTAATCTTGACCTTTTGATCAGCCACCGGGTTGGTCTCGACCCAGCGCCGCACGCGCTCTGCATCGCCCAAGCGGCTCAGCTTGCCGGCTGAATCCAGAAACACCATGATCAACTTGCGACCGGCGATCTTGGTCTGCATGACCAAGCACTGACCAGCTTCATTGATATAGCCGGTTTTCTGCAGGCCTATGTCCCATTCTGGGTTTTTTACCAGACGGTTGGTGTTGTTGTACTGAAGGGTTCGGTTTCCAACCGCCACCTGATATCCCGGAGACGTCGTTAATTCGCGCAGCATAGGGTCGCCATGGGCAGCATTGACCAAGGCAGCGAGGTCCTGTGCACTGGACTGGTTACGACTGGAAAGACCAGTAGGTTCGGAATAGCTGGTGTCGTGCATACCAAGCATTTTTGCCTTGGCATTCATCAGACTGACAAAAGTGGCCATGCCGCCTGGATAGGTGCGGCCAAGGGCATGAGCGGCCCGGTTTTCGCTCGACATCAACGCCAGGTGGAGCATTTCCCCGCGGGACAGCGTGGTGCCAACGCTGAGCCGCGAACGGCTGTGCTTTTCAGTGTCGACATCATCCTGCGTCACAGTGATCATTTCATCCATTGGGAGCCTAGCCCCACTGATGATCACGCCAGTCATCAACTTGGTGAGGGACGCAATCGGAAGCACGGCATGTTCATTTTTGCTGAATAGCACTTCGCGCGTGTCCTGGTCAATCACCAATGCAACGCTGGATTTCAGATCCAGCGGATCGATTGAACTGTGCAGGCCAGCCATCTGGCCAAACGAAGGCATGGCGGGAATGATGGCCTGAATGATGGAAGGCTGCTTGGAACGGGCTACCTTCGCGCTGGTTTCAAAACGAACGGTCTTGCGAGTGGGTACAACTTTTTTGGACGCTTTCGATTTTTCGACATGGGGTTTTTTGACAATCGTTCGCTTAGGCGACGATTTTTCCGGTGCCGCATTGGCAGTCGGCGCGACTATAGCAAACGACAAAGCAAAGAATCCCACGATTTTTAATGCGCGACTCAAAAGCTGTTTCGACATGGTGAATATTGCCTGATTTAGTTGCGGTAAAGAGAAAGGCTGAAGTGTATAGAAATAGAAAAAATCACGCAATATCAGGAGCTTGCGTGACTTTCTCGAATAACCACCAGAAACTCTAGATTCGTCTTCCCCTTGCCTCTCAGGTCTGAGCTAAGCCATTGAATCTAAATGGTATTGTTAAAAACAAACTGTCTATCCCTGCGCGGCAACTCTTTCGGCTTTACTTTGAAGTTTATTCAAGGCGCTTAAATAAGCTTTGGCCGACGCCACTACGATATCAGGATCGGACCCCACACCATTTACAACGCGTCCACTATTTTGTAAGCGCACTGTCACTTCGCCCTGGCTTTCGGTGGAGCCGCTGATGGCATTTACTGAATAAAGCACCATTTCTGCTCCGCTTTTGACGTGGATCTCAATTGCCTTGAGCGATGCATCTACAGGACCGTTTCCATCGGACTGGCCCTTGACTTCTTTTCCGGCGACTGTGAAAACGACGCAAGCTTGGGGACGCTCACCGGTTTCACTGTGCTGGGACAGCGAAACAAAACCATACTGTTCGTTGCTATGGGCAACGCTTTCATCGCTGACCAGCGCAAGAATGTCCTCATCAAAAATATCGCTCTTGCGGTCTGCAAGGTCCTTGAACTTGATGAAGGCATTGTTGATGTCGGTTTCACTTTCCATCGCCACGCCAAGTTCCTGAAGGCGCTGCTTGAACGCATTTCGTCCGCTCAGCTTGCCCAGAACGATCTTGTTGGCCGACCAGCCCACGTCTTCGGCGCGCATGATCTCGTAGGTGTCGCGCGCCTTCAGCACACCATCTTGGTGAATGCCCGAAGCATGGGCAAAAGCATTAGCGCCCACAACGGCTTTGTTAGGCTGGACCACAAAACCGGTCGTCTGGCTCACCAGGCGACTGGCCGCGAGTATTTGCTGTGTGTCGATGCCAAGTTCGAGGCCAAAGTAGTCCTTGCGCGTTTTCACCGCCATCACCACTTCTTCAAGTGAACAATTGCCTGCGCGTTCGCCCAAGCCGTTGATGGTACATTCCACTTGGCGGGCGCCGCCGATCTTCACACCTGCGAGTGAGTTGGCAACCGCCATGCCCAGATCGTTATGACAGTGAACCGACCAGACGGCCTTGTCGCTATTGGGAATGCGTTCACGCAAGTTCCTGATGAAATTACCATACAACTCGGGAATCGCATAGCCGACGGTATCGGGAACATTGATAGTGGTCGCGCCTTCGCTGATGACGGCCTCGATGACGCGGCACAAAAAGTCAGGATCGGAGCGATAACCGTCTTCGGGACTGAACTCAATATCAGCCATGAGATTGCGCGCAAACCGCACCGACAGTTTCGCCTGCTCAAACACTTGGTCAGGTGTCATGCGCAGCTTTTTTTCCATGTGCAGGGCACTGGTCGCCAAAAAGAGGTGCAAGCGTCCTGAATTGGCCGGCTTCAGCGCTTCGGCGGCGCGTGAAATATCACGGTCGTTTGCACGAGCCAGCGAACAGATGGTGGAATCCTTGATGACTTCTGCAATAGTCTTGACGCATTCGAAGTCACCATTGGAACTGGCCGCAAAACCAGCCTCAATGACGTCAACCTTCAACCGTTCCAGTTGGCGGGCAATGCGCAGTTTTTCGTCACGGGTCATAGAAGCGCCAGGCGATTGCTCACCGTCGCGCAAGGTGGTGTCAAAAATAATGAGTTTGTCAATCATGGGAAGTCTCTTCAGGTTTAATGGCATTGGCACCGGCTGCAAAAGTGCAGCAAGGCTGAGGACGGTTATCTGGAAGAAGTTTTTACGCAGATTTCAATGGCATTGCGTTGTCAAGTAATGAATACCAGCAACCCAAAAAAAACGGCCCGTTGCTGGTACAAACGGGCCGTCGAGTTAGGTGTAAGCGCGCGCTACCATCTCGGCCCGTTGGCAGATAGCAGTAGAGATAGCGAAATTTTTTTCACCCGTTCAATGTACCACAAATCATTTATGTAGCCCACGTTCGTCAGGCTCGTCGGTAGATGTTGAAATTACACTCGTATACTGGCCCTTGGCCTTGCGCCAGCCGTACAGCACATAACCCGAGAGGCCATAAATCACAAACAGGCCGAATATGACCGTCGGCGGATCAATATTGATGATGGCAATGCCAAGTGCGATAAGCACAATGACGACGAACGGGACGCTGCGCTTCATCTGGACATCCTTGAAACTGTAGAAAGGCAAGTTGGTGACCATGGTCAGGCCTGCATACAGCATCAGGCCGAAGGTGATCCAGCGCACGTCAACACCATTGAAACCCAAGTCATTCATCAGCCAGATATAACCCGCAACAAGTGCAGCGGCGGCTGGAGAAGGCAAGCCCTGGAAGAAACGCTTGTCGACCACCGTCGTGTTGACATTGAACCGCGCAAGGCGCAAGGCTGCGCAGGCGCAATAAACAAATGCGCCTATCCAGCCCCAGCGACCAAGGCTGGTAAGTGCCCAGACATAGGCTATCAACGCGGGGGCTGCGCCAAACGACACCATGTCAGACAGCGAATCCATCTGCTCGCCAAAAGCGCTCTGCGTATTGGTCAAGCGTGCAATACGTCCGTCCAGGCTGTCAAGCACCATGGCACAAAATACGCCAATGGCGGCCTCATCGAACCGTCCATTCATGGCCATGACGATGGCGTAAAACCCGCCAAACAGCGCAGCGAGTGTAAACAGATTGGGCAATATGTAGATGCCTTTGCGCCGCTTGCGCGGGACAACTTCAGTGCCTGTTGTAACGTTTTCCTCGCTATCATGCATACAAAGTAATCCTCAGGCACGACTGATGCGCGCAAATAGCTATTGAATTCATGGTGCAGCGATTTAAGGCTTCACGCAAGAGATTGTCTTGTGAACAGCGGGCCCAGCATACCGGTTGAGATTAACAATGATAAAAAGCCGATTTTTATTCGGAACATTTTTTCCAACACCATTGAAAAAGCCGCGCAAGGAATTTGCGCGGCTTTACTAGAACCGTCGTGGTCGAAAAGATCAGTTGCGCGTCTGGTCAACCAACTTGTTTTTAGCGATCCAAGGCATCATGGCACGGAGTTTTCCGCCTACTTGCTCAATTTGATGTTCTGCATTCAAACGGCGGCGGCTAATCAGGGTGGGCGCGCCAGCAATGTTTTCCAGCAGGAAGCTCTTGGCGTATTCGCCGGTCTGGATGTCTTTCAACACCGCGCGCATGGCGTTTTTGGTGTCTTCGGTCACAATGCGCGGGCCGGTGACGTACTCGCCGTACTCGGCATTGTTCGAGATCGAGTAGTTCATGTTGGCAATGCCGCCTTCGTAGATCAGGTCCACGATCAGCTTGAGCTCGTGCAGGCATTCAAAGTAGGCCATTTCGGGCGCGTAGCCGGCTTCCACCAGTGTTTCAAAACCCGCCTTGATCAGTTCAACCGCACCGCCGCACAAAACAGCCTGCTCGCCAAACAGGTCGGTTTCAGTTTCTTCACGGAAATTGGTTTCAATGATGCCGGCCTTGCCACCGCCATTGGCCATGGCATAGCTCAGGGCCAGATCGCGCGCCTTGCCAGACTTGTCCTGATGTACTGCGACCAAGTGAGGAACGCCGCCGCCCTGGGTGTAGGTATTGCGCACCGTGTGGCCGGGAGCCTTGGGAGCGACCATCCAGACATCGAGGTCGTCGCGCGGAATCACCGCACCGTAATGCACATTGAAGCCGTGGGCAAACACCAGCGATGCGCCCTGCTTGATGTTGGGCGCCACATCGTTCTTGTAGACCAAGCCGATTTGCTCGTCAGGCAACAAGATCATGACCACGTCAGCAGATTTGACGGCATCAGCCACTTCAGCCACCTGCAGTCCAGCTTTTTCGACCTTGGGCCATGAAGCGCCACCCTTGCGAAGACCGACGACCACCTTGACACCGCTGTCGTTCAGGTTCTGGGCATGTGCATGGCCCTGGCTACCGTAACCGATGATGGCGACCGTCTTGCCCTTGATCAGGCTCAAATCACAATCCTTGTCGTAAAAAACTTTCATCTGTCGCTCCTAAATAATCAGCAAAAAAATAAAAACTGCCAGATCCGGCACCTGGATTCCAGCCAAATCAAACTCTCAGAATTCGCTCGCCACGGCCTATGCCGCTTGAACCGGTTCTCACCGTCTCCAGAATGGCGCTGCGGTCGATGGCTTCCAGGAACGCATCGTTCTTGGTTTGGTCGCCCGTCAGTTCAATCGTGTAACTTTTCTCGGTTACATCAATAATTCGCCCGCGAAATATATCAGCCATGCGCTTCATCTCTTCGCGCTCCTTGCCAACCGCGCGCACCTTGACCATCATGAGTTCACGCTCGGTGTAGGAGCCTTCGGTCAGGTCAACGACCTTGACCACTTCGATCAGACGGTTCAAGTGCTTGGTGATCTGCTCTATCACATCGTCCGAACCAGAGGTCTGGATCGTCATGCGCGACAGGGTCGGGTCTTCCGTAGGCGCGACGGTCAAGCTTTCAATGTTGTAACCGCGGGCCGAGAACAGGCCAACGACACGGGAAAGAGCACCCGGCTCGTTTTCCAGCAAGACTGCAATGATATGTTTCATGGGAAGATTCCTCTTTTCGCTGCCCTCCCCTGCGCACGGTAATGCGCAGACTCGGCAGTCAATAGATTCGTCAGTTGACGGGGTGAATGTATAGGCGGAAGGTCGATGCGGTCAGAGATCTTCCGATCCCAGCAGCATTTCAGTAATGCCCTTGCCGGCCTTTACCATCGGAAACACGTTTTCCGTAGGATCCGTCCGAAAATCCATGAACACGGTGCGGTCCTTGAGCTTGCGCGCCTCGCGCAGCGCCGGCTCCACATCCTGCGGCTTTTCGATCAGCATGCCGACATGGCCATAGGCTTCGGCGAGCTTGACAAAGTTGGGCAGCGCATCCATGTAGCTGCTGCTGTAACGGCCGGAATATTCTATTTCCTGCCACTGGCGCACCATGCCTAGGTAACGGTTGTTGAGCGAAATAATCTTGATCGGAGTGTTGTACTGCAGGCAGGTCGAAAGCTCCTGGATGCACATCTGCACCGATCCTTCTCCGGTAATACAGAAGACTTCCGAATCCGGCTTGGCAAGCTTGATGCCCATGGCGTATGGAATACCAACGCCCATGGTACCCAGACCCCCTGAATTGATCCAGCGCCGCGGTTCGTCGAACTTGTAGTACTGTGCAGCCCACATCTGATGCTGGCCCACATCGGATGTGATGTAGGTATCGGCATCCTTGGTCATGTTCCAGAGCGTCTCGACCACATACTGCGGCTTGATGACATCGCCGGTGCCCATGCTGTACTTCATGCAATCCCGCGAGCGCCAGGCATCTATGGTGTTCCACCAGCCACCCAGCGCATCGGCATCAGGTTTAAGGTCCGACTCGCGAATCATGCCGATCAGTTCCGTCAGTACATCCTTGACGTCACCAACAATGGGAACGTCCACCTTGACGCGCTTAGAAATGCTAGACGGGTCGATATCGATATGAATGATCTTGCGTTCGTTTTGGGCGAAGTGTTTCGGATTGCCGATCACACGGTCATCAAATCGCGCGCCAACTGCCAACAACACATCACAATTCTGCATGGCATTGTTGGCTTCAAGCGTGCCATGCATTCCCAGCATCCCCAGGAATTTCTTGTCACTGGCCGGATAAGCGCCCAAGCCCATCAGCGTGTTGGTGCAGGGGTAGCCCAGCATGTCTACCAAGGTGCGCAATTCCTGCGATGCGTTGCTCAGCAGCACACCACCGCCAGTGTAGATATAGGGCCGCTTCGCCGCCATCAGCAACTGCAGCGCTTTGCGAATCTGGCCAGCATGGCCTTTGCGAACCGGGTTGTACGACCGCATTTCAACGGTTTTTGGATAACCGGCGTACAAAGTCTTGTTGAAAGAGACATCCTTGGGTACATCGACCACCACCGGACCGGGCCGGCCGGTCCGGGCAATGTGAAAAGCCTTTTTCATGGTCTCTGCCATGTCGCGCACATCCTTGACCAGGAAATTGTGCTTGACGATGGGGCGGGTAATGCCCACGGTATCGCATTCCTGGAAAGCATCCAGGCCTATGGCAGCCGTCGGCACCTGGCCGCTGATGATGACCATAGGGATGCTGTCCATGTAGGCGGTCGCAATGCCGGTCACGGCATTGGTCAGGCCAGGGCCCGAGGTGACCAAGGCAACGCCCACATCGCCAGTCGCGCGAGCATAGCCATCGGCTGCGTGCACTGCGGCCTGCTCGTGGCGCACCAGTACATGCTGAATGGAGTCTTGCTTGTAAAAAGCATCATAAATATGAAGCACCGCTCCGCCAGGATAGCCCCAGATGTGCTTGACACCTTCAGCTTGAAGCGACTTGACCAGAATCTCGGCGCCCCGGAGTTCCTGAGAATTTGTGTTGGCAGATGCTGCCGCTGCGGAAGCGATTTCCGCCTTTGTGATTTCCATGTTTAACCTTTGTGAATTTCTCTAACGAAATACCTAGGGTGCCTCTTGGACCGCTCTTGTGAAGCCGCGTCGAGACTTGAGGCCAAAACCATAAGCAGAAACATAATCTGCCGAGCCATGACCCGTTTGCCTTTTAATGTGCAGCCAGCATTATGACACTGCGCAAGGCTTGCCTGCCGCCATAAACCCACTAATGTTGGAGACGGAAGGTCCGGAGTTAGGCGCAAACGCAATGAGATAATTTAAAGCTGGGCATCGGTCAAAGACCATGCATCGACACATCAAGTCCTAAGTACACAAACAACGCTGGACAACCGGGACCCACAGTTGGCAACTGAACAAGAACTTTCCGACTTTTTGAAAAGCGTTGAAAAACGGGCCTTTAAACGCAGCATTTACCACGTCCGTGATGAAGAAGCAGCGCTTGACATCGTTCAGGACAGCATGATGAAACTGGCCCAGCACTACGGCGACAAGCCGGCTGCAGAGTTGCCCATGCTTTTTCAGCGAATCCTTTCAAATACGACGCTGGACTGGTTCCGGCGCCGCAAGACGCGCAACGCCCTTTTTTCCAACATGAGCGAATTTTCTGCGTCCGGAGACGATGGAGATTTCGATCTTCTGGAAACTTTAGAGAGCCTGACCAACTCTGAAGGGACGGAAAGTGCGCAGGACGCCACTGAGCGAGCTCAGATTTTGCATGCGATCGAAGTTCAGATTCAAGAGTTGCCAGAGCGTCAACGGGAAGCCTTTCTGATGCGTTACTGGGAGGAAATGGATGTGGCTGAAACAGCGGTCGCCATGGGTTGCTCGGAAGGCAGCGTCAAAACACACTGTTCCCGTGCAGTTCACGCACTCAGCAAAGCGCTGAGCGCCAAAGGAATAAAACTATGAAGATTTCGCTCCAGAAAAATTCGACCATTTTGCAAGATCGGTTTGGCCTTAGAACCGCCTCCTACCTGTCAGCCGGCTCGACCAAGCTACCCCATGACATCTCCGAACGGCTGCGGTCAGCCCGCGTCCAAGCGGTTTCCCAGCGCAAGATCACCTCGACTCAAACTTCCGCTGGAGTGGTTCATTCAGGCGGCAGCGCAGCACTAACTTGGGGATCAGGCGAAGACTTGAGTTGGTGGAGCAGGATTGGCTCGGTGTTACCCTTGATTGCACTGGTCACAGGCCTGTTGGTGATCAATACATTTCAAAGTGACAACCGGACCCAGGAACTGGCAGAAGTCGATGCGGCACTACTGACCGATGACTTGCCACCGGCCGCATTTGCAGACCCTGGTTTTGTCCAGTTTCTCAAAACTAGACGCCAGCCTGCCAGCCCCCTATGACGCACCCCACTGATTTTTTACTGGAGCCGACCTCCGGCATTTTCAATGCGCCAAGGGTGCTCCGAACAGCGGCTCTGATGCGCTCAGTCCTCATGGGCCCGGCAGTTGCCCTCCTGCTGGCATGGTCACCCATTGCTTCGTCGCAGATTACGCAACCGTCCACTTCAGTCAGTGCGCCGACTTCAGGCAACCCCTCGGCAACCGGTCCAGCCTGGTCACAGTTGACGACATTGCAGCAGCAAGCACTGGCACCGTTGGCGTCGAGCTGGAACACCAGCATGAGTGACGCGCAAAAACGCAAGTGGCTGGAGATCTCGAAAAACTACGGTGCGCTTACGCCCCAAGCCCAGGCCACGCTAAACAGCCGCATGAATGAATGGGTTGCACTCAGTCCCCAGCAGCGGGCCCAAGCACGGCTAAATTTCGGCAAGACGCTGGAATTGTCCAAGCAACTGACATCAGAAGAGAAAAAAGCCAAATGGGAAGCCTACCAGGCCTTGAGTATTGAAGAAAAACAAAAACTTGCTGACACAGCCAGCCCGAAACCAAGCGGCGCGGCCACTGCAGTCAAGCCCGTGGCTCCGCAAAAGCTGGCCACAGTTCCCGCACAGGCTGCCAGCCAGCAGGCTTTCAAGCCTGCACCTAAAATCAGCCCTTTGACTGCAGTCCCAGTGCCTGCTCCGCTAGCGCTGCCTGCGCCGGTAAACGGCTCGGCGCAATAGCGACAAAGAACCGGTCAGTTTTGACCGGCCTTCTTTGTTGCCCTATCGTCGCAGGGGCTTCCTGCGCGCATTCACTATTAAGTTGTTCCCTTGATCGCAAAAGATATTCAAATACCGTCAATTCCAAGGCGCATGGCCTGTTGGGTGTATGAAGGCATGCTCATGTTCGGCGTGGTGTTCATTGCTGGCTACCTGTTCAGCACCCTGAGCCAGACGCGCAATGCGCTGGATAACCGCCATGGGCTGCAGGCTTTCGTGTTTGTGGTTTTTGCCGTCTACTTTGTCTGGTTTTGGGCCAAGGGCCAGACACTCGCCATGAAAACCTGGCACATTCGTGTCGTCGATGCCAATGGTCTACCGATTACCCAGCAGCGCGCACTGCTCCGCTACCTGCT
Source organism: Polaromonas sp. CG9_12 (assembly GCA_000751355.1). Lineage (GTDB taxonomy): Bacteria > Pseudomonadota > Gammaproteobacteria > Burkholderiales > Burkholderiaceae_C > Polaromonas. Next base: position 4,287,586 of record CCJP01000005.1, on the reverse strand, counting down.
CAGCTGGATGTGGTTTTTGCCGTCATTGGCAGCAAGCTGGATGATGGGGCTATCGGCTACCGAAGGCGCCCTTCTGACCATGGGATGGGTGGTCATTTGGGCCATCCTGGCGCGCTTTCATCCGCAGCGGCAGTTTTGGCACGATGCCTGGGCCGGCACCCGGCTGATCACTTCGATCACCCCACCCAAAGCAAAACGTCTCACATCAATCAAGGCTGCAGTTTCGAGGCCATCCTGAAAGCCATTTGTCATGCTGCACCGCCAGAATGATCGTCATGCCTGAACAAGTTCCATTTTCCTCGCCCGCCAACGTCCAGAAAAACCGCCGTGGCCTGAGCCGCATCTGGCATGCAGCAGGCTACTCCCTGGCCGGCCTGCGCGCCGGGTGGAACGAAACAGCTTTCCGGCAGGAGGCGCTGGCCTCGCTGGTGCTGGTGCCGGCCGCCTTCTGGCTGGGCCGTAACTGGATGGAAACCGTCCTGCTCGCAGGAACCGTCATGCTGGTGCTGATTGTCGAATTGCTCAACACCGGCATCGAGGCGGCCGTCGACCGCATCGGTCCTGAATGGCATGAACTTTCCAAACGCGCCAAGGACATGGGCAGCGCTGCGGTTCTGCTCTGCCTGCTGCTTTGCGCAAGCACCTGGACGCTGGCGCTGGCCGACCGGCTTGGCGCATGAATCTTCAGACACGCAGCGTGAATAACCCTTCTTTTTCCTTGTGCGTGTACTGCGGGTCGCGCCCCGGCAACAACGCCGAATTTGCCGCGCTGGCGAGGCAGGTCGGGACCTGGATTGGCCGTCATGGCGGCCAGCTGGTGTATGGGGGCGGCCACAACGGCCTGATGGGCATCCTGGCGGACGCGGCGCTGGCAGCAGGCGCCCGGGTGATCGGCGTGATTCCGAAGGCGCTGGTCGAAAAGGAATGGGCGCACACAGGTTGTACCGAACTGCACGTGGTGGAAAACATGCATGAGCGCAAGCGCATCATGGCCGAGCATGCCGACGCCTTTCTGGCGCTGCCCGGCGGCATCGGAACACTTGAGGAATTTTTTGAGGTCTGGACCTGGCGCCAGCTCGGCTACCACGACAAGCCGGTCGGCCTGCTCAACCTGGACGGCTTTTACGACAGCCTGCTGACGTTTCTGGGGTCGGCGGTCAGCAGCGGCTTCATGAGTGAATGGCAGATGGGGCTGATCCGCACCGGCAGCGATGCAGAACTGCTCGTGGCCGAGTTGGTGCAGGCGGCCGGCACGGCGCGGCCGACGGTGCAGCTGGACCAGATCTGAGCCGGCTTAAATCGCCGCTTCGTCTTCCTCGCCGGTCCGAATGCGCAACACGCGCTCGACGCTGGTGACAAAAATCTTGCCGTCGCCAATCTTGCCGGTGCGCGCCGCACGCACGATGGCTTCAACACAGCGGTCGACATCGTCGGTCTTGACGACCACTTCAACCTTGACCTTGGGCAGGAAATCAACCACATACTCGGCGCCGCGATACAACTCGGTGTGCCCTTTCTGACGGCCAAAGCCCTTGACTTCGGTGACGGTTAGGCCGGTCACGCCGCATTCTGCAAGGGCTTCACGGACTTCTTCGAGTTTGAAAGGCTTGAGGATGGCGGTAATTTGTTTCACGAAAAGTCTCTCTATGGGTCTGAAAACTGAATGGTAAAGGCCGACTGCTGACTGCGTTGTAACGATTGTGCGTCGCTGCCGACCGTCAGGCGCCAAACTTGCTGGTAATAGGATAACGCCAATCCTTGCCAAAACTCCGGTGGCTGACACGGATGCCGACCGGCGCCTGGCGCCGCTTGTATTCGTTGATGCGGATGAGTCTGGCTACGCGTTCCACCACGGCCCGCTCGAAGCCGGCGTCCACGATTGAATCGACGCTCTGGTCGTTTTCCATGTAGCTTTTCAGGATGGCATCAAGCACCTCGTAGGGCGGCAGGCTGTCCTGGTCGGTCTGGTCGGCGCGCAGTTCGGCGCTGGGCGGGCGCGTGATGATGCGCTCCGGGATCGGTGCGCTGCCGGTGCCGTAGGGGTCGTTTTCGTTTCGCCACCGGGCCAGCCGGAACACCGTGGTTTTCAGCAGGTCTTTGATGACCGCGAAACCGCCCGCCATGTCACCATACAGCGTGCAGTAGCCGGTGGCCATTTCGCTCTTGTTGCCGGTGGTCAGCACGATCGAGCCAAACTTGTTCGACAGCGCCATCAGGAACACACCCCGGATGCGCGCCTGGATGTTTTCTTCTGTGGTGTCCTCGGCCAGCCCCTTGAACTCGCCGGCCAGCGAGGCCTTGAAGGCTTCGAATTCGGGAATGATTGAGATCTCATCGTAGCGCACCCCCATGCGTTCAGCCATGGCGCGTGCATCGATCCAGGAAATATCGGCCGTGTAGGGCGACGGCATCATCACCGTGCGAACCTTGTCCGCCCCCAGCGCATCGACCGCGATGGCCAGCACCAGGGCCGAGTCGATACCGCCCGACAGACCCAGGATGGCGCCCGGAAAGCCGTTCTTGCCCAGGTAGTCGCGCACGCCCAGCACCAGCGCATCCCACAGGTCGGCTTCGGGGCTGCGCAAGGGCACGCTGTCTGCTACTAGTTCAATAGCATTCCGCACCCGCTCCGCCTGCACAAAGAACAGACGTTCCTTGAAACTCTCAGCCCGGCCGGCGAGCGCACCATCGGCCTGCAGGGCAAACGAATGGCCTTCGAAAACAATTTCATCCTGGCCGCCGACCAAGTGCGCATAGACCAGTGGCAGGCCCGTCGCCAGGCAGCGTTCGCGCATCATCAGCTCGCGCTCGCTGCCCTTGCCGACGTGAAACGGCGAAGCATTGATGACCACCAGCAACTCGGCGCCGGCCTGTCGGGCCAGCCGCGCGGGTTCCTCGAACCAGGCGTCTTCGCAGATCAGCAGGCCGATGCTGACCGCGTCAACGCCTTCACCAGCCTGAAATACGCAGGTGCCTTGACCGGGCGCGAAATAACGGCGCTCGTCAAACACCTGGTAGTTGGGCAGTTCGCGCTTGGCGTAACTTTCGATGACCCGGCCTTCGCGCACCACGCGGGCGGCATTGTGCCGCTGCTGCACTGCCACGCTTCGGGTGCGCAGGCCCAGGCCGCTGTCGCCGTGCGTGGGCGTGCCGACCACGACGGTCAGGCCTTTTAACCCGGCCAGCTCACGGGCCACCAGATTCACGGCATCATCACAGGCCTGGATGAATGAGGTCCGCAGAAACAGGTCTTCGGCCGCGTAGCCGCAAATCGCCATTTCCGGCGTCAGCACCAGCCGGACGCCCTGCTGGTAAGCGGTGCGGGCGGCAGCGATAATTTTTTGCGCATTGCCCCCCATGTCGCCAACACAGTAGTTCAATTGGGCAATGCAGATTTTGAGTGACATGTGGAAATCGAACCCTGAAAAAAACGCCAAAAATACGTGAAAAACAAGTCAAACGATTATGTCATCCGCATCCTGGATTCGCCGCTGGCCGTGAATACCGGCGAGTGGAATGCGCTGCTGGCCACGCAAAGCCCGGACGGCATTCTGAACCCCTTCATGCGCCACGAATACCTGGCCGCATTGCACGCCAGCGGCAGCGCCACGCTGAAGACCGGCTGGACGCCCCGTTTTGTCACCCTCTGGCAGGGCGACACCCTGGTTGGGGCCTGCGCCCTGTACCTCAAGGCACATTCCTACGGCGAATATGTCTTTGACTGGGCCTGGGCGAATGCCTATGCGCAGAACGGACTGGACTATTACCCCAAGGCGCTGGTCGCCGTGCCGTTCACGCCTGTTCCCGGTGCACGGCTGCTGGCACGCGATCATGCCGAGCGTGCGCTTCTGGTGCAGGCGCTGGTGGCATGGTGCGACGAGCAAAAACTGTCTTCATTGCACGTGCTGTTTGCCGCTGATGACGACGTGAAGGCCTGCGAGGATGCCGGTCTGATGCTGCGCCACACGGTGCAGTTCCACTGGACTAACAGTGCCGCTGCGCGTGGTGCGCTGCCCCCCGGGGGAGGCGCTGCGCCTGTGGCCCGGCAGAGCCGGTTCCACGGCCCTGACTTGCAGGGAGTTGCCGCCCCCACGCTGGCCGCTGCGCATTCTGCGCTGCCCCCAGAATCCGAATTTCTCCTTCCCCCGTTGGGGGGAAACAGGGATGGGGGCCTCTGCGAACCCGAATCTGGTTTTTCCTGCCGCCCCTTTGCCAGCTTCGACGATTTCCTGATGACGCTGAGCCAGGAAAAACGCAAGAAAATCCGCCAGGAACGCCGCAAGGTCCGGGATGCCGGCATCACCTTTCGCTGGTCGCTGGGACCGCAGATTTCGAGTGCCGACTGGGATTTTTTCTACCGCTGCTACGAACGCACCTACCTGGAGCATGGCAATGCCCCCTACCTGAGCCGCGACTTCTTTCATCGCATGGAAAACAGCATGCCTGAGAACTGGCTGCTGTTTGTGGCCGAGCATGAGGGAACCCCCATTGCTAGCAGTTTGATAGCTGTCAGCGCCCGTCCTGATTGCGCAATCGGCATTATTGATGCCAAAAATGTCGCAGCAGAACCAGAAAGCGAGGGAAACACGTCATTCCAAGGCCTGACCGCCTTCGGGCGTTACTGGGGCGCGCTGGCGCGGGTCGACTGCCTGCACTTCGAGGCTTGCTATTACCAGCCGATCGAATGGTGTATTGCGCATGGTTTTCAAAGTTTTGAAGGTGGCGCCCAGGGCGAGCACAAGATGGCCAGAGCCCTCCTGCCCGTCAAGACCACCAGCGCGCACTGGCTGGCGCATCCGTCCTTTGCCGATGCCATCGAGCGTTTCCTGGAGCGCGAAGGTGCGGGCATCGACCATTACCTCGAAGACCTGGAGCGGCGCAGTCCCTTCAAGGCAGCAGTAGTTCAACCTCCAACCAATCCGACCATCCCCTCATGAGCGAAAAGCCTGCCCCCTACACCCTTCGCATGGCTGACGCCACTGGCCTGAGCGCCGCCGAGCGCAGCGCCGCAGAACTGCGTTTTCGCTTGGCGCTGGAAGCCGGCGTCGGCGGCCGCGAAGGGGTCGTGCCCACGCTACAGGCCTGCATGCTGGCGCGATCGCTTACCAGCCAATTGACGCCCGCAGAGCTGGCCCATCCCGACCATGATGCAGAGCGCGAAGTGATTGCGCTGTGGGAAAAGGCCGAAGACCAGGCCATCATGACGGCCCTGAAACCGCTGCACCGCGACACGGGCGACGCACGTTTCGAAATCAGCTTTTGAAACACCGGTGCTGCACTTTCAACGCTTCTTGGTTGACAGCTGCTGATGCCCGCGTTGATTGCGCTAAAAACTTTTTTTCATCATGAATCCCCTGTCCAGCCCCGTTGACATTGCACCCTACCTGACCGGGCCGTTGGCTGCAGCGGCAATGCAACCCGCCATCACGCTTGGCCGCACCCACGCCCGGCGGTTGCGCGAGATTTACCGCTCCGCTGGCTGGCCGTGCCAAGACATGCTGGAGATCGAACTGCTGGCCGGCGGCATGCTGCAGCGCGTTGACAGCCCGGCAGGCCACGAAACCCTGCGCGTGAGCGATGCCGGCGTTGCGTGGCTGGCGGCCACACTGGCCGTCAACCGCTCGACGCTGTCGGCGCATGAAGCGCTGGTGGAACGCGTGGCCTGCGAAATGGTGCGCGCCGGCCGCATCGCCTGGCGCACCCTGAGCCTGCGCGCGCAACTGCCGCCAGCCGCAGAAGGCGAAAAGGCCAGATGGTGCATGGTGCGGCCCGACGTGTTTTCGATCCGCAACACCACGGTTGAGACCTACCTGGAGCCGATCGTCCACGAGATCAAGGTCAAACGCTCGGACCTGCTCGGCGACCTGCGCCGTCCCGACAAGCGCGGCGCCTACCTCGACCTGGGGGGCGAATGCTGGTACGTGCTGGGCTGCGACGCCAAAGGCCGTCCCATAGGCGCAGCCGATGAGATTCCCGTCGAATGCGGCGTGATGCAGCTTGACAACGGCCGCCTAGTGGTGACCCGGTCGGCGCCCCGTCGTTCACGGCAAAACCTGCCGCTGGGCGTGTGGATGGCACTGGCCAAGGCAACGCCGGTGGCTGGAATCAACGATGGCGTGCAGGGCCTGCTTGGCGAATGCGTATAGACCGGAGCCCATTTGACAGGCAACTGGGGCCTGCTGGAAACACAGCATCTTGCTACCATATTAATAGCTACCAGCACTTACGGAATATGCGCGATAGGCATTTTTGACCCTGAAAGTCGTTTTTAGGGCTTCAGTGCACCGGCGCTGGCGCGACGGCGAAGCGCAGGCTGACTTGGCAACCTTGCCGGGACAGGCCGACACGCTCTGACAACGCCAGCGCCTGTACATCGGCCCATACCAGTTTTCGGTAACCATCGTCATAACGGTCCAGCTGGCCTTCGCTCAGGGGATCGACCTGCAGCGTGACCGTGACCTCAGACGGTCTGGCCTGGGCATGGATCGTCACGGTGGCAGGCTGGTCCATCGCGTCGGTCAGCTCAAACAAGGCCGCGCTCAGCACCATGCGCAGGGGATCGCGCAGGACCTGGGCCGGCAGTTCCTCGACTTCATTGACCAGCCGGAAACCGCAAAAATGCAGCATGGTGGCCATCAGGCCGACGCATTCACGCACGCCGGACTCGACATCGGTCACGACATCCGGCTCGGGGGCCAGCCAGGTGCCCATGTCCATGCATTCTTCAAGCGCAGCCTTGGCGAATTCATTGATCTTTTCGGCCTCTTCGCGAACCGATGGCAAATCGGGCTGGGCGGCCGAAAGCTTGTGGTGCATGACGCCGTAGATCAGCCCGATGGGCTGCAACGGCCGAACCATGTGGTGCCGCAAGCAAGGCGCCAGGCGCCTGAGAACCGCATAGCGGGCTGCCTCGACCTGCTGGGCGGACACCTTGAGGGGCACCGCAGACATCATTGCGGCTTGAGGGGTTTCCTGGACGGTCATGTTTTCTGCTCCCGATGAAAAATAGGTGGCTTGTCTTGTGTATGGCTTCGCAGGTGCAACCCAGGCATGGCGAATAAAGCAGGAGGCTGCCGATGCAGTTTTCCTGGAAAATCAGCTGAACTGTTTGTATCAAATCAAAATCCGCTCCGGGGCTTTGGAGCAAGGGAATTTGTAATCAGCGGTTACCCCGCTGCCGCTTTATGAGCAGTGCCAGAAACCACCAGCCCTGGCGCATGACACGCTGACGGTTTTGCAGCCCTCAACACACAGCGCCGCAGCCAGCCTGACACGAGCCGCTCGGCCAAGGCGCAAGGCAAGCATCAAGCCAGCTCGTTGGGAACCAGTTGCGCAATGCTCTGGCAGATGTGCGCGACTGTGGCGGGTTTCGACAAATGGGCATTGAAGCCACTTTGCAAGGCCCGCACGGTGTCCACCTGCCGGCCATAACCGCTGAGCGCAATCGCCTTGAGGCTGCGCCAGTCCGGGCGCTTGCGTATTTTGCGGATCAGCTCGTAGCCGTCCATGTAGGGCATGCCCAAGTCCGAAATCAGCAGGTCGTAGCTGTTTTTTTCCAGCATTTCCAGCGCCTGCTGGCCGCTGGTGGCCATGTCCACGTCAGCGCCTTCCAGACGCAGCAATGCAGAGAAGGGCTGCAGCAGGTCGATCATGTCATCGACCACCAGAATCCTGAGCCCCTTGAGGTTTGCGCTGGGCAGTCCGGCTTTTTTAGCCTGCACCCTGGTTTGCGCCAACGGCAGCCAGATGGTGAAGCAAGTGCCCTTGCCAATGCCCTCCGAATCGGCCAGCACCTTGCCGCCCTGCGCCACCGTCAGGTCGCGCACCAGCGTCAGGCCCACGCCCAGGCCGGTGTTGGTGTTGTAGATTTTTTGGTCAGGCGCCTGAATGAACATGCCAAAGATGTGCGGCAGGAACGCCGGGTCGATGCCCTGGCCGGTGTCGACCACACTCACGGTGGCAAATGTGCCGTCGCGGCCCAGCCGCACGGTGATTATTCCCCCGGCAGGCGTGAACTTGATGGCGTTGTTGATCAGGTTCCACAGGACCTGCTCCGTTCGGACGCGGTCGCACAGGGCCACCAGTTCCTTTTCACTGTATTCGTAATTCAGCGTCAGGCTTTTCTTGCTGGCGGCTTCGCGCGCAGCGGCGGCAATCGAAGTGGCCATTTCAGCCAAGTCGACCGGCGCCAGCCGCAGTGTCAGCTTGCCGGTACGGGCACGCGACAGGTCCAGCAGGTCATCAATGATCTTGGTCTGGCTGACCACGGCGCTGCGAATGGTTTCGCCGGCCCGCGCCACTTCGGGAAGCGCGCGCACCTCGGGATGGCTCAGCAGCAACTCGGTGTTGACCTGGATCAGGTTCAACGGATGCTTAAGTTCATGCGACATGACGGCCAAAAACTGGTCCTTGAGTTCGTTGGCCTGCTTTTCCATGGCCAGCAACTCGTCACGGCTCACCTGCTGCGACCGGCTTTCGGTCATGTCTCTGGCAATCTTGGCATAACCGCCGGCCTTGCCCTCCAGCCGGGTGACCACGCCGCAGCAAAAAAAGGTGCTGCCGTCCTTGCGCAGGTGCCAGCGTTCGTCCATGCTGCGGCCTTCCTCGCGCGCGCCGCGCAACTCGTCCTCCGGCACCCCGGCGGCACGGTCTTCGGGAGTGAAAATGGTGAAGAACGGCTGACCTACGATCTCGTGCGGCATGTAGCCGAAATTGCGCTGGGCACCGACGTTCCAGCTGGTGATGGTGCCCTCCTCGTCAATGGTCAAAATGGCATAGTCCTTGGTGGTTTCAGCGGCAATCCGAAGCCGTTCCTCGCCGGCGCGCAGCTTTTCCTCGGCCTTGCGCAATTCGGTGACATCCACAAAGGTCAGTACCACGCCATCGATGTGGTCATCTATCGTGCGGTAGGGGCGAATACCGGCCAGGTAATGCCTGCCGTCGCTGCTGCTGACCGGCCGCTCGATCGGGTTCAGCGTCTTGAGCATTCCGGCTGCATCGTTTGCCAGCGACGCATAGCAGAGCTTGTGGGTGATGTCCATCAAGGGGCGGTTGATGTCGGACTCGATCAGGTTGAAGATGCGGGTTGCCTGTGGGGTGAAGCGCTTGATGTGCAGGCTGCGATCGACAAATATCGTGGCAATGTCCGACGATGCAATCAGGTTTTGCAGGTCGTCGTTCATCATGCTGGTTTCATCGACCTTGACTTTCAGTTCGAAATTGACGGTGGTCAGCTCCTCGTTGATCGACTGGAGTTCCTCCTTGCTGGTTTCCAGTTCTTCAGTGGCCGAGCGAAGTTCTTCATTGACGGTCTGCTGCTCCTCGTTCGAGGACATGAGTTCTTCGGTCGATATCTCGGTCTGCTCAATAATTTGATTAAGATTTTTCTTGAGCTGCCTGATCTCGGTTTCCAGCTGCTCGATCAACACCTGGTGTGCCTGCCCGGAATTGCCGGGCGAAAGAGCCGGTGGTTTTTCAGGCACCTCTTCAAACATTACCAGCGCCAGCGCTGAATCAGTGTCAACTTCACCGAAAGAATGCACGCTCATTTCCACCAGGATCATGCTGTTTCCGCGGCGCACCGGAACGGCATGCGTCCTGACCGGCTTGCCGGTATGCATGGCCTGGTAGAGCGCCGTGCGCAATTCGGTGCGCAACTCGGCTTGGGTGTTGTCAAGAAGATTGACCGATGGCGTGCCGCTGCCCGGCAGCAGGAATTTCCCGACATTCTCCGACAGGTGCAAAATATTGTGCTGGCTATCGATCAGCACACTGGGCAGGACAACCTGGTCAATCAGCTTGTGGTGCAGTTCCCCAAAAGAAGCCGGCTTGGGCGCACGCCGGTCAGGCCCCCGATGGCTGAAAACCGTCCGATCACTGGGCTGTTCCCTGGCGAGCAGAAAATGGCGGATGGAACTGCCATTCGGATTGACCTTGAAAAACCGGCTCTTTTTGTCAAACACGGTGTAGAGCTTGTTCGCTGCCTCGACAGACTCCGAAGTGCCCAGAAACAGGAATCCTTCAGGCTTGAGCGCAAAGCGAAAGGTTTCCAGAACACTGGACTGGGCCGACTTGTCCAGGTAGATCAGCAGGTTGCGGCAGCAAATCAGGTCAACGCGGGAAAAAGGCGGATCGCGCAGCACGTTGTGATGGGCAAACAGCAACTTTTCGCGCATCTGCTTGACCACCCTGAACCGCTCTTTTTCGGGGTTGAAAAACTTTTTCAGTCTGCCAGGCGACACATCGGTGGCAATCGATACCGGATACAGTGCGTTGCGGCCGACATTGACCGCCCTTTCATCAATGTCCGTGGCAAAAATCTGCAGCTCGGACGTGCAGTGGTGCAGTTCCATCTGCTCCCTGAGCAAGATGGCCACCGAATAGGCTTCCTCACCCGTGGCACAGCCCGCCACCCAGACGCGCACGGCCTCGTCTGGCGAACGATGGGCCAGCAGCGCCGGGAGCACATCGCGTTCAAGCGCTTCGAAGGCCGCCGGATCGCGAAAAAAGTTTGTGACGCTGATCAGCATGTCCTGGAGCAGCAGCTTGACCTCTTCAGGGTGCGCGCGCAGGAAATCACGATAGGCTGGCAGGTCCGGCACGCCATTAACCTGCAGCCGGCGTCCAATGCGGCGCAGAACCGTGGCCCGTTTGTACTGCCGGAAATCATTTTTGGAGTAGGTGCTCAGCGCCGACATGATGTCGCGCAGGGCGTCTTCGGCAAGGCGGGCGGCCTCATCGGTGTCGGCAACCGCAGCCCGTAGCGACGGACCGTCTTTCTGGGGCAGGCTGATGCGGGAGGCATTGACCCAGAGTTCCTGGAGTCGCTGCGGCATTTCAGCCGCCGTTGTGACGAAGTCGACCATGCCGGTGGCAATCGCGGCTTTGGGCATGCCGTCATATTCGGCATCCCCGGGTTGTTGCACCAACGTGACACCGCCCGCTTCCTTGACCCGCGCCAGGCCAGCGGCGCCGTCGTTGCCGGTACCGGACATCACGACGGCAATCGCCCTTTCCTGGTGAACCTCGGCCAGGGTACGGAAAAACAGGTCGATGGCCAGGTGCGCACCCCGCACGCGCGAGTGGCTGGACAGTTGCAGGTGCCCGTCGTTCATTTCCAGGTCGTGCGTGGGCGGTATCACGTACACATGGTTGGCTTGGATGGCGGTCGGCGCATTCACCTGCATGACCGGCATGCTGGCAACGCGCTGCAGTATCTGGGCCACATTGCTTTCATGTTCCGGCGACAAATGGAGAATGATGACAAAGGCCATGCCATTGGCAGCGGGCATCTGCTCGAAGAAACGCAGCAGGGCCTGCAGGCCCCCGGCCGATGCACCGATGCCCACCACGGGAAAGTTGAGCGTGCTTTTGGCCAAGCCATCGGTGTTTTCAGGGTAAAGGGAAGCGTCGCGCGGGTCTGCCATGCTGAAGTACCAGTCTGTCTGGGTAAATGAAATCTGATAATACGGCCGGATGCTGACATAAAAGCTTTCCAGGCTGACGTTCCATCACATGTGTCATTATTGATCCTGACCAGCAAAAATGACCGGTTCCCGACCTCGCCGATCTGTCCAACCGACAAAAAACCGGCATATCCGGCGTCTTTGACTTTCAGCGGTCGTCATGCCTGAATCGATCCCTTATTCAAACCGCCAACAGCATCAGGACAGAGGGACCAGACAGCGCAGGACAGCCCCAGCGGGAGGATTGGCACACCGCTCGCATCCACCGGGCATGCAAAAAGCGCCTCCCGACTGAACGGGAGGCGCTTTTTTCATGCAACGCCGATTTTGTCATTTACTATTATTTTTATAGCAAACTATCCATACAGGACGTGCGCCAAGCGCATGAAAACCTCAAATCAATAAAAAATCACTCCGCCTGCTGTTCCTTGGCGTAGTTGGCCATGCCGTCGGTGATTTCTTTCTTTGCGGCTTCCGGGCCTTCCCAGCCTGAAATCTTGACCCATTTGCCTTCTTCCAGGTCTTTGTAGTGCTCAAAGAAATGGGCGATGGTTTTCAGGCGCAGCGGGTTCATGTCCTCGGGCTTTTGCCAGTGGCTGTACAGCGAGCATTTCTTGTCGATGGGCACGGCCAGCACCTTGCCGTCTTCGCCGGCTTCGTCGGTCATCTTCAGGATGCCGATGACGCGGCAAGTCACCACCACGCCGGAAATCAGCGGCACCGGTGTGATCACCAGCACATCGACCGGATCGCCGTCGCCGCTCAGGGTCTGGGGCACGTAGCCGTAGTTGCACGGGTAATGCATGGCGGTGCTCATGAAGCGGTCCACGAAAATGGCGCCAGACTCCTTGTCCACCTCGTACTTCACCGGATCGGAGTTCATCGGGATTTCGATGATCACGTTGAAGGCGTCGGGAGCGTTTTTGCCGGGTGTAACTTTATCTAGGGACATGGTCGCTTTGGAGTTGATGAAAACACATTGATGAAAAACGGCCTGTCTGGCCGCTGCGCTCAGCTTGCCCGACAGCCGCTTGTCGCGGGGGCAGGCCTCGCGGGCTGACAAACGGTTATTTGCCCGCATTTTACTGATGCCGACCTTACGGGTTGCCAACGGCTGGTGTTTTCGCGTTTAATTTCCCTGAGTTGGCCAATCGTCCCATCGCCTTGCACGCGAGCCACGAGGAAGCAACGCAGCGGGGGTCCGCTTGCGTGGCACCCATCAAGGCAAAAAAACAAGGTCGGAGGTATTTATGACAGGTCACTCAGCCGCGCTCATTCTTGCGCTGGTTTGCGGGCTCATTGCCGTGGGATACGGCTTTTGGGCGAGAAGCTGGATTCTTTCGCAGGACGCGGGCAACGCGCGAATGCAGGAGATCTCGGCCGCCATCCAGACGGGCGCTGCCGCCTATCTGGCCCGGCAGTACAAGACCATTGCCATCGTCGGCGTCATCCTGGCGGTGCTGATCGGGGTGTTTCTTGACAGCAAGACCGCCATCGGCTTCGTGGTCGGCGCCCTGTTGTCGGGTGCCTGCGGCTTCATCGGCATGAATGTCTCGGTGCGGGCCAATGTGCGGACCGCGCAGGCCGCCACGCGCGGCATTGGCCCGGCGCTCGACGTGGCCTTTCGCGGCGGCGCCATCACCGGCATGCTGGTGGTCGGCCTGGGGCTGCTGGGCGTGACCGGTTTTTTCTGGTTTCTGGTCGGCAACGGCAACTACCTGCCCACCAGCAAACTGGCCGACCTGCTCAACCCGCTGATCGGCTTTGCCTTTGGCTCGTCGCTGATCTCGATCTTTGCGCGGCTGGGCGGCGGCATCTTCACCAAGGGCGCTGATGTGGGCGCCGACCTGGTCGGCAAGGTCGAGGCCGGCATTCCCGAAGACGACCCGCGCAACCCGGCCGTGATTGCCGACAACGTCGGCGACAACGTGGGCGACTGCGCCGGCATGGCGGCCGACCTGTTCGAGACCTATGCGGTGACGCTGATTGCCACCATGGTGCTGGGCGCGCTGCTGGTGGCCGCCGCCCCGGTCAACGCCGTGCTGTACCCGCTGGCGCTGGGCGCGGTGTCGATCATCGCGTCCATCGTCGGCTGCTTTTTCGTCAAGGCATCGCCGGGCATGACCAATGTCATGCCTGCCCTTTACAAGGGCCTGGCCGTGGCGGGTCTGCTTTCGCTGGTGGCGTTTTACTTTGTCACGACCTGGCTGATGCCCGACGACGCCATTTATGCCAGTGGCAGCCAGATGAAGCTGTTCGGCGCCTGTGCCGTCGGCCTGGTGCTGACCGCGTGCCTGGTCTGGGTGACCGAGTACTACACCGGCACGCAGTACGCGCCGGTCAAGCACATCGCGCAGGCGTCAACCACCGGCCACGGCACCAACATCATTGCCGGCCTGGGCGTGTCGATGCGCTCGACCGCCTGGCCGGTGATCTTTGTCTGCATCGCCATTTTGGTGTCGTACAACCTGGCCGGGCTGTACGGGATTGCGATTGCTGCGACTTCGATGCTCAGCATGGCCGGCATCGTGGTGGCGCTGGACGCCTATGGCCCCATCACCGACAACGCCGGCGGCATTGCCGAAATGGCCGACATGCCGCCCGAAGTGCGCGCCGTGACCGACCCGCTCGACGCCGTGGGCAACACCACCAAGGCCGTCACAAAAGGCTACGCGATTGGCTCGGCCGGTCTGGCCGCGCTGGTGCTGTTTGCCGACTACACCCACAAGCTGGAAAGCTATGGCCGCGCCATCAGCTTTGACTTGAGTGACCCGATGGTCATCGTCGGCCTGTTCATCGGCGGCCTGATTCCCTACCTGTTCGGCGCCATGGCGATGGAAGCCGTGGGCCGCGCCGCCGGTGCCGTGGTGGTGGAAGTGCGCCGCCAGTTCAAGGAAATCCCCGGCATCATGGAAGGCACGGCCAAACCCGAATACGGCCGCGCGGTGGACATGCTGACCACGGCAGCGATCAAGGAAATGATCATTCCCTCGCTGCTGCCCGTCATCGTGCCGATCGTGGTCGGCCTGCTGCTCGGTCCCAAGGCGCTGGGCGGCCTGCTGATGGGCACCATCGTCACCGGCCTGTTCGTGGCGATTTCGATGTGCACCGGCGGCGGCGCCTGGGACAACGCCAAAAAGTACATTGAAGACGGCCACCACGGCGGCAAGGGAAGCGAAGCGCACAAGGCAGCCGTGACCGGCGACACCGTCGGCGACCCGTACAAGGACACGGCCGGCCCGGCCATCAACCCGCTGATCAAGATCATCAACATCGTGGCGCTGTTGATCGTGCCGCTGATGATGAAATTCCACGGCGTCGAGGTACACGCAGCGCCGCCCATGGCGGTGCAGGCGCCCACGGCGTTCAGCGGCCCTGCCGCGCCGGTGATGACGCCGGTTGCGCCAGGGATGCCCGCACCGGCGCCCGCACGTGCCCCGGCTGCCGCAGCCATTCCAACGCCTGCGGCCAGCATGCCGGCACCAGCGGCTTCTCGATAGGGTTTTTCTTTGCGCACAGAGGGTGCGAATTCAACTTGCAACCACCCGCTTCGGCGGGTGGTTGCTTTGTCCGTCGTTGCCGCTTGCTGTGCTCTTTGTAGCAATTGCGATTTTTACGACAATTGACGACAATCAGGCGATGAAAACCTTCGACGACCTTGAAGTCCGGCGTCCGGCCCTGGCACAGGCCTACCTGGCCTTGCTGGCCGCCCAGCCAGGCCGTCCGCTGGCCCTGTTTGCACCCCGGCGCGTTGGCAAGACCTTCTTTCTGGACCACGACCTGGCGCCCGGCGCAAGGCATGAGGGAATGCTGCCGGTGTACGCCGACCTGTGGCTGCACAAGACAGCCCCGATCGAAGCGCTGAACCATGCGCTGGAAGAAGCGCTGGACGATTTGCAGGTGCCCGCCAGCCGTGCCGCAAAGCTGGCCAGAACGCCGGTGAAGAAAATCGGCCTCCTGGGGGCCAGCATTGACCTGGGCGAAGAACCGCAGCGCCGGGCCTTGCCGGAATCGCCGGCGCTTCGCCTGGATGCGCTGGTCACCCGGCTGGCCGCGCGGCACAAGGGCCAGATCCTGTTGATGCTTGACGAGGTGCAAACCCTGGGCGAGGCGGCCGATGGCGTGACGCTGGTGGCCTCCCTGCGGGCCGTCCTGCACAAGCGTCGCGGGGAGGTGCGCGCCGTCTTTACCGGTTCCTCGCAAGAAGGGCTGGCGCGGCTGATGAATACCGCAGGCGCGCCGATGTACCAGTTTGCGCAAATCATTGATTTCCCTTTCCTGGACGATGCATTCCTGCGCCTGCTGGCAGACCATTTCAGCACGGTGCATCCGGGGAAAGCGCTGGCGCTGGCCGACTTGCGCCATGGTTTCAGCAAAATTGGCTTCAAGCCGGCGCTGATGCGCGATGTGGTCAAGGCGATGTCGGCAGAAGGCGTGACCGATGTTGCGCAGGGACTGCGGAACTACATGACGAGCGACCACCAGGTCGCCGTCTGGCGGGCGCTGCTGAGTTCGGTCGATGCCTTCGACCAGGGGGTGTTGGAAGTGATTGCCAGAGGCGAGCCGCCCTTGAGCCAGGCGACGCTTCAAGCGCTGGCGGCCATCCCCGGTTCGAAGCCGACAATCTCCCGGGTCAGGTCATCCATCGAGAAACTGAAGCGCGGCGGTTTTCTGTCGAAGACCGCCGCCGGCACCCATCTGGACGACCCATTGCTTGCCGAGTTCGTGCTGCAACGCGCAGCACAGTAAGCACCCTGCGCGACCAGGAGCGGGCTAAACGATCCATTGCGGAAATCGCTGCCCGATGTCTTCGACAAAGGCCAGTGTTCCGGCCAGGTGCCGGCGCAAGGCTTGTTGCGCCGCCTGCGCATCCTTGCGCGCAATGGCTTCAACGATCGCATGGTGGTCCCGAACGATCGCCCGGGGCTTGCCGTCGACTGGCAGGTTCAGCCGGCGCAGCCGGTCCACATGCCCGCTTTGCCTGCGCACCAGCGCCCACAGCGGCCCCACACGGGCCGCTTCGTACATTTCCTGGTGAAACGCCTGGTCAGCCAGGGCCAGTTCTGGAACGTCCAGCGGGTTCAGTGCGGCTTCCTGCACGGCCAGGTGCATGTTCAGGCGCTGCATCAATTCGCGGTGTGCCGCATCGGGCAGTTCACACAGCGTTGCCAGGATTTCCAGTTCAATCGCCCGCCGCAGGAAATGCGCCTGCAATGCCGCCGTCAGGTCGATCCGGCTGACCACCGTGGCATGTTGCGGAAAAATGTCGATCAACTGCTCTTCGCCCAGACGCAACAGGGCATCGCGAATCGGTGTCTGGCTGATGCCGAAGTGTTCTGCCAGCTCCGCGCGCTGCAATACCGTTCCAGGTTCCAGCTGGACGGAGACGATCAGTTCCCGCAGGGCTTCGAACACCTGGGGCGCCGACTGGCGGGTGCGGTCCAGCTTGAGCGGCGCAATATTCGCGAGAGCAGTCATGCGGTCTTTACGGGTGGAGAAGTCGTGGCCAAGGCAAATGATAGCATTGACACACTAATATATTAGTGCTTTAATTTTCACTATTCCTGAACCCCACGCCCTTCTGATGACCCAAAAGACTTATGAAGAACTGCGCAGCGCGCGCTGGTTTGCCCCGGACGATGTGCGCTCCTTCGGCCACCGTTCGCGGGTGATGCAGCTGGGCTACGGCCCCGAGGACTGGGAAGGCAAGCCGGTCATCGCCATCCTGAACACCTGGAGCGACATCGGCACCTGCCACGGCCACTTCAAGCAGCGCGTGGAAGACGTGAAGCGCGGCGTGCTGCAGGCCGGCGGCTTCCCGCTGGAACTGCCGGCGCTGTCGCTGTCCGAGTCGCTGGTCAAGCCGACCACCATGCTCTACCGCAACCTGCTGGCCATGGACGTCGAGGAATTGCTGCGCAGCCACCCGATTGATGGCGCGGTGCTGATGGGCGGCTGCGACAAGACCACGCCCGGGCTGGTGCTGGGCGCGCTGAGCGCCGGCGTGCCCTTCATCTACATGCCGGCCGGCCCGATGCTGCGTGGCAACGTCAAGGGCAAGGTTCTCGGCTCCGGTTCGGACACCTGGAAATACTGGGACGAACGCCGCGCCGGCAAGATCAACAAGGCCCAGTGGCTGGAAGTCGAAGGCGGCATTGCCCGCAGCCATGGCCACTGCATGACGATGGGAACGGCCAGCACCATGACCGGCATTGCCGAGGCGATTGGCTTGACGCTGCCCGGCGCGTCGTCGATCCCGGCGGTCGATTCCAACCACATCCGCATGGCGACCGAATGCGGCCGGCGCATCGTCGGCATGGTCTGGGAAGACCTGACGCCGGCCAAAATGCTGTCGCGCGCCTCGTTCGAGAACGCCATCACCGTCGCCATGGCGATGGGCTGCTCGACCAACGCCATCATTCACCTGGTGGCGATGTCACGCCGTGCCGGCGAGCACTGCGCCGTCGGCCTGGACGACTTCGACACCGCCAGCCGCAAGGTGCCGGTGATTGCCAACATCCGCCCCAGCGGCGACACCTACCTGATGGAAGACTTCTACTACGCCGGCGGCATGCTCGGCATGATGAGCGTGCTCAAGGACCACCTCAAGCTCGACGCCCTGACCGTGACCGGCCAGCCGCTGGGCGTGAACCTGGTCGGCGCCGAGGTCTACAACCCCGACGTGATCCGCCCGCTCGACAACCCGATTTATGCCGAAGGCGCGCTGGCCGTGCTGCGCGGCAACCTGGCGCCCGACGGCTGCGTCATCAAGCCCAGCGCTTGCGCGCCACGGTATTTCCAGCACACCGGTCCGGCGCTGGTGTTCGACGACTATCCGTCGATGAAAGCCGCCGTTGACGACGAAAACCTCGACGTGACCGCCGACCACGTCCTGATCTTGCGCAACGCCGGACCGCTGGGCGGCCCCGGCATGCCCGAATGGGGCATGCTGCCGATACCGCTCAAGCTGGTCAAGCAGGGCGTGAAGGACATGCTGCGCATCTCGGACGCCCGCATGAGCGGCACCAGCTACGGTGCCTGCATCCTGCACGTTGCGCCCGAAGCCTATATCGGCGGTCCGCTGGCGCTGGTCAAGACCGGCGACCTGATCACGGTCGATGTACCGGCCCGGCGTATTCACCTCGAAGTCAGTGACGAAGAACTGGCCCGGCGCCGCGCCGCCTGGACGCCGCCGCCCAAGCGCTTCGAGCGCGGCTACGGCTGGATGAGCGCGCGCCACATCCAGCAGGCCGACACCGGCTGCGACTTTGATTTTCTTGAAACTTCGTTCGGCGCGCCTGTTGGCGAGCCCGACATTTACTGAAAGCGAAAAACATTTCCATGGCTCTTAATCCCGCCACCCGCGACAAGCTCAAGACCGTCAGCACCGCCACGCTGTGCACGGCCCTGTTCAAGCGCGGCCTGCGCAACCAGTTCATCCAGGACGTGCACCCCATCAATCCCAGCCTGCCGACCATGGTCGGCGAAGCCTTCACGCTGCGCTACATCCCGGCGCGCGAAGACCTCAACCCGATCAGCGTGTTCCAGGATCCCAGGCATCCGCAGCGCGTCGCCGTCGAGCAGTGCCCCGAAGGCGCGGTCATGGTGATTGACAGCCGCAAGGACGCCCGCGCCGCCTCGGCCGGCTCGATTCTGATCTCGCGCCTGATGGTGCGTGGTGCGGCCGGCATCGTCACCGACGGCGGTTTTCGCGACTCGCCCGAACTGGCGGTGCTGCCCTTCCCGACCTACCACCAGCGCCCTTCTGCCCCCACCAACCTGACGCTGCACCAGGCGCTGGACATCAACGTGCCGATTGGTTGCGGCGACGTAGCGGTGTTTCCTGGCGACGTGATCGTCGGCGACCAGGAAGGCGTGTTCGTGATTCCAGCGCACGTGGCCGACGAGGTTGCGGACGAAGCGGTGGAAATGACGGCCTTTGAGGATTTCGTGACCGAACAAGTCCTCAAGGGCCGGTCCATCATTGGCCTGTACCCGCCCACGCAGCAGCAATCCAAGGACGACTTTGCCGTCTGGCGCCAGGCCAGGGGACGCTGAATCGCCGTCAATCACCTCGCTACGCCCTGCCACAGGCCACCACACTTCATCAGGAGATAAATTTATGTCAAAAAGACGTCTTGCGCTTATCACTATTGCATGTTCAGCTATTGGTTTTATAGCATCTGGTGGAGCAGCCCTGGCCCAGTCCGACTACCCCAACAAACCGGTGAAGATCATCGTGTCCTTCCCCGCCGGTGGCACCAGCGACGTGATGGGCCGGCTGGTGTCCGAAGAACTCGGCAAGCTCCTCAAACAGCCCTTCATCGTCGAGAACATCGGCGGCGCCGGCGGCGTGATCGGCACCGAGCGCGGCGCCAAGTCCGCGCCTGACGGCTACACCCTGGTCCAGACCGGCGTGGGGCAAAACGCCGTGGCGCATGGGCTGGAGCCCTTGCCGAAGTACAACTCCAACACCGACTTCATCCACCTCACGCAGGTGCATTCCGGCCCCAACGTGCTCGTGGTGCATCCCAGCACGCCGTTCAAGACGGTGAAGGAACTGGTCGACTACGCCAAGGCCAACCCCGGCAAGCTCGACTACGGCTACACCCCGGCCGCCTCGGGCCACATGGCGATGGAGCAGTTCAAGCAGACCGCCGGCATCTTCATGCTGGGCATTCCGTACCGGGGCGGCGGCCCGATGATGACCGACATCCTGGGCGGCACCATCAAGATGATGTTCATCAACCAGGACGTGGCGCTGCAGCATGTCAAGGCCGGCAAACTGCGTCCGCTGGCGGTGTCGAGCGCCCAGCGCAATGCGCTGTACCCCGACGTGCCGACCGTGGCCGAGTCCGGCTACAAGGGCTTTGAAGCGCTGTCGTGGTCCGGCATCTCCGCGCCCAAAGGCACGCCCCAGCCGATCATCGACAAACTCGAAGCCGCACTGGTGCAGGTGATGGAGTCGCCAGCCGTGAAGCAGCGACTGGAATCGCAAGGTTTTGTCGTGCCGGTGCAAGGTGCCAGGCATTACACCGAGTTCGTCAAGAACGAGGAAGCGCGCTGGACACGGGTCATCAAGACTGCAGGCATCAAGATGCCCTGAGCCTGCCAGGGGAGGCGGCGCTGGCCATTCCACGGGCGATGGCCGCAGTAGAACTTCCAGCCCTTGACACGACGGGGCATGGCTGTCACGCTGAAGTTTTCAGCGGACAAGTGGCCTCCAACGCCACATTCACGCAAAATCACCTCCATGCAACTCAACTACATTGCCAACGCCCGCGTCCCGTCCCTGTCCGGCAAGACCATTGCGGTCATTGATCCTTCCGACGGTCAGGTTTTCGACAACATCCAGCGCAGCACGGCGCATGACATCGACGTGGCGGTGCGCAGCGCCCGCGACTGCCTGGAACTGGTCTGGTGCCGGCTCAGCGGCACGGAACGCGGACGGCTATTGATGCGCCTGTCGGTCAAGGTGGCCGAGCATGCCGATGAACTGGCCCTGATCGAGCAGCGCGACTGCGGCAAGCCGACCCGGCAGGCCAAGGCCGACGCGCTGGCGCTGGCCCGCTACTTCGAGTTTTATGCCGGTGCCTGCGACAAGCTGCATGGCGACACCATTCCCTACCTGGATGGCTACAGCGTGATGACCTGGCGCGAGCCCCACGGCGTGACCGGCCACATCATTCCGTGGAACTACCCGATGCAGATTTTTGGCCGCAGCGTCGGCGGCGCGCTGGCGGCGGGCAATGTCTGCGTCGTCAAGCCCAGCGAAGACGCCTGCCTGTCGCTGCTGCGCGTGGCCGAACTGGCGACCGAAGCCGGGTTTCCGGCCGGTGCCCTCAACATCGTGACCGGCTATGGGCATGAAGTGGGCGACGCGCTGGCCCGCCACGCCGGTATCGACCACATCAGTTTCACCGGCAGCCCCAACATAGGAACATTGATCCAGCAAATGGCGGCGGAACGCCATTGCCCGGTCACGCTGGAGCTGGGCGGCAAAAGCCCGCAGATCGTGTTCGCCGACGCCGACCTGGATGCGGCCATTCCCGCCATCATCAACGGCATCGTGCAAAACGCCGGGCAGACCTGCTCGGCCGGCTCGCGCCTGCTGATTGCAGAGGCGATCTATGACCCCTTGCTGGCGCGGCTGGGCCAGGCATTTGAAGCCCTGCGCGTCGGCCCGGCGACCATGGACCTGGACGTCGGTCCGCTGATTCGCCAGAGCCAGCAGCAGCGCGTCTGGGATTTTTTGAGCGATGCCCATGTCGCCGGCATTCCGATGGTGGCGCAGGGCCAGATCGTCGATGAAGCGCCGGACAGCGGCTTTTACCAGGCGCCCACGCTGCTCTGCGACGTGCCGGCCAACCACCGCCTGATGCAGGAAGAAGTTTTTGGGCCCGTGCTGTGCGCCATGCGGTTTAAGGACGAAGACGAGGCGGTCGAACTGGCCAACGCCACCCGCTTCGGGCTGGCCGCCGGCATCTGGACCACCGACGGCGCGCGCCAGTTCCGCATGGCCAGGCGCGTCAGGAGCGGCCAGGTGTTCATCAACAACTACGGTGCGGGCGGCGGCGTCGAGCTGCCCTTCGGCGGCGTGAAGTCGTCGGGCTACGGCCGGGAAAAGGGCTTCGAGGCGCTGTACGGGTTCACCACGCTGAAGACGGTGGCCGTGCGGCATGGCTAGACAACTGCGCGACTTGAGCAGCAGCCTGTTTTCTTTTCCATGCTGACCCAGCTCAACCGTCTTGCGAAAAACTGCAGACTGTCGGTGCCAGCCTTGCGCGTCAAACCATTGAGTCGCCGACACTTGCCAACAGGCTTTTAAAAAAGATAAATTACAGTAACTACTCGGGTCGCTTTTCAGGTTAAAGCGTATGACAGGTGTCCTTATGGCCCCTGGCTCTTCCGTCATCCCGGGCTCGACCCGGGATCCAGGTCTTTTCCCCAACGGGGGCATGGATTGCGGATCAAGTCCGCAACGACAAAAGAGAATGAGAAGAGCTTCGAGGGAGCTGAGTAGTTAAAAATTACGAGTGAAATAGGCCTCTAGCGCACAGCTGGCTTGCACTGCCAGCTATTAAATAAATAGTAAACAACCCGGAGACAACATCATGCGCGTCAAGGACAAATCCATCATCGTCACCGGCTCCGGCGGCGGTATCGGCGAAGGCATCGCCCGGCGGCTGGCGGCCGAAGGCGCCCAGGTCATCGTCAACGACATCAACGCCGAGCAGGGCGAAAAGGTGGTCGCTGCCATCGTCAAGGCCGGCGGCACGGCGTCGTTTTTTGCCGCCGATGTGACAAAGTCAAGCCAGGTCAAGGCGCTGGTCGATGCGGCCCTCCAGCGTTACGGCCGGCTCGACGTGGTGGTCAGCAATGCGGGCTGGACGCACCGCAACCAGCCCGCGCTGGAGGTGAGCGAGGACGATTTCGACAAGTGCTACGCCATCAACGTCAAGAGCATCTACCTGGCGACCATCCACGCCACGCCGGTGTTTCGACGCCAGGGCGGCGGCAGCTTCATCAACATTGCCTCGACCGCCGGCGTGCGGCCCCGCCCCGGCTTGAGCTGGTACAACGGCTCCAAGGGCGCGGTCATCACCACGTCGAAGTCGCTGGCGGCCGAACTGGGGCCTGACAACATACGGGTCAACTGCGTGAACCCGGTGTTCAACCCCGACACCGGCCTGTCGGCCGACTTTGCCGGCGGGCCGCTCGATGAGGACCGCAAGGCGCGCTTTCGGTCAAGCATTCCGCTGGGGCGGTTTTCGACGGCGCTGGACGTGGCCAATGCGGTGCTCTATCTGGCCAGCGACGAGGCCGATTTCATCAGCGGCGTGTGCCTGGAGGTGGATGGCGCCCGCTGTGTCTGAGAAAAAAGACGCACGCCCTTGACCTGCGTCGCCCCGATCACGCATATCCACCGGGGGTAAAGCCGGCAGCGCGCGGGCTGGACAGATCGATGGGGTAAATTCTCCCCCAAGGCTATAGACCATGACAGACACACCACGCAAGATCATTCCCCTGGCAGACCTGCGTTACGCCAGCCGCATCCCCGCTGTTCCGGCCCACCTGACAGCGCCGACCGGCCTGCTCGGCGACACGCTGGGCCGGCCGCTGCGCGACCTGCGTATCAGCGTGACCGACCGTTGCAACTTTCGCTGCAACTACTGCATGCCGAGCGAGATTTTCGACAAGGACTACGCCTTCCTGCCGCAAAGCTCGCTGCTGAGCTTCGAGGAAATCACCCGCCTGGCGACGATCTTCGTCGCCCACGGTGTTGAAAAAATCAGGCTCACCGGCGGCGAACCCTTGCTGCGCAAAAACCTGGAAGTGCTGATCGGCATGCTGTCAAAGCTGCAAACGCCCGGGGGCAAGCCGCTGGACATCACGCTGACGACCAACGGATCGCTGCTGGCCCGAAAAGCCCAGTCGCTGAAGGACGCCGGCCTGCAGCGCGTCACCGTCAGCCTCGATGCACTGGACGACGCGATTTTTCGCGGCATGAACGACGTCGATTTTCCGGTGGCCGACGTGCTCCGGGGCATCGAGGTTGCACACCAGGTCGGCCTGGCGCCGGTCAAGGTCAACATGGTCGTCAAGCGCGGCACCAACGACAGCCAGATCCTGCCGCTGGCTCGGCATTTCCGGCATTCCGGCGCGGTGCTGCGGTTTATCGAATTCATGGACGTGGGCGCGACCAACGGCTGGCGCATGGACGAGGTGATGCCCTCCAGCCAGGTGGTTGAACGGCTGCATGCCGAATTTCCCCTGGCCGCCATCAATCCCAACTACAGCGGTGAAACCGCCGAGCGCTGGCGGTATGTTGACGGCGCCGGTGAAGTCGGCGTGATCAGCAGCGTGACGCAGGCGTTTTGCGGCGAATGCAACCGGGCGCGGCTCTCGACTGAAGGCAAGCTGTTTTTGTGCCTGTTCGCCAGCCAGGGCCATGACCTGCGCGCCCTGCTGCGCGGCAACCTGGCCGACGCGCAGATCGCCGCGGCCATCGGGCCGATCTGGCAGGCACGTTCAGATCGGTATTCGGAACTGCGCGCCGGACTGCCGCCCGATGCCGGTCCGGCTGGCGGCGCCAAGCGCATTGAGATGAGTTACATCGGCGGGTGAGTGTGGCCCCCACGCTCCCCACTGCGTGTGGTTCGCTGCCCCCCCCCCCCGAGGAGGCGCTGCGCCTGCGGCCTGGCATAGCCAGTTCCGCGGCCCCTGCTGGGGAAGAGGTGCCGCCTCTGCGCTTGTTGTTTTGCGTACTCTGCTGCCCCCAGGGGATGCTACGTCTGTGGCCCCGGCGGGGAAATAATGGCTCAACACTTGCTGCTTCGCATAATGCACATTTTTAGGAACACTGGATGACCATGAACATGAAGACACCTTTGCATGCCGAAGCCATCACCGGCGTGATCCTGGCGGGGGGACGCGGATCGCGCATGGGGGGCGTGGACAAGGGGCTGCAAAACTTCAACGGCGTGCCGCTGGCCCTGCACACCTTGATGCGGCTGTCGCCCCAGGTCGGCGAGATCATGATCAATGCCAACCGCAACCTGTCTGCCTACGAATCCTTTGGCGTTCCGGTCTGGCCCGACGCAACCTCTTTGGGTGAATATGCGGGGCCGCTGGCCGGCTTCATCACCGGCCTGGAACGCTGCGAAACGCCCTTCCTGCTCACTGTCCCGTGCGACACGCCGCTGTTTCCGGCCGACCTGGTCGCGCGCATGGCCGACGCCATGGCGCGGGAAGGCGCCGACTTTGCCGTGGCCGCCGCACGTGAAGAAGACGGCCAGTTGCGGCCGCAGCCGGTGTTTTGCCTGATGGGCGTGGACATGCTAGAAAGCCTGGCCCGTTTCACCCAGGCCGGCGGCCGCAAGATCGACGCCTGGACGGCGCAGCACCGCACCGTCGTCGTGCCCTTCGACCAGCCGGGCGACGCGCCGCATGGCTTTTTCAATGCCAACACGCTGGCCGAGTTGCACCAGCTTGAAGCGAAGCAATCGTGAACGCCATCGACGCGATTGCGGCTCAGTTGCAGGGCTACGACCCGCAGGCCATGACCGCCGACGGCGTTCGTGATTTTCTGGCCCGGCTGGTGACGCCGGTTCAGGACACGATCGAGACGCCCTTGTTTGAAGCACTTGGCCGGGTTCTGGCGGCCGATGTGGTTTCGCCCTTCGACGTGCCGCCGCATGACAACTCGGCCATGGACGGTTTTGCATTTTCGGGTGCGGAACTGGCGTCGGATGCTGCGCTGGAGTTGCAGGTCGCTGGCACGGCGCTGGCCGGCAAGGCCTGGCAGGGCAGCGTCCAGCCCGGCCAGTGCGTCAAGATCATGACCGGGGCCATCATGCCGGCCGGTCTGGACACGGTGGTTCCGCAGGAATTCGTCCAGTTACGCCGAACCGGCGAAGTTGAAACCATTACGATTCCGGCGGGCCTGCTGCGCCTGGGAGACAACCGCCGCCTGCGCGGCGAAGACCTGGCACAGGGCCAGCCCGCGCTACAAAAAGGCGAGCTGCTCACGCCTGCCCGGCTTGGGCTGGCGGCCTCTTTGGGCCTGAAGACACTGACAACCTGGCGGCCCCTGCGCGTGGCCTACTTTTCGACTGGCGATGAAATTTTGTCGCTGGGCGAAGCGCCGCGCGAAGGCGCCGTGTACGACAGCAACCGTTACACCGTCTTCGGCCTGCTCAGCCGACTGGGTTGCCAGGTCATCGACCTGGGCGTGGTGCGCGACGAACCGGCGCTGCTTGAGGCCGCGTTCACCGACGCGGCCCGGCAGGCCGACGCCATCATCACCTCGGGCGGCGTGAGCGTGGGAGAGGCCGACTACACCAAGGCAATGATGAAAAAGTTGGGCGACGTGGCGTTCTGGCGCATTGCCATGCGGCCGGGCCGGCCCATGGCGGTGGGGCGCATTTCAAGCATCAAATTGGCACCTGACGCAAGTGGGACGGGCGCTGACAGCTATCAAAATAAAAGCAAAGGCGCGGTGCTCTTCGGCCTGCCCGGCAATCCGGTGGCGGTGATGGTGACCTTCCTGGCGTTTGTGCGCCCTGCCCTGCTGCAGATGATGGGCGCAACACCCGAGCCGCTGCCGCTGCTCAAGGCCCACAGCAGTGAAGCCCTTCGCAAGAAACCGGGCCGCACCGAGTACCAGCGCGGCTGGGTTTCAACCGCGCCGGATGGCTCGCTGCAGGTCAAGACCACTGGCAGCCAGGGCTCGGGCGTGCTGCGCTCGATGGCCGAGGCCAACGGGCTCATCGTGCTGCATCACCACCAAGGCAACATCGCCGTGGGCGATGAAGTCGATGTGATGATGTTCGACGGTGTCGTATAACGCTTGGGGGCTCAGACAGGCTTTTGGCGGCCTCTCCAGAATTGCCAGCGCGACGCTGTAGGCACCCGTGGTCTGCGCATCAGCAGGTAGACAGCCGGAATCACGAACATGGACAGCAGCGGCGCGGTGATCATGCCGCCCACCATGGGCGCGGCAATGCTCTGCATCACCTCCGAGCCGGTGCCCGCGCCCCACATGATCGGAAGCAGGCCGCCCAGGATCACCGCCACCGTCATGGCCTTGGGCCGTACGCGCAGCACGGCGCCTTCCCGAATGGCATCCAGCAGATCGTCGGCCGTGGTCTTGCCGCATGCGATGCGCTCGTTCCATGCGCTTTTCAAGTACAGCAGCATAATCACGCCGAATTCCGCTGACACCCCTGCCAGCGCGATGAACCCGACAGCGCCCGCCACCGAGAAGTTGTAGTTCAGCAGGTACAGCAACCAGATACCCCCCACCATGGCGAAAGGCAGTGTGGCCATGATCAGCAACGCTTCTCCGAAAGACCCAAAGCACAGGTAGAGCAGCACAAAGATGATGAGCAGCGTGAACGGCACCACCACCTTGAGCTTGGCCGTGGCACGCTCCAGAAACTCAAACTGGCCTGACCAGGAAACCGAATACCCCGGAGGCAACTTGACCTGTTGGGCGACCGCCTGTTGCATGTCTTTCACGGCGGAGCGCAAGTCCCGGTCACGAATATCCACATAAACCCAGCCTGACAGCCGGGCGTTTTCGCTGCGAAGCATGGGGGGGCCATCCGTGATTTTTACATCAGACACGTCGGACAGCACCAGACGCTGGCCGCGCTCGGTGATGATCGGCAGATTTCGAAGTTTCTCCAGAGAATCTCGCATCTCTCGGGGATAGCGCATGTTGATCGGGAAACGCTGCAGTCCCTCGACGGTTTCCCCGATATTTTCGCCACCGACCGCAGACGAGATGACCGACTGCACGTCAGCGATATTCAGCCCGAAGCGCGCGGCGTCGTCGCGCCGGATGTTGATGTCCACGTAACGTCCGCCCGTCAGGCGCTCGGCAAGCGCGCTGCTCACACCCGGTACATCCTTGAGCGCGCGCTCGATTTCGCCGGTAATCCGGTCAATCGTGGCCAGATCGGCGCCCGCCACTTTCACCCCCACCGGGCTCTTGATGCCGGTGGCCAGCATGTCAATGCGGTTGCGGATCGGCGGCACCCAGATGTTGGACAGGCCCGGCACCTTGACGATGCGGTCCAGCTCTTCGACCA
The DNA here is from genome assembly GCA_000751355.1 of Polaromonas sp. CG9_12. GTDB lineage: Bacteria > Pseudomonadota > Gammaproteobacteria > Burkholderiales > Burkholderiaceae_C > Polaromonas. The sequence continues at coordinate 4,259,523 of CCJP01000005.1, read as the reverse complement.
GCTTGTCGGCGGTCATGCCGGCGCGCCACTGGTCCTTCGGCATGAACTGGATGGTGGTTTCAAACATTTCCATCGGTGCCGGGTCCGTCGCGGTTTCGGCGCGACCCGCCTTGCCATAGACGCTGGCCACCTCGGGAACGGTTTTGATCAGTCGATCGGTTTGCTGCAGCAGTTCTGCCGCCTTGCCGGCCGAGAGTCCCGGCAAGGCCGTGGGCATGTAAAGCAGGTCGCCTTCGTCAAGCCGGGGCATGAATTCGCTGCCGATGTGCTGCAACGGCCACAGGCTCAGCACCAACGCCACACCCGCCACCACCAACGTCAGCTTGGGCGCACGCAGCACCACTTCCAGCAAGGGGCGATACACAGCGATGAGCAAGCGATTCAGCGGATTGCTCTTTTCATCGGGAATACGGCCCCGGATCAGGTAGCCCATCAACACCGGAATCAAGGTGATCGACAAGCCGGCGGCGGCGGCCATGGCATAGGTCTTGGTGAACGCCAGCGGCGAAAACAGGCGACCCTCCTGGCCCTCCAGCGTGAACACCGGAATGAACGACAGCGTGATGATCAGCAGCGAGAAAAACAGCGCCGGCCCGACCTCGGCAGCCGCCTCGCCAATGACGTGCCAGCGGGCAGGCCCTTCCAGCTTTTCGCCCGGGTGCTTGTGGTTCCAGTGTTCCAGATGTTTGTGGGCGTTCTCGATCATCACCACCGCCGCATCCACCATGGCGCCAATGGAAATCGCAATGCCGCCCAGCGACATGATGTTGGCGTTGACGCCTTGGTAGCGCATCACGATGAACGCGGTCAGGATGCCCAGCGGCAGCGAGATGATCGCAACCAGGGCCGAGCGCAGGTGAAACAGGAAAATGAAGCACACCACCGCCACCACTAAAAACTCTTCCAGCAGCTTGTGCGTCAGGTTCTCCACCGCGCGCTCGATCAGGCCGGAACGGTCGTACACCGGCACGATTTCCACGCCCTGGGGCAGGCTGGACTGCAGGGATTTGAGTTTTTCCTTCACCGCTGCAATGGTTTCCAGCGCGTTTTTACCGGAACGCATCACGATCACGCCGCCAGTGGCTTCGCCTTCACCGTCCAGCTCGCCGATGCCGCGCCGCATTTCAGGCCCTATATGGATACGTGCCACATCGCCCAAGCGTACCGAGACACCGGCGTCAGTGGTCACGAGCGGTATTTTCCGGAAGTCATCCAGGCCTTGAAGATAGCCTGACGCCCGCACCATGTATTCAGCTTCACCCATTTCGAGCACCGAGCCGCCGGCTTCCTGGTTGGCGTTCTGAACCGCTTGGACCACCTTGGTATGCGGGATGCCGTAAGCCGCCAGCTTGTCGGGGTCGAGCACGATCTGGTACTGGCGCACCATGCCGCCCACCGAGGCGACCTCGGCCACATTGGGGGTGGTTTTCAATTCATATTTCAAAAACCAGTCCTGCAAGGCCCGAAGCTGCCCGGCATCCTGCGTACCACTGCGGTCGACCAATGCGTACTGGTAAATCCAGCCGACACCCGTCGCATCCGGCCCAAGCGTGGCCTTGGCGCCTGCGGGCAAGCGCGACTGCACCTGGTTCAGGTACTCCAATACCCGCGAGCGCGCCCAGTACAGGTCGGTGCCATCCTCGAACAGCACATAGACATAGGAATCGCCAAAGAAAGAGTAGCCACGCACCGTCTTGGCGCCGGGCACTGAGAGCATCGTCGTCGTCATCGGGTAGGTGATCTGGTTCTCGACAATGCGCGGCGCCTGACCTGGGTACGTGGTCCGGATAATCACCTGGACATCGGACAGATCCGGCAAGGCATCGAGCGGTGTTTTGAGCACCGAATACACGCCCCAGGCGCCCAGCATCACGGTCGCCAGCAGCACCAGAAAGCGGTTGACGATCGACCAGCGAATGAGTTGGGCAATCACTTGGCGCCTCCGGCGGCTTGAGGCGCGGGTGCCAGCGGGGACACGCGGGTGAGTTGCGGCAATCCCTCGGTATCGATGTAAAACTCAAAGCTTACCCGGTCGCCAGCTTGCAGATTGGGCGGCAGTTTCCCGGCAGGCGGGCGCTTGAAATCCATGGTCATCGGGCCCCACTTCAGCGCCGGGATGGGGCCATGGGACAGGGTCAGCGCCTCAGGACCGATGGCATCGAGCTTGGCTTCACTTTCATACCGCGGTGCTGCGCTAGCAGCCGCTGGCTTGGGCGCCGCATTGAGACGGGCCTCGACCCCCTTGAGGCTGGCTTCGGAATCGATCAGGAATTGTGAAGACACCACCACGCGCTGACCGGCCAGCAGGCCGCGCTTGATCTCGGTCTGTCCGCCGCTTTCAATGCCGGCCTCCACATCGACCGGGCGGAACCTGCCGTTGTCTTCGGCCAGGATCACCACCATGCGCTTGCCGGTCTGGATCACGGCTTCAGTCGGGATCAGCAAGGCTTTTTCAGCGCGCATGTCCATGAACTGCATCTGAACGAACATGCCGGGAACCAGCCGCCCGCCAGGATTGGCCAGTTCCAGCCGGGCCTTCAGTGTTCTAGTGGCCGCGTTCACTTCCGGCAGGATGGCCTGCACCTTGCCCTCAAACGTCGTTCCCGGTGCGGCCGGACTACTGGCTTGCACCTTGGCCCCCACGCGTACCATCGCGGCCTGTGCCTCGGGCACCTCGGCATTGGCCCAGACCGTGGACAAGCCGTTGATGCGGAACAAGGTGGCCCCTGGCATCACGGTCATGCCCTCGCGGGCCATCAATTCCACCAGCACCCCGGCGATGGGGGCCACGACGGTGATGCGCGCCTGGATTTTTCCAGAGGTTTCCACCCCCCGGATCTGCGCATCGTTCATGCCGGCCTGGCGCATGCGCTGGCGGGCACCGTCGACTACTGCGGCAAGGTCGGTGCCTTGCATGCGGCGCACCGAGAGAAATTCCTCTTGGGCGGCTACCCAGTCGGGCACATAGAGATCGGCCAGTGGCTGGCCCCTGGACACCCGATCGAGCGTGGCCCGCACATGCAGGCGTTCCACATAACCGGTCGCCCGGGCTTGTACGATGGCCTGATCGCGCTCATTGAAGGCGATGCTGCCAACCGCGGACACCCGTGGCGACAACGTGCCTTCGGTCACCTGGGCGGTGCGGACCCCCAGGTTCTGCTGGACGCGCGCACTCACGGTCACCTTGCCCTGGTCGGCATCGCTACCGGCATAGACAGGCACCAGCATCATGTCCATGAAGGGGGATTTGGCCGGGTTGTCGAACTTGTTGCCTGGAACCATCGGATCGTGGTAGTAAAGTATTTTCTTGCCTGCGACGGGGTCGATATCACCTGCCTTGATACCTGCGCTGATATGCCGGCGGGTGGCGTCCTCACCCTCAGCAACGCTTTGCGGCACAGCACCGGTCGTGGCACTGGAGTCCTGGGGGGTGGGAGCAGCGCCTGCGTCTGGCGCGTTGGCATTCGTGGCCATGCCCATGCCGCGCTGCATGCCAAATGTGTACAAGCCGTAGCCGGCTGCAATGAGAAGGCCGGTGAGGACCAGGCCAATGACGAGTGGTTTGAATTTCATGGTTCGTTTTCCGAAGGCGTTTATTGGTGGACGGAAGCCGGCATGCCCCTGCCCGACGGGATCAAATAGTTGATCTGGGCCCACAGGCGCGCGGTGTCCATCTCCAGGCGAAGTCGCTCCATGCGCATATCAATCTCTCCGCGTCGCGCCTCGAGCACGGCGGTGAGCGGTCCTGCCGCGCCGCGGTAGGCCGCGATGGCGGCGCGCGTTCGTTCCAAGGTCAGCGGCAGCAGCGTGGCGTCATATCGGACCAGACGCTCCCGGTTGCTGTGCCACTCCTGAATCATGGCCAGCGCCTCTGCAATATGCATGCGTGTCGACTCTTCGCGTTCAGCACGGACCTTCTCGACCTCGGCAAGCTTGGCTGCCACTTCACGGTTCTGACGATTCTTCTGATCCCATTGCAGCGGAACCGATACATTCAACGAAATCATGTTGGAGAAAGCTGACCCGCGCTGGTTGTACATCAGCTCGACGCTGAAGTCGGACTTCTTGCTGGCCTGTGCAGCATCAGCCTCGGCCTGCGCCATGGCCTCCTGCTTCACGAGAACATCAATCTGGGGGTGGTGGGCGAGCTGGGTCTCCAAGTCTTCGGCGCGCATGCGCACTGTATCAAGGGCAGGTGGCGCGCCCAGCGGCTTTGCCGCTTCGGCACCGACCCATCGCGCCAGTTGGATCTTTGCGGTTTCGATTTGCCGCTCAGCCTGGGCAATGCGGTCCTCAAGCTGCGCGACAGCAGAACGCGCCGCAAACAGGTCGGTCTGTGACCCTCGCCCGCCTCTGTAGGCTGCATCCGCTGCATCGATCTGCAGCCTGGCTTCGTCGCGCTGAACGACCAGCAGCTCGCGCAGCCGTTCCTGGTAAAAGCGGTCCAGCCAAGCCGTGGCAGTATCGCGTTGCAGATTGGTCAGTGCGAGAAGGCGGCCAGCTTGGGCGGCCTCGGCTTCTCGCTCAAAGCGGGCAGTACGGGCCTTGCGTTTGTCGCTGCGAGTGAACTCCTGCATGACGCCCAATGAGCGCATCGTCATGAAGTCACGCGTCAGGCTGAACTGGTCTGGCCCGTTGAGGGGCAGGTTGTTGACACCAAACTTGAGAACAGGATCGGGCAGCTGGCCGGCAGACACCGCCATTTCCCGTGCCGCCATCGTTGCAGCATCCTGAGCGACCAGTTGCTGGGACCGGGCAGCAGCAAGCCGCTGGGCTTCCTGCAGGGACAAGGGTTCGGCCGCCCAGAGCGGCACCGTGGTGTGAGCCAGCAGCACAGCAACTGCGACTCGTCGAACAAGAAAAAAAGAAAACATAAAACCTCCAGACAACAAAACAAGCTGCCGGCGCACATGGCGTGCTCAGGCAGTAGCTAGGTGACTGGAGGATTTAAATACGAAAACAGCAGTTGCGCACGGCCAGGGGCGGCGCCGTGTTGCGCCTGATAAGCGGCGCCTGCAGGGAGACACCCAAAGGTGCGGGGGCGATGCGGGGCAGCGGGAAGTCAGTTGCCATATCGGCCAGACTCGCCAATCCTGGCACCTGGTATTTGTCGGTGCTCTGTTGGCCGTCCTGGCAGTGCGCATGGCACAGGCCGGGCTGCTCGTCGTCCATGGTGAATGCCATGGATTCGGCGCACGGCATGTTGGCCTGGACCATCAGCGACATCTCAGCCGGCTTGATCGTCGTTGCAAAACCGCCAGGGCAGGAATAGGCAGCAACGGCGAATTGCATGAACAGCAGGCTCAGCAGCGCGAACAGCACTTTGGCGAAACGGTTGCGGCGGTTCCAGGTCATGGGAAATGTTCGGTGGGCGTGGTGAAAAGTTGGAGGATGGCTGTGGGTCAGTGTAAATGCACAAGACCCAATGCCGGTAAACCCCTGCCATTTGAAATTGATATTTTGGCAAATATTAACGCTCTTTCCTGCAAACCCTGCTGGATCTGGGAACAGACGATCTTTGAAAGCCTGCTTACGGGTAGCTTATTTCGCCGCAAACTCCGGCTGCTCTTTGGCAACCGCCATATTCGCGCCCGGCACCGCAGCGCGGGCAAGCAACGCATACATCGTCGGCACCACAAACACGGTCAGCAATGTGACCAGTGACATGCCGCCCACGATGACCCAACCAATCTGGGTGCGGCTTTCAGCCTCGGCGCCGGAGGTCAGCGCCAGTGGCAAGGCGCCCAGCACCATGGCGCCGGTGGTCATCACAATCGGGCGCAGCCGCTGCGAAGACGCTTTCACCAGCGCATCAATCATTGCCTTGTCCGCGCAGCTGGTTGGTGAACTCGACAATCAAAATGCCGTGCGTGGTGATCAGGCCGACCAGCGTGATCAGCCCGATCTGGGAATAGACGTTAAGCGAGCCGTCGCTCCACTTCAGCGCCAGCAAGGCGCCGATCATCGACAACGGCACTGACAGCATGATGACCAGCGGATCGACAAAGCTCTCAAACTGCGCCGCCAGCACCAGCCAACGCGCCTGCAGCACGAGGCACTTGAAGCGCTGAGCCGCACCGATCACACCGGCCTGTGGCACAAAACCGCGCCGTCACGGTCCAGCGCAGCAGTGCACCGAAGCGATCCGAAATGCCGGTCAACACGCGCTCCATGGTGCTGTCAAAGCGGTTTGACTTGGGATTGTGCTTGAGCAGCAGCGTGCACAGCATGGGCGTGAGCGTCAGCGCGACCACGCCGGACACCACCACCGCACCGGCCAGCGCCAGCGCAAACTCGACGAACAGTCGGCCGGTTCGCCCCGGCGTGAAGGCCAGAGGCACTTACACCGCCACCAGCGTGGCGGTCATGGTGATGATGGCAAAACCGATCTCTCGCGCGCCCTTGATGCCGGCGGAAAATGGGTCCATGCCTTCCTCGATGTGGCGAAAGATGTTTTCCAGCATCACGATGGCGTCGTCCACCACCAGGCCGATGGCCAGCACCAGCGCCAGCAAGGTGAGCGTGTTGATGGTGAAGCCGGCCAGCGCCATGAGCGCAAACGTGCCGATCAGGCTGACCGGGATGGTGATGATCGGAATGATGGACGCGCGCAAGATGCGCAGGAACACGAAGATCACCAGCGCGACCCGCAGGACGGCCTCGCAAATGGTCGGGTACACGTTCTTGACCGAGCGGTCGATGAACACCGAGTTGTCGTTGGCGATGTCAATCAGCACGTCGGCCGGCAGGTCTGCCTACAGCTGGGGAATGGCGGCCTTCACCCCTTTGGACAAGTCAAGCGGGTTGGCCGCGGCCTGGCGGATCACGCCCACGCCGACGGCCGGGCGGCCGTTCAGCCGGACCACCGTGCGCTCGTCGGCAGCGCCCTCCTCGACCCGGGCCACGTCGCGGTCCGGACCGGGAACCCGTTGACGGTCCTGATCACGATTGCGCCAAACTGCGCCGGCTTGAGCAGGTCGGTTTGCGAGGTCACGCTGAATTCACGCTGCTGCGACTCGATGCGGCCGGCAGGGAGATCCAGGTTGCTGCGTCGAATTGCGTCCTCGACGTCCTGCGTCGTCAGCCGGTAGGAAGCGAGCCTGTCGGTGTCCAACCAGACACGCATGGCGTACTTGCGTTCGCCGAAGATGCGCACATCGGCCACGCCGATGACGGTCTGCAGGCGCGGCTTGACGATACGGTTGACCAGGTCGTTGATCTGCAGCGGCGTCAGCGACTCGCTGGAAAACGCCAGCTGGATGACCGGAAACGCGTCGGCCTCGACTTTGGCAATCACCGGCTCTTCGATCGCTTGGGGCAGCTTGTTGCACACCCGCGAGGTGCGGTCGCGCACCTCGGCGGCAGCGGAATCGGCGTCTTTCTCCAACCGGAAGCGCTCGCTGATCTGCCCCTGGTCGGCGCGGCTGATCGAGGTGATGACATCCACGCCGTCAATGCCGGCAATCGAGTCTTCCAACGGCTTGGTGACCTGCGACTCGATCACCTCGGCCGACGCGCCGGCATAGCGCACGCTCACGGTCACGACCGGCTCGTCGATCTTGGGGTACTCGCGCACCGTCAGGCGGTTGAAGCTGACCGCACCGACCAGCACGATGAGCAGCGACAGCACGGTGGCGAACACCGGGCGGCGGATGGAAATTTCAGCGAGTTGCCTACGGCGGTACGGCGTTGGTCACGAAGATTCGGGCAGGAGGCAGCACTCAGCCCGGATTGCGGATGGCAGGAGACGCCGGGTTGTGCACGGCAGGTGATGTGCCGGAAGTCGGCATCACGCTGCCTGCTGCAGACAGTTGCGTCACGATGGTGCCGCACGGGTTGGGGCCTGACAGTGATGCTTTTACGGCGCCAGCCATGTGCGAAGCCGGCGAAAAAGATGCAGCGCCGGCAGATTTTTTATCCGTTGCCGCTTCTGTGGCAGCGGCCCCGCCATTCAGGTTCACCACCCGGACGACAGTCCCGTCCTTCTGGATTCGCTGCTGGCCAGTCCTGACCACGGTGTCGCCGGCCGAAAGCCCTTCCAGGATTTCGACCTTGCCCGGGCTGCGCAAACCCACCTTGACCTCAATACGCCGGGTTTTCCGGGTTTCCTCGCTGGGGCCGTCTTGCAGCTTGATGACGAACTGTTTCCCGCCTTGCGGGACAATCGCTTCCTCAGGAATGACACTGGCATTGTCGCGAACGCCGAAAACGACATTTACCCGGGCAAACATGCCAGGACGCAACTGCAGCGTCCGGTTGTCGATGCAGCCGCGGATGCCGACCGACCGGCCGTTGGCATCGATCAATGGGTCAATCGCCTGGATCTGTGCGCTGTAGCTCTTGCCGGGCAGCGCATCGATATCAAGTAGGCCCGTCTGGCCGCGTTTGACCTTGCTCTGGTAGGGCTCGGGCAGTCTGAAATCCACATACATGGCGTCGATGTCCTCAATGTTGACAATGTCGGCGCCGTCCTTGAGGTAATCGCCCACGTTGACTTGGCGAATGCCGATGATGCCGTCAAAAGGTGCCAAGATTTTCAAGCGCGCCGCCATGGCCTTCGCAAGTGCCGCCTTGGCCTGGGCCACCTGCAGGCCGGCGGCGCTTTCATCGAGCGAGCGCTGGCTGATGAAGTTTTGCGCCACCAATTACTGGTTGCGCTTTTGGTTGGCCTGGGCAATCGACAGTTCTGCCTGGCTTTACAGGATTTGTGCCTGTGGCAGCTGGTCGTCAAACTGCACCAGCAGCTGGCCCCTGCGCACCCGCTGACCATCGGTGAAGTTGAGCTGGGTGATGCGGCCGCTGATTTCAGGACGCAACACCACGCCCCGGCGCGAACGCAGGCTGCGCGACCGCGCGCGTGTCACCAACCAGCCGCGCCAGCTCGACCCTGGCCGGTTCCACCGAAGGCGGCTTGGCCGCCGTGCCATTGGTGCCCGCGCCTTGCCCTGGCGCGGGGTTGGCCACGCCGGCGACACCGTCTGCCGGCTTGGGTTTCTGATACCACCACGCAACGCCTCAAGTCGCTGCAATGCCTGCCACTGCGACCAGGGTGTAAATTGCTTTTGATGCCATGAGGGGGTAAAAAGGTGACTTGTCATGAAAAGAAACAGCTTTTCAATGCAGAGCATGGCCAAAAAAATGCTCAAGCGGCGCCGGCTACAACCACCCTTGAATCCGCCCTTCATCAATGCACAGCACGACAGCCAATCTCCTTGCAATGGCGCGCCAGAGACATGGCGCCGGACTGGCTCAGATGCGGCCCAGTGCGCGATCCACTCCTTTATTGGCCAGCGCATCGGCGCGCTCATTGCCCGGATTGCCGTTGTGACCCCGGACCCAGCGCCAGTCGATGGTGTGTCCGCTGGACACCAGCAGCGCGTCCAGCCGCTGCCATAAATCGACGTTCTTGACCGGTGCCTTGGCCGCAGTGCGCCAGCCCCGGGCTTTCCAGCCATGAATCCATTCAGTAATGCCCTTGAGCACATACTGGCTGTCGAGGTAAAGGGTCACGTTGCAGGGTTTTTTCAATGCCATGAGCGCCTCGATGACGGCCGTCATCTCCATGCGGTTGTTGGTCGTTCCCATCTCGCCACCGAAGAGTTCCTTCTCAGTGCCGCCTCCGGCCAGCAAGGCGCCCCAGCCGCCGGGCCCAGGGTTGCCCTTGCAGGCGCCGTCGGTATAAATGACAACGAGTTGAATGGGAACGTGTGGTTCTGCTGCTGAATCGGTCATGGGCTGCTTGTGGTGCCAGGAATGCCTGGTGGGTTTAAAAAAATAAAAAACTCAGCCGCTTATTTTGACCCAGTCGGCGGGATTCTTGCTGGCCACCACGGCGGGCGCAGCAGCCGGTGATTTGCGGGTTTTCCAGGCGGGCTCCAGCAAACGCATGCCGCGCACGTGCTTGACGGCCACCAGAAAATAAACCGCCCCGAAGATCGGCCACCAGCGTTTGCCAGCGTGGTCCATCCAGTCAAATCGGTCCAGCCACTTCTGGCTTTTCAGCGCAGGACGGTAACAGCCAAATTGCGCCGATTCCACTTCGAAGTCGAGCAGCCTGAGCCAATCGCGAAGCCGCCAGTAGCCGATGTATTCGCCAGCGTCCGGCAGAAAAAGTCCCTCGTATCCAAAGCGCTGGTAAAAGTGATCGCGTTGCTGGCGCAGCCCCCACAGACTGGCCGGATTGAAGCCGCTGATGACCACCCGCCCCTCAGGGACAAGAACCCGGGCAACCTCACGCAAGGCGGAATGCGGGTCGCTGCCAAGCTCCAGCGTGTGCGGCAATGCCACCAAGTCCAGGCTGCTCTCGGGAAAGGGCAACGCTGACGAATCTGCGTACAAGGCAGCGCGTGGGAAACATGTGGATTCAGGCGCTGTGCGAAGCTCTGGTCTGCCACTTGAAGCAAGCGTTAATGTCCGCTTTTCGAGGAAAGAAAGGGCCAGCCATTTGTGCGGCATGCGGTTGGCCTGCAAGGCATTGAGTTCTGGAAATCCCAGTTGCAGGGCATGGTAGCCAAAAATATCACTGACGGCCAGGTCAAAGTGGGAACGTTCCCAGGCCAGAAGATAGGCCCCTGGCGCGGTATCGAGCCACTCTGTCAAACCTATAATTCCCGACTTCATAGAGACCACTGCATGTATTTGAATCCTGTTTCCGCTTTTGGCGACAACTACCTGTGGTTGCTGCACGACACCAAGCGCGCCCTGCTGGTGGACCCTGGCGACGCTGCGCCGGTATTGCGGGCACTGCAAGCATCCCGACTGCAACTGGAATCAATTCTAGTCACGCACCACCATGCGGACCACACCGGTGGCATCGATACATTGCGCCAGGCGACTGGCGCCACGGTTTGCGGCCCGGCCGCCGAATGCATGCCGGCGCCTTTCCAGCCGCTACGCGAAGGCAATCGGGTCGCGACCCTCGGCCTGGATTTCCAGGTGCTGAAGGTGCCAGGCCATACTGCAGAGCATATGCCTTCTGCACCCCGGACAGGGATGGCCAGCCTCTGCTCTTTTGTGGCGACACGCTTTTTTCAGGGGGCAGCGGCCGGCTGTTTGAAGGAACGCCGGCGCAAATGCTGGCATCGCTTGACAAGCTCGCCGATTGCCGGGCACAACACAAGTCTGCTGCGAACACGAGTACACACTGGCCAACCTTCGCTTTGCGCTTGCCGTTGAGCCTGATAATGCACTTTTGGCAGCCCATGAAAAGCATTGCCGCCAGATGCGCGAGCAGAGCAAGCCGACCCTGCCCAGTTTTATCGGACAGGAAGTCCTGATCAATCCTTTTTTACGCACACGGCAAGCTGGCATCATGGCCGCCGTTCATCACTTTGACGCGTCAACCCATGACGACACCACTGTATTTGCCGCCCCGAGGCAATGGAAAAACCAATTCAAATGACACCTGTCCCTCGAACCGCCCCGCTTTACATTGTTTCTTCCTATTGTTTTTTTCACCTCCGTTTTCGGCTGGTCTGGCTGGCATTCCTGATGGCGATGGTGGTGCTGGCAGGTTGTGCAACACAGCCACCAGGCCTGCCGGACGACCCGGTGCTGTCCACCGGGCCGGGCACCTTACCGGGCCAAAGGATTCCGGCCGGCCCGCTTCGCGCCATCACACCAGGCCAGGTTAATTCCTTCCCGATTGCCTCCACCGAGCCGCCCAAGGAACTCTGGGACCGGATTCGCCGGGGATTTTCCATGCCCGACTTGCAAAACGAACTGGTGACTGACCGTGAGCAATGGTATGCCAGCCGTCCTGATTACATCCAGCGCATGACCGAGCGCTCCAGCAAGTACCTGTTTCACATCGTCGAAGAGCTTGAGCGCCGCCAGATGCCGACAGAGCTGGCGCTGCTCCCCTTTATTGAAAGCGCCTTCAATCCGCAAGCGGTGTCCAGCGCCAAAGCGGCGGGCATGTGGCAGTTCATGCCGGCAACCGGAAAATACTTTGCCCTCAAGCAAAACGACTTCAGGGATGACCGCCGCGACGTACTGGCCTCCACGCGCGCAGCGCTGGACTATCTGCAAAAACTCCATGGCATGTTCGGCGACTGGCACCTGGCACTGGCTGCATACAACTGGGGCGAAGGCAGCGTGGGCCGAGCCATTGCGAAAAACCAGAAAGCCGGGCTGGGAACGACTTATGACGAGCTCAACATGCCCGCGGAAACTCGCCTTTATGTCCCCAAGCTTCAAGCCGTGAAAAATATCGTTGCCAATCCAAATACGTTCAGTACCGAACTGCCGCTGATTGAAAATCACCCCTATTTCCAGCAGGTGCAAATCACGCGTGACATCGACGTTGCCCTGGCTGCACGGCTGGCCGACGTTGAAATTGACGTGTTCAAGGCGCTCAACCCTTCGGCCCGCCGCCCTGTCATCCTTGCATCGGGAACGCCGCAAATTCTTCTTCCTTGGGACAACGCACTGGTTTTTCAACGCAACTTCGACGCCTATAACCAAGGCCAATATGCCAGCTGGACCGCCTGGACAGCGCCAAGCACCATGAACGCCACGGAAGCGGCCCGCCATACAGGAATGAATGAATCCGACCTGCGCAGCATGAACAACATACCGCCGCGCATGCTCATCAAGGCCGGCTCTACACTGATCGTGCCGCGCACAGCCCAGATGAACAATGACGTCAGCAGCCATGTCGCGGACAATGCCCAGGTTTCGCTGGCGCCTGAAATCACCACCCGCCGCACGACGGTCAGGGCGCGTAAGGGTGAGTCGGTTGACAGCATTGCCAGCCGCTACGGCGTGGCTGCCGCCAACGTCGCCAACTGGAACAACGTCAATGCCCAGACAGCCTTCAAGCGGGGCCAACAAATCGTGCTGCATTTGCCGATCACCGCACGCGCCATGGCCAGCGATGTAATCAAAAAGCCTGCCCCTTCAAGGGGAAAAACTGCGGTTCAGCCGGTCAGGCGCAACACCGGCAAGGCGGTGGTCAAGTCAAGAAGAAAGTAATTTCTGGCGATTCAATGCCAAGGAGTCCGAATGCATCAGATCCGCAGAGAGCCGGTTCCGAGGAGGCCGAGCAGCCCGATCACGATCAGGTAGACGGCGACGATATAGTTCAGAAGCCGCGGAATCAGCAGGATCAAAATGCCTGCAATCAGCGCGACGACTGGACCAATGTTCATGGAAAGATTCATGGGTGTTCCCTGGGTATTTATGGTTGAAGGGTGCAATAACAGCATGAAGCTGGACTGCACGAACATTTCAACACGTACTGCAGACAGTCAGGCCGATGCAGACGACAGGAAGTCACAAATAGTTTTCAAACGCTACAAGAACCGTTTCAATATGGCCTGCCATCTTCAGCAGGCATTACGTCAGGCCTTGAAACGTTCCTTGGCGCGTTGTGCGAACGCATTGGTGTAGGTCTTCGACAGGTCAATCCTGCCGACTTTGACGCTCGGGTCAAAGCCGGCGATCGCCTTCAGGGCGGTGGGGGCCGCTTCATCGGCCAGGATGCCATCCAGTGAAATGGATTCGCGTACTTTGTTGAATGAGGCAATGTACAGCCCCCTGTCACCCAGCAGGTAATTTTCGGGAACTGTCTTGATGATGTCCCCCGGCCCTGCAGTCTGGAGCCATTTCAGGCCTCGCACCATGGCGTTGGCCAAGGCTTGGCAGGTATTGGGATTTTTCCGGATGAATTCGAGCGGCGCAAACAGGCAAGCCGCAGGCATGGGCCCGCCGTACAGTTCAGTCGTTCCCTTGAGGGTACGGGCGTCACTGATGATGCGGACCTCGCCTTTTTGCTCCAGGATGGTCATGAGCGGGTCGGTATGGCTTATAGCGTCCACTTGGCCTGAACGCAGCACGGACAAGACGTTTTCGGCATCGCCGACTTCCAGAAAGTTCACATCACCGGCTTTCAGGCCGCCTTGGGCCAACACCATGCAGGCCATCAGGGTACTCGCGCTTTCCAGCGCGGCAACACCGATTTTCTTGCCCTTTAGTTCGGCGATAGGCTTGTAGCGCGGAAAACTTCGGGTCGAAACGCCGAATGCAATCTGGGGCGCCCTGCCAAGCAGCACAAACGACTGGACCATTTGCTGGGCAGCCTGGAGGTGAATGATGTGCTCGAAGCCCGCCAAACAGATGTCGGCCGATTTCCCTATTAAAGCCTGCACGGCCTGCACACCGGTTTCATGGTTGCTAATGCCAACGGTAAGGCCTTCCGCCCGGAAATAACCAAGCTGCTCGGAAATGGTCAGGGGCAAACTGTAAAAAGCGGCCTTGTTGCCCACCGCAATTGTGATTTTTCGGGTTTCGGGCTGGCTTTGCGCATGCAGCGCAGGCCAGCTGAATGTTGCCGCCGCCAGTACGCTTGTGCCAGTAAATAGCCGCCGGGACATGCGGGGTAATCGTTCCATGCCAGTTTTCTTTCTTCTCGGTAACTATGCGTTTCAGCATATCGAGACCCCAAAAAAACTGCATCGGGGTCATCCCGCGCCAGCGATTGCTAAACTCAAGCCCTTTGTAGCTTTATGTAACTACCGGGCTTGTAACTTGTCATCGAAACCCGGAAAAAAGAATGCCGATATTGATGAAAAATGCCAGTGCCCAGACGATGGAGCGTGCATTGGCCTTATTGCCCACATACAGCGCGATGTAGACGACACGCAGCACGACAAACACAACCGCAAGGACGTCCAGCAGGGCCTGACTGGCCTGGAACTGGTGGGCAATGATGACCGCGGCAAAAAAGAAGGGAATGGCTTCGAAGGTATTGGCTTGCGACGCATTGGCGCGCGCGCGCCAGTCGGTCTGGCGCGCCAGCCAAGCTCGGGGATCGTTGTTGTCGTAGCCGCCTTTACCAAGAGCGATTCGCATCGCTCCGTATTTGGCAATACCGGCACAGACGATGGGCAGCAAAGCAGCCACCAAAATGCACCAGTAGGCCAGCGTGAAATGTGCAAGCGTCATGAGAAACCTTTTTTATGATGATCGGCAGCGGCCCTGGCTGCCTGCCGGCTTATCGGCGGTCGGTCAAGGCGTGGGCAATGGTTCCCAAGTCCACATATTCCAGTTCGCTGCCGACCGGTACGCCGCGCGCCAGGCGCGTGACCTGCATGCGGCGACTTTTAAGCGCCTGGCCAATCACATGCGCCGTGGCCTCGCCTTCAGCGGTGAAATTTGTCGCCAAAATGACTTCTTGTACTTCACGCTCACTGGCCGGCAAGAGTTCTCCGCTGTCGTCGCGGGGCGCCACGCGGTCGAACAATTTTTGCAGACCGATGTCGTTCGGGCCTATCCCGTCCAGCGGGCTGAGCTTGCCCATCAACACGAAATACAGGCCCCGGTAGGCCAGCGTCCGCTCCAGCGCCGCCTGATCGGCCGGGGTTTCCACGACGCAAAGCTTGCTGCGGTCGCGCTGCGGATTCGTGCAGGTCACGCAAACCGCCTGCTCGGTCAGGGTGTTGCACAACGCGCAGTGTCCAATGCTCTGCACTGCGTGGTCCAGCGCCCGCGCAATCTGCAAGGCACCAGGCCTGTCGTGCTGCAGCAGGTGAAAGGCCATGCGAGCTGCCGACTTGGCGCCCACGCCCGGCAGCTTGCGCAAGGCCTGGGTCAGGCCTTCTAAGGCGTTGGTATTCATTTATGGACTTGTCGATTCGGGGATCAATAAGTTGGGTACCAAGCGATAGGGCAGTGCACGCCTCCGTCGGTCCGTCCCCAATAACTCAAAAGGGGAACTTCATGCCGCCCGGCAACGCCGGCATGCCCGCTGTGAGCTTGCCCATTTTTTCCTGGCTGACTTCCTCGGCCTTGCGCACAGCAGCATTGAAGGCAGCCGCCACCAGGTCTTCAAGCATGTCCTTGTCTTCCGTCAGCAGGCTGGGATCGATCTCGATACGCTTGACATCGTGTTTGCAGGTCATGGTGACTTTTACCAAGCCAGCGCCGGCATCGGCCGTGACTTCGACAAACGCCAAGTCATCCTGGGCTTTTTTCAGGTTGTCCTGCATGGCCTGCGCCTGCTTCATGAGGCCTGCGAGTTGTCCTTTGTTGAACATGATTTTTCCTTTGGATAGGGTTGCTGAAACTGTCGTTGATCATATCGGCTGACTGCAGCAAAGCGCAGCCTGACTCAGGACGAAACGCTCTTGATGCTGCCTGGAACAATCCGGGCGCCCCATTCACGGATCATGTCCTGCACAAACGGGTCATTTTGAATCAACAGCTCTGCGACGCGCTGGCGCTCGACCAGTGCGGCGCTGTTCCGGCGTGCCGGCGTATTCGTCACAGCGCCCAATTCGACGGCAAGCCGCAGGTCGGGTTCAGCCAGTGCATTCTGAAGCGCGACCTGCAGCTTTTCACGGGCGGCAGCCTGATTCAATGACTCGCGCTCGACGCGCAGGGTCCACAGGCTTTCACTCTGGCCGCACAACTGCGACTGCAATGCCAGTTCGCGCGTCAAGGCTGCAATGGATTCAGCCGCCACCATCAGGTTAACGATCCGTTCCCAGGCATCGTCAAGGGAACCACCTTCCGTGCCGATATCCGCCGATGGCCGCATCGGTGCTTTTGCCGTTTCAGCGAACGCTTCGCTATTCATAGCACTCGGCACATTAGCAGTCTGCGCAGAAGCCATATTTGACTCATAAGCCACCGTCAGTGGAAGCGCTGGCACATGGTGAGCCTGCAAGACCTGATGGGTGTCTTCCAGCCGTGTCCCTGGCCCGGACTGGACAGCATGGAGACGGCCGGCAACAGGGGCCTCGACCGGCTCAGACAGCGACTTTTTTACTGGCTCGGCGGCACTCCCCGACGCAGGCCTGACGGCGACAGGCTGCACCCCGGCAGCTGCTGGGACGACGGCGCCCGGCGGTTTAAAGGCCAGCAGCCGAAGCAGCACCATGGTCAACCCAGCATATTCGTCAGGCGCCAGGCCCAGTTCACCGCGCCCGTGCAGGCACAGACTGTAGAGCAACTGGGTTTCGTCGGCCGGCATGGTACGGGCCAGCCGGGCGGTTTCCACAATCTCAGGATCGGTGTCGTTGTCGCCGGCGCCGATGCCGATGCCGGGAACAGCCTGCAGCACCGCCATGCGCTGCAGTACAGTGGCCATTTCTTCAAGTGTCGAGGCAGCGCTCAGGCCGTTAAGCCGCAACACTTCAGAGGTTTCGACCACCGTGCGGCCATCGCCACGCGCCAGCGCATCGAGCAGTCGGAACACATAGCTGCGGTCCACGCTGCCCAGCATGACGCGCACACTGGCCTCGTCGAGCCGGCCCGAGCCAAAGGCTATCGCCTGATCGGTCAGCGACAGCGCATCGCGCATCGAGCCGCGCGCGGCGCGCGACAGCAGGCGCAAAGCTTGCGGCTCGGCAGAAACGTTTTCGAGGGCCAGCACCTGTACCAAATGCTCCAGCACCGTCTCGGGCGCCATGGGCCGCAGGTTGAACTGCAAGCAGCGTGACAGCACGGTAGCCGGGACTTTCTGCGGATCGGTCGTGGCCAGCACGAACTTGAGGTAGTCAGGCGGCTCCTCCAGCGTCTTGAGCATGGCGTTGAATGCCGTGTTTGTCAGCATGTGAACCTCGTCGATCATGAAGACCTTGAAGCGCCCCACCACCGGCTTGTACACCGCTTGCTCCAGCAGCTGGGCGATTTCATCGACGCCCCGGTTGGACGCTGCGTCCAGTTCGGTGTAGTCGACAAATCGGCCGCCGTCGATGTCCCTGCAGGCGTCGCACACGCCGCAAGGCTCGGCTGTGATGCCGCCCTTCCCGTCAATGCCGGTGCAGTTAAGCGACTTGGCCAAGATGCGCGACACCGTGGTTTTGCCCACACCCCGGGTGCCGGTGAACAGGTAGGCATGGTGCAGCCGCCCCGTTCCCAACGCATTGCCCAAGGCCTGCACGACGTGAGACTGGCCCACCATTTCCGAGAAGTTCTTGGGGCGGTATTTGCGGGCAAGCACTAAATAGGACATGAACTCATTCTAAATTGGCCGGGCAGCGCGTGAACCGCAGACTGTGGACAGAAGCTTGCGCTGGCGGTCAGTGTTTTGCGGGAAGTTGAGGGCTCAGGGCTCAAGCGCGGCATGCAGTTTGACCAGCGCCTGGGTCAGTTTGTGGCCGGGGTCCATGTAGATCATTGGCAGCGATTGTTCATGCGATTCGCGCACCCTGATGGAAGCTGGCAAGTAAGGATGCAAGACAGGCAAACCTTCTTCCATCAGTTCATTGACAATTCGCTGCGGCAAATTGGCGCGCGGTTGGAACTGGTTGACCACAATACCTTCCACCACCAGCCTGGCGTTGTGATCCGCCTGGATTTCCTTGACATTTTCAAGCAGGGTATACAAGGCCTTGCGTGAAAAATCGTCGCAATCAAAGGGAATCAGGCAATTGCGTGCCGCGATGAGTGCCGAACGGGTGTAAAAATTGAGCGCTGGCGGTGTATCGATGTAAATCCGGTCATAGCTGCCGGACAGTTGCTGCAGCGCCTCGCGCAGCTTGAAGATCTTGTGCCGGGACTCCAGCTTGGCCTGCAATTCGTCAAGCTTCGGGCTGGAGGGCATCAAGTCCAGCCCTTCATGGGGCGTGGCAACGATGAATTCGGCTGGCGAAACGGTACGCAAACTGAAGCTCAAGGTATTTTCAAAAAATCCGCCCACGTCTGGCTGATTGTCGGTGGCCGTCTTGCCCATCAGGTAAGCGCTGGAGTTGCCCTGCGGGTCCAGGTCCACAACAAGCGTGCGCAAGCCCTGGCTGGCGCTGATGGCAGCCAGATTGCAGGTAATGGTGGACTTGCCGACCCCACCTTTTTGATTGAAAACGACGCGTGGCATGAAGGCTTCCTTGTGCGGCAGTAATTAGTGACTGATTGTGCCTTCGATGCCATGTGCGCGAAAGGCCGGTACAGGTGCAGGCAGCCCTTTGAATTGACGGACGGTCAAGGGCGGGAACACTGTCTGCAGTTTTTTTTGGCGGCTCTGGATGAGGAATGGATGAAGCTGCAGGCACAGGTTTTATGAAAATTCTCCCCACGCGTTAAAGCGCTAAGCCAACACCCTTATAATCTGAGGTGACGGGCCTTCCCGCATGGTAAAGCGGCCAACCGGGTCAGATGGGGAACCAAGCAGCCCTAACTGCGGAGCCAGTGCCGGGGCCAAGGCTCGTCACCTAACATTGCTTTTATCGTTTTAGATCAATAACTTATGATCTGACAATGACTTAGCGTAGCTGGCGTGTGCTTCGAGTGTGTCACTTAGACTACTCCACATGAGCACCAGCACAATGGCAAAACGCGCAACAGGCATATATCTCCGTACCGGCACGAACGTCTATCAATGGCGTATTCGTGTCCCTAAAGACCTTGCAGCCCTCTACGCTGGCAAAGAATGGGCAGACCGTCGAACACTCAGCACATCGAACCTCGCGCAAGCCAACAGGCTAGCCGCTGGCCTATACGCAACTTGGCTAACAACGTTCGATCAGCAGCGCAAGCAATTAAGCCCAAAGCCAGCGCAGGCCCTGACTCCTGAGTTAATTCAGTTTTTAGCTGAAAATTTTCGCCATGACGCCATAACTCTTGACCATTGGGTCAGGACTGAAGGCTATTGGGCAAAAGATACGCGTTTGCAAGGAATGCCTGAAAAGTTAGCTACCGAACTAACTGATTACTATCAACAGCAGCACGCCTTGTACAGTCGTGCGATGGCGACCAGCAACATAGGTCTAGCACTCCCCGCCCTAGAGGACGAAGCCAGTAAATTAGGCCTTGCCGTTGACGAAAATACGCCCGGCTTCGAAGATGCCCTTACAGCCATGTTGAAGGCAATGAGGGAAAGCGTAGAAGCAGGCCTTGAGCGGAATAAAGGTAAAACAGTCCCAACACCACCAGCCCCAAAACTCAAAGAGCCTGAAAAGGTTTACCACCTGCGGGACGTTTTTGAACTTTGGAAAGAGGCCGATGGTCGTAAAGTAACTGCTGACGCAGTGAGAGCACGCGAACGCGCCCTAATGCTATTTGAGGAATTCACGCACAACACGCCGATAGCCGAAGTCACCCGCCAGCAAGGGAATGCATTCAAGGCATGGCTACAAACTAGAAAAGAGGCATCAAAAACTGTCTTTGACCGGCTGACGTATGTCAAATCATTGTTGAACTACGCCTACCGCGAATTGGAGCTAATCCCCCGCCACCCTTGGGACGGTATCACTATTGACTACGACACGGAGACACTTCGCAAGCCTTGGACAACAGCGCAAATCGCGGCATTCTTTGCACAGCCTCTCTTTACTGAGTACGCCCTGCCACGGTTACAGAAGCGTTCAGGTGCAGACGCTGGCTACTGGATTCCGCTCATGGGGCTGTACACAGGGGCCAGAAGCTCGGAACTGTGCCAACTCCACGTTGCAGACATTGTGCAGGCTGACGGCATATGGGTCATAGACATAAACGAAAACGCTGAGGGCAAGACCGTTAAGACCAAGGCTTCGCGGCGCTTAGTTCCCATTCACAGCGAATTGATGCGGCTGGGCTTCTTAGACTACTTAGCGGCGACACGTAAAGCCGGACATGAGCGCCTTTGGCCTCAGTTACTACTACGCGCCGGTAAGCCAAGCCACAACTTCAGCAAGTGTGTGGTGGTCTAATTTAAACGGACACAACGATAGGTTTTTTCCAAACCTAAATGGCGCAAGACGTGAAGAATCCAAAATTCAGAAGAAGCTTTGATGCGAGTTTCAAACTCCAGGTCGTTCAGATGATCAAGGCCCAAGGCCTGAGTGTCGGGCAGGTTTGCCAAGACATGAACCTTGTGGAAAGTGTCGTCAGGCGCTGGCTCGGCCAGTTTGAAGCCGAGCAGGCCGGTTTGCCTGGTATCGGCAAACCTATCACCGCCGAGCAGCAGCGCATTCGCCAGCTCGAATCGGAAAATCGCCAACTGCGAGGCGATGTGGAAATATTAAAAAAAGCATCGGCCTTCTTTGCCCGCGAACTCAGATGAGCTACCAACTCGTGGAGCAGTTGCAAAAGAAGGCCGTACCCGTAAGCCAGGTGTGCCGGGTTCTGGGCGTCAGTCACTCGGGGTATTACGCCGCTCGCCTGCGCAGCTGCCAAGCACCCGTGGCGTGCGCCGACAGTGTTCACTTGAAAGCCGCTTTTGCCGCCAGTGGCCGCGCCTACGGCAGCCGTAGGCTGTGCGCAGTGCTCAAGCAGCAAGGCGTGACCATGGGACGCCGCCGGGTACGAACCCTAATGCGAGCCAATGGCTTGCGTGCGGTTTGGAAGCGAAAATTCATGCACACCACCGACAGCCGGCACGGCTTGGCCGTCTCGCCCAACGTGCTGGCGCGGCAGTTCGAGCAGCCCAAGCCCGATCGGGCCTGGGTATGCGACATCACCTATATTCGTACCCGCAGCGGCTGGCTGTACCTGGCGGCGGTGCTGGACCTGCATTCACGCAAAATCGTTGGCTGGGCCATGGCCCCTTCGATGCCTGCAACGCTGGTATGCACCGCCTTGCAAATGGCGATCGGGCAGCGCAATCCCGCCAACGGTCTTGTCGTGCATTCCGACCGGGGTACTCAGTACGCCAGCGCAGAGCATCAAGGGCTGCTGAAAAAGCATGGCCTGGTGGGCAGCATGAGCCGCAAAGGCAATTGTTGGGATAACTCGGTCATGGAGCGCTTCTTCCTGAGTCTGAAAATGGAGCGGGTCTGGCAACGCGACTACGCCAACCACGGCGAGGCCATCCATGACGTGGCTGACTACATCGTCAACTTCTACAACTCCGTGCGGCTGCACTCCAAACTGGGGTACTTGTCACCCAATGCTTTCGAGCATAAATCGGCAACTCAACCCACCTATTAAGTTGTCCGAAATAACTTGACCACCACAGTGGTTCAACGAGAAGCCCCGCATGGCATCGCCTGATGTAGCGGTACCCGATTTCCACAGCTTACGACACACGGTACGCACTGCGATGACAGTTGCCAAGGTCACAGACCAACATCAAGACCGAATCACAGGCCACGAACTGCAAGGCTCAACCGGTACAAAGGTGTACGCCCATGTTGATCTAGTGCAATTAAAAGAGGCAGTGGAAACAATCCGCTATGAAGGCTTTCACTTGCAACGGTCATACAAAGCAGTCTAAGCGGTTCGCCACAGCTAGGCCGCAAGGGTCGTTCAAACCCGCGTGGTCTTTTTAGACAGCCGCAGACACGACTACTACAAATTTCATTTGACAGGATAGGAAATCGGGTGTATAATTGTAACAAGAGTAAATATAACTCTACGCTAAATTATATCACATGCCAAAAATTACCTAAGGAGAAAAATCATCATCTACAACACAAAGACGGTGCACACGCCGACTTTTTACCTCGCCACGATCCGGGGCCTTCTCGAAGGCGTCAACCTAAGGCTGAACGACAAAGACCTCAGCCAGCACCTCAACAACAAAGGCTTGCTCAGTTCGACAGGAGCACCTTGGACGCCAACGGCCTGTGCCCAAGCATTGTTCAAACTCAGAGCGCACAAAGAGCGGCGCAGCACCCTACATCGAGAGTGCTTGCAACTCATCTTTGACGGCCTTCTGACTCACTCTGAAGTCTTGCCGCTGTACTCGCCGCGACAAATCCCCAGGCTAGTGATGTAACGCCGTGACAAAACAACCACCTACAGAAGCAACCCTTGAGTTGCTTTTTTAACGTCCATCGAAAGACAAAATGATCTCAAACACTCCCGATGAACTTTGCCGCAAGTCAATTTTCTTCACGCCTGCGCGGTGGCAAGACTTGCAGAAGGTCATGCAAGACCTTCATGCCCACAGCCCCAGCCTCGCCATCGCAGAACTAATTTCCCGCCACCAGAAAGGATCAGCCAATGATCGCCCAACCCGCTCTTGCCCTAGTAACTGACACCTTCCAGCCTCAGGCCACCAAATCAGGCCCGACGGCAGAGGAAAGATTTGTCCTTGCCGACTATGTGAAGGACTTAAAAGCGCGTGGATTCTGCAAGCTCGACAGCGCGGCCTCAGACAAGACCCAGCTTTACAACAGGTTCGACGGTCAGTCGCTGCCTCTGTCCTTCATCGGAAACGACTTCCATTCTTGGCTATACCGGAATAACAAGACTTGCGACTTTTACGAAGTCGCCTACATCCTCAGGACATTGCGCCATGTAGTCGGCAGTAAGTTCATTCCTATCCGTGGCCCGTACTACGTTGACCCTGAGACGCGCTGCACCTGGATCAATGTCTACCGTGCCTACCAACCCACGACGGATTCTGCTGAAGTCTCGCCTCTGTTTCTTGATTACCTTGGACGCCTAGCGCCCGATCCTGCCGAGCGTAAGGTTATGGTGCAATGGCTCGCGCATATCTTTCAGCGCCCCGGCCAGCGCCCAAGCTGGCACCTCATGTTACCCAGCGACACCGGGACAGGTAAGGGTTTCCTTGTTGAAGAAATTCTCCATCCGCTGCTGCATCACACATCTGTTGTTTCCAGCTTCTCGAAAATAACCGCGCAATTTTCCACGTTAGTGGAGGACAACATTCTGGTGTTATTGGATGACTGCAAGGCTAAATCTGACACACTCCACACGCAGTTGAAGTCGCTTCTCAGTGAAGAACGTCAGTACGTAGAAAGAAAGAAGCTCCAAGGAAAGATGGTGCAGACATACGCCCGGTTCATACTCGCCAGCAACGAAGCAAAGCCGCTGCACTTGGACGAATCAGAGCGGCGCTGGTTTGTCTTGAAGTACCTTGCACACAGGGTTGACCGTGCAGAGACTCAAGGGGCCATTAGGGCTCTAGCCGACTGGCTGGAACTCCCCGGATCGCTGTGCAAGGTCTACAACTACTTTCTAGCCTGCGACCTGACGGATTTCAACCACAAGAATCCACCAATCACCGACAGCCTACGCGCAATCGTTGAAATGGGTCGCTGTGCCTATGCCCTTTTCCTTGAGGAGTACACCGCCGACCGCAAGCTATTCACGCGTGCCGAACTGGTGAAAGATTTACAGGAAGATGGAATGTCAAAACCATCCGACCAGCATCTACCCCATTTGATACGGGATGCGGGTTATGTCCGTTCACGTCCGGTTATCAATGGCACACAGCACAGCGGCATTTATCACCCTGTCGGAATGCCCTTGGAAGAGATTCGCGCCACCTTAGAAGCAATCGCCTTCTGAAATTTGCGAACCTCCTTGCGAACCATTTGCGAACCTCCTTGCGAACCTCGACAGCCCTTTTACCTAGGGGAAACGTCGATTTGCGAACCTTGCGAACCTCTGCACAACTTATTGATTAAACGTAGTGCCCTAATCCGAAGGATATAAAAATGACACGTTATTTCGACTCAAACTTAGAGAAGGCGGAATTAGCCGCCATGACAGCCCTCGGCATCGTTAGATGCACCGACCACCTTCCAATGTGGTTTACCGACCCGGCGGGTCAATCCTTCGGCCGCGACGCCGATTGGCTCGTAAGCCGCAGGCACTGGCGCTGCTACCTGGAGACGAAGGCTTATTTGAATGACCAGCCTGACAAGGCTACAGCAGACCTAGCCGCGCAAGATCGCTGGCCGGGTCGCTCCGACCAGTGGCACGTTGCACAAACCTCGTGGTCAAATTCCATTGTCAATAACGCCATAGTCCACAACACTATGGGCGCTGGCAAAATCATCATTGTCCTGCCTGACTCAATTTTCAAGTTGTGCATACGCGGTGATCGAAAAGGCAAGATGCGCCTGTCCACAGTCACAACCCTGAATAGGCTAAAGAATGCTGGTATGTGGTGGCTCAAGACAAGCGACCTGCAAGGCTACATCCGCTGTAGAGACGTTGCAGAAGCATGGCACGCCCAACATACCCCACAGCCTTGGCAACACCCACAGACGCTCAATGTGTGGTGCAGAACCTCAGAACAGCTAGAGGAGGAATTGAAAGACCTGAAGGCCGAAGGCTACCGACTAAAGCGGAATAGCAAGACTGAAACGTCAGCAACGATGTGCCTGCACTGAAAGTGTCCAGTACGTCAAAAGCCTGATTTGGTTGGGCAGTTTGCGCAGTTAACATTATTTTCCAGCGCAAACCCTGTATCGGCTCTGTGCCATGCCCCGCAAAGCCCCTGCCCACGCCAAATTTCACATTATGAAATCTGCAAAACCCTCAATTATATCGCATAAAAACACGGTAAAACCGCACGAAACAACTATTTTTACAGTCGATAGCTACCTGTTGTTTTATACAGTGTCATTTGACCATGGCTCAACAGCACCAGATAAAGCACCTCAAAACCAGTAACAAAAATACTTATCGCACCATCCTAAACAAACTGTTATAATCGCACCATCAAAATCGAACCAGCAAGGCAATAAATGTTCATTCGTGCGTACCTCCGGGCTTCTACTGACCAGCAAGACAGCCAGCGTGCCAGAGCCGACCTAGACAGCTTCGCGTCTGAGCGCGGCCTAACCATCGCGGCCTACTACAGCGAGAACGAATCAGGCGCAAGCCTGACACGCCCTGAGTTGTTCCGCTTGCTCGATGACAGCAGCCCCGGCGATGTTTTGCTAATTGAACAGGTTGACCGCCTGAGCCGCCTTACCGGCCCTGATTGGGATGTACTCAAGGCAAAGATTCAAGAGAAGCGGGTTCGTGTGGTCGCCCTTGATCTGCCTACCTCATGGCAGCTAGTAGCACAGGGCGATGACCTCACCAAGCGCATGCTAGAAGCATTGAACGGGATGATGCTCGACATGCTTGCAGCCATCGCTCGTAAAGATTACGAAGACCGCCGCCGCCGCACGGCTCAGGGCATTGCCAAGGCCAAAGAAGCAGGCAAATACACAGGCAGGCCAGTAAACCATGCCCGCGTCAAAAACATTCTCGACATGCTGGCTAAGGATATGTCGTGGTCGCAGGTATGCGATATAACAGGTGCATCCCGCTCAACACTGGCAAGGCTCGTTAAAGAGCAAAGAGCAAGCACAACAATACTCTAAATAGTGGGCAATTCGTACCCTTGAACGTGCGATAGCCCCACACAGCTACTAACCTACTTGCAAGCCTTTACAGCCTCTAGGACATCCCAAAGCCCGTATCAATGCCATGGTATCGACCAGCATCGAACGGTGCGCCAGCGTAGATATTTGCCTATTTGACAGTGCCAAAATCACCCTCTGCCGCCTTGTCGAGCACCGCATTCAACCCTGCCCGATAACTCTAATAAACATGATTATGGAATTGCTGGCAGGAATTCTTATCTAAACGGATTTTGACGTTAAACCTTAACCATTTTGAATTGAACGAATCCAGTCAAACCGTTGTTTACGTAATATTTTATAGTGTTTTTCACAGTAATGCTTTTCTTTGTACGGTAACGTAGCCTGTTTGCCGCACCTGTAATACGAGCACCAAATAAGCAGTGGCTTTGCATGTTCTTCGTCCTGAGTTGAGAAGTCAACTTTAGAGCAGTCGATATATTCCCTTTCAGATAAGATAGTTTTAGCGCAAGCCTTTATAGCAGCCATAACCTCTTGTTGTGAGCATCTGAACCACTCTTTACCCTCATGTTTTGAGGCCAGTATTGCATGTGCGGCTTGCTCTACAGCCCTTGGGTCTACTACAAATGCCTCATACATCACTTGAAAACTATATGGAATACCGGCTCCATTAAGTTGTTTCGCTCGAAAGAATGAACCTTTGGTCGTGTATCCAACCTTAACAATACCTGGCATCGCATTATTAGCAATGATGTAGACCCAGCCTGTCGTAGACATACTAATCTCCGATTTAATGACAAAGATGCGAAATCTAGTAGGCGGAAAACCGATCCAATGATTACGAACACTTCAGTTAAAACATAAATTTTTAATTACAAGTAGATTTCCATATCTCCTCAAATAATTCACGAATCCTGTCTTCTTCTTTTAGCGATTTGAAAGGTGGGGCAGTATTATTTACGCTACGATACTTAAGAATGTCAATTTCCCGCTGGATTTACTCTAATTCGAAGGAACGCATTGAGTCAGTATAAAATCGATTTTTACTAGGTCCTACTGATCCCATATCCTCACGATACGCATCATTTGAGTTTAATACTATAAATCGCTTAAAACCCGTATATGCACCGTACGAATTTTTCGAATTCATCTCCCCACATAGCCAATCAGATTGGCTTAATATTTCATTACGAAACTGCACTGAAGAGGGATCTTTTAAATCTTTTTTGATTAATTCTCTTTTTATTTTTATATTATTTTGCAGATCGTAGTTTTGCTTTAAATGATATCCACCGACAACAGCTACTGACAAACCAACATAAACTGCTAATGTTAAAATAATTTTTTTCATGAATAATTTATTATTAGCACTAATAAATACAGTTAATTTAAGATATCAGACAATTGCCAAGAGACTAATAACCTAAATCCCTTTCTTGCAGGCAAGCATGTAAATACCTTTTACCGCTACAAACCTGCATTATTCTTCGTGAGACGGGGTTGATAGCTTAACCTTGAACCGGGCGAGATAGCCAAATAAGAAATTTGATCGCCTGAAGAGTACCAACAAAGAAAGCGCGCATACTCTCTCGTCAATTCTTTCTCGGGCTTACCATACTTCAGTATTGTCGCACCCAGAAGTTCTGCACTCAATTTAGAATCTTGAAGAATAAGATGTACTTGAGCTAATTTCGAAGAGGATTTGTCAAATAAAAAATAAACATTAAATATAAATTTACCTGATTCATGCCTTGTGGTGACCAGAGCTTGTATATTGCCTTTAACCGAATGAGAAGATTTTTCTTTATCGGTTGTAGGAATAGCAGAACCATTAGAAGCACTAATTACCTGCTCTGGAGTCATTCCCCATTTTGTATACTGCCAATCTGCATACGCGACTGTTGTTAATCCCATACTTAAAATAGCTAACAAAGTATTTATGTGCAACATTTTATTTATAATTAAATTAATAAATTTTGCTCTCTAAGCAACATTCAACTAATACGCCTGTTCCCTATTAACTTGCACGTTAGGCTTCTACACGCAATAAGTCTGCCAGAGCGGCATCGTTTGCCAGTTGATAAGCTGGTTGGCCATTTCCATTCCGATTTCTTTTTTCAGCGCCTGCTTCAAGCAAGAGTTCTACGGCACCGCGTAAACCATACGAAGCAGCAAGGTGCAATAAGGAGTTCCCGGTTATGCGGCTTGTCGCTACGACTATTGATGGCTGCTGCTTCGCAAGTGCGGCAAGCCTGTCCACCTCTTCAGATGAAATTGAAGACCCGGAAATGAACTTTTGAATATCTGAAGATGGTTGGGATGACGTAGCTTGCAATGAAGCGGTAGCGGTATTCTGTCCTTGGTGTTTGTTCCCGGCAAGACTTCCGAAGCCGATAAAAATTGCACCCAAGAGCAATGATAAGCCAGCGCCATACAAGGTCATTCGGCGGTCTTCCATTAGACCGAGATTATTGACTCTCGACTTTGGCACAGTCACCGAATAATCACCGCTACCGAAGGTTTGTCCACCAGCCTCGACTGTGGTGTCCATGCTCAGGCCGTATGAGCCAATGATTATGCCAAGGGCGAAAAGAAGATAGCCGATTGTTTTCATGTGGACGGAGGATGTGTTGTTAAGTCTAAGGCTGCACCCTTGAGCGGGTAACCTAATGTAAACGGCAAACAACTGCGCATCCAAGAACTTGCTACAGCAAAACAAAATATCTACACAGATCACTCAAGCAACAAGAACGTCTGTAAAATAACGTTCAGGTGCGACACTAACCTGATGCACTAGCCAGCAAACAAACATAAAAACTTGTTTAAAATCAAGCGCTTATGTTTTGATACGCTACGGCCAAGGCTCGTCACCTCATTATTTGCAGCGCATTTCTTCCAAATGCAAGCCACGCCCACTGCGTCAACAGCTGGTGCATCGGCCACTCAAGTCCTACTCGTTGACTTCTTCAATCGCAAGCGTTGTCTGCAGCGCATGGCTGGCAATCTGCTCGGACATCAGGGCCAGCGAAGCGAGCGCATAAGTCCCGCTGATGATCCCCTTGTAGGCTATTTCGGCAGCCACGGCTTCCTGGTCGAGTCCTTCCGTGGCGGCAACGATGCAGTCCTCCATGGAGCCCAGGCCAACATCTGAATACAGTGTCTCCCCTTCATAACTGACGCTGTATTCGTACAGGTCCTGCTCCATCGGGTCGATGTAAAAACGAACAATCATGCAATCCCCTTGCCTTTTGTTAATGTCAAAAAATAATACCTGACAGCGTAAGACGATATTGCGCCTGCACAACAAATTCCCGTTGGCGTGGACTTTGGCAACCTTGGATCCCCGCGCCCGCTTCACTGGCCGCGCGCAAAGCCGGCTTCAAGCCGGTGAACCCGCAGTTCGTCTTCCCCGACAGCGCTGGACGCGAGCGCCAGCAGGTGATGGTGGTGTGTAAACACCAGCACCTGTGATGCAGTGGCAAATTTTGCCAGCGCGCGGAACATGTGGCTGGCGCGCTCGTCGTCGGCGGTCATGAATACATCGTCAAGCACCAGCGGCATCATCCGGCCTGGTTTGCGCTGCACTTCCAGCGCGGCCAGCCGCAGGGCAAGGTACAACTGGTCGGCCGTTCCTTCGCTCAAGGCTGAAATCTCCATGGCCTTGCCTTGTGCAGGCTGGGCGAGCAGCAGTGGCGTGTCGCTGTCGGCATCAACCGCCAGCCGTACAAAACGACCTGCTGTCATGAGCCGGAAGTAGTCGCCTGCCAGGGCCACCACCGGGCCCTGCGCCTTTTCGCGGTGGCGGCGCAGCGCTTCGCCCAGTAGCGCTTCGGCCAGCTTGAGCCGTGCCCATGGCATCACGCCGGCGCGGTAGCGTGCAATGGCGGCTTCCATTTCCTCCTTGGCCTGGGCAGCCTCATCCGACGTGTCGATCTGCGCCAATGCAAGACGTGACGCCTGCTCCGCCTCGATCGCGGTCTTTTCATCTGTCTCCAGCGCCAGGATCGTCGCCGAGCAGACCTGTTTTTCCTGCTCAATGGCCACGCTGTCCAGACTGGCCAGTTCTTGGCGCAGGGTGCAAGCGTCCTTTCGGGATGTCCGCGAGAGCTGGTCCTTAAGCCCCTCAAGGCGCATGCGCAGCGCGTGCATCTGGCCAGAGCGAATTTCCGCCTCCGGCAATTCGTCGGCATGCCGAACCCCTGCTTCGCTGACCAGCCCTTCAAGGGTATGCCGGGCATCCTCGACGGCTGAGAGTGCGCGTTGCCTTCGGAAGGTTTCCTCGGCCTCCCTGTGTTGCAGCGTTGCCTTTGCCGCAGCCGCCTCGCGTGAACGCAAGAGCCGCCTGGCAAGCGTATCGACCCAGGCATCCCGGTGATCCCATACAGGCTCCTCCAAAAGCCGGCCCAAAGCGGTGGCCCCTTGTGCCGCAGCGTCCTCGCTCGCCTGCATTTGCTTGAACTGCTGCTGGTGACCCGCATGCAACTGGTAGTCATTGACCCAGTGCTGGAGTTCAGCGAGCCGCGCCTTGATGGTTGACGCTTCGGCATCCTTGTCCAGGGACAGGCGAGAGCAACTCCGGTCCAGCGCCGCGCGAGAGTTCTTGATCAATCGGGTCAGCTCGGCACCCCGGAGCTGGTCAGCCTGAAGGCCCTGCCCCAGGCTGTTCAGGTCAATTCGCCAACGCTGCATCGCAGCATGCACAGTCACCAGTTCGCGTTCGGCGGCGCTGCCCAGCGCAACCAGCGCATCGAGTGATGGCTGTGTTTCAGGGACGGTGTGACCCAGAGCCAGCATGGCGCCAGACAAGCCCTGGCTGGCTGCTGCCATCTGCTGCACCAACAGGTCATGGGAAAGCGTGACCTGCGCAAGACGCTCATGCTGGTCGAGCGCCGTTTGCCGAATCACCAGCCACTCTCGTGCCCCGGCTGCCGTGCCGGCGGAAATCCCCAGGCGCGACAGGGTTTGCTGCCAGCCGCTGTCCAGCGACACCAGTGCGTCGGTGTGTTCGTCATCCCTGGTCCGCAAAACCACCAGCGTCTGCGTCATTTCTGCAATGCGCTGTTCGCATTCGGCCACTTCGGCGGCTCGCTGCGCACCCTCGCGCAACAAGTCGGCCTGCCGGTCGGCCTCGGCCAGCGTCTGCTCGAAACGTAGCGGCAGTGCGTCGCCAAAAGTGTCTTCACTTGAAGGTTTGACTGCTTCTGCAGCAGGATTGATGTATTCAGCCCGTACGGCCTGCCAGCTTGCATCCCGCAGTTCCCTGGCCAAGCGCAAGGTGTCGGCCGTCACCACCTCGCCGGTGGCAGCCAGGCGCTTGCTGCGGCGGTGCTGCAATGCCAGATCGGTTTCCAATTGCCCGGTTCGGTTCTTGTTGAGCGCCGCTTGCTTGAGCAGTTCGTTTCGTTTGTGTTCCCAGGCATCAATTTCGGCAATGGCCAGCCAGCCCGTGAGCGTCAGTTGCGCAGGAAACTGCAGCCCCATGTCGCGCAATGATCCGTCCAGCTTGCGCTGTTCCGTGTTCAGCACAGCCTGCAAGCTTAGCCGCCGCTGCTGCGCATCCCCCAGCGACCGGGCCTGCTCCAGTGCGGTCACCAGGGCCTGCCGCAAAGCAGATGCCGGCTCAGGAATTTCCTCGCGCCGAAGTTGCGCCAGCTTGCAACTGTCAACGGCTTGCCGCGCCTGGACATGCTGCCACTCGATGTTCAGTGTCTGAAACGCTTCCAGCGAGCGCAGCACCTCGGCCTGGTCGGCCGAAGACGGCGCTTGCCTGAAGAATGCTTCCAGACTGTCAAGCCCCTGACGGCAGGACTGCATCTGCAGCGCCCGCAGCATCAGCAGTCGGCCTTCATCATCCGTTGCGGCCTGCAGCTTGAGCCGGACATCGCGCTCGCGCCGCACCAGGGACACGTCGGCCTCCAGCCGGTCGATGGCTGGGGCATGGCTGAGCAGCAAGGGCTCAATCTCCAGCGCCAGCAGAGAACGCTGGCAGAGGGCAATCGCTTCATCGGCTTCGCTTAGCCCGATTTGCGACAGCGCCTGGTGCTGGAGGGCGGCGAGCCTGCAGTCGCGGGCGTCGGCTGGCAGGGCCACATGACCCTGAATTGCATCCCACTGGCTTTCAGCCATGTCAAGCTCGCGCAGCAAGGGCTCCACTGCACGCAATTCGGTTAGCCCCTCAAGCTGCCGGCGCTGACCGGCCAGTTGTTCCCTTGCCTGCGCAAGTTGGGCTTGTGCCTCGTCATGGACGCGCTTGAGCACCTTCCACTGGTCCGGCTTGGTCACGGCCTGCCGGTAGCGCTGCCGTGCTTCTTCGAGCTGCCGCGCAGCTTCATTGAGGATGGGCAACTGCCCTTTGGGCACGAAGTATTTTTTTGCATCAGCCTGCAGCGTCTGGAGCATCAGCTTGATACCGGCCGAGCCGGTGCTGGCCTCGAACAGCGCGGCGCCCAGTTCCCCTTCGCCCTGGATGAGCATCTGGCCACCCTTGCGCAAGTGCAGCGAGTTCAGGCCATACATGGTGTCGAACTGCTCGCGCACTACACCGCCGGTCAGCGCCAGCAGCACCTCGGGGGAAACTGAAGGGCCCGTCAACGGCAGGCCGCTTGACGGATCAGCGCTCGTCAGCGGATCCTTGTTGCCCTTGCGGCGGGCCAGGCCCACGATTCGGCCTGACGCATCCTCAAAACACCCGGCCAGCAGCATGTCCCTGAAGCCATGTACAAAATCATCCTTGCTGCGCGGGGGTATGCCATAGCGCAGATCGGTCATGGCACGCAGTGCCGAAGACTTGCCGGCCTCGTTGGCACCATAGACAAGGTGCAGGTTGGCCGTACCTGAAAAGTCCAGTGCGGCGTTGCTGAACGGGCCAAACGCCGTCAGGAACAGTTTCCGGATTTTCATGAATTCACTTCCTGGCTTGTCAGTCGCGCCAGCAGCGTGGCTTCTGCATCCTTCAACAGAGTCAGCAGCGCCGCGCTATCGTCCAGCCGGGGAATGTCCGTCGTGGCATCAGCCGCCTCATGGGCCATGGCCGCGAGCACTTCAGCAGGCACCTTGCCCAACACTTCGGCCAGCGCGTCGCGGCAAAAACTTTCCAGACCCGTCGGGTCGGCTGCCAGCGTGTCAACCCAGCGCACCAGTTCGCCCAGGGCGTCGTCGCCCTGCTCCACGCTCGAACGGTTCAAGGGCGAGCGTAAATCGAGCTTGACCTGCTCGATCCAGACCTCCACGCCGGTCACATCCTGTGCAGCGGCCTGCACGGCTGCGGCCAGCGTTCCGGGCTGGCGCGCTTCCAGCGCATGCAGAGGGGTTTCACCAGACAGCACCACCCGGACGGCATGCAGCACATCGCCTTCTTCGGATGCCGCAAGCTCCAGCGCGTGCGAAACCCGTAAAGGCAGTTCGTCCAAGGTCTTCACCGGCTGCAAGTCGATGACGATCTGGTGCCAGCGAACCACGGCCAGTGACATGAAGCGGGCGGTCATCCGGGCACCCTCGACCGTGACCAGCTCGCAGCCCTTGGGGCCGGTTTCACGGGCGTGGCGGCCCTGAAGATTGCCCGGAAACACCACCCGGGGCTGTTCGCAAATCACCTGCCGGGCGTGGATGTGTCCCAGTGCCCAGTAGTCGTAGCCTCTGGATTTCAGGTCTGGCAAAGTCGTTGGCGCGTAGGTGTCGTGTCCGCCAATACCGGTCAGGCTGGTGTGCAGCAGGCCAATGTTGAAACAGCCCGGCACGGCCAGAGGGTAGCCGGGCACCAGGTCTTCGGGCACCTCGCGGTCCGGAAAGCTGTGCCCGTGAATGGCCACGCCCAAGGCCTCCAGGCACACGGTTTCGGCGGTGCGGCTGGAAAACACCTTGACATTGTCAGGCCATGGAATCTGCCGGGTGATCACGCCACGCGCATCGTGGTTGCCCTGCACGATGAACACACGAATCCCCTTGCGCCCCAGGCGCACCATCTGTTCGCGCACGAACAGGCCGGTATGGAAATCCTGCCAGTCCCGGTCGTACAAATCGCCGGCAATGAGCACAAAATCGACCCGCTCATCCAGCGCCAGGTCCACCAGGCGCTCCAGCGCACGGCGCGTCGCGCCACGCAGCCGCTCCAGCGGCGCGCCTTCATAGCGGCTCAATCCACGCAAGGGGCTGTCGATGTGCAGGTCGGCGGTATGGATGAAACGCATGCAAGTCACTTTCTTGTCGGAATGGTTGCCTGATTTGCGTCAGACTGCTGGCGATTGTGGGGCAAGGTCGGGCTGCTCATTGAAAATCAAACACTTCATTATTTATAGCAACAAAGATACAGCAGGAATGCGCAAAGCCACGATTTGAGTATTAAAAATCACCCACGAGCAAGCAGGAGCATAAACGCGGCCAGCGCTGGACAAATCGTTCATGTCGAATCTTTTTCAACTGGCAACCAAATACGCCTGTTTTTTAAGCACTGCCCGCCAGCCCAGCACTGGCGCCACTTTCAGGACTTGTCCCTGTTCTTATCCACAAGCTAAGCCACAGACGACGGGGACAAGTCGCCGTCCCGAAATTTCGTTGTGCAAGGCAGTGGCCCGGCAAAATTGATCAGCGCTATAAGTGGGAACCCAGGGCACAAGTTCTGGCCGAAGGCGGCTGGACATGAAGGCGTTTTCGAGGGTCAGGAAATCAGCGCGCCGCGCACGGCGCACGAATACGCCAGCATTTCGGGCGCCAACAGCCTTGGCTGGTTGCGTGAGGGCAAGACAATGGCTGGATTTTGCAGCCAGCATGAACTGCATCCCAACCAGATTGCCGACTGATAGCGACAATTACTTGAGAATTCCACCAACGCTTTTGGTGCATCAGTTGGACAGGGAAAACCCATTGATCTGACGCTGCTGCATGCCAGGAGAGGCCAGCTCGCGCTGGGAATTGTTTTTTTGAGTGCGCCCTCGCCAAGGCGGCATTGCTGAGCCCCAAGCCACTGAATCGACCTTATTCCATTTCTAAATCATTCCGAGATCAGGCGCGAAGACCCAGACAGTGCTGTTGCACGGCAAGGCGAAGCAACGACATATCGGCATGCTTTAGAAATGCAATGAGTGCTGCCAGACTCGACATTGCCCACTTGATGGGCTGGCGCAACACGGGCAGGCCGCATGCAAGCCCGGAGCGCGTCGCGCCCGAGCAGGCTTGCTTGAACTTGCTGCCAAAACTGGCTGAGGCTGCATGGAATGAAATTTTTGACCTGCGCAGGGTCCACTTGAAAATCAGGAGAAAGTTGTTCAAAAAAACCGGGGCCACTTCTTGCCAACCATCGAATGGCCGCGTTGATGGTGGTGCCCGACATGGCGAAGCAAGATGGGATACCGGCATGCGCCAAGAGATGCCGGTACTCGGTCCACTCGATGAATCAAGCCCTTCTGAGGGCTGATGGGTTGTTCCGAATGGCATTGATGGCGCGTCTGCGTTCAGAAGCTACAACCCGACCTTCCCGTGAACGCTTGGAGCCGCATTTGCCAGCCCCAAGCGCCTGAGCGGCAGAAAGGACGTGCGCTGCAAACTGACCGCACCGGTCATTTTTCAGCGCCTTTTTGTCCAGTAGCAGGCTATTGGCCTGAAAATTTGGCAAAAGCTGTCCTCGGCAGGGCCACTTTTCGCCCTGCACACCTTCTGCCGTCCAAGCGCCTAGCCATCCACTGCCACAGGATCGGTGTCTTGTGGGGAAGTGGCTGTGATCGAGTCCGTCTCCCTCGGGTCGGCTTCATCGGAACTGGTGGCAACCACCGCCGTGACCAACGCCATGAAGCTGTCGGCCAAAGGTTGCGGCACATCATTGTCTGAACCGTCACTGCTGCCGCAGGCAGTCAGCGCAATGGCCAGAAGCGTCAAAGCGCCGCCCCTGAATAAAATTCCATGCGTCATTATTTTTCTCCTTAATTGTTGAAGTTGCCTGGAAGCGGCGTGTTGAGGTAGGGAAAGGTGGTTTTGAAATCGGCCGCGGTCTTGCGAACGCCATCCGTCAGGGCCGCACCGCCCGCCGGTGCATCAGATGGTTTGCAGCCTACTTTCAAGGTATCGGCAGCACCTGTCAGCGTGCAAAGCGCACCCATGGCGACCCGCAAAGACAAGTCGGTCACATCGTCGCCAGGACGGCGTCCGTTCGGAAAGCCGGCCTTGTCGCCAGCAGCCACACCCAGCGGATTTTGGGCTGCCGCAACTGCCACGGGCGTCGTGGTGTTCAGACGCAGCATTTCCGAGGGAACCACGTTTTTAGGTTGATTCAAGCCTTCTAGCCCTTTCAAAAATACCGTCACCAGATCGGTCCTCGGAAAATTGGTTGGCGCTGGCGCGGTCGGGAACAAGGTCTGCACCAGGGCTGGCAAAGTCGGATTGGTCACGTAGTCGAGAAACTGGGCATCGCCTGATGGTTTTGATGAATTGAAGCGGTCCTTGTCCTCGATCCCGATCACTACCTCATTGACCAGTGGCATCCCTACGCGCGAGACCTGCGCCCACGGGCCGCCTTCCACACTGGCCCGGTTGTACCCTTTTGGCGACGGATTGATCAGGCGCCCCTGTCGCACGCTGGCCGTCGTGTACGCACCGATGACGGGTTCACCGGCTGTGGCCAGGCAGGCGATGGGCACTTCCATCGCAATCGAGGTGACGTTCTTGTTTTCAAGGTCATTCTTGTTGCCATTGACCTCTGGCCCGAGCGGGTTCAAGTTGAACAAGTCAAAAATCTTGCCCACTGCGATATAAAACGGCTCCTTGCGCTGGCCGACAAATACTTTCGCAGGGCTGGCGCAGCCCGGGATGGCCACGCTGTAAATATGCTTGTTGGCATAGGCTTCGTAGCCCGTGGCGCTGCCAAATGTCTTGTCGCCGATGTTGTCCACCGGCTTGTCGAATTCGGTTGCACCGCCCGCTGCATTGGTCAGGCGTGTCCTGGTTCCGCGGCGGCGGTCTTCCTTGACCATGTCGATGGTGTAGGTTTCACGGACATTGAGTTTGGCATCGTTGACCGCGCTGATGGTGCCCGAGTTGATCAGCGGGATCCTCACATCCTTGCCCCCCACTTTGAGCGTCTGTTTCTTGGTATCGCTCTTGAAACGGAACTGGAACGTCAGGTGCTCTTTCGCATCGCCCACGTTGTCGACATGGATTTCATACAACCCGTTCTGGTCAAACTGGTAAAAATTTGGCCCGCCTTGCGGATCCTGGAAAGGAATGTAGTTGGCAATCAGCGTGACATATGCCTCTCGGCCCGGCTCATAGCTTCGAAACATGTACAGATCGGTGCCGTCCAGCTTGGACTGACCGGATATGAAGGGCGCTTCCCGGTGGCTGGAGGCATAGGCTGGAACCGCAACCATGAGCGCTACGGCGCCTGCTACTGCCATTGAGCAGAGATTATTTTTTCTGGCAAAACTTGGCATGTCGTCTCCTGATGGGTTGATGGAATATTCCTCAGCCAGACTCGTTGATATCAACCAAGCCATTTGTAGGATGAAACGGACAAGTCCTATCGGGGAAAATGCGTCGCTTTTGAGCTACACGCTTTGGCAAGCTTGCGGCGGCCTTTGATTCACGCACGCCTGGCTACGGAAAAAGAAAAAGCCGCACAGTCAACTTTGTTTTTCGGCGCAGCCTGACGGCTTCAGTGCGTCGTGATCAATGACTGCAAAACGCCAGGCTCGAAATGCCTGTCGATGTAGTCGGCCAGCCCCTCGAACACGACATCGAGCGTCGGCACGGCAGCGCCAAACAGGGCCTGCAGCACGCGCGGGTCTTCAAACAGCCCGTGAAGGTACAAACCCAGCACATTGCCGGCGCCGTTTTGCCACGCCAGGCCGTCTGGCATGACCGGACTGGCCATGTCGCCTGCGGCAGCCATGGCCGGATGCGGTGCGGTCTGGCCATGGTGGATTTCGTAGCCCTGCACTTCAACGCCTGACAAGCCGGCCCACGGGCCACCTACGCTGGCGAACACGGTCTGCCGGTGCCGCACGGTCTTGTTTTCGTCAAACACCGTGACGACCGGCAACAGGCCCAGGCCGGGGCCGTTGCCATCGATGCCGTGCGGGTCAATCAGCGCTTCGCCCAGCATCTGCAGGCCACCGCAAATACCCAGCACTGC
Organism: Polaromonas sp. CG9_12; assembly: GCA_000751355.1. Taxonomy (GTDB): domain Bacteria; phylum Pseudomonadota; class Gammaproteobacteria; order Burkholderiales; family Burkholderiaceae_C; genus Polaromonas. The sequence goes on along the minus strand of CCJP01000005.1, from coordinate 4,221,411 downwards.
GCCGCCCTGCCCGGCATGCGCGGCAATCGCCTGGTCCAGCCCCTGTGCGCGCAGCCAGGCCAAATCGGCACTGGTGGCCTTGGAGCCGGGCAGGACGACCCAGTCGGCATCGATCAGTTGGGCCGGGCTGCGCACCCATTTCAGGCGCACGCCCGGCACGTTTTTCAGCGGCTGGAATTCGTCGAGGTTGCTGATGCGCGGGTAGGCAATCACCGCGACGGTTCGCGTCACCTGGCCTGCGGCTGTACTGCGGTCGTCAAAAATTCCGTCTTCCTCGGGCAGGCCATGCTGCCACCACATCGGCAGTGTGGCAACCGTGGGCACGCCGGTCAGGTTCTGCAACATCTGCGGGCCGGGCGCGAGCAGGCTGGCGTCGCCCCGGAACTTGTTCAGCACAAAGCCCTTGATCAGCTTTCGCTCGGCTTCATCCAGCATGGCCCAGGTGCCGTACAAATGGGCAAACGCCCCGCCCCGGTCAATGTCAGTAACCAAGAGGCAGGCCGCATTCGCATGCAGCGCGACGCGCATGTTCACGATGTCACACGACTTGAGGTTGATCTCGGCCGGCGAGCCCGCGCCCTCGATCACCACCACATCGTTTTCCGCCATCAACTCGTCCAGCGCCTGCGCCACCACCGGCCAGACCGAGAGGCTGCGCCCGCGCCATTCCATGCGCGAGAGTTCGGCGTTGACCTGGCCCATCAGCACGACCTGGCTTTGCGTGTCTTTTTCAGGCTTGAGCAGCAGCGGGTTCATGCGCACCTCGGGCGTGGCGTGTGCCGCCAGCGCCTGGAAATACTGGGCGCTGCCGATCTCGCCGCCTGCCACGACACGGGCGTTGTTGCTCATGTTCTGCGCCTTGTAGGGCGCAACCCTCAGGCCCTGGCGGGCGTAATAACGGCACAGCGCGGTGGTCAGCCAGCTTTTGCCGGCGCCGCTGGTGGTGCCTAAAACCATGACACATTTGGCCAAGGGCGATTGATCGGGGGTCATGCAGGCCTTTGTTGTTCAGTTTGCGATGGCATTCAGGGTTGTCCACGCCATTTTCAGCGCATCCTGCACTGCCGGCGGCTGCACACTGACACGCACATGGCCGCTCAGGCCGAAGGAGGCGGTGTCGCGCAATTTGATGCCCTGCTGTCGCAAAAGCGACAGTGCCGACGCCAGGGGGAGGCCTTTCGGCAATGCCGGCGTCGCACAGAAAAAATTGGCATCGCTGGGCAGGCAAACCCAGCCCAGGGACTCGCACACATCGATTTGCCGGGTTTTCCAGCCACGCAGCGTGACCAGGCTGTCGGCCAGCCAGGCTTGCACATCGGGGCGGCTCCAGGCTTGCAGCAGCGCCACGCCATGCGCGCCCACTGGCCACGACGGGCTGAGCTGGTCGAGCGCCACAACGGAGTCTTCGGCGTCCACCGGCGCAATCGCATACGCGGCGCGCACGCCGGTCAGGCCCAGCGCCTTGTTCGGTGTCCAGAGTTGCCAGACGCTTTGCAGTTGCACCGTGCTCAAGGTGGGCGCGCCACTGAGTCGCAAGGGCTCATAGGCACGGTCCAGCACACACACAGCGTCGGTGCCGGCCAACGAACACCGCGAAGGGCCGCCCCGCGCAAGTTCAGTCCCCCCGGGGGGCCGCAAAGTACGCGAAGCGACAAGCGTGGGGGCCAGTTTCTCCAGCCCCGCCTGCGCAAGCCCCAATGGGCTGGACGGCTCGCAGGCCCAGAGGAGTTGCGCGGCGGCCGGTTCGGCGGCAATGGCCAGCCGGTGCGCGCGGGCGGCCTGCGCATAGTCGCCGTAGCTGTGCGGCGGCAGCCAGACGGCGCCGCCCTGCCCGGCTGTTTGCGCTGTCAGGGCCGTGATGCGAAAGATGAATTCGCTGGCGCTGGCCGCCAGCACCACGCGCCGCGCATCGACCCCGTGAAAATCGGCCAGTTGCCGGCGCAAGGCGGTGTAGCTGGCGTCAGGGTACTGGCTGGCATCGGCGTGCCGGACAGCCGCTTGTGCCGCAGGACACGGCGCGCAGGCGTTGCTGTTGGTTGAAAAGTCATGCAGCGCCGCGCCAAGGTGGTCAGGTCCGCCATGCATGCGCGGTGGCTGCGATGGCATGACGCTTGTCATGGCCATTTAAATGCTATAAAAATAATAGCTGCAAGTGCAAACGCAGCCTGCGCAAAGACCACTTTTGATGCATATTTTTGGGCCAGCCGCACCTCCCCGGCCTGCGGCGCGCACCCTGTGGCGTTCAGGGTGTACACGCCGGGCTTGCTCACGCTGACCCCCAGCGCCAGCGCCATGGCCGCCATCGGCCAGCCGCTGTTGGGCGAGGGGGTTTTTGCCGCTTCGCGCCGCAGTGCGCCCGGCCAGAAGTTGCCTGTGACGCCCATCAGCAGCCAGCCCGTCAGCCGCGCCGGCAGCCACGACAGCACATCGTCGGCACGCGCCGCCCATTTGCCGGCCCATTCCCAGTACTGGCCTTTGTAGCTGCCCCGGTAGCCCCACATGGCATCGGCGGTGTTGACAAAACGGTAGACGGCTGCGCCCGGCAGGCCGAACAGGACAAACCAGAAAATCGGCGCCACCACCGAGTCGTTGAGGTTTTCAGACAGCGTTTCGATGACGCTTTCGCGCACCTGCACCGCCGTCAGCTGTGCGGTGTCGCGACTGACCAGCCAGGACAGGCGTTCACGCCCGGCGGCCAGCGACTGTTGCAGGGCCGCTTCCACCGCACCGGCTTCATCGCGCAGCATGCGCCAGGACAGCATGGACTTGGTGAGCCAGGCCATCGCGGCGACCAGTGCGGCGGCAGCCAGCCCGGTTTCCAGCGCCGGTTGCGTGATGAAGCGGGCCAGCTGCCGGAAGGCCAGCGCCTGCAGACCCCAGGCCAGTACGCCGACGGCGACGGCCCCCACCATCCAGGCCAGCGCGCCGAGCACAAACGCCAGCGCAGGCGGGCAAGTCACGCTGACGCGGCCGCAAACCTGGAGGTAATGCCCGATCCAGACCACCGGATGAACCGCGATGGGTGGCTCGCCCCAGCGGCGGTCTATCCACAACGCCAGCAGCAACACCAGCGCCAGGCAGGCGGCGGGCCCGACAGGTCCCGGCAAGGCATGAAGGCTGGACCAGACCATCGACATGTCAGGCGATTTCTGGCCGGGACAGACGCTCAGCGTGCGGCGCCCACCCAGCCACCGGCACAGGCCGCCAGCGGCGCGACTGCCGCCATGCGCCCAGGGCCAACAGCAAACCGATGGCCCAGAGTGAAGCCAGGGCGGTCACCACCGACTCGGGCGGCTTGGCTTCGGGCAACTGTTCCAGCAGCTTCAGGCCGCGCACCGGCCTGGGCGCAAGGTCATCCGGCGCAGGCAGCGCGGCGGTGGCTTCAAGGGCGGCCGGTCGGCCGGGCGCTGTTGCCTGCACCAGGCGCGGGGCCGCCGCATGGTCCTGCACCGGCACCGGCCGGGATGCCCCCGGCGCCAGGGCCGCATCCGCCGCAAAACGCTGCACCGCCGCATTGCTTTCGCGCAGGCCACTGGCCTGGCGTGCTTCGTTGTAGGCCTGCACCAGTTCTTGCCGGGTATCGGCATCGGGCTGCCAGTAGTTCAGCCGAATCGCGTCGAGCATGCGCTCCAGCGTCTGCGCAAAGGCGGCGCGGTTGCTGCCTTCGAGCCATTCGCGGGTGCCCAGCCGGTACTGGTCGCGCACATAGACGTTGTGCAGCGACTGCCAGTGGTCCTGGCGCACGGCCTGCGGCGCGGTGACCTGCCAGCCCCACAGAAACTGCGCGGTTTTCAACACCTGCAGGCTGCCGCTGTAGCCTTCGGCCTTTTGCGCGCTGATCCACTGGGGATGCAGGTAACGCGTCTGCATTTCCTTGGCGATGGCGCTGGCGGCGCTGTCGGTCACCACGTCGGTGGTGTCGCGCAGATTTTGCACATACAGCGCCGGGTCTTTGCCGGTGAGCTGGCGCACCGCCTGCGCCATGCCGCCCAGGTACTGGAACGGATCGTCGCTGCTCAGCACGCCATAGGTGTTGGAAGTGCGTGACAGCAAGGCGGCATCGACCTGCGCCAGGTTGCGGGCATAGGCCTTGGCGAAAGCCTTGTGCCGCCCGGCGCCCTCCAGTCCTTCGCCGTAGGCATGGCCCATGCGGTCCATGTAGAGCTGGGCCATGTCGGCATCGCCGCCGCCCTTGCCAGCGGTTTTCCAGGTGTCGGTGGCCTGGGCGGCTTCGCTCAGGCCGGTGCTGTAGCTGCCCTGCTCGTTGGAAAACACCCGTGCCGTGGCCCATTGCCGGGCCTGCTCTGCCGTAGCCCCCGCCGCCGCAAAGGCGCCGGCAAGCTGTTGCGTGTGGCGCGCCACTCCGTTATCAGCTTCCTTGAGCTGGGCGACCTGGCGCACGGCCTCGTCGATCCAGCGCATCACCACCGGGAACTGGTCGCGGTAGGAGCCGGTGACGCTGACCAGCACATCGAGCCTCGGGCGCTTGAGTTCGGCAACTGGCAGCACCTCCAGACCGGTGACGCGGCCGGCGTCGTCCCAGCGCGGCCTGACGCCCAGCGCGTACAGCGCCTGCGACTCCATCACGCCCTGGTGGCGCATGGTTTCGCCGGCCCACAGAATGAAGGCGATCTTCTCGGGCCAGCGGTCACTGTGTGCTTGACGGTGCTGCTTCATCCAGGCGTCAAAGGCGGCCACGCCCGTGTCCCAGGCCTGGCGGGTGGGCACGCGGCTGGGGTCGAAGCCGTAGAGGTTGCGGCCGGTGGGCAGGCTGTCGGGGTTGCGCACCGGGTCGCCGCCGTAGCTGGCCTTGACATGCCGGCCATCGAGCGCCGCCAGAAAGCCGCTGATCTCTTCATTGCCGGCCAGCGCCGCATCCAGTTGCCGGGCACGCAGGGCCAGCGCCAGCAGGACTTCGGGCTCCAGAACCTTGGCCTGGGCGCGGTTGGGCACCGAATCGTGGGTGCCGGCCTTCACGGCGTTGGCCGCATCCTGCACCCGCAGGTCGCGCGTGCTGGCCGCCTGCGGGTCTTGCAGCGCCAGCTGCAGCCAGCGCGCCGGACGCGAATGGATGATGGCTTTGGCGTCCAGCAAAAACACCTCGTCGATGTCTTCACCCAACGCATCGATCAGCGGCTTGCGCAGCGTCTGCATCACGGTGCCGAAGCGGCGCTCGGCATTGGGCACTTCACCGAATGCGGCCAGGCCCAGCGGCTGCGCGGTCTGGGCAATCTCGTCGAGGTAGGGGTGCAGCAGTTCCATGAAACTGCTGAAGTCGGCGAGGATTTTTTCCCGGCTCCAGCCGATGTCGCGATGGAACTGGTTTTCGACGAATTGTGCGGTCAGGCGCGCCTCCACCTCCTGCCTGACCGGGCCGGGCGCGACGGTTTCCCAGTCGTGCATCAGGGTGTGCATTGCGTGCACGCCGGGTCGAAAGCCCGCCGGAGAAAACATCGGCGTGGAATGGCTGACCAGCACCGCACGGCCGCGCCGTTTGGCCGTCAGCGCCTCGCCCAGGTTGTCCATGATGTAGGGGTAGATGTTGGGCAGGTCGCCCAGCGCCAGCAGCGGATCGTCCTGCACCGACAGGCCGCGCTCCTTGCCCGGCGCCCATTCGAGCGTGCCGTGCGTGCCCACATGCACCACCGCATCGGCCTGCAGCTCGGTGCGCAGCCAGAGATAGGTGGCCAGGTAGTTGTGGCTCAGTGGCACAGCGGAGCGGTGACCAATGCGCTTTTTTCGCAGTTCGGCGGCAGTACCGGCGGTAACTTCGTGGCGCAGTGGCTGAGGCATGACCACCGCATGGCCCAGCTGCACGCGGGGAATGATGAAGGCGGGCTCAGTCTGCCCGTCGGCCCGCGTCTGCGGCCGCAGCATCAGGGCTTGTTCGGGCGGACCCCAGTAGGTTTCGATGCGCGCCTGGGTTTCAGGCGGCAAGGCGCGAAACCAGGTCAGGTAAAGGCGCAGCGGAAAGGCGGCGGCCAGCCCCTGCGCGGGCAGGCCGGCCAGGGTTTCGGGCTTGTAGAACGCGGCCAGCGTGGCCTGCACCTGCGGCGTGATCTGCCCGGCATCGGGCGCATCGACCTGGTAGCCGGCGGCCTGCATGGCGGCCAGCATGTTGTGCAGGCTTTTCGGCACATTCAAAAACGACGCGCCAAAGTTGCCTTCGCCCTGCGGGTAGTTGTAGACCATCAGGGCGACGCGGCGCCGGGCCGGGGGCGTCTGCTGCAGGCGGGCCAGCGCGGCGGCCTTGTCGGCCAGCGCATCAATCTGCGCGGGAATCGGTTGCAGCGCGCCGGTCCTGGCGTCGCGTGCGGTGATCAGGAGGGCATCGACCATGCCCGCCAGTTCGCCGGGCGTGTAGTAGTAAGCCACGTCGGTCAGCGCAAGGCCGTCTTTGCTGGCCGTCCACTGACTGGCGTCCATGGCAAGCGCGGGCATGGTCTGCAAAACAGGCACGCCGATACGCTCCAGCTCGGCCTTGCGCGCGCCGGGGTTGAACACCAGCGCCGAATTGATGATGACATCGGCGACGCGCCGGGGCCCGGCGGGCGTTGTCACATGGGTTGCCTGGAAAAACAGGTCCGTCTGCTGGCGGGGCCCGTAAAAGGCGTAGGCGCGCAGCCCGCGCTGCGCCAGCGCGGCAATCAGCGTATCGAGCCACGCGGTATCGTCCGAAGTGAAAACCGCACTATTGACCGCTATTGCTACTGTTTTAATAGCTGCTTGCGCATATGTGTCGTGCGTTAAAGGCATTTTTTGCTTAAAAACCGGGCCGTCCGGCAAATTGTCCAGGGCGCTGGCCTCGTTTTCGATGCGCGGCCATGCCGGATGGTAAAAACCGGCCAGCGGCAGCTGCACGGCCGGGGGCAGCGCCGCCAGCGCAGCGTCGCCCTGCCCGGCACCGGTCTTGAGGGCCGCCATGGCCAGGCGCATGTTCTGTGCACCGCCGAATCGCCAGTATTCGCGCAACCGTTGCGCCCAGGCCGCGCTCACGCCCTGCTGCGCCAGCAGCGGCGCGGCGGCCTGTGGCTGATTTTTGGCCACGCTGCCGAACTCGCCCACCAGGACATACGGCGTGCCGCTTTGGTTCGCCGCCTCGCCGAAGCGGGCGGCCGCGCTGCTTGCCACGCTGCTGTGCGGCGCATCAATCACCAGCAGCGGGGCACCGTGCAGGGCCTGACGCAGGGTGTCGGGCGTATCGGCCGCGGCAGACACGATCTGCAGCGGCAGGCCCGCCTGCCTGGCCGCTTCCGCCAGCCCGGCCAGTCGGGCGGGCGACACCAGGTAGGTGCTCAGCAACACGACGCGCTGGCCGGCAGGCTCGTCCGCCGTTGCCTGTGCCCGTGCCGGGACGATCGCCAGGCCAAGCACAACGGCGGCAATCTGGCAGCAGCAACGCTTCCAGACACTGCTCATTCTTGGGCGCCGGCGGGCACATAGACCATGCTGCCGTCCTTCATGCGGTAGGCCGTGCCGGCTTTTTCGCCGTCACCCTCGCCCGAGGCGCCGCTGGCCTTGAACCGGGTCACCTTGTTGCCCTCCCTGGTGATGATTTCCATGTCGGGCTTGCCTTCATTGCGGATGATGGTCAGCTTGTCGTTGGCGAACAGGTTCATCGGGTTGTTGATGACGGCGATCAAGAGCATGCCGATCACCACCAGGAACACGTCGATCAGGTTGATGGTCGAAAGCACCGGGTCGTCGTCGTCCTCGTCCAGGATGCGCAGGCGCGGCCTGGCAGCGGCGGGTTTGCCGGGCGGGTTCATGCCACCTGCCCGTCCAGCACCACCAGCATTTCCGCCAGCAGCCAGCGCCGGCGCACGCTGTACACCACGAAGGTGATGGACGCGGCCACCAGCGCAACGATGACCGCAGCAAACGCAGGTGCCAGGCTTTGCGCCACACCCTGCGACTGGCCCGACGCCACTGCCACCAGCGCCGGCCCCATGGGAATCATGGTGGCGACCAGACCCAGCATGGGCGCAACGCGGCTGCACAGGCGCAGGCCTTCCAGCTCCTTGAGCACCGCCAGCTCCAGCGCTTCGGCCGAGCGGCCGCTGACGCGGTTCAGCACCAGCACCCGGCCAGGCTGTTTGCGGCGGCGTGTCCATTCCACGGTGAAAGCGCCCAGGCTCATCACGGCATAGGCAAACACGGCAAACACCAGCAGGGTCACCGGCCAGAGGAACAGCTGGGCCAGCTGGAACAGGGCATTTTCAAAAGGCATGGTGTTAACTTTCGCTATCGGCTATCTGCTATCGGCTATCGGCTATCGGCTATCGGATGAACCTGGATCAGGCGAAGATGCGGCAAAAGGGCCGCCGGGCTGGCCCCACACGTCGTCAAACACCATGTCGCCCAGCGCGGCACGGCGCGCCCACTTTTCGGCCTGCAGCATGGGCTGGTCGTAAAAGGCATGGACCGGGCCGAGGCACAACATGGCGATGAGCCTGCTGCCTTCGGGCATCTTCAGCAGCTCGGCCAGCTTGACCGGGCAAAAAATCGACACCCAGCCCATACCCAGCCCCTCGGCACGGGCGGCCAGCCAGAGGTTTTGAATGGCGCAGGCGGCGGACGCCAGGTCCATCTCGGGCAGGGTGCGGCGGCCAAACACATGCGCTTCGCGCCCCGGCGGCAAGGCCACCACCAGCAGTTCGGCGGCGTCGAGCACGCCCTGCACTTTCAGCGTCATGAATTCATCTTCGCGCTCGCCCAGCGCCTGCGCGGTCAGCACGCGCTCCTGCTCGACCAGCGCATGCATGCTTTCACGCAGCGGCTGGCTGCGCACCCGGATAAAGCGCCACGGCTGCATGAAACCGACACTGGGCGCATGGTGCGCGGCCGACAGCAGGCGCTGCAGCAGGTCGTCGGCGACCGTGCCGCCGCTGAAGTGGCGCATGTCGCGCCGCGCGTGAATGGCGCGGTACACCGCCTGCCGCTCGGGCAGGCTGAAGGCATGGTCTTGCGCAGGCAGACTCACGGCATCAGTCTTCAATGCCGCGCTGGGCCGGAATGCCGGCGTTGAACGCATGTTTGACCTTGGTCATTTCGGTCACGGTGTCGGCCAGCGCGATGATCTCGGGCGGGCAGCGGCGGCCGGTGATGACCACATGCACGTCTTTCGGGCGGTTTTGCAGCGTCTGCAGCACGTCGTCGAGTGGCATCCAGCCGTAGATCAGCGGATAGGTCATTTCGTCGAGCACCACCATGAAGTTTTCGCCGCTCAGGATGTCGGCCTTGGCTTTTTCCCAGCCGTTGCGCGCCAGCTGGGCGGAATGCTCCAGGTCCTGGCTCTTCCAGCTGAAGCCGTCGCCCAGCCCTTCGATCGGAATGCCCAGCTGCTCGAACATGCGGTGTTCGCCAAAGCGCGCGCTGGGCACTTTCATGAACTGGAAAATCTTGACGGTCTTGCCATGCACATGGTGGCGGCCGTGGGCGCGCAGCGCCAGGCCAAAGGCGGCGGTGCTTTTGCCCTTGCCGTCGCCGGTGTTGACGATCAGCAGGCCGCGCCGTTCGCCCTCGGGTTTTTCATAGGGCTTGTCTGACGGTGGGGTTTCTATTTGCATGGGGCTCACTGTGCAGGAGGGTGGAAATCAGGGCTGAGTTGTACCGTCTCGCCAATGATAAGCAAGCCGGGCTGGGGACCATACCCTAGCGCACGCGCGACGAGGTCGCGCAAGCCGGTGGCCATCACGGTCTGGGTGGCGCGCGCGCCATCGCGCACGATGGCTGCAGGGGTATCGGGTGCCAGGCCGTGTGCGATCAACTGGTGGGCTATTTGTGGCAGTCGCTGCAGGCCCATGTAAAAAACACGCGTTTGCCCGGATTTTGCCAAGGCTGCCCAGTCGTGCGTCGCGTTGTCGTCGGCCAGGTGACCGGGCAAGAAAACACAGCTGGCGGCCAGGTCGCGGTGGGTCAAGGGAATGCCCGCCGCCGCCGAACACGCGCTGGCCGCAGTCACGCCCGGTACCACCTCAAAGGCAATGCCTTCCGCCTGCAAGGCCTGCACCTCTTCGCCGCCGCGCCCGAACACATACGGGTCCCCGCCCTTGAGCCGAACGACTCGCCGCCCCATGCGTGCATGCTGAACCAGCAGCGCATGAATGCCGGTTTGCGGCACGGAGTGATACCCCAGGGCCTTGCCCACATACACACGCTCTGCCGCCTCGGGGATCAAGGCCAGCACCTCGGGCGTGATCAGGCGGTCATACATCACCACTTCGGCACGCTGGAGCCGGTCACGCGCCCGCAAGGTCATCAGATCGACCGGGCCGGGCCCGGCACCTACGATGGAGACAAACCCCTGGCCGGACGGCTGCAGGGTCTCAGCTTGCATCGCAGCCATCCGGTCCCTGGTGAAACACCAGATCGGCCACAGGCTGGCCACCAACCAGATGCTGCTCAATGATGCGGTCCATGTTGGCCGGGGTGACGTTGTAGTACCAGACACCATCAGGCTGCACACACATCACCGGCCCGCCCTTGCAGGCGGCAAAGCAGCTCACGCGGCTGCGCTTGACGCGCATCTCGCCGTCGTGCAGGCCGGCGGCCTTGAACTTGTCGCCCAAGCTGTCAAACAGCGCCTGGGAAGCACCATCCTGCGTGCAGCGCGTCCCGGTGCAGATCAGCAGGTGGCGTTTGTAGCTGCCAATTTTCGGCTTGATCACCTCGTTCATGTCTCCGACTCCTCGGTACTGGCCGCTTCTTCCTTGACCGCCACGTCCTCTGCCGGTGTCATCAGCACGGCCTCGATGTAGTCCGCAGGCAGTTTGTGGCGCAGCGCCAGCTCAGCAATGCTCTCGCCCTCGGCACGGTCGGCCTTCAGGTTTTCCATCCAGCCCAGCAAGCCTGTGGACAGCGAGCGGCCAGGCCTTTCGCCCTCGCGGGTACTGCCGTCACCATGCAACTCGTACTTGTTGGCATAACCACGCGGTGTCACCATCAGGCCATGACGGATAAAGGTGTTGCTGTTGCCGATCAACACCGTGGTCAGCATGCCGATGTCGCAGTCCGACATTTTGTCAAGTGTGGTGAATTCAATGCGCTCGCGGCGGCGATACGCTGACTTCACCACCGCCACCGGTGTATCTGGCCTGCGGTGTCGAAGAAACAGGCGCTGGGCTTCCACAATTTGCTGGGTGCGGCGACCACTTTTAGGGTTGTACAAGGCCACCACAAAGTCGGCAGCCGCCACCGCGTCCAGGCGGCGGGCAATCACCGGCCAGGGCGTAAGCAGGTCAGACAAGGAAATCGAGCAAAAGTCGTGCGTCAGGGGCGCACCCACCAGCGCCGCGCAGGCGTTGATGGCCGACGCGCCCGGCACGACTTCGACCTCCACGTCGGATTCGGGCGTCCAGCCGGCCTGAAACAGCACCTCGTAGGTGGGCCCGGCCATGCCGTACACGCCGGCATCGCCAGAGGAGATCAGCGCCACCTTTTTGCCTTCGCGGGCGCTGGCCAGCGCATGCACCGCGCGGTCCAGCTCTTCGGTCATGCCCTTGCGGATAACCTCTTTGCCTTCGAGCAAATCAGCCACCAGCTTGATGTAGGTGACATAACCCACCACCACATCCGACTCGGCAATGGCCGCGCGCGCGCGGTGCGTCATGTGGTCGTGGCTGCCGGGGCCAATGCCCACCAGCATGATTTTTCCGTGCGGGCGAGTCATGGGTTCACCGCCTTGCCGGCGGATGCCAGCGGCCTGGCGCGTTCAAACGTTGCCGCCATCACCGGACGCAGCCAGCGCTGGAACGCCGCGCCGCACACCAGCCCCATCGACACCCAGAAAGACAGCGACAGCCAGGTGGTGGCCCAGATGAACTGCGTGCCGAGTTCGCGCAATTGCGCCTGTGCCTCGCCGCTAAAACCGGCCAGCGGGTCAGCGCTGATGTGCGGCGCACCCACGACAAAAGGCAAGGCCAGCCACGCTGCCGCTGCCGCCCAACGCGATGGACCCCGCAGGCCGGCCAGCGAAACACACGCCAGCGCTGCGCTGCCTGCCGCCAGCACCCACCAGCCCTGGCGCGAGCCCAGGCGGGCTGCGTCCATGCCGGGAATCTCGGCATGCAAGCCGAGCGAGGGCAAGAAATGGAAACTGAGCCAGCCTGCAGCCGCCACCAGCAAACCCAGCGGCAAAGAACGCATTGCCGTGCCGCGCCACAGGCAGACGCCCATGACGGCAAACACCAGCAGCGCCATGCTGAAGGCATACAGGACGTTGGCCACCCAGGTCCAGAAAATGCGTTCGGCGCCATCGGTCGGCGCCCATTCCTCTGCCGTGCCGTGTTCATGCGCTGGCGCTGCACCTTCGGCGTGGGCATGCGCCATGGCCGCTAGCGGTGCTGCCGGCGCCTCGGCCTTCTGCCCCTCATAGACTTCGGCGGCCTGAATAATTGGCACAGCCTGCCACCGCTGCACACCGGACTGGACACTGCCAACCAGCAGGGCGGCCGCCAGCGCGGCCCAGATCAACCGTTGAAAAATCATGGGTGACTCCCGGTTCAGTGGCAAGGCTTGACGGTGACGTGACGCACGTCATGCGCGGCGTTGTGCGCCAGCGGGCTTTCGGCAAACGCCACGCCGTACAGCACGACCAGCCCCAGGGCCGCACCAGCGGCGAGCTGTAGCAGCGCGCTGCGCACAGCGCTGGCGGGCAAGGCGTCAAGGGAAGGTGAGAAAGAGGCGGAAGGGGCGGAAGAGGCGGAAGAGGCGTTCATGGGTTGCTCCATTTCAGGGTTAGAAATCAAAAAAAATCAAAAAGAGGAAAAGCTGCAAAGGGCCAGGGACACCGTGGCATTTCGCCCGTCGGAGCCCCGGTGTTTATGTTTTTCAACCCGTAGCGCCGTGGCGGGAAGCGCTTGCGCCGTTGCCGAACCCGCCAGCAAGGCGGCCGCTTCGCTGACGGACGGGCTGCCGGTGTACTTGCGCACCGTCTCGGACGGGTTGGGCACGGGCACGACGGCCAGTTGCGCGGGGGTATAAAAATTCAGCGTCCAGCCGTGCTGTGCGGCCAGGGCCAGCAAACCAGGCTCGTCCGCCTTGAGGTCGATGCTGGCGGCGGCGACCACGTCACCCAGCTGCGCGCCCGCCAGCACCAGCGCCTCGTCCAGCGCTTGCTGCAACGTCGCCAGCGGTGTGCCGCGGTCGCAGCCCAGGCCCACGGCAATTTGAAACAAGGGGCGATTCATGCCACCTGCGCTTGCGGCGGGCGGTACACCACCAGGCGCTCGTCAAGCTGCTGCCAGCGCTCCGCCGTGACCTCGGCGTGGGTAATCCACAGCACCGCCTTGAAGTGGTTCAGGTCAACGTCTTCAAATTTTTTAAATTGATGAATGGTGGCGGGCAGCGGCGTGGGCCGGGTCCACCAGTTCGGGCTACCGGCTTCCTGCACCACGGCGATCGGCTCGCCGTTGACGACATGGGCCGAGACGCGGGTGATGTTGATCTTGGGCGCTTCGACCTTCCAGCCCAGCTCACGGCCCAGAATATCGACCGGAATGGTCTTGCCCACATCAGAAGCCGTGGTCAGCACGGCCGTCGCGCCCAGCAACGCAGCCACCTGCTCAGCCATGGCGTTGGCGCCGCCCACATGGCCCGACAGCACGGGAATCACGAACTGCCCCGCGTCATCGACCACCAGCACACCGGGGTCTTCGTCCTTGCTTTTCAGGTGCGGGGCAATCAGCCGCACCACCGCACCCAGCGAGACAAAGAAAACAACCTGGTCAAACTCCGTGAACAGCGTGGCGATTTCATCGCGGAACGCACCGTTGTAGGCGCGCACCAGGTTGGGCAAACCGGCCATGAGTGGTGCGAATTTTTCAGCCACGCAGACGCTCGCCTGCGGCAACTGGCGCGCCAGTTGGGCCGTTTGCTGCGCGCCGTGTTTGGTGATGGCGACCAGCACGACGCGCACGGCGGAGTCGTTATGGGGCAAGGGGTTCATGCTCATCCTAAAGTTTCCTCTTCGATTTCAGTGCTTGTTTTCTTGCGGCAGCCGCGCTGCATGTCGCCGCGCGCACGGCCCGGGTTCTTGACCAGCAGCAGCGACAGGTAATTGACCTGGGTGCCCTTGAGTTCAGCCACGTCGTGAACAATTCGCTCCACCGGGGAACCGGCTTTTTCAATGAAGCGGCTGTGCGCCAGCAGGCCCCGGCGGTCCAGCAGGTCAATCAGGTCGTCGAGCAGCGGCTTGACCTTCATCAGCACCAGGGTGTCGAAGTCTTCGAGCATTTTTTCAACCGCTGCAATGCCGTAGGCTGCGGGCACGATGGCGATGGTGTCGTCCTGCTCCGACAGCGGCATCTGCAGCCGTGCGCAGGCCGCGTTGAAGGAAGTGACACCGGGCACGATGTCGATTTTTGCATTGGCATCGAGTTCGCGCAGCACGCGGGCCAGGTAGCAAAAGCTGGCATAGGTAGAGGCATCGCCTTCAACCAGAAAGAGCACGTCACGGCCGGTCGCCAGCAGCGCCTTCACGGTCTCGGCGGCCTTGAGCCAGTGGCGCGCGAGTTTTTCAACATCGTGCGTCATGGGAAACAGCAGCGGCTGGTGCTGTGCGGGCAGCGCCAGCCCGGCGCGCAGTGCAATGTCGAGCGCGTAGCTTTCCTTGCGCAGGCTGCGCACCGGGTAGGTCCACACCGCATCAGGGCGCTCCAGCAAGGCCCAGGCGCGGCGGGTGATGAGGCCGGGATCGCCGGGGCCTAAAGACACGCCGAACAGGCGGCCCGGGGCTGGCGCCGAGGAAGCAAGGTGGCGTTCAGTCATCGCTTTTCCCTTTCACGGCGGCTTGGAGCACGGCGACTTTTTGCGCGCACACCAGCCACACCGGGTTTTCGGCCGCCATGCGGTTCATGTGCAAGATCGGCTTGCTGCGGGAGGCCTGCAACTGCAACACGTCCCAGGCCACACCCAGCGACTTGAGCGTCTCGACGGCAGTGGCCAGGTTTTCAAGCGTGACGAAGTTCATCACCAGCCAACCCTCGGGCCTCAAGCGCTGCAATATCAGGCTGATCAGCGCGGCCAGTTCGCCACCCGAGCCGCCAATGAACACGGCGTCCGGGTCGGGCCAGTGCTGCAGGCCGTCGGGTGCCTTGCCATGCACCAGCGTGTGGTTGCTGACGCCCAGCGCCCGGCGGTTGTCGCGCACATTGACGCCGTCGTCGATATTTTTCTCTATCGCGTAGACATGGCCCTGGCTGCACAGCCGCGCTGCCTCCAGCCCCACAGAGCCCGAACCCGCGCCAATGTCCCACACCACGCTGCTGGCGCGCAATTGCATGCGAGCCAGCGACACCGCGCGCACTTCTTGCTTGGTGAGCAGACCTTTTTCGGGGTAGCGCTGCTGGTAGCGGGCATCGGGCAGGCCGAGCAGAACAGGTTCGGGGCGTAAAGACGTGCGCCAGAGCAGCACCACGTTGGGATCAGCAAACGGCATCTGCGCAGCAGCGCTGATGCGCATGCCGCTGACAATCCGCTCCTCGGGCTGGCACAGGCGTTCGGCCACCGCCATCTCGAAATCATCGGCCAGGCCTTCGGTGACCAGCATGCGGGCTATCCGGTCTGGCGTGTTGGTGGGACTGGTCAAGATGGCCAGGCGATCGTTCTGGCGAATATCGCGCAGCAGCGCATACAGGCCGTGGCTTGGCTCTGACCCCTCTAACCAGTCGCCTGCATCCTTGCTGTGCACCGATGAAAACTTCATGTCCTGCCATGGCAGGCCCAGCCGGGCGCAGGCCAGTTGCAGCGTCGAGACATTGGGCATTACCTCAATCGCCTCGATGCACAGGCGCGACGCCAGGTAGGCGGCAATGCCGTGGCACAGCGGGTCGCCCGTGGCCAGCACCACCACGCGCTGGTGTTCGCTTTGGGCGGTACGGATCCACTCGGGAACCTGCGACAGCGCGCCTGTCAGGTCTCGCTGCAGGGCGGCCGGATCCATCTGCCCGGCCAACAGCTGCAGCGCGCGCGTACCGCCAATCACCAGTTGCGCTTGCGCCAGGTGCGTCAGCGCGGTACGCCCCAGGCTGGCGACGCCGTCGTCCAGCACGCCGATGATCCGGCATTTTTCAATCAGATGGGTTGTTTGTAAATTCAAGGGGCCTCCGCTATCTTGCGACCGTCAAAGTCGCAGACCAGCACTTTCAAATCAAATTTATCGGGGTAGCGCGCTTGCAGGGTCTGGATCACGCGCTGGGCCAAAGCCTTGTGAAAAGCAGCGCCCAGGCCGAGCGCGTCCATGCGCTCGCCTGCATAGCGCGCAGTTTCGTTGCCGCGAATTGCCTCGCACACGTCGGGCTCGGCGCCCAGGCTGGCCGCAATGTCGGCGAGCAGGCCGGTATCAACCTCGGCCCGTCCGGCGTGGGTGATGGTTTCGCCCTGCGCTATTTTTGTCAGCTTGCCGACCATGCCGCCAATCACCACCTGCTTCAAACCGGCTTTCACCGCCGCGCTCATGGCGTAGCGCAAAAAGTCACCCATCTGCACAAAAGCTGGTTCGGGCAGGTGCGGCATCTCGGCCATCACGAACTTCTCGGTGCGCCCGCCAGTGGTCAGCACCACCACGCCATGGCCCAGCGTGCCCGCCACCTGTACGCCCTGCACCACGCTGGCGCGGTAGGCCGCTGTCGAGTACGGCTTGACGATGCCCGAGGTGCCCAGAATGGAAATGCCGCCCAGAATGCCAAGCCGCGCGTTCAGGGTTTTTTTGGCCATCTCCAGGCCTTGCGGCACGGAAATGCAGACTTCAAAGCCTGTTTCTTCCAGCAGTTCCCCTGCTGCAGCCTGCACATTGGCCGTGATGTTGCGGCGCGGCACCGGATTGATAGCCGGGCCTCCCACCGCCAGGCCCAGGCCAGGCATGGTCACCGTGCCCACGCCAAACCCGCCAGTCAGCACCACTTGGCCGGGCAGGTCGCGGCGCAGCGCCACGTCAGCCGTGAGGTGCGCCTTGTCGGTGCAGTCCGGGTCGTCGCCGGCATCCTTGATGACCATGGCATGCGCCGTGTCCCCATTGACCGCGCCCTCCAGCACGTCAAAAGTTACCAGGTCGCCATTGGGCAGCAGGCATTCAATGCGGTCGGGTACCTGCCCGGTCACCAGCCCCAGCGTGGCTGCACGCGCCGCCGCAGCCGAACACGCGCCGGTGGTGAACCCGGTGCGGGTGCCGCGTGGCGCGTTTTTTTCCATCATGCAGACGCTTTCTGCAGCACTTCTTGCGCCTCGGCCAGACCCAGCAGGGCATGAATCGCTGCCACCACCAGCGTCGAGCCGCCCTTGCGGCCGCGAATCACCATCCACGGCACCGCGTTTTCCAACGCCATCAGGTCCTTGGACTCCGCCGCCGAGACGAATCCCACCGGCATTCCCACAACCAGGGCCGGACGCGCGCCCTCGTCATGAATCAGCCGCACCAGCTCGATCAGGGCGGTGGGGGCATTGCCGATTCCCACGATGGCGCCGTTGATCAAGCCCAGGCGGTGCGCCTTGCGCATGGCCTGCACGGCGCGGGTCGTGCCTTCAGCCTTGGCGGCCTCGATCACATCAGCGTCCGAGATGAACTGGTGCGTGGCCATGCCGAAGTGGCCCAGTCGCGGCGCCGACAGCCCGACGCAAATCATCTCCACATCGGCCACCACACGCGTGCCGTGTGACAGCACTGCCGCCACGCCGGCCGCAACCGCCTGCGGGTGAAAGTCGGTCATGCCGTTGAAGTCAAAGTCGGCATTGGCGTGAATCATGCGGCGCACGATCGGCCACTGATCCGCTGTGTAGCCGTGCGATGCCACTTCCCGGTCAATCACTGCAAAAGAGTCGTGCTCAATAGCCCGGCCTGCAGCCGTGAGCTGCTCGGTGACGATGTTGGCATGGCTCATGGCTGGGCCACATCGTGCGGATGGGCATGGTCATGCGCATGCGGGTGTGGATGCGGGTGCGCATGAATTTGTATGGTGGCCTGGGCAGGGGAATGCGCATGTTCATGGGCATGTTCGTGCGCATGGTCATGTTCATGGTTGTGCGCAACGGCGTCGTCGTGGTGGTGGCCACCCATACCGTTTGCGACCCCGAACTCGCGGTATTTGCATCCATCGCACGGCATGCGTGACGCGGTGACGCCACTTTTCAAGTCATTCACCCGTTCTTCCAGCAGCTCAAAAATTTCGCGCTCAAAACCGAAGTAGTCGGTTGAGGTAAACCGGATGGTCGGATACTGAATTTTCAGGTTGTCGACCTGCCGGGTGATGCGCTCGACCAGCGTGCCGTTGAACAGGTAGTAAGGCAGCACCACCACTTGCGTCATGCCCAGCAGGCTTTGCCGCTGCACCGCTTTTTCAAGACGCGGCCAGGTGATGCCGGTGAAGGCCAGGTCGACCAGCGGGTGGTCGGTTTCTTCCATCAGCCAGCGCGCCATCTTGGCCATCTCGCCGTTGGCCTGGCGGTCCGACGAGCCACGCCCCAGCATCACCACGCCGGTGGTCGTGGGGTCAGGCATGTCCAGTGCCTGCATCGCGCCCTTCAGGCGACGTTTGACAATCGACAGGATGTGATCGCACGCCGTCAGGTGCGGTGCGTACAGGAACTGCACCCCCGGAAACTTCAGCCGCGCGCCGTCAATGGCTTGCGGAATGTCCATCTTGACGTGCCCGGCGGCGTTCAAAATCAGCGGCACCACCATCACGCGCTGCGAGCCGGTAGCGGCGCGACGCAAACCTTCGCTCATGGTGATTTCAGAAAACTCGATGAAGCAAATCTCGATGCGCCAGTTCGGCTGCCGCGCGCGCCACTGCTGCGCAAACGCTTCAATCTCGTCGTTGCCTGATTTTTCGCGCGAGCCGTGGCCCACCAGAAGAATGGTGTCTGCTGTCATGTTGTCTCCGGAAGGTTTTGGGATGTAGAGGTTGTCAAGCCGGTGCTGGCGCGCCGGAATTTGTGCGTGAAGCTGGCGTCGTACAGTTTTGATTTGGCCAGTGTTTGCCAATGCCGCGCGCCCAGCGTCGGGCTCGCAATGACCATTGACTGGCTGACGATTTTGGCGTCGCGGCACAGGCCCTGGATGGTGGCCACGGTGCCCCGAATGATTTTTTCTTCACCCGGCCAGCTGGCCTTGTGAACCACCACCACCGGCGCATCGGGCGACCAGCCGGCCGCCGTCAGCGCCGCCGCGACACGCCCCATTAGCGTGATGCTCAGAAAAATGCACAACGTGCTGTGGTGCGCGGCCAGCGCCTCCAGCGATTCGCCTTCGGGCATGGGCGTACGCCCTTCCACCCGGGTAAAAATCACGGTCTGGGTGACTTCGGGCAGCGTCAGGCTTTCGACTGCCGTTGCGGCAGAAGCCATGGCTGACGACACGCCCGGCACAACGGCAATCGGCACGCCGGCCGCGTCCAGCGGCTGCACCAGCTCGATCAGCGCCCCATACAGGCCAGGGTCGCCGGTCTGCAGGCGCACCACGGTCTGGCAGCGCCCGGCCTGAATGATCAGCCAGGCCGACATCTGCTCCAGCGTCATGTCCTTGCTGTCGGCGATCACGCAGCCCGCCGGTGCCCAGCGCATGGCGGCTTCACTGACCAGGGAGCCGGCAAACAAAATGGCGCCCGCGCGCTCGATCAGCGCCCTGCCCTTCACGGTGATGAGTTCCGGATCACCTGGCCCTGCGCCCACAAACCAGACGGTGCCGCCGCTCATGACCCCGACGCTGAAAAGCGTTGCCTCAACATATCGTCTCCTCCACGCCCATCGCGCGACAGATTAAATGGGTGTGATCAAGCGAAGGGAGGAGGAAAAGAGAAAGAAGGCGAAGCCGCAAGAGCAACGGATGCCGGTGCAAAAATGCCCGAAACCGCTGTGGACTGTCGCCTGCTGACCCTTGCCCATCGCAAGATCACGCGCAAAAAATCAGGCCGGTCTCCGGGCTCACGAGTGAACAAGCACAAAGCTTGTTTGCCGGACCCCCTTCCCATGCGTTGGCACAGTGGTGATGGATCTGGCTTTGACTCGTTTACCGTTGCGAGGGCAGCGTCGGAATGGCATGGGTTGTTGAATAACCCGTGCGCACCGACTTCCCGTTTAAGCCTGCAAACCGAAGGTTGCAGGCCACCTGAAATTCTTTTTTAGTTTAGCACCCGAAAATTGATTTTTTCTGACAATCAGGTTCGCAAGGTGCGCGGCGGCTTCGTTGAGCATGATGTAAAACTAGATTCGGGGCAAAGCCAGCCATTGCCCGGCCAAGCGATGCACGGTGATTCGCTGGTCAAACACCTCTTCAAGCGCACGGTGCGTGGCGGCGTCAGCGCAGGCACCGTGGTGCGTGACGCGGCCTTTGTCCATCACCACCAGCTCGTCGGCCTGCAGCGCGAACGAGATTTCGTGCAGCACGCTGACCACGGTCTTGCCGCAGGCGACCAAGTTGCGCACCATCAGCAGCCAGTCGGCCTGGTGCGGCGGGTCGAGGTTGGCCAGCGGTTCGTCCATCAGCAGCACCTCGGCCTCGACCGCCAACGCGCGTGCCAGCAGCACGCGCTGGCGCTCGCCGCCAGACAACTGCCCAAGCGCCCTGCCGCGCCAGTCCCAGGCCTGCGTCGCGCGCAAGGCGCGCTCGACGGCGGCATGGTCGGCGGTGCTGGGCGGCGCCAGCCAGGCCTGGTGCGGCAGGCGGCCGAGCATGGCGACGTCGTAGACCGTCAGGTCGTCGGCCGAGCTTTCGTTCTGGCCCAGCCACGACAACTGTTGCGCCCGGTCGCGCCCGCGCATCGCGGCCATCGGCTGGCCCAGCAAGGTGACATTGCCGCCGTGGGGCAGCAGCCCGGCCAGCACCTTGAGCAGCGTGGATTTGCCCGCGCCGTTGGGGCCGACGATGCTGGTCCAGCGCGCCTGCGGCAGCGCCAGGTCAATCCCGTGCAACACCTCGTCATTTCCGAGTCTTGCGCTTATGGCTCGGGCGATGACAGCTATTGAATCCATAGCAAGATCGAAAGCCGGAGCCGTCACAGCCCATTCCCCCGCCCGGAATTGCGGTGCATCAGCCAGAGCAGGTAGGTGCCGCCCAGCACGGCGGTCAGCACGCCCACCGGCAACTCTTGCGGCGCAACCAGCCAGCGTGCCAGGATGTCGGCGGTGCTCAACAGCACCGCGCCCATCAGGCTGGCCAGGCCAATCAGCCGGCCGTGGGTGGTCTTGACCACCGAGCGCACCAGATGCGGCGCAGCCAGGCCGACAAAGGCAATCAGCCCGGTTTGCGCCACCGCCGTGCCGGTCGCCAGCGCCAGCACCGCCACCAGCGCGGCGCGCATCTGCGGCAGCGGCAGCCCCAGGCTGTGTGCGGTCGATTCGCCCAGCGCCAGCCCGTCAAGCGCATGGCTCATCATCCAGGCGGCCAGCATCATCACGGCAAACACTGCCGCCATGATGGCGCAGGCGGTCCAGCCGACAAAGCCGGTGCTGCCCAGCATGAAGGACTGCATGGCCTGCATGATCTCGGGCGTGAGCAGCAGGATCAGGGACGTGATGGCGCCCAGCACCACGCCCACAATCACACCCGCCAGCAGCAGCCGCAGCGTGTGCTGCACGCCTTTGGCCAGCAGCAGCGTGAGCAGCACCGCCAGCACAGCGCCGACAAAGGCCGCACCGGTCAGGCCAATGCGCGCCAGCCAGTGCGTGGCCAGCGGCGACACGCCAAACAGCGCCATGGCCAGTGCCACGCCCAGCGAGGCGCCCGACGCGCTGCCCAGCAAATACGGGTCGGCCAGCGGATTGCGAAACAAGCCCTGCGCCACTGCGCCGGCCAGCCCCAGCAAGGCCCCGGCCAGCCAGGCGCCCAGCGTGCGCGGCAGTCGGATTTCCGAGACGATCAGCAGCGACTGGGCATCGTTTTGCATGTTCAGCACACTGTCAAAACCGGTGCTGCCCACGCTCATGCCCAGCAGCAGCAAGGCGGCCGACGCTACCGCCAGGCCGATGGCCAGCCAGAACGCCTTGCGGTGCTGGCGGGTAAAGCTGGGGCTCATCCGGCCCCAGCCTTGCCCGCGATGCAGTTGGCCATGATGCGTGCCGCTTCGGCCATGCGCGGGCCGGGGCGCACCACCACGTCGGACTCGTCCACACCGTAAACGCAGATGCGCTGCTGTTTGACCGCCTTGATGCTGGACCAGCCCGGATAGGTCGCCATGGCCTGCATGCTGCGGCTGCCGACCATGATCAGGTCTGGGTTGGCGCGCACCACGAATTCCGGGTTGATGCGGGGAAACGGTCCCAGCGACGCAGGAATGATGTTTTTCACGCCCAGCCGCGTCAGGGTTTCACCAATGAACGACGCTTCGCCGGCGGCATACGGCCCCCGGCTGACTTCAAAATAGACGCGGGTGTTTCTGGCCTGAGGCGGTATGGATTGCGCCGCCGCCGAGACGCTGGCATCGATGATTCGCCAAAGGCGGTCCGCGCCCTGCGCTGGCGGAATGTCGAGCAGCACGCCTATCTTTTTCAGCACGCGCTGCACGTCGGCATGGCTTTTGGGCTCCAGCGCCACCACCTTGATGCCCAGCGATTCCAGGCGTTGGCTGGCGCGCGACGAGGTAGCCAGAATCACCACGTCGGGCTTGAGCGCGACGATGGCCTCAATGTTCGGATCGAGTCCGCCCCCCACCACTGGCAGGCTTTTGACGCTGGCCGGATGGTTGGAATAGCGGTCGATGCCAACCAGCCGATGGCACTGCTCCATAGCGCACACCGTTTCGGTCAGCGACGGCAGCAGGCTGACGATACGCTGCGGGCTTTGCGCCAGGGTGACGCTGACGCCTCTGTCATCGGTGAGTTGCAGGGCGTGGGCCGGGGCCAGTCCAGCCAGGCAGAGCAGCAGCATGAAAGCTGTTGTCAAAGTTTTAAGCGCGCTGGCCCTCACCCCAACCCTCTCCCTGAGGGAGAGGGCGCAAGATAAATTCTTCATGCCGTGCCTTTAAGAGTGAGCGGCAAGCCGGCCGCCATGAAGGTCACGCGCTGGCAAGCCTGCGCCACGTCCTGGTTCAGCCGCCCCAGCGCATCGACAAACGCCCGCGTTTCGCGCCCAAGCGGAATCACGCCCAGGCCAATCTCGTTGCCGACCAGCACGACCGGGCCGGCAGCATCTTTAATTGCTCTCAAAAACATAGCTACCTGCACCCGTGCAGTATGCGCTGGGGCCTCATTTTGCTTAGAATTCTCCATCGGCATGAGAAGATTGGTCAGCCACAGCGTCAGGCAGTCCACGACGACGAGGGTTTGCGGCTGACTATGACGGGCCAAGGTTTGGCCCAGCGCCAGCGGCTCTTCCACCGTTTGCATGCCCGGCACCCGCTCGGCGCGGTCGGTCTGGTGGCGCGCAATGCGTTCGCGCATTTCCTCGTCCCAGGGCTGGGCGGTGGCGATCATCACGGCTTGATGCGCCGGCGACTGCGCCAGCCAGCTGCGCGCCAGCAACTCGGCACGGCGCGACTTGCCGCTTTTCTGGCCGCCCAAAATCAGCTCGCTGCGGGCGGCGGACAGCAATTCATCCATGTGCCGCATCCCAACCAAGGATGAACTTGTGCAACTTTTCCACGCCATCGGTCAGCGCGGCCGGACCGGGCTGCAGGATTTCGGATGACTTGATCTCGAACAGCTGGTTGTTTTTGATGGCCGGCACGTTCTCCCAGCCAGGCCGGGCGGCGACCAGCTCGGGCCTGAATTTCTTGCCGCACCAGGAGCCAAAAATAATGTCGGGGGCGCGCTGCACGATCTCCAGTCCGTCGGCAATGATGCGCCCCTTGCCCATGGCTTCCTTCGCCAGTTCAGGGAAGCAATCATCGCCGCCGGCAATGCCGACCAGCTCCGACACCCAGGCGATGCAGCTGATGTGCGGGTCGTGCCATTCCTCGAAAAACACTTGGGGGCGGCGCTTGAGCGAACGCGCCGCCTGCTCGATTTCGAGCAGCCGCTGCTGCATCTGCCCGATCAGCCCCAAACCGCGCTCGACCTGCCCGACCATGGCGGCGAGCTGGTACATCATCGAAAAGATCTCGGCCACGCTGCGCTGGTTGAAGATGGTGACCTGAATGCCGTGGCGAATCAGCTGCGCGGCAATGTCGGCCTGCAGGTCTGAAAAACCGATCACGCAGTCGGGCCGCAACTCAACAATCTTGTCGATCTTGGCGCTCAGGTAGGCGCTGACCTTGGGCTTTTCTTCTCTAGCGCGCGGCGGGCGCACGGTGTAGCCCGAGATGCCGACGATGCGGCGCTCTTCACCCAGCATGTACAGCCATTCGGTGGGTTCTTCGGTCAGGCAGACGATGCGCTGCGGACCATAGGCCGAGGTGTCTTGGCTGGCGGCCAGTGTGCGCCAGTCGTTGGCTGATTCAGTCATGCTCTTCCTTTAAAAACAAACGCGCCGCCGCAGCCGGGCTGGACACGAACCAGGCATGGAAATAACTCGCCTTGACAGAACCTTTTGATCCGGACACGTACAGCGCCTCGCCTTCGCCGCGCAAGGAGCGTCCCGGGGCGGCCTGGGTGCGGCTGGCAGCCGGCAGCGACGTGGCGCAGGTGGAATAGTGGAACGTGTGGCCGCGCAGGGTGCCGCCCGGCATGTCAAGCTGCTGCGGCCCCAGCGCGGCGAGCCGCTTTTGCATCGTCACGCTGCCGGGCAGGACGCCCCACACCGGATGGCTGACGCCATTGGTATCAATGATTTCATCAAACAAGGCCATCATGCCGCCGCACTCGGCCCAGACCGGTTTGCCGGCCTGGACATGCGTGACGATGCTGTTTTTCATGGGAGCGTTGGCGGCCAGCGTTTGGGCATGCAGCTCGGGGTAGCCGCCGGGCAGCCAGAGCGCGTCGCAATCCGGCAGTGAATCGTCTGCCAGCGGTGAAAAATAGGCCAGTTCGGCGCCCATGGCCTGCAGGCAGTCGAGGTTGGCGGCGTAAAGAAAACAAAAGGCTGCATCGCGGGCGACGGCAATCGTCCGGCCCTGCAAGGCCGCAGAGGGAAAGTCCCGTGTCACTGAATCGCTGCCCTGAAAATCAACCGCCCAGGCTTGCAGGTCATGGCTATTCATCTGCCCCAGCGGTGTGTCCGCCAGCGCATCGGCCGCCACATCCAGCCGCTGCATGGCATCGTCCAGTTCATGGTCCATGACCAGGCCCAGGTGCCGCTCGGGCAGCGTCAAGGCTTCGTTGCGCATCAAGGCGCCCAGCCATTGGGCCGGGTCGCGCAGGCCGTCCTCCAGCATCACCGCGTGGCCAGGCGAGGCCACCCGGTTGGCCAGCACGCCGGCAAAACGCAAGCCTTCGCGGTAATGCTGCAGGCCCCAGGCCAGCGCGCCAAAGGTGCCGGCCATGGCGCTGGCGTCAATCACCGCCACGACCTTCAAGCCAAAGCGCTGCGCCAGATCGGCCGCGCTCGGCTGGCCGTCAAACAGCCCCATCACGCCTTCAACAATGATGAGGTCAGCGTCTTGCGCCGCATCATGCAGGCGCTGCGCGCAATCCGCCTCGCCCGTCATCCACAAATCGAGCTGATGCACCGGCGCGCCGCTGGCCAGCGCCAGCCAGTACGGGTCCAGAAAGTCGGGACCGCACTTGAAGACGCGCACCCGCCGGCCCTGCCGCGCATGCAGGCGCGCCAAAGCGCAAACCACCGTGGTCTTGCCCTGGCCGGAGGCCGGGGCGGCGATGAGGATGGCGGGGCAGGTAGAAGTGGACATGATGGCGTGAAGTTGCACTGGACAAAATGGCAGTGAGCCGGGTTTCAAAAAACCTCAACCTCCTGCAAAGACCTTGCGAACAGGTTAGAACTTAACCCGCAACGCAGCGACGACTGCGCGCCCGGCCTCCGGATAGATGGAGGTCGTCACGCCAGCGGAACAACCATAGGCCTGCGTGTAAAACTTGCGGTCAAACAAGTTACTGATGCCCAGCGAGACTTCGACGTTTTGCCACTGATAGGCATAGCGCGCATCCGCCGTGGTGTAGGCGGGCATGGTGCATTGGTTGGCAAAATCGGAGTTTTGGGCCGAAACCCAATTCACCCCGCCCGTCACCAGGTGGTTGGCCACGGGCGTCCAGTCCGCATGCAATGCCAATGTGCGACGCGGTGCCAGCGGCACATCTTTGCCGTTATAAGCACCCGACGTAAAGGTGGACTGACGCAGCGCAGCATTGAGGCGCAGGTTCAGGTTTTTGGCGTACGCATAGCTGCCATCAAGCTCAAGTCCGGAACGGCGGGTAGGATCGAAATTCACGTTGGTGCCCAGACCGCCATAAGGACTCACGGCGTTCGGGTCGTAACCAATCTCATGCGTCAAAGCGCTGCGGTACAGGCGCGCTTCGAGCTTGACAGCGCCCGAAGCATAGCGCGAACCCAATTCCACATCGTTGGAGCGCTGCGGCAACAGGATCACGCCGGGTGAGGTGTAGCCAAATTCATCCACATTGGCAAGCCGAAAGCTGCGCCCAACGCGCCCATAGACAGAAACTTCCTTGCTGATGGGCTGGCTCAGCCCTAACTCCCATGCATTTTGTCGGTCCGCCAGACTAGAGGTAGCGTTGGTGTTGTCTTTGCTGATGCGCTCGGTTCGTATGCCCAGAGACAGGACGCTTCCCGTGGAAGCCAGCGTCAACTCATTGCGCGCATACCAGGCATGCGAAGACTGGTTCGCCGTGGAGGGGTAAGCGCCCAGCGTATCGCGCTGCCAAGAAGTGTAGTCAGCCCCGAGCGTGAACTGGTTGGAAAAGGCCGCCAGTCTGGCGCTGTGCAAGGCGCGCAATGCATAGTCGGTCGCCTTCACGTCATAGTCATAGGTGTAAGGACCGTAGGAGCCAACGCCCGAGCTGAGGAGCTGCTTTTCACGCCAGCCCGCATCCGCCGTCAACTGCCAATCGCCCGCCATGGCCTCGGCGAAGACGCCATTGCGGTCATTTTTAATCGTCGCCTTGTCCAGCGGCTTGGTTGTCTGGCGGGGGTTGCTCTGATATTGCTGCGCCGTCAAGCCACCCGGCAGGCCGGTGTTCAGATTGTCCTGCGCGACCCGCGCGCCTACGCGCAGCCAGTCGTTGCTCCACTGTACTGCGGCCGAGATGGCATCCGTGTCTGAGCGGAAGTTGTCGCGGTGATTGTCTGCCTTGCGATTCATGGCATTGATATCAAGCGAAAAACCGCCGCTGGCTAGCGTCGCATTGGCTCGCCCTTCACGCAGACCGTAGCTGCCCGCGCCAGCATAAAGGGAGGCCGAGTTCTTACGCGCCACGCCTTTGCCTGCATTGGTGGTGATGATGATGACCCCGCCGGTCGCTCCTTCGCCATACAACACGGCACCGCTGCCGCGAATCACTTCAATCTGCATCACGGATTCAATCGGGATGCCGGCCAGCCGGGCGCCACTCAAGTCGGCTTCGTTGATGCGCAGGCCGTCCACGATCACCACTTGGTTGCTGCCAGCAGTGGTGCCAAAACCACGCAAATCCAGGGCGTAGTCGGCGCCGCCGTACAAGTCCTGGCGGCCCGGCACGCCCAAAAGACGCATGATGGCCTCATTGACCGTCACTGCACCCGCGCGTTGAATATCTTCCGCACTGATGACGCTGGTGCCAAAAGGCTGTGATTCGCGCGGGCCGGCGGCGCGACTGCCCGTCACCACAACCTCATCCAAAGAAGAGGGCGAACCGGTTTGCGCAAAAGACGGAAATGCAGCGGCCAAGGCCAAAGACAACACGGCCAGGCGTGCGCTAAAAAGACAAGTTTTCATGAATCGAATCAACAACAAAATGCCGTCACCAGCGTCCCCGCCAGTGCATGAGCGTTACGAAGGCGCATGGTTTTTACAAACCATGCGCCTTCACCTTGTTGGCCGGTATCCGGGCTCGCGGAACTGCTTTCATCGCCTTCCCAAGCGCGTGTTCAAAACGCTCAGTGACTCATGATGAAAACTGAATGCGGCACTGACTTGCTCAGGGCGCTGCATTCGTCCGTTTACCGTTGCGGGGGCAGCGCAGGTTAGAGGTCGCAGCGCTTGGCAAACCGGTTGACCCGGCGCGCATGGCGTTGACTTCCCCCTGCTTCCCGTTGAACTGCAGCATGTGAACCATGCGGCGAGCACCAACAGCGGGCATTCTACGCGGCAAAATACGCCTGACCCTACAATCGCAAGTGCCATGCCGAACCAACACCCCATCGATCCCATCGACCAAATTACCGAACGCGTCGAGCAGCTTTTGCTGCGCTACGAAGAATTGCAGCGCACCAACGCCCAGCTGGGCGAACAGGTCACTGCCTTGTCATACGAGCGGGATTCGCTCAGGTCTCGGCTCAGCGCTGCCCGTGCCCGCGTGGATGCACTGATCGAGCGCCTGCCCGAAACCACCGACTCCGTTGTCAACCCCTTTGTGGACCCTGCGCGATGAAACAGCTAGAAGTACAGATCATGGGTCAGAACTACATGCTGGGCTGCCCGGAAAACAGCGAAACCCGCCTGCTGGAGGCGGTTGAGACCGTGGATTCGGCCATGTGCAAGATCCGTGATGCCGGCAAAGTGAAGGCACGCGACCGGATTGCCGTTCTGGCGGCGCTGAATCTGGCCTACCAGTTGCTGGAGCCTGCGCCCGCACCGCCGGAGCCTGTCCTGCAGACGCCGGACCTGCGGGCCGATGCCGCCGATGACGCCAGCGAAGCATCCCGGGCGCAACTGCAGTCTCTGCTTCAAAAGCTGGAAGCTGCGCTGGCCAGCCCAAATTTCATGGCTTGATCTTTTCAAACTTTCGCCCGGCAACCGATTCGCCGTATGGGCCTACAATCGATTTGTCTGCGGTGCGCGCCGGGCTTTACATTTCCTTGAACCAATGCTCCACGAGCACGGGCTTGGTAAATTGTCAGACAGGTGTGATCGTCTCGCGTTAGACGAACCCGAAGCCTGACTGCCCTCGCCCACCTGAACCCCGGTTCAGGATGACGGTCCGGTGGCATTCGCAGACACCTAATTCTTCTAATTCATCTTCTCGCTTCGACCATCGCCGTTCCGGGAGGAATGCGGTGACCGTCCTGATGTCCAACGTTGCCGCTCATGATTCTCGAACCCTTGCTGATCGTTGAACTCGCCGTGCTCGGCGTGGGAACAGGCTTTCTTGCGGGCCTGCTCGGCATCGGGGGCGGCATGCTGATGGTGCCTTTCATCACCATCATCCTGGCCAATCGCGGGGTTTCCGCTGACTTGGCGGTAAAAATGGCCATTGCCACTTCCATGGCTACCATCATTTTCACGTCTCTTTCGAGCGTACGAGCGCACCACAAACGCGGCGCCGTGCGCTGGGACATCGTCAGACGGCTGGCGCCGGGCATCGTGGCAGGCAGCGTCATCGGCAGTCTGGGCGTCTTTGCCCTGCTCAAGGGGTCATACCTGGCAATTTTTTTTGGCGTGTTCGTGAGTTTTTCCGCCACCCAGATGTTCCTTGACAAAAAACCCAAGCCAACGCGCCAGATGCCGGGGACTGGCGGCCAGTTGGCTGCGGGTGGCTTTATTGGCTTCCTGTCGGGCCTGGTGGGCGCAGGCGGCGGGTTCATCAGCGTGCCTTTCATGACCTGGTGTAATGTTGCCATCCACAATGCGGTCGCCACCTCGGCAGCGCTGGGTTTTCCGATTGCCCTTGCCAATGTGCTGGGCTACGCCATCAGCGGGCAAACCGTGCAGAACCTGCCCGAAGGTTCTCTGGGCTATATCTGGCTGCCGGCGCTGGCCGTGGTCGCCACGTGCAGTTTTCTGACCGCACCACTGGGGGCCAGGGCAGCGCACAACATTCCGGTCGGCAAACTCAAGCGGGTGTTCGCCAGCATCCTTTATCTTCTTGCTGCTTACATGCTCTACAAGGGACTGAGCAGCTAGGCCTGCGGATTACGCTTCTCATGCCTTGAGCGGCAACGGCAACGCCATCACAACCATGCCATCCTCATCGGCATACAGCCAGTCGCCCGGACAAATCCAAACACCCTGAATTTGCACCGCAACGTCCCGTTGCCCTTGCTGCCTTTTTTCAGTGGGAAGAGGCATGGCGGCCAAGGCGCGAATGCCGGTGCCGCACCGTGCAAGTTCGCTGACATCGCGCACGCAGCCATCCACCACGACGCCGGCCCAGCCATTTCTGGCCGCAGCAGCGCCCAGGTTTCCGCCAACCAGCGCACGGCGCAGCGAAGCGCCGCCATCGACCACCAGTACCCGGCCTTCGCCGGGCGAGTCCACCGCAGCCTTGACCAGTGAATTGTCTTCAAAACATTTGACCGTTGACACCGGCCCGCTGAACCTGGCGATGCCGCCGAAGTTCCTGAACACTGGCGGCAGGACCCGGAATTGACCTGAAACGTCGTTTTTATGAACATCGCAAAGATCGCATGTCGCAAAGGCAGGGGAAGGAGGTCGGGTCATTTCAGGTTCGCTTTCAGCAAGATATTGAAGGGTTTTCCGGTCATCTGCGCCACCGCATTGGGCTCAACCCGGCACTCAGGCATTGATTTTTTGATTTTCAGGGGTAAATCTTCCACATGAGGCCGGAAATAAAGTGTTTTCCCGCTTTCAAACCGGATTTTCTCCAGTAGCATGCGCTAAGCCACGGAGAAGTCGTTCTTCGGGTGGCGATCTGTCAACTGTCTAGAAGGAATCAATCATGGCAACTGCAACAAAAGCGCCAGCAAAAAAAGCGGCTCCAGAAAAAACTGTCGCTGCAAAAAAAGCGGCGCCTGCCAAAACGGCTGCCGCTAAAAAAACCAGCCCTGCCAAGGAGGCTGTAACTGCCAAACCGGCGGCAAAGAAAGTCGCTGCGCCAGCCAAGAAGCGCACCCCGAATCCGGCTTTCATGAAAGCGCTGACCCTGAGCCCCGAGCTGTCCGCCGTGGTGGGCGACAAGCCTTTGCCGCGCACTGAAATTGTCAGCAAGCTGTGGGTCTACATCAAGGCCAACAACCTCCAGGACCAGGCCAACAAGCGCATGATCAACGCAGACAAAAAACTACTGGCTGTTTTCGGCAAGCCGCAAGTGTCCATGTTCGAAATGGCGGGTCTGATCGGCAAGCACGTCAAGTAAAAGGCTACTCACCGATTCCCTCAAAAGCCGCCATTCAGCGGCTTTTTTTGTGCCTGCTTTCCAGATGATCTGCATGCTCACCATGGCTCACGGGTCACCGTCAACGCGACAGCTTCACTCTGGCGGATAGGGTAAACAAGGAGAAATGGCGGGGGAAAATGAGTCAAGCCCCCAAATTAATCGATAAGATAAAAAATTTATGGGCTTAATTATTGCTGCGCTGCAATACCTGAGGCGCTCCGGGGCCAAGGCATTCTTTGACAGCCTGTTGCGCCCGTTATTTTCCAGTCACTGCAACCCGTTGCTGGCCCGTCTTGTCATGACTTACCTTCCCCCTCTTTCGCAACCATGCTGCGCTTTGTCTTTACCCGCCTGAGCCTGATCATTCCCACCTTCCTGGGCATGACGCTGCTGGCTTTTTTCCTGATCCGCATGGTGCCGGGAGACCCGATTGAAACCATGGCCGGCGAGCGCGGCATTGATCCGGCGCGCCATGCGCAACTGCTCAAGGAGTTCGGCCTCGACAAGCCGGTGCTGGTGCAGTACGGCATCTATATCGGCCGGGTGCTCAAGGGCGACCTCGGCAAGTCGCTGATCACGCAGGAACCGGTCCTCAGCGAATTCATGACGCTGTTTCCGGCCACGATCGAACTGGCCGTTTGCGCGATTATTTTCGCGCTGCTGATCGGCATTCCGGCGGGCATTCTTGCGGCCGTCAAGCGAAACTCCATCCTTGACCACGGCGTGATGGGCATATCCCTGACGGGTTATTCGATGCCGATTTTCTGGTGGGGGCTGCTGCTGATCCTGCTGTTTTCCGTCCAGCTGGGCTGGACGCCGGTGTCGGGCCGCATGTCGGTTCAGTACTACATCGAGCCGACCACCGGCTTCCTGCTGATCGACTCGCTGCTGTCGGACGACAAGGGCGCCTTCTGGTCAGCGGTCTCGCACCTGATCCTGCCGACAATCGTGCTGGGGACCAATCCGCTGGCCGTCATCGCGCGCATGACGCGCTCGGCGATGCTTGAAGTGCTCGGCGAGGACTACATCCGTACCGCCCGCGCCAAGGGCCTGTCCAACCTGCGCGTGGTGGCCGTTCATGCCCTGCGCAATGCCTTGATCCCGGTGATCACCGTGATCGGCCTGCAGGTTGGCGTGCTGTTCACGGGCGCCATCCTGACCGAAACCATTTTTTCCTGGCCAGGCGTCGGAAAATGGCTGATTGAAGCCATCAGCCGGCGCGACTATCCAGTACTGCAGGGCGGCATCCTGCTGTTGGGCGCCATCGTCATGGCCGTCAACCTGCTGGTGGACATCACCTACGGCATCATCAATCCGCGCATCAGGCACCAGCGATGAGCACGGCCATCTTAAAAACGAAGCTTTCCAGCGCACCTGCGCCAGCCCATCCGCTGCGCGAATTCTGGAGCTATTTCAGCGCCAACCGTGGTGCCGTGATGGGCCTGGCCATCGTCGTGACGGTGCTGCTGGTGGCCTTGTTTGCGCCTTGGCTGGCACCGCATTCGCCCAATGTCACTGACAGCGCCGTGTTCCTGAAGCCGCCCGCCTGGCAGGCGGGCGGCTCCTGGTCCTACCCCCTGGGCACCGACGCCATCGGCCGCGACATCCTGTCGCGTCTGATGTACGGTGCGCGGCTGTCGCTGGTCATCGGCCTGGCCGTGGTGGCCATATCGGTGGTGGTGGGCACCGTGCTGGGGCTGCTGGCCGGATTTTTCCGGGGCATTTTTGAAATTGCCATCATGCGCCTGATGGACATCATCCTGACCCTGCCCAGCCTGCTGCTGGCCATCGTCATCGTGGCCATCCTGGGCCCTGGCCTGATGAATGCCATGCTGGCCGTGGCCATCGTGGTGCTGCCGCATTACGTGCGCATCACCCGCGCGGCGGTGATTGCCGAAACATCCCGCGACTACGTCACCGCAGCCCGCATGAGCGGCGCTGGCCGGATGCGGCTGATGTTCAGCGAAATCTTGCCGAATTGCACCGCGCCGCTGATCGTGCAGGCGTCGCTCGGCGTGTCCACCGCCATTCTCGACGCGGCGGCGCTTGGGTTCCTGGGCTTGGG
The DNA here is from genome assembly GCA_000751355.1 of Polaromonas sp. CG9_12. Taxonomy (GTDB): domain Bacteria; phylum Pseudomonadota; class Gammaproteobacteria; order Burkholderiales; family Burkholderiaceae_C; genus Polaromonas. The sequence continues at coordinate 4,188,251 of CCJP01000005.1, read as the reverse complement.
CGCGCAGCCGCCTTCACCGGAATGGGGCACCATGCTGGCCGATGCGCGCGAATTCGTGCTGCGCGCCTGGTGGGTCGTGACCTTTCCCGGGCTGGCCATCCTGATCACTGTGCTGGCTTTTAATTTGCTGGGCGACGGACTGCGCGATGCCTTTGACCCTAAGCTCAAACGATGAAAACGAGCGACACACACCCGATCAACCTCTTCGCAAGTAACAGCGCGGAACTGGCTTTGCCAAGCCACAGCTGTTGCCCCCAGCGGGGGGATCCGGCGACACGCAGTGAGCCGAGAAGGGGGAGGATTTAATCATGGCCCTGCTTGAAATAGAAAACCTGTCGGTCGAGTTCCCCTCGCAAAACGGCGTGATGCATGCGGTCGACGGCGTCAGCCTGTCGCTGGAGGAAGGAGAAGTCCTGGGCATCGTCGGCGAATCCGGCTCCGGCAAAAGCGTCACCATGATGGCGCTGATGGGCCTGGTGGCCTTTCCGGGCCGGGTGCGCGCCGACAAGCTGCGCTTTGCCGGCCACGACCTGTTGTCCCTGTCGGACGGCGAGCGCAGCAAGCTCACCGGCAAGGATGTGGCGATGATTTTCCAGGACCCGACGACCAGCCTGAACCCGTGCTTCACCGTGGGCTTTCAAATCACCGAGACCCTTCGGCTGCATCTGGGCCTGGACCGCAAGGCCGCCACGCGCCAGGCGATCGGGTTGCTGGAGCAAGTCGGCATTCCGGCGCCGGAAAGCCGGCTCAAGGCCTATCCGCACCAGCTGTCGGGCGGCATGAACCAGCGCGTGATGATTGCGATGGCGATTGCCTGCAACCCGCGCCTGTTGATTGCCGACGAGCCGACCACCGCGCTCGACGTGACCATCCAGGCGCAAATCCTCGACCTGCTGCGCAGCCTGCAAAAGGAACGTGGCATGGCGCTGGTGCTGATCACCCACAACATGGGCGTGGTGTCCGAGATGGCGCAGCGCGTGGCCGTCATGTATGCCGGCCAGATCATGGAAGAGCAAAGCGCCCACGCCCTGTTCAACACACCCCAGCACCCCTACACCGAGGCGCTGCTGGCCGCCCTGCCCGAGCGCAGCGACGGCAGCGTGCGCCTGGCAACCATTCCCGGCATGGTGCCCGGCCTCTATGACCGGCCGTCCGGCTGCCTGTTTGCACCGCGCTGCGCCTACGCCACCGAGCATTCACGCATGGTGCGCCCGGCATTGCGCGCCTGGCAGGACGGGATGGTGCGCTGCCATTACCCCCTGGGCGACCCCGACCGGGAAATCGCCATGGCCCAGGACAACCCGTTGCCGGAAACCGCACGATGAGCAGCGCCTCCCTCGCAACCACACCTGTGGTGGAAGCCACCAACCTGAAGCGCGTCTATGAAATCCGGCGCGGCTTCATGGTCAAGCCTGACCACCTTCAGGCGGTCAGCGGCGTGTCGTTTACCGTGCATGCCGGCAAGACGCTGGCCGTCGTCGGCGAATCGGGCTGCGGCAAATCAACGCTGGCGCGCATGGTGTCGCTCATCGAAACCCCCAGCAGCGGCGCGCTGAACATCACCGGCGTCGATGCGGTGAACGGGCCCGAAGAACAGCGCCTGAAGCTGCGCAAAGCGGTGCAACTGGTGTTCCAGAACCCGTATGGATCACTCAACCCGCGCAAGAAAATCGGCGCCATTCTGGAAGCACCGCTGGAAATCAATACGCCCCTGACGGCGCGTGAACGCGCTGAAAAGGCCCGCGCCATGCTGGCCCTGGTGGGTCTGCGGCCCGAGCATTACGACCGCTATCCGCACATGTTCTCCGGCGGGCAGCGCCAGCGCATCGCCATTGCCCGCGCGTTGATGCTGAACCCGGCGCTGGTGGTGGCCGACGAACCGGTGTCGGCGCTGGACGTGTCGATCCAGGCGCAGGTGCTCAACCTGCTGGCCGACCTGCAGCAGTCGATGGGGCTGGCCTACCTGTTCATCTCGCATGACCTGGGCGTCGTGCGTCATATTGCCCACGACGTGCTGGTGATGTACCTGGGCCATGTCGTCGAGCAAGGCGAAAAAACCGCGCTGTTTACACAGCCGCTGCATCCTTACACCCAGGCCCTGCTGGCCTCCACGCCCGGCCTGGCCGGCAGCAGTGCCATCCGGCATCGCATCGTTCTAAAGGGCGAGTTGCCGTCGCCGCTCAATCCACCGAAGGGCTGCGTATTTTCCACCCGCTGCCCGCATGTGACCGAGCGCTGCCGCGCCGAAAGGCCGGCCCTGCGCGAGGTGGCGGGCAGGATGGTCGCCTGCCACTATGCCGAAGATTTTCTGGCAGCCTGAACCTAGGGTCCATGCCTTGCCAGCCCGTGTTCAAAGTCGCTTTTTGTTGTCAAAAGGCCAGCCCGCTGCCCTGCAGCATCAACCCAGAAGGAAGTCGTCAGATGAACCAGAACCCACCATTTGCAAGTCGGCTGCGTCCGGCGCAGCGCGCCTTGCTGTGCGCGCTTGCCCTGCCCGCACTGCTGGCGCTTTCACCGGTATCGGCCAAAACGCTGGTGTTTTGCTCCGAAGGCAGCCCGGAAAATTTCTACCCCGGCGTGAACACGACCGGCACTTCGTTTGATGCCAACGAACCCATCTACAACCGAATCGTCGAGTTTGAGCGTGGCGGCACCAAGGTGGTGCCGGGCCTGGCCGAGAAGTGGGACATTTCAGCCGACGGCAAGGAATACACCTTTCACCTGCGCAAGGGCGTGAAATGGCACAACACCAGCAAAAGCTTCAAGCCGACGCGTGACTTCAACGCCGACGACGTGCTGTTCATGTTCGAGCGCCAGTGGAAAGAAGACAACCCGTTTTTCAGGGTCACCAGCCCCAACCACTCCTATTTCAGCGACATGGGCATGCCCAAGCTGCTGACATCGGTGCAAAAGGTCGATGACTACACCGTCAAGATCACGCTGAACAAGCCCGAAGCCCCTTTCCTGGCCAATCTGGCCATGCCGTACGCGGCCGTCCAGTCGAAGGAATATGCCGACGCCATGCTCAAAGCCGGCACACCGGAAAAAATCGACCAGGACCCGATCGGCACCGGCCCGTTTTCGCTGCTGCAGTACCAGAAGGACGCGGTCATCCGCTACAAGGCCTTTGCCCAGCATTGGGCCGGCAAGGCCAAGATCGACGACCTGGTGTACTCGATCACGCCCGATGCTTCGGTGCGCTGGGCCAAGCTTCAAAAAGGCGAATGCCACGTCATGCCCTACCCCAACCCGGCCGATCTGGAGGCGATTCGCAAGGACCCGAATGTGCAGGTGCTGGAGCAGCCGGGCCTGAACGTCGGCTACCTGGCCTACAACACCACCAAAAAGCCGTTCGACGACGTGCGTGTGCGCAAGGCCATCAACATGGCGATCAACAAGAAGGCCATTGTGGACGGCGTTTACCTGGGCACCGGCATCGTCGCCAAGAACCCGATTCCGCCGTCCATGTGGTCCTACAACGACGCCATCAAGGATGACGAGTACAACCCCGACGCTGCCAAGAAACTGCTGGCGGCGGCGGGCTACCCGGACGGATTCGCCACCGACTTGTGGGCCATGCCGGTGCAGCGCCCGTACAACCCGAATGCCAAGCGGATTGCCGAGTTGATGCAGGCCGACCTGGTCAAGGTCGGCGTCAAGGCCGAGATCAAGAGCTTTGAATGGGGCGAATACCGCAAGCGGATGCAGGCGGGCGAACACCAGATGGGCATGCTGGGCTGGACCGGCGACAACGGCGACCCGGACAACTTTTTGTACACGCTGCTCGGCTGCGCTTCGGCGCAGTCGGTCAGCGGCAGCAACATTGCCAAGTTTTGCTACCAGCCTTACGAAGACGTGGTGTTGAAAGCCAAGACCGTGACCAGTACCGCCGAACGCACCAAGCTGTACCAGCAGGCGCAGGTGATTTTCAAGGAGCAGGCGCCCTGGTTCACCATTGCCCATGCAGTGCAGATCAAGCCGGTGCGCAAGAACGTGATTGACTTCAAGAACTCGCCGTTCGGCCGGCACAACTTCTACGGGGTCGACATCAAGGAATAAGCAGCTTGGCCTGCCTGCAAGGGTCCGCCACGCCACCATGCCGGTCAGCAATCAACTGACCGGCATTTTTATTGAACTACAAGCATTTCATGGCGTTTGCGCATGCGGGTATTGCTCTAACAGCTACTGATTTAATAGCACCACTTTTCAACCCCATACCATCGAGCGCATGGAAATCGAACCCCCCTGGAAACTGGTGTTCAAAAACCGCATCGGCTCGCGCGCATCAACCGCACCGGCGGCATACAGCAAGGGCAAATAATGCTCATGGGTCGGGTGGGCCATCTTCGCCAGAGAACCGAGTTTGAGGAAATTCTGCAAGGCATCGAGATTTCCCTGCTGAACTTGGCCACCTATTGTCTGGTCGAACTCCAGTGCCCAGTCATAAGCCTGGTTGCCGCTGGCACCGCGCTGCATCTGGCGCAGGTTGTGCACGATGTTGCCGCTGGCCACGATCAGCACGCCCCGGTCACGCAGAGCCTTGAGCTGTTTGGCCAGGGCGTAATGGTCTTCAGGCGCGCGCCCATAGTCCATGCTGAGCTGGATCACCGGAACGTCGGCGTCGGGAAACATCGGCTTGAGCACCGACCAGGCGCCATGGTCCAGCCCCCATTCACCGGTGTCCAGCCCCAGCGGCGCCGATGCACGCTGCCGGATCAGCAGGCTGATCGCGCTGGCCGCGTCCGGATCGCCGGGTGCGGGGTATTGCTGGTCAAACAACTCCTGCGGAAATCCGCCAAAATCATGAATCGTCTTGGGTTGCGCCATGGCGGTCAGCCACCAGCCTTGCGTCAGCCAGTGCGCTGAGATGCACAGGACCAGTTGGGGCCGGGGAAAATCTGTGCCGAATCGGGCGCCCAGGGCGTGCCAGCTGCGCTGGTATTCGTTGTCGCCGATGGCATTCATGGGACTGCCATGCCCCATGAACATCACCGGCATCCTGTCGGATTTTTTCAGCGATAGCAAACTGTCAAGGGCATTGGCGTCCAGCGTGTTGAGCATGTTTATCCAGAAGTGATGGCGGAGCAGGAACAGTCTTGACTGATTAGTCGCTACTGAATTTACATTTTTGGTGCCGCTTTCCTTCAAAGGTTAGCGCTTTTTTCCGATAGCGCAATGCAACTCTTCATGCGAAAACAATACCTTTCTCATAGCATATCAATCAATTGACAGCGTCAATTTGCTCCCTAAAATGGGGCATGTTAACCAAAATAAGTTGTAATTTTTTGTTAATAATCAGTAATGATCATTAGTTGGCAAGTCGTTTCGACTGTTATATTGCACTGCAACATATTTCGTTTATTAAAAACGTTTCACAAAAAAGGTTCCTTCCAATGCTGTATCAACTCTATGAATCTCAGCGCACTTTGATGGAGCCGTTTGTTGACTTTGCGCAAGCGGCGGCAAAGCTCTACAACAGCCCTTTATCCCCTCTTGGTAAAAATCCACTGGCCCAACGTGTCTCGGCAGGCTACAGCCTGATGTACCGGCTCGGCAAGGACTACGAAAAGCCATCGTTCGACATCCACCAGGTCGAGGTTGACAAGCAAGGCGTCAGCCTGGCGATTCATGAACGCGTTGAAGTTGACAAGCCGTTTTGCGAACTGCGCCGGTTCAAGCGGTTTACCGATGATTCCGCCACGCTGACGCAACTCAAGGACCAGCCAGCCGTGCTGGTGGTTGCCCCCTTGTCGGGCCACTACTCGACCCTGCTGCGGGACACGGTCAAGACCATGCTCAAAGACCATAAGGTCTATATCACCGACTGGAAAAACGCCCGCAACGTTCCGCTGTCGGAAGGCGCTTTCCACCTTGACGACTATGTCAACTATGTGCAGGAATTCATCAGGCATCTGCAGGGCAAGTACGGCAATTGCCATGTCATCAGCGTTTGCCAGCCTACCGTGCCGGTGTTCGCAGCGATCTCGTTGATGGCATCCCGCGGGGAAAAAACCCCCCTGTCCATGATCATGATGGGCGGCCCGATCGATGCGCGCCTGTCGCCAACGTCGGTGAACAACCTGGCAACGACCAAGCCGTTTGAATGGTTTGAAAACAATGTGATTTACCGCGTCCCTTCCAGTTTTGCGGGCAAGGGCCGACGGGTCTACCCCGGCTTCCTGCAGCATACCGGCTTCGTGGCCATGAACCCTGACCGCCATGCCACCAGCCACTACGACTTCTTCAAGAACCTGATCAAGGGCGACGACGCCAGCACGGAAGCGCACCGCAAGTTCTACGATGAGTACAACGCCGTCCTCGACATGGACGCCGACTATTACCTCGAAACCATCAAGACGGTGTTCCAGGATTTCAAACTGGTCAACGGTACATGGGATGTGAGGTCCCCGGAAGGTATCCTTGAGCGGGTCAAACCGGGCGACATCAAGACCACGGCCGTGATGACAGTGGAAGGCGAACTGGACGATATTTCCGGCTCCGGCCAAACCCGTGCTGCGCTTGACATGTGCAGCGGAGTGGCAATCGGGCAAAAAATCCACCTGGAAGCCGAGGGCGCAGGCCATTACGGTATTTTCAGCGGTCGGCGCTGGCGCGATGTCGTCTATCCAGCGGTGAAAACCTTTATCCTTCAGCACAACAAGCCGATTGCACAGATCGAAAAATCGGCAGTAGCGGTTAAAAAAGCAGCCAATCCCTTAAAAAATGTCATGCTGGAAACACCTGCATCGCTTGATATGGCAACCATGCCGGTCACCGCCGAAGTTGTGAATCCGGCTGGCAAGCGTCGTGCCAAGACAACCACCGCCGGTCTCAAATCCACGGTTTCCGCCGGAAAAGCGGTGACAAAAGAGCTTTCGGACGCGGTTGAAAAACCTGCCGTGGGCAAGCCAGTGCTGGTTGCCGTGAAAAACACGGCGGGTAAGTCTGAGCCTGTTGCTGAAACAATCCCGACGGCAACGGCGCTGCCCATTGCAACGCCATCTGCAACAACTGTCACGGCACCTGAGGCAGGTGTCGAAGTGGCTTCCAGTACGCCGATTCCTCCCGAAAAATCAGCCGCCTGACAAAGCTTGGCGCGGTCCATCGGGTGACCGCGTCACCAAGAGCGGTTGAAATCCGGTGGGACAATGGTGCCGTGAAGCAGATCTACCTCAACACCCTCTTTGACCGAATCAATACGGCGCTCCCGCAGACCCAATGCACGCGCTGCGGCTACAACGACTGCGCGGCTTATGCGCACGCCATCGCCTCAAACGAAACGGCCATCAACCAGTGCCCGCCCGGCGGTGTTGAAGGAATCAGACGCCTTTCAGCGATCACGGGCTTGCCGGTACAGCAACTGAATCCCTTGAACGGACTGGAAAGTCCTCGCGCCGTTGCCGTCATTGATGAAGCATGGTGCATTGGCTGCACCTTGTGCATCAAGGCCTGCCCCGTGGATGCCATCGTCGGCAGCAACAAAATGATGCACACCGTGATCGAACCCGTATGCACTGGATGCGAGTTGTGCCTGCCAGCCTGCCCGGTCGACTGCATCAGCCTGGAAATTGTCACCGACACCCGCACGGGCTGGAATGCCTGGTCAGAGTCGGAAGCGCATTTAGCACAGAGACGCTATGAACTTCATAGCAAAAGAATCAATCAGAACAAGCGCAAAGACGCTGAAATTCTTGAAAAAACAGTCACAACGCCATTGATCGGAACAAGACAGCCGCTAGTGCGAACGCAGCCCGATGCAGATGAGGCCGAACGCAAACGCGAGGCCATCACGGCGGCGCTCGAGCGTTCACGTGCACAGCGTTCCCCAAAGAAATGAGCCTCCGACTGCTCTAAATGCGCTGGCGGATTCACGGCCTGCGATTACATCAGTCAGCAACGAGGTACTTGTAAACCACTCAGCCCGCGAATCTGTCGTCCACTTGCGCTATAAAAAGCAATCAAGTTTCCCGTTTTCCAGTGGCCTGAGGTCTTCGACATACAGTAAACCCCCCGCTGTTGATGCAATAGTTCGACAGCAAAATGCCGACGAAAATTCGCAATCAAGCATTTTTTCAGCGCTGAGTTTGTGCAGTAAACGCCTGGACAACTTCTCTTGGCGCCTGTACCAGTTCAATCAACACGCCCTCACCTGCGATGGGGAACTCTTCGTTCGACTTGGGATGCAGGAAGCAGATGTCAAAACCCGCCGCGCCTTGTCGGATGCCGCCCGGCGCAAAGCGAACGCCCTGCGCTGTGAGCCATTGCACCGCTGCTGGCAGGTCGTCAATCCACAGGCCGACATGGTTGAGCGGCGTGGTGTGAACCGCAGGTTTTTTTCCAATATCCACCGGCTCCATCAGGTCCACCTCGACCTTGAACGGGCCGCTGCCTATGGTGCAAATGTCTTCATCCACGTTCTCGCGTTCGCTGACGAAATTCCCTGTCACCTCCAGCCCCAACATATCGACCCATAGCCTGCGCAGCCGGTCCTTGCGGGTGGCGCCAATGGCGATTTGCTGAATCCCCAGTACCTTGAACGGCCGCACCTGTGCCGCCTGCATCACGCAAACTCCACGATTGGCTGGTCCACACTCAAGGACTCGCCTTTGGCCGCCAGCACTTTGCCGACCACGCCGTCAGCTACCGCGAACAGAACGTTTTCCATCTTCATGGCCTCGATCACCGCTACGCGCTCGCCAGCCTGGACTTTCTGGCCGACCTGCACGGCCACTTCGACCAGAAGTCCGGGCATGGGAGACAACACAAATCGGCTCATGTCGGGCGGTGCCTTGAAGGGCATCAGCGCATGCAGTTCGGCAGCGCGCGGCGACAAGACCATGGCATCGAGCCGCGTGCCGTTGTGAATGATGCGGATCGCCAGCGGGTTCTTGCCCACGCCGCGTTCGACCTGGGCGGCAAACGGCTGGCCGTTGACGGTGCCGCGAATGCGCGCGCCGCCCAGATGCCAGCCGCTGCAAATTTCATAGCGCTTACCGCCTGTCTCTACGGCGCTGGAGCCCGAAACAGCTTGATAATCCCGAACCACCGCAGGTCGTGGTGTGTTCAGGCCGCTGTCGCCCAGACCAATCACCACATACGCTTCGCCCACCGTAACGCCATGGCCCGGCAACTGACCGCTGATGCCCGCCGCCCTCGCCCGAATGCGGCGGTTCACATACGCAGCCAGCGCCACCAGAAACTCGGCATCGTCATGCGGCACGTCTTCGGCGCGGAAACCGTTGGCGTAGTTTTCGGCAATGAAGCCGGTGTTGAAGTCGCCTGCCACAAACTTTGGATGCGCCAGCAAGGCCGCCTGAAACGGAATGTTGCTACTGACGCCGCGAATCACAAAGCTGTTCAGCGCCTCGCGCATCTTCGTAATTGCGTCGTTGCGGTCGGTGCCGTGAACAATGAGCTTGGCAATCATCGAGTCGTAGAACATCGGAATCTCGCCGCCGTCCTGCACGCCGGTATCGACCCGCACGCCGTACAGGTGCTCAATGTCCGACGCAAACATGGTTTCCCTGGGCGGCTGAAAGCGCACCAGCCGGCCGGTCGAAGGCAAAAAGCCGCGAAACGGGTCTTCGGCATTGACACGGCATTCAATCGCCCATCCATTGCGCTTGACGTCAGCCTGCGTGAGCGGCAGCTTTTCACCGTCTGCCACGCGAATCATCAGTTCCACCAAGTCCAGGCCGGTGATGCATTCGGTCACCGGGTGCTCGACCTGCAGGCGGGTGTTCATTTCCAGGAAATAAAAGCGCTGGTCCTTGCCGACGACAAATTCGACTGTTCCGGCTGACTGGTAGTTCACGGCCTTGGCCAGTTGCACCGCCTGCTCGCCCATCGCCCTGCGCGTCTCGTCGCTGATGAAGGGTGACGGTGCTTCTTCGATCACCTTCTGATGACGGCGCTGGATGGAGCATTCGCGCTCATTCAGGTAGATTACATTGCCGTGGCTGTCGCCGATCAGCTGGATTTCGATATGCCGGGGTTCCTCGACAAACTTCTCGATGAACACGCGGTCGTCGCCAAAGCTGTTGCGTGCTTCGTTGCGGCAGCTGGTGAAGCCTTCAAACGCTTCCTTGTCGTTGAAAGCCACCCGCAGGCCCTTGCCGCCGCCACCGGCACTAGCCTTGATCATTACCGGGTAGCCAATGCCCCGGGCAATTTCTACCGCTTTTTCAGCCGTTTCAATCGCGTCGTTGACCCCCGGAATGCAGTTCACCCCAGCCGCGCCGGCCAGCTTCTTGGACTCGATCTTGTCGCCCATGGCGGCAATTGAATAATGCTTGGGGCCGATGAAAACGATGCCTTCTTCTTCCACCCGCTTGGAAAAACCGGCGTTTTCGCTCAAAAAACCGTAGCCCGGATGCACTGCTTGCGCGCCAGTTAGCTTGCAAGCGGCAATGATTTTTTCGGCCTGCAGGTAGCTGTCGCGGCTCGGCGCGGGGCCGATGTTGACGGCTTCATCTGCCAATTCGACATGGCGCGCGTCCTTGTCGGCCTCGGAATACACCGCCACGGTCTTGATGCCCATCTTGCGGGCCGTGAGGATGACACGGCAGGCAATTTCGCCCCGGTTGGCGATCAGTATTTTGGTAAACATGGTGTTTTTTTCCTTGGCGCTTACAGCGGAATGTTGCCGTGCTTGCGCCACGGATTTTCGAGCTTCTTGTCCTTGAGCATCACCAGCGAGCGGCAGATGCGTTTGCGGGTTTCGTGCGGCAGGATCACGTCGTCAATAAAACCGCGCGCGCCGGCGACGAAGGGATTGGCGAAACGCGCCTTGTATTCGGCTTCCTTGGCGGCCAGCTTGACCGGGTCGCCCTTGTCTTCGCGGAAGATGATCTCGACCGCACCCTTGGCGCCCATCACGGCAATCTCGGCATTCGGCCAGGCAAAGTTCACGTCGCCACGCAAATGCTTGGAACTCATCACGTCGTATGCGCCGCCGTAGGCCTTGCGGGTGATGACGGTGATTTTCGGCACCGTGCATTCGGCATAGGCATACAGCAGCTTGGCGCCATGCTTGATGATGCCGCCGTATTCCTGTGAGGTGCCAGGCATGAAACCCGGCACATCGACAAAAGTAATCACCGGAATATTGAAGGCATCGCAAAAACGCACGAAGCGCGCGGCCTTGATCGAGCTTTTGATGTCCAGGCAACCGGCCAGCACCAGGGGCTGGTTGGCGACGATGCCGACCGACTGGCCTTCCATGCGGGCAAAGCCGATGATGATGTTCTTGGCGTACTCGGGCTGGATCTCGAAAAAGTCGCCGTCATCGACCGTCTTGGTGATGAGTTCCTTCATGTCGTACGCCTTGTTGGCGCTCACGGGTACCAGCGTGTCCAGGCTCATGTCCATGCGATGGGCCGGATCGGCGCTCGGGCGCATCGGCGCTTTTTCGCGGTTGTTCAGCGGCAGGTAGTTGTACAGGCGGCGCAGCATGATGAGCGCTTCGACGTCGTTCTCGAACGCCAGGTCGGCCACGCCGCTTCGGGTGGTGTGGGTGATGGCGCCGCCCAGTTCTTCGGCCGTCACTTCCTCGTGGGTCACGGTCTTGACCACTTCGGGGCCGGTGACGAACATGTAGGACGAGTCCTTGACCATGAAAATGAAGTCGGTCATGGCGGGCGAATACACCGCGCCGCCGGCTGACGGCCCCATGATCATGCTGATCTGCGGAATCACGCCGCTGGCCATCACGTTGCGCTGGAACACGTCGGCATAACCGCCCAGCGACGCCACACCTTCCTGAATGCGCGCCCCGCCCGAGTCGTTCAGGCCAATCACCGGCGCGCCGACCTTCATCGCCTGGTCCATCACCTTGCAGATTTTCTCGGCATGGGCTTCACTCAAGGCGCCGCCAAACACGGTGAAATCCTGGCTGAAGACGAACACCAGACGGCCGTTGATCATGCCGTAACCGGTGACCACGCCGTCTCCCGGAATCTTGTTGTCCTGCATGCCGAAGTCGCTGCAGCGGTGTTCGACAAACATGTCCCATTCCTCAAACGTGCCTTCGTCGAGCAATACGTCCAAACGCTCGCGCGCCGTCAGCTTGCCTTTGCCGTGCTGCGCATCAATGCGCTTTTGGCCACCGCCCAGGCGGGCTGCTGCACGCTTTTTTTCAAGTTGCTCAAGGATTTCCTGCATATCTCGCTTTCTTTGTGTTCTGGCTTTATGCTATTTATTTAATAGCTGCTTGCGCCCGCTGCATATGCGCAGAGAGCAGATTTCGTGCTGCAGTCGAAGCGGGAAGCTGGCCCTTGCCGACCTGCGCCAGCAAGGACGGCAACAGAGCGCCTACTGCCGGGTCTTGCCGGAAGGCCAGCTTCAGACCGGCATCGATGCGCTCCCACATCCAGCTCAGCGCCTGGTGCTGACGCCGGCTGGCCAGCTTGCCGTTCGTCGTCTGCAACTTTCTGAACTCGGTCACCGCCGCCCAGAACGCATCGACGCCCTGGTTGTGCAAAGCGCTGAGCTGCATCACCTGCGGATGCCACTGCTTGTCGAAGTCAGCCGCTTGGGACGCGCCCATGGCGTTGTTGACGAGACCGAACAGGCGCATGGCGGACTTTATCTGTGCCTCGGCGCGCATGGCGGCATTGGCGTCGATGTCGGCCTTGTTGATGACGACCAGGTCGGCCAGTTCCATCACGCCTTTCTTGATCGCCTGCAGATCATCACCGGCGTTGGGCAGTTGCATGACCACGAACATGTCGGCCATGTTGGCCACGGCGGTTTCGGACTGGCCGACACCGACGGTTTCAACGATCACCACGTCGTAGCCCGCTGCTTCGCAGACCAGCATGGCTTCGCGGGTTTTCTCCGCCACGCCGCCCAGGGTGCAACTCGAAGGGCTGGGCCGTATGTAGGCTGATTCGTGGACCGAGAGCATGTCCATTCGCGTCTTGTCGCCCAGGATGGAACCGCCCGACACGCTAGAGGACGGGTCGATGGTCAGCACCGCCACGCGGTGGCCCTGCTTGATCAGGTACAGGCCCAGCACTTCAATGAAAGTCGACTTTCCGACACCGGGCACCCCACTGATGCCGAGGCGAAACGCCTGACCGGTGTGCGGCAGCAGCATGGTCAGCAACTCGTCGCCCTGCGCGCGGTGGTCGGCGCGGGTCGATTCCAGCAGGGTAATGGCCTTGGCAATGGCGCGGCGCTGTTGAACAGCATTGCCGCGCAGCACGCCCTCAAGCAATGGGCTTTCGGTCACTTCAGGGCAGCCCGGATCTGCTCCAGCACATCCTTGGCGCTGGCCGGAATCGGCGTGCCGGGACCGTAGATGCCCTTGACGCCGGCGTCGTACAGCATCTCGTAGTCCTGCCGGGGAATCACGCCCCCGACAAACACGATGATGTCGTCGGCGCCCTGCTTCTTGAGTTCAGCAATGATGGCGGGCACCAGCGTCTTGTGGCCGGCGGCCAGCGTGCTCACGCCGACAGCGTGCACGTCATTTTCAATCGCCTGGCGGGCGCATTCTTCGGGCGTCTGGAACAGCGGCCCCATGTCCACGTCAAAGCCAAGGTCGGCAAACGCCGTGGCGACAACCTTGGCACCCCGGTCGTGGCCGTCCTGGCCGAGCTTGGAAATCATCACGCGCGGGCGGCGGCCTTCGGCTTCGGCAAAGGCGTTGATCTCGCTTTTGAGGGTTTCCCAACCTTCGGCCGAGTCGTAGGCGGCGGCATACACGCCGCTGACCTTTTGCGTGTCGGCGCGGTGGCGGCCATAGACTTTTTCAAGCGCGTCACTGACCTCGCCGACCGTGGCGCGCAGGCGCATCGCCTGGATGCTCAGGTCGAGCAAATTGCCGGAATTATTTTCTGCTGCAAAAGTAATAGCATCCAACGCTTGCTGCACCTGCGCAGAGTCGCGTTTTGATCTAATTTCTTTCAGGCGTTCGATCTGGCCATCGCGCACCGCCACGTTGTCGATGTCGCGAGCGTCGATCGCGTCTTCGGTCTTGAGCCGGTACTTGTTGACACCGACGATCACGTCCTTGCCGCTGTCGATGCGCGCCTGCTTTTCTGCCGCCGCCGCCTCGATCTTGAGCTTGGCCCAGCCGCTGTCCACAGCCTTGACCATGCCGCCCATGGCCTCGACTTCCTCGATGATTTTCCAGGCGGCATCGGCCATGTCCTGCGTCAGCTTTTCCATCATGTAGCTGCCAGCCCAGGGGTCGATCACGCTGGTGATGTGGGTTTCTTCCTGGATGATGAGCTGGGTGTTGCGGGCAATGCGCGACGAAAACTCAGTCGGCAGCGCAATCGCCTCGTCAAACGAATTGGTGTGCAGGCTTTGCGTGCCGCCGAACACGGCGGCCATGGCTTCGATGGTGGTGCGCACGACGTTGTTGTACGGGTCTTGCTCGGTCAGGCTCCAGCCGCTGGTCTGGCAGTGGGTACGCAGCATCAGGCTCTTGGGGTTCTTGGCGTCAAAGCCCTTCATGATGCGGCACCACAGCAAACGGGCGGCCCGCATCTTGGCAACTTCAAGGTAGAAATTCATGCCGATGGCCCAGAAAAAGCTCAGGCGTCCGGCAAAGCCGTCCACATCCAGGCCTTTGCCCAAAGCGGTCTTCACATACTCCTTGCCGTCGGCCAGTGTGAAGGCGAGTTCCAGCGCCTGGTTGGCGCCGGCTTCCTGCATGTGGTAGCCGCTGATCGAAATCGAGTTGAACTTGGGCATGTGCTGCGCCGTGTATTCGATGATGTCGCCAATGATGCGCATGCTGGGCGCGGGCGGGTAGATGTAGGTGTTGCGGACCATGAACTCTTTAAGCACATCGTTCTGGATGGTGCCGCTGAGTTTCTCCTGGCCCACGCCCTGCTCTTCGGCGGCCACCACATAGCCGGCCAGCACCGGCAGCACCGCGCCGTTCATGGTCATGGAGACGCTGACTTTGTCGAGCGGAATCTGGTTGAAGAGAATTTTCATGTCCTCGACCGAATCAATCGCCACGCCGGCCTTGCCGACGTCGCCGGTCACGCGCGGATGGTCGCTGTCATAGCCCCGATGCGTGGCCAGGTCGAAAGCCACTGACACGCCCTGCCCGCCGGCCGCCAGCGCCTTGCGGTAAAAAGCATTGGATTCTTCGGCGGTGGAGAAACCGGCGTACTGGCGGATGGTCCAGGGGCGCACCGCATACATGGTGGCTTGCGGGCCGCGAATGAAAGGCTCGAAACCCGGCAAGGTGTTGGTGTAGGGCAGGTCCCTGATGTCCTCGGCGGTGTACAGCGGCTTGACGCTGATGCCGTCGGGTGTTTCCCAGTTCAAGGCATTGACGTCACCGCCAGGAGCGGATTTGGCGGCTGACTTGGCCCAGGCTTCAAGATGGGCAGGATTGAAAGAATCAGGCGTTGAACTCATGGCAGGTCGTCAGTCTTGGTTAAGCCCAGGAGTACTCCTTGTTTGAACAGGAAACCCCAAAGGCAAGCAAATAAGAGTGGACGAATCTTACATTATTTATAATTATTGATTAAAAATATCATGACGAACTTTGCCTTAGACTACGGAGCCATATGGCTGAAACTTCTCTTTCTCCCCGGGCGCTTTATGAAGAGGTTGCCGAACTTTTGCGTCAGCGCATCTTCAACCGGGAACTTGCGCCGGGCAGCTGGATTGACGAACTCAAGCTCGCCGAGGAATACGGCATCAGCCGCACACCCCTGCGCGAGGCGCTGAAAGTGCTGGCCACCGAAGGTCTGGTTACGATGAAGGTGCGACGCGGCGCTTATGTCACTGAAGTCTCGGACAGCGATCTTGCCGATGTCTACCACCTGCTAGCCCTCCTGGAAAGCGACGCTGCCGAAGTGGTGGCAACCAAGGCCTCCGATGCGCAGATCAGGGAACTTCAAGCCCTGCACAACGAACTTGAAAAAGCAGTCCAGCACCGGGAACGGTTTTTTGAAATCAATGAAGCCTTCCATATGAGGCTGCTGGAAATTGCCAACAACCGCTGGCGCGACCAGATGGTGGCCGACCTTCGCAAGGTGATGAAGCTCAACCGGCACAACTCGCTGCTGAAAAGCGGCCGCATCGAGGAATCGCTGCTTGAGCATCGCGCCATCATGGCAGGGCTGGTGGCGCGTGACGCGGCCAGAACCGCGCAGCACATGCGCGAGCATTTCAAAAGCGGTCTGGACGCCGCAGCCTGAATTTCAGACCGTACTGCCGCTGCAGCGGGGCAGCGGCATCACTTCCCAGTGCTTGGTGGTCTTTCCGTGTGCGTCAACACTTTCCAGCCGGACCATGAATCCCCACAGGCGCCCGACATGCTTGAGGACTTCCTTGACCTCGTCATTCAGCGGCCGGCTGTTGTGCTGTGTATGGCGCAGGGTCAGCGAGCGGTCGCCGCTAGCATCCACATTCCACACCTGGATGTTCGGTTCCTGATGGCTTAAATCGTACTGGCGGGCCAGGGCTTCACGCACATGCCGGTAGCCGCTGTCATCATGAATGGCCGACACTTTAAGCGCCAGCTCCTTGGTGTCATCGAGGATGGAGAACAGGCGGAACTCGCGGATCAGGCGTGGCGAGAGGTACTGCCCGACAAAACTCTCGTCCCGAAAATGCCGCATGGCATGGTCAAGGGCCTGCTGCCAGTCGGTGCCGGCCATGTCAGGGAACCACAGGCGGTCCTCGTCGGTCGGGTGCTCGCAGATACGGCGAATGTCGGTGAACATGGCAAAACCCAGCGCATAGGGGTTGATTCCCCTAAAGCCGGGATGCGCCAGCGGTGGCTGAAAAATCACGTTGGTGTGCGAGCGAAGGCTTTCGATCATGAACCCGTCGCTGAGCAGGCCTTCGTCGTACATCGCGTTGAGCAATGTGTAGTGCCAGAAAGTCGCCCAGCCTTCGTTCATGACCTGCGTCTGCCGCTGCGGATAAAAATACTGGGCAACCTTGCGCACGATCCGAATGATTTCGCGCTGCCAGGGCTCCAGCAGGGGGGCGTTTTTCTCGATGAAATACAGCAGGTTTTCCTGGGGATCAGCGGGAAAGCGTGAAGTGGCTTTTTCAACCTGCTTTTCAGCCGCCCTGGGCAAGGTACGCCACAAATCATTCACCTGCTGCTGCAGGTAGGATTCGCGCTCCTTGCGCCGTACCTCCTCCGCGGCCAGCGAGAGTTTTTGCGACCGCTGGTAACGGTCAACCCCGTAGTTCATCAAAGCGTGGCAGCTGTCGAGCAGCTCTTCGACAGCGTCGAGTCCGTGCTTTTCCTCGCACTCGGCGATATAGGCCTTGGCATACACCAGGTAATCGATGATGGAAGACGCATCGGTCCACATCCTGAACAGGTAGTTGCCCTTGAAAAAGGAATTGTGCCCATAGCAGGCATGGGCCATGACCAGGGCCTGCATCGGCAGCGTGTTCTCCTCCATCAGGTAGGCGATGCAGGGGTTGGAATTGATGACGACCTCATAGGCCAGACCCATGTGCCCGCGCCGGTAGCTTTTCTCGCTGGCGATGTATTGCTTGCCAAATGACCAGTGCCGGTAGTTCACAGGCATGCCGACAGACGCATAGGTGTCGATCA
This sequence comes from Polaromonas sp. CG9_12, assembly GCA_000751355.1. GTDB lineage: Bacteria > Pseudomonadota > Gammaproteobacteria > Burkholderiales > Burkholderiaceae_C > Polaromonas. The sequence continues at coordinate 4,170,694 of CCJP01000005.1, read as the reverse complement.
TCTGGCTGGCGGTGATCACCTCCAGCTGCACAGGATAGGTGTCCAGCCCGAAGCGCCTGGCCATGCGCTCGATCTCACCGTGGTAGGTTTCGATCAGCTCAAACGTCCAGTCTGACGGGCTTGGCAGCATGTCGCGCCGCCCTGGATAACGCTGGAATGGCGCACACAGCACGCCTGGGACTTTCGCAGCACCGGCAGAAGGCAGGATTGCGCTCATGCAGCACTTCCTTTCTTGAACAGCTCTCGAAACACAGGGTAAATGCCTGAGGCATCGGTAACCTTTTGCATGGCGAAATGCGGTTGGCTTTTATGCACCAAGGAATATTCTTCCCACAGGGTCTGGCTTTCCTCCGCCACCTGCAAATAGGCAAAGTAACGGGAAACCGGCAACAGCTTTTCCACGAGCAGCGCGCGGCATTTAGACGAATCCTGCAGCCAGTTGTCGCCGTCAGAAGCCTGGGCACCGTAAATATTCCATTCGCTCGGAGAATAGCGTTGCTGAATGATCTGGTGCATCATCATCAAGGCGCTGGAAGCCACAGTGCCCCCGCTCTCGGTCGAATGAAAGAATTCATCCTCAGAAACCTCAGCCGCCTGGGTGTGATGCCGGATGAACACAACTTCCGTCTTCTCGTAATGGCGCATTAAAAAAAGGTAGAGAAGGATGAAAAAGCGCTTGGCCATGTCCTTTCGCGTTTCATTCATCGAACCGGACACATCCATCAGACAGAACATGACGGCGCGGGAAGCCGGCAGTGGGGTGTTGACGCGGTTGCGGTACCGCAGGTCAAACGGGTCCAGAAACGGAATCCGCTGAAGACGCTGATTCAATGTGTCAATTTCATGCTTCAACGCGAGTATTTCGCCTGGGGAAGAACGTGTGTCCAGTAACAGCACGTCCAACGCCAATTCGAGCCGGCGCAACTGGCGCCGCACATCACCGCCCATGGCAATCCGGCGGCTCAGCGCCTTGCGCATCGAGCGCACCACATGCAGGTTGGTCGGCGTGCCTTCGGAAACAAACCCGGCACGGTGGGATTTCCATTCCGGCACATCGGGCAACAACTGGGTACGCAGCAGACGAGGCAAGGCCAGATCGTCAAAAAAGTACTGCATGAACTCTTCGCGGGTGATGCGGAATTCAAAATCGTCCTGGCTACTTCCATCCTGGCCGGCACCCGCACCTGAACCGCTTGCGGCACCGCCCCCCCCCGGTGGGCGCCCGATCTGGTCACCACGTACATACTCCTGATTCCCGGGATAGACACGCTCCTGGCTTCCTCCTGAACCATGCCCAAACACGGGTTCGGTCACATCGCGCCGTGGCAGGGTGATGTTTTCGCCCTGCTCGATGTCGTGAATGCTCCGGCCGGACACTGCATGGCGCACCGCTTCACGAATCTGCTTTCGATAGCGACGCAGGAAGCGCTCCCGGTTGCCTATGGATTTGTTCTTGCCCGACAAGCGCCTGTCAATGACCTGCTGGAGCATGGATTTCTCCGGTTGGTGGGTTGAAGCATGCAGCGAAGCGCGCCAGGCTTCAGGAACTCTTGCGAACCCGGAGGTACCACTCGCAAAGCAGGCGCACCTGACGGGCGCTGTAACCCTTGTCCATCATCCGGTTAAGGAAGTTCTCATGCTTTTGCTTCTCCTCGACGCTGGCCTTGGCGTTGAATGAAATCACGGGCAACAGGTCTTCGGTGTTCGAGAACATCTTCTTCTCGATCACGGCGCGCAGCTTTTCATAACTGGTCCAGTTCGGATTCTTGCCGGCGTTGCTGGCGCGGCTTCGCAGCACAAAATTGACAATCTCGTTGCGGAAATCTTTCGGATTGCTGATGCCTGCGGGCTTTTCGATTTTTTCAAGTTCCGCATTGAGCGATGCCCTGTTAAAAATTTCGCCGGTGTCGGAGTCCCTGAACTCCTGATCCTGAATCCAGAAATCCGCATAGGTCACATAGCGGTCAAAAATGTTCTGCCCGTATTCCGAATACGACTCCAGGTAAGCCGTCTGGATTTCCTTGCCGATGAATTCGGCATAACGGACCGCCAAGTATTCCTTGATGAATGCCAGGTAGCGCTGCTCGACTTCAGGCGTAAATTGCTCGCGCTCGATTTGCTGCTCCAGCACATACATGAGATGGACCGGATTGGCGGCGATTTCACTGGAATCAAAATTGAACACCTTGGACAGTATCTTGAAGGCAAAGCGTGTCGAAATGCCCGTCATGCCTTCGTCAACGCCGGCATAGTCACGGTACTCCTGATAGCTCTTGGCCTTCGGATCGGTGTCCTTCAGGTTCTCCCCGTCATAAACCAGCAGCTTGCTGAAAATGCTGGAATTTTCGGGGTCCTTCAGTCGCGTCAGGACGGCAAACTGCGCCATCATCTTCAGCGTTCCCGGCGCGCAAATGGCACCAGACAGCGAAGAGTTGCGAATCAGCTTTTCGTAAATCCGGATTTCCTCCGAGGCACGCAGGCAATACGGCACCTTGACGATATAAATCCGGTCCAGAAAGGCTTCATTGTTCTTGTTGTTCCGGAAGGCCTTCCACTCGCTTTCGTTCGAATGGGCCATCACGATGCCATCAAACGGAATTGCGCCAAAACCCTCGGTGCCCTTGAAGTTGGCCTCCTGAGTGGCTGTGAGCAAGGGATGCAGCACCTTGATGGGCGCCTTGAACATCTCGACAAACTCCAGCAGGCCCTGGTTGGCCAGGCACAAGCCGCCGGAGTAGCTGTAGGCATCCGGGTCATCCTGGGCAAAAAGTTCAAGCTTTCGAATGTCGATCTTGCCGACCAGTGTCGAGATGTCCTGGTTGTTTTCGTCGCCGGGTTCCGTCTTGGCGATCGCACACTGCTTCAGGATCGAAGGAAAGCGCTTGACGACACGAAATTTGCGTATATCGCCGCCGTACTCATCAAGGCGTTTGACCGCCCAGGGAGACATGACGCGCTGCAGATAGCGTGGCGCAATGTCGTACTGGCTTTCGAGCAGTGGAATGTCCTCGGCGTTGTTGAACAGGCCGAGCGGCGACTCGTTAACCGGTGAATTCTTCAACGCGTACAACGGGACCTGCTCCATCAATTGTTTGAGCCGTTCGGCAATCGATGACTTTCCGCCCCCCACTGGACCCAGCAGGTAAAGAATCTGCTTCTTTTCTTCCAGGCCCTGTGCCGCGTGGCGAAAGTACGACACCACCTGTTCGATTGGATCTTCCAGGCCGTAAAAATCGCGGAACGCCGGGTAGATCTTGATGACCTTGTTGCCAAAAATACGCGATAGACGCTGGTCCCTGTGCGTGTCGAACACCTCTGGTTCACCAATGGCCGCGAGCATTCGCTCGGCCGCACTGGCATAAACCAGCGGGTTGCTTTTGCAAAGATCGAGGTACTCTTCAAGGGGTAGCTCTTCTTCCCTTGTCTGCTCGTAACGCGTTAGAAAATTACGGACAACATCCATAAAACCTCCTTTAGCAAGCTGTACTTGATGACGTGGCGACTACAACCCGAGAACTGAACAACCCAACTCTACAATTTTCCCTGTCCGAAATGCGCATCCAAGGTTATTTGATAAACAGATTAATTTTTTCAAACAAGTTTCCGCGTCATCAATTAGCTCAAGCTTGAGCCCGCCAATATCTTCAACGTGTCAGCTGGGACAACCAGAGCGGATTCGTATTGACTAGAAAACAAATTTTTGAGTATAAAAAATGCTTTTAGCGCTTACCATGCAAGCACTATCAGCTATCAATACAATAGCAAAAAATAATGTATTTTTACAATTTTTGCTTGTCAGTCAAACAGCTCGCATTTTGGCGTCTGATCGTCATGCAGCTTTCAAAACATCATCGTGCGCCAGCGCCATGACATGGTGGGGATCAAGCGTTTTGAGTTTGTGGTCGCTCCACACCTGACGCCATCGGCGAGAACCCGGCAACCCATGCCGCAAACCCAACATGTGACGGGCAATGGCGCTGAACGCAGTACCATGATCGGCTGCTTCACGGACCATGTAATCGCACATCAGTGCTTCTACCTGTTCGCGAGTGCAACCCTGACCGCCAGCGCCAAAAAAATCGGCGTCCCAGGATGTCAGCCACCAAGGGTTGTGATAGGCCTCCCGGCCGATCATCACACCGTCAACTTCAAGCAATTGGGCACTAACCTCGGCATGGGTGGTCACACCACCATTGACGCATACCGTAAGATCTGGAAACTCTTTTTTCAGACGATGGACCAGTTCGTAACGCAGCGGTGGTACTTCACGGTTTTCTTTCGGGCTCAAGCCTTTCAACCAGGCATTGCGGGCATGCACGATGAACGTGCGGCAGCCGGCTTCGCTGACGGCGCCCACAAAATCACGAACGAACCCATAGGATTCGTCTTTGTCGATACCGATTCGGTGTTTCACGGTGACGGGTACATGCACCACATCGAGCATGGCCTTGACGCAGTCAGCCACAAGATTCGGATCAGCCATGAGGCAAGCGCCAAACGCCCCCCGCTGCACCCGTTCGCTGGGACAGCCGCAATTGATATTGATTTCGCGGTAACCCCACGCTTCGCCGAGTCGGGCACAATGCGCCAGATCGTTCGGCTCGCTGCCGCCCAGTTGCAGCGCAACCGGATGTTCCTCGGCATCAAAGCGCAAGTGCCTTTCTGCATCACCATGTATCAGAGCGCCGGTAGTCACCATTTCGGTATAGAGCAGCACGTGCCGCGACAGCAGACGGTGAAAATAGCGGCAATGCCGATCAGTCCAATCCATCATGGGCGCAACGCTCATTCGCCAAGGAGATGTGACATGAATCAACGGGTCAGTAGAAACGGGAATTGACATCGCTCCATTTTCCCTGAAAGCTGCCAAATCCGGAGTAAGGAGTTTTGCGATTTTCACCAACCCAACCCTACAAGGCATGCAAGCCGGGCTTTAAAAGCACTGCAGGTTAATATTATTGCTTTCAAAATTCTGCGAACAACGCCTGACCCATGGTCAACACCCCCGTCCAAAGGATGACCGCCATGCATTTCTTATCCTCACAGACAAGCCGTGATACGGCATCGGCCTGCCATTTGCCCGCAAGCCTGGCCATGACTGCCTCGCTGATTTTTCTTGCTGCCTGCAGCTCCGTGCAGTTGCCCCCTTGGGTGCCTGAAGTGCCACGCCCGGCTGTACCGGCAAGCGCTGGACCTGCGTTGGTTTCGGTGGAACCAGCAGTCGTTGTGCAAACGTCTCCAGTGCCTCCGCCCCCTATCATCACCGCTGTGTCTGTCGAAGCACCTCCTCCTTATAGCCCAGCAGTTGCTGCCCGGTTTACAGCACCCACCATGGTTTACAGCACCCCAGGACTTCAAGGGGGCCGGACAAGCTTCACCACGCAGTCTGAAATTCACGCCTGGCTGCGTGATCAGGCAACCGCCCTGTCCCGCTCGGCCGGAGTCAAGGCCAGTCTGCTGCCGATAGGCTCCTCGCAGGAAGGTCAGCCGCTGGAAGCACTGGTACTGACCCGGGGGACGGGTACTGACCCCGCCAGTCTTTTGGCCACGGGCCGCCCTACAGTGCTCCTGATAGGCCAGCAACGTGGCGATGAGCCTGCTGGGAGTGAAGCCCTATTGATCATTACTCGAGAACTGGCGCAAGGCCTGTTGCAGCCGCTTCTCGAACGCATCAATGTCGTGATTGTTCCGCGCGCCAATCTCGATGGTGCGACCCGGGGTGAAGCCTTGGCAGCCGGCGGCCAGGACATTGGGCGCGATCACTTGCTACTCAACACACCGGAAGCACAGGCGCTGGCGCGCCTCAGCCGCGACTACCAGCCAACGGTAGTGGTGGATGTCGGGGAATATCGCGTGTCGGATGTTTACCAGCAAAAGTTCGGTGCCGTTCAGAAGTTCGATGCGCTCCTGCAATACTCCAGCACTGCCAATTTGCCAGAGTTTTTGATCAAGGCCGATGAGGAATGGTATCGCCGCCCCTTGCTCGCTGCGCTCAAAGGCCAAGGCCTGAGCACCGATTGGTACCACAGCACTTCCGCTGATACGGCCGACCGGACGGTTTTCATGGGCGGAACCGAACCGGTTACGAGCCGCAATGTGGAAGGTTTGAAAAATGCAATCAGCGTGGCGATCTACTCGCGCGGAGCAGGCCTTGGGCGACTGCATCTTCAGCGGCGCGTGCATACTCACGTAACGGCCATCACGAGCATCTTGGGCAGCACTGCCCAGCGAGCCCGGGAGTTGATCCAGTTGCGTCCGTACCTCGACAAGGAGGTCGCTGGCATGGCCTGCAAGGGCCAGGCGGCAGTGGAGGTTGCCACTACTCCTGCGCAGTACGACCTGCAAATGCTCGATCCAATCACAGGCTCCGACATGCGCGTGACGGTGGATTGGGAATCGGCGCTGGCGTTGAGAACCCTCAAGTCGAGGGTCAGGCCATGCGGCTACTGGCTGTCCGGGTCGTCCAAAGCTGCCGTTGAACGCTTGCGCCTGCAAGGCGTGAAGGTTTTCCAAGTGCTTGAACCCGGTGCCATGCTGGGCGATATTTACCGCGAGTCACAGCGCTCGACAAGTGCGCAGCCACGTGGCCAAAGCGCCACGGCCAATGGCCGGCCCGCATTCGGGATCGAGGTTTCCCTGGTGCGGGGGGTGATTGATGCCCAGGTGGGAAGTTATTACGTTCCATTGAGTCAGCCCTTGGCCAATCTGGCCATTGCAGCGCTGGAACCAGATACCCAAAGTAGCTATTTTGCAAACCGTCTCACAATCGATCTTGCAGGCGTTGCACGTGTCATGTCCGAGCCGTCGCTAAAGTCTGAGGAGTTGCCTTGAACGCCATGGTGGTTGCGGACCCACTTAATTCGTTGTGCGTCAGTCCATGCAAGCGGTGCAAGGAAATTTCCTTCTGTCACTTTGTAAACTGACCTACATACAGGATTTGCAAGGTGTGAGGTAATTGCAGGTTAAACAAGGAGAAATGTAGTGCAACCATTTTTGATGACTCCCAAGATGACGACTATCCAAGATGTCTTTTATCCCACCGGATATGCATTTGTCATGTTTCCCGATGCTGAGAATGCAGAAAGGGCAGCCCATAAAATCGAACAATCGGGATTCAGCGAACAGCACGTCATGTTTCTCACCCCTTCAGTGATACTGCGTGAAATCGGCAGGATTGAAGGTGAATCCTCAGTCGAATTGCCTTCAGTCGGGACGGAGGGAGCAACAGTTAACAAGTACATCAACCTCGCCCGTGAAGGACACCATGCCTTGATGGTCAATGTCCCTTCCGACGAGGATGCAGAAAAGCTGATGACAGTGGTACGGGAATTCCCTTTTTCGTATGCCCAGAAATACCACATGCTGGCCATGGAAGATCTTGAATAAGCTCCTGCTCCAGCCCTGCAGCCACTTTCAGTTCAACTAAAAAATTTTCCACATCCCTTGTGAGTCCTTTTTTAAGCCACAAAATACATAGCAAACTTTGCTTACCCGGAAAGCGCATTAACTGATTTTTCTTAAAAATCCCCGGAATTGTGGGCCAAGCTTTCAAACTTGGTGATCCGGTTGATAAAAGCAAGCTTGACTGTTCCTGTCGGGCCGTTTCGCTGCTTGCTGATGATGACTTCCGCTACACCTGGTTCCTTGCAGGCTTCCTTTGTATAGTACTCGTCGCGGTAGATGAACATAATGATGTCTGCATCCTGTTCAATCGCGCCGGACTCCCTCAGGTCGCTCATCATCGGCCGTTTGTCGGTGCGCGACTCGACTCCACGGCTGAGCTGAGACAGCGCAATCACAGGACATTGGAGTTCCTTGGCCAGCATTTTCAGACCGCGTGAAATTTCACCCACGGCAGTTGCCCGATTCTCGTCGCTCATGCTGGTCGACACGCTCATGAGTTGCAGGTAATCGACCACGATCAATCCCAGTTTTCCGCACTGACGAGCCAGACGCCGAGCGTTGGCACGCAGTTCGCTGACCGTCAGGCCGGCAGTTTCGTCGATATGCAGCGAAATTGTCCTCAGCTTTTCAATGGCTTCCGTCAAGCGTGGCCACTCCTCGTCGGTCAAGGCCCCGGTACGCAGATGGGTCTGGTCAATCCGGCCAATCGAACCGACGATACGGACGGCCAATTGGGATGCACCCATTTCCATGGAGAAAACAGCAACCGGCAGTCCTTCATGCAAGGCGACATGTTCGGCGATATTGATGGCGAGTGCAGTTTTTCCCATTGATGGACGGGCCGCCAGAATGATCAGGTCGCCTGCCTGGAATCCCGACGTCATGCGGTCCAGGTCCACAAAGCCGGTTGGCACGCCAGTGACATCGTTCGGATTTTCAGACATCTCGGTGACGCGGTCCAGCAAGTCCACCACCAGCGTATCCATGCTCTGGAACCCCTGCTGCGACCGGCCGCCCTGCTCGCCGATGTTCAGGATTTTCTGCTCGGCCTCATCAAGAATGACCGTAACGGACTTGCCTTGCGGATTAAAGGCGTTGGTCGCAATCTCATCTGAGGCGGCCACCAATTTTCGCAAGATCGAACGTTCCCGGACAATTTCGGCATAACGCCTGATGTTGCTTGCGCTGGGTACATACTGGGCAAGAGCGTTCAGGTAACTCAAGCCGCCTATTTCCTCGTTTTTCCCCAAGCTCTGCAGACGCTCGAAAACAGTGATGATGTCGGCCGGCTTGGAAGCATTGATGAGCCAGCCGATGGCACCATAGATCAGCTGGTGTTCATGGCGGTAGAAGTCCTGATCTGCCAGAAGATCCCCGACACGGTCCCATGCGCTGTTGTCGAGCAAAAGGCCCCCCAAGACACTTGATTCGCCTTCAATAGAATGCGGAGGAATTCTGAGTTGGGCGATCTGGCGGTCAACACTGTAGGCGGAATCGGAAAAAGGTGAAAGTACGGCAGACATGAGATTCCTTGGGAAGGCTGAATGGTACGCCGTAAGCTTTGAAACGCACGGGACAAGCGTGTGGACAAGCTGGGGAAATCAGGCGGAAATGTGTGCAATAACTGTGCATAAGCAGTGTGCAACACTGCGCCACTACGTATCCATGACATGCTTTTGCCAAGTAAAAAGCCGCTCCGAAGAGCGGCTTTTAAGGAAACAGACGACCTGATTTAGGCAGTTTCGCCGTAGACCGTCACCGTGATGTCCACCACGACGTCAGTGTGCAATGCAACATTGACCAAGTGGTCGCCAACCGTCTTGATGGCGCCATTGGGCAGACGAATTTGCGACTTGGAAACCGCAAATCCCTGCTTGGTCACTTCCTGGGCAATGTCGGCGTTGGTGACGGAGCCGAACAGGCGGCCGTCAACACCAGCTTTTTGCGTCAGCTTGACGGTGGTACCGCCGAGCTTTTCACCTTGTGCCTGCATTTCGGCAAGCTTGGCGGCAGCGGCTTTTTCAAGCTCGGCGCGTTTGACTTCGAATTCCTTGATAGCCACTGCGGTAGCGCGGCGGGCGCGGCCGAAAGGAATCAGGAAGTTGCGTGCGTAGCCGTCTTTGACTTTGACGACTTCACCCAGGTTACCCAGGTTCACGACTTTGTCGAGCAGAATGATTTGCATGGTCGTCTCTCTTTACAGGCTGCGGTGCTGGTCGCTGTAAGGCAGCATCGCGAGGAAGCGAGCGCGCTTGACGGCGGTGTTGATCTGACGCTGGAAAATCGCGCGGGTGCCGGTCAGGCGTGCGGGAATGATTTTTCCGTTTTCAGAAACGAAATCGCGCAGGGTATCGATATCTTTGTAGTCGATTTCTTCAACGCCAGCGGCTGTGAAGCGGCAAAAACGTTTGCGCTTAAACAGCAGGGATTGGGTGTTGCGCTTGGGGCGCTTGTCTTTGTTGAAACGTTTTGGTCCGGCCATGATGGACTCCTTAAATGGGGTTCAGTACTTGCTCTGCCTGAAGGATCGGGTGAAGAGCTTGAATATGAAAAACAACGCCTTTGCTGGTACGCGCATTGATCAGAAAACCAGTGAACCTGAAAGACTTGCCTAACGGAAGCTTGATAGCTTGTTCAGCCAGCGTTCCGAAAGCGACGGCCCTGATCGTCAACTTGACTTGCCTGTTCACCCCTGCCTCAAGCACCTCGGACTCGTGTTCGAGTATGAAGTTGATGGCGGGAATTCCAGCGGGCGTGTAGCGCAGAGGACTTAGCTCTGCGATACCTGCAGTCAGATCAACCTGGTTCACTGCGGCTCCTTTTGCGGGGCAGCGTGGCGTTCAGAGAGTTGAGGCAATTAAGCCGCAAATTCCTGCTGTTGGGTTTTACGGGCTTCTTCCCTCTCGACGTTGCGCATCATGAGGGACGGGCCGGTTTCAGCCTTTTTCTTCACCACGGTCAGGTGGCGCAGCACGGCATCATTGAACTTGAACGCATGTTCGATTTCTTCCATCACGGCCTGGGTGGCTTCGATGTTGATGCAGAGGTAATGGGCTTTGGCCAATTTCTGGATCAGGTACACCAGCTGGCGGCGGCCCCAGTCTTCCACACGGTGCACAGTTCCGCCGCCAGCGGTAATCATGCCCTTATAGCGCTCCAGCATGGCGGGCACTTGCTCGCTTTGATCCGGGTGGATCAGCAAGACGATCTCGTAATGACGCATAACTCTCCTTTTGGTTGATTGAAGCTGCCCCAGCGTCGAACCTGAATGGTATTGAGTGCAGCAAGGCGAAGCCCGTGATTATAGCCCGTCGGGCATTTGCTTCGGTGCTGCCTTGTCTTGACGGTCTGCTGATGCGGCAAATGACTGGTCATGAACTTTCAAATCGGGGTAGCGAATGTAGTCAACGAGTGCCTGAATATCCTGAGGGGGCGGCTTGGTGACCAGGCTGAGCAGAATGATCACGACAAAACCAACCGGTACGCCAAATAGACCGGCCGATATGGGGTCGATTCCCCACCAGAGCTGAACCGGAGAACTGATGCCAAAGGTGGCGCGCAACCAGGGTTGATTGACCACCATGTAGTAGCTCGTGACGCTCAGACCCGCAATCATTCCCATCGTCGCTGCCGTGCCGGTCGCGCGTTTCCAGAAAATACCGATGCTCAGGGCTGGAAAAAAGGAAGCTGCGGCAAACGAAAAAGCCGCCGATACCAAAAACAGGATATCGGCAGGCTTCTGGGCCGCCACATAGGCAGCGAGCAGAGCCATCACCAGCAGCAATATTTTGGACAACGTGACGCGGCTGACGGTCGAGGCATTCGGGTCGATCATCTTGTAGTAGAGGTCATGCCCCAACGCATTGGCAATGACCAACAGCAGTCCATCCGCTGTCGACAGCGCAGCGGCCAGTCCACCGGCTGCAATCAGTGCTGAAATAACATAAGGCAACCCGGCCAGTTCAGGCGTGAGCAGCACCACAATGTCGCCGCCTATCGTCATCTCGTTGAGTTGCAGTAGATTGTCACGGTTCACATCGACCACAGATAGCAGCGCCGGATCAACCTTGTTCCACTCTTGAACCCATGCAGGCAACTGGTCAAACGGCGTTCCAACCAGCACGGTAAAAATTTCGTACTTCACCAGTACGGCCAGTGCAGGTGCGGTGCAGTACAGAAGAAAAACGAAGAACAGGCACCAGGTCACCGATTGGCGCGCCTCTCGAACACTGGGTACGGTGTAGTAGCGCATCAGGATGTGCGGCAAGGCCGATGTCCCGACCATCAGGCAAAAAACCAGGGCCAGGAAGTTGCGTCTTGACAGGTTGTAAAGGGCTTTTTCCTGCGGCGTGCCCTCGGGATTCCCCAGGAACTGCGCTGCATGGGCAGGCATACCGTTCAAAGGCTGGCTTTTAATTTCATCCGCTGCTTTGGAAGCAGACCATTCTTGAAGCGCCGTTCCCTCGTCCTTCGGCAGAGCCGCCAATGCCTTACCCGCCGTAGAAATATCAGCCACCGATGCGTTGCCGGCCTTGAGCGCAGCCAACCTTTGGGTGGCCACCAGTCTGTCGGCAGCCATGGCTCGCGCTGGATCCTTCATCTTTTCAGCCAGCGCTTCTGCGCGCTGGCTGAAAATGGCGCGAACCTCCAGTTCCTTGGAATCAGTGGCCAGTTCCTTTTCCTTGGCCGTCACTTTTTCGAGTTGATAGCCATAAATTGCCTGGGGAACCGGAATACCCGTGTGCTTGACCGACAGCCAGACCACCGGAATCAGGTAGGCAATCAGCAAAATGATGTATTGCGCCACCTGCGTCCATGTCACCGCGCGCATTCCCCCCAAAAATGAACAGACCAGAATGCCGCCTACCCCAAGAAAGATGCCCAATTCAAACGCAATGCCGGTGAGATAGGCGGTGATCAGCCCCACGCCGTAAATCTGTGCAACCAAGTAAGTGAACGAGCAGAGCATGGCTGCGGCCAGACCTATGAACCTTGGCAGATGGCCGCCATAACGCTCTCCGAGAAAATCCGGAATCGTGAACTGCCCAAACTTGCGCAGGTAGGGAGCCAGCACCAGCGCCACCAGGCAATAGCCGCCCGTCCATCCCATGATGAATGCCAGCCCGCTATAGCCTGTCAGGTAAAGGGTTCCTGCCAGCCCCAGGAAGGAAGCCGCTGACATCCAGTCGGCGCCTATTGCCATGCCGTTGTACATGGCCGGGACACGTCGGCCGGCCACGTAGTATTCGGTGGCATCGGTGGTTCGGGTCAGCATGCCAATGCCGGCATACAGAGCAATGGTTGACAACAGGAAAGTCAGGCCGATCCAGGAGCGCGGCATGCCCAGGCGTTCAAGCCCCCCCAGCAGTAATAGGTAAATGACCACGCCGAGCGTGAACCATAGATAGATGCGATCCAGTTGGGATTTAAAGCCCTTTTTAAAAAACGAAAATCTTTCACGGTGACCCGAGAAGCCCGTCACGTTCAGTCGCCCTTGCTCTCAAGGCCGAGTTGGGCATCAAGCTTGTTCATGTACCAGGCATAAAAACCAACCACCAGGCAATAGATCAGCAAGGAACCTTGCGCCCCCATCCAGAAACTGAATGGCCAGCCAAAAAAGGTAAAGTTCAGAAAACGCGCAAAGTAAACGACACCAAAGGTGGTGATGAACCAGACGAGCAACAGCACGGACGTCACCAGAAGAGTTTTTCGCCAGTAGCGACGGTGCAATTCAGCAGGCATGGTCATTCGTCAGTCCATTTCGCTAACGATTTGACCAAGGAACATACTGATCAATATCTCGTTCGAGTTGCGCTCCCACCTTCGGTTCAAACTGTCGAGATGTTCAAGCAGCCGAAGGGCATCTTCAGGCGACCCCAGAGCGAGTTCAACGTGTGCCAGCCGATACCAACCATGGGGGGCCATGGGCTGTAGAGTCGTTGCCTGTTTCAGCGCACTCCTGGCTTCATGCAGCTTGCCCTGCCCGATCAACACCAGTCCAAGGCCGTACCAGGCCTGGTCCAGGCCAGGACAATGTCCGACGGCATTCTCAAAAGCTGGACAGGCCTCGTCATGACGCCCTTTCTGCTGGAGAATATAAGCCAGATTAAACCAGGCAGCACCCAGTTGCGTCTTCGAGCCCGCGATGCTTGTGAGTTGTTGCAGGTTCTTGATTGATTCATCCAGCCGGTTGAGTTGCACCAGCACATGGGCGCGACTGGCCAGCGCATAGCGGTCTGCTGGTAAAAATTCCAGCATCCGGTCGAATCGGGACAGTGCCTTCGTGTGTTTGCTCAGTGCCAGCAGTGCCAGTGCCTGCGTTTTCAAAAAAAGATAGACAAGATACTGACTGAATACACGCCTCACTTGCATAAATTCACACCGATCTGCAGGCAGATGCCAACCTTGGCAATGCTTGCCGCGCCCCAGGCGAGCAGCAAAAGGAAAAAAGCAACCAGCGGCAGATGGCGATCCAGCACCAGCCTTGGCGAAAGCCAGCGAGCCACTTCAATCCAAGGGCGCCCCGCCAACCGGAGAAAGGCGTAAAAAGGATTGCCTCTGCGTCCGGCGCCAGACAGAAAACCCAGCAGCCATTGGCCGCACAGCGCAAGAAGCGCAATTTCTGCAATCAGTTTGAAGGCAGTGACAACAGTCAACATGGTGGCCGCAGAAGTAAGAATAGGTCATCGCGATTGTCCACTGACAAAGTGCCCACGACTGATACTGCCTGCCCGGGCCACCCAAGGTTTTTCCCTGGTGTGGCGGGTGGAAAAGATCAATCAGCCAGACGTTTCCAGGTCTCGATCACGGTGTCAGGATTCAACGAGATCGAACCAATCCCCTGCTCCTTGAGCCATTGGGCAAAGTCCGCATGGTCACTGGGGCCCTGACCGCAAATTCCGACATATTTCCCTTGACGTTTGCACGCTGAAATAGCAAGGCTGAGCAGCGCCTTGACGGCGGGGTCGCGCTCGTCAAAGTCCTTGGCCAGAATTTCCAGGCCCGAATCGCGGTCCAGACCCAGCGTCAGCTGGGTCAGGTCGTTCGATCCAATGGAAAAACCGTCAAAAAACTCCAGAAACTGATCGGCCAATACTGCATTGCTCGGGACCTCGCACATCATGATGATGCGCAGGCCTTTTTCGCCACGTTTGAGGCCATGCTCGGCCAGCAGCTCCGTGACGGCCCTGGCCTGTCCCAGCGTACGAACAAATGGCACCATGACCTCGACATTTGTCAGCCCCATGTCATTGCGGACTCGCCGGAGGGCTTCGCATTCCATGGCAAAGGCTTCACGAAAATCGGTGCTGATGTAGCGTGCCGCGCCGCGAAAACCCAGCATTGGATTTTCTTCTTCGGGCTCATAGCGCGAGCCACCGATCAGCTTGCGGTATTCATTGGACTTGAAGTCTGACAGCCGAACAATGACCGGCTTGGGCCAGAACGCCGCGCCGATGGTGGCGATGCCTTCAGCCACCTTGTCAACATAAAACGCACGCGGCGACGCATGGCCGCGCGCTACGCTTTCCACCGCTTTTTTCAGGTCTGGATCAACATTCGGATAGTCCAGAATTGCCTTCGGATGCACGCCAATGTTGTTGTTGATCACGAACTCAAGCCGCGCCAGGCCCACACCCTGATTCGGAATCTGACAGAAGTCAAAGGCCAGTTGCGGGTTGCCCACATTCATCATGATCTTGATGCCGATCGGTGGCATGTCGCCTCGCTGCACCTCCGTGATTTCGGTTTCCAGCAAGCCGTCGTAGATGGTACCGGTGTCGCCTTCTGCGCAGCTCACCGTCACCAGCATGCCGTCCTTGAGCTGCTCGGTGGCGTCACCGCAGCCCACGACGGCCGGGATGCCGAGTTCGCGCGCGATGATCGCCGCGTGACAGGTGCGCCCGCCCCGGTTGGTCACAATGGCACTGGCACGCTTCATCACCGGCTCCCAGTTCGGGTCGGTCATGTCAGTCACCAGCACGTCGCCCGGACGAACCTGGTCCATGTCCTTGATGTCATGCACGATACGAACCGGGCCTGTGCCTATTTTCTGGCCGATCGCTCGGCCCTCAGCTAACACGGTGCCGGTTCCCTTGAGCTTGTAGCGCTGCTCAGCCTTGCCCTTGGCCTGGCTTTTCACTGTTTCCGGACGGGCCTGCAAGATATACAACTCGCCGTCCGTGCCATCCTTGCCCCATTCAATGTCCATCGGCCGGCCGTAATGATTTTCAATGATCACCGCATAGCGCGCCAGCTGCTCTACATCAAAATCGGTCAACGAAAAGCGGTTGCGCAGTTCGATCGGCACATCGGTGGTCTTGACCAGCTTGCCACCGGATTTTTTCTCTTCCGCCGTGGTGAATTCCATTTGCAGCAGCTTGGAGCCTAGGTTGCGGCGTATGACAGCGCGGTTTCCCGCATTGAGCATGGGCTTGTGGACATAAAACTCGTCCGGATTCACAGCACCCTGCACCACCGTTTCGCCCAAACCGTAGCTGGAGGTGATGAACACCACGTCCTCGAACCCGCTTTCGGTGTCGATGGTGAACATGACCCCGGCAGCGCCCAGGTCACTGCGTACCATGCGCTGCACGCCGGCCGAAAGGGCTACATCCGCATGGGCAAAACCCTGGTGGACACGGTAACTGATGGCGCGGTCGTTGTAGAGGGAAGCAAACACCTCTTTCATCTTGTGCAGCACATCCTCGATACCGACCACGTTCAGAAAGGTTTCCTGCTGGCCGGCAAACGACGCATCCGGCAGGTCTTCTGCCGTAGCCGACGAACGCACGGCAAAACTGGCCTGCGGGTTGCCTGCGCTCAGGCTGGCAAAGCTGCTCCGCACGGCTTGTTCGAATTCTGGGGGAAAGGGTTGCACCTCGACCATTTGACGAATCTGTGCACCGGCTTTGGCCAGCGCCCGCACATCTTCGGTATCAAGGGCGTCGAGCGCGGCATTGATTTTTTCATCAAGTCCGGCATGGGCCAGAAACTCGCGAAAGGCATGCGCCGTGGTGGCAAAGCCGGTCGGCACCTGCACGCCCTGCGGCCCGGTGGGCAGTTGCGAGATCATTTCGCCCAGGCTGGCGTTCTTGCCGCCGACCGAATCGACATCGGTCATCCTCAGGTTTTCAAACGGCACAACCAAGGCGTTTGCGTCAAACAGGTTGGACATAAAAATACTCCGGAAGGTTAAAAATCGGCGATACCGGTCCGGTGCAGCGTTCAACCTGGTTGTTCTTTTTAAGGGCTAATTCGACGCACAGAACCATAAACTGGATAATTGACCCGATTGTAGGGGGCTGCCGCCCGGCCTACGTTCCTTCGCTTTTCATCCGACTGAATCGAGCACCATGTCCAATCGCACCGTGTTTTTCATCTCCGACGGCACAGGCATCACGGCTGAAACCTTTGGCAACGCCATCCTGGCGCAGTTCGAGATCAATCCTCGCCATGTCCGACTGCCTTTCATCGACACCGTCGACAAGGCCCATCAGGCGATTCGGCATATCAATCACACCGGCGACCTGGAAGGCAAGCGGCCTATCGTCTTCACCACGCTAGTGAACATGGACATCCTGGCCGTCATCAAGGCGCAATGCAACGGCATGCTGCTGGACATGTTTGGCATGTTTGTCGCCCCACTGGAAAGCGAGCTGGGCATCAAGTCAAACCATCGGGTTGGCCGCTTTTCGGATGCCTCCAAGAGCAAGGCCTATGACGACCGGATCGAGGCGATCAATTTCTCGCTAGCGCACGACGACGGCCAGAGCCATCGGGACCTGGCAGGTTCGGACGTGATCCTGGTCGGCGTCAGCCGCAGCGGAAAAACCCCGACGACCTTATACCTAGCCATGCAGTACGGATTGAAAGCGTCGAACTACCCCTTGATCCCCGAAGACTTTGAGCGCCGGCAGTTGCCGCCAGCGCTGGTGCCCCATCGCAAAAAGATCTTTGGTCTGACGATTGCCCCGGAGCGCCTGAGCCAGATACGCAATGAGCGCCGGCCCAATTCAACATACTCCAACCTGGCCAACTGTCGCCATGAAATTCATGAGGCCGAGGCCATGATGAGGCGCGAAGGCATTCGCTGGCTGTCAACGACGTCCAAATCCATCGAAGAAATTGCGACAACTATCCTTCAGGAAATCAAGCCGGAACGGTTGGAGTACTGAGCTGCGAATGACCTGTGCATGAAGATGAACACAGCGTACTACTATCATTTCAATAGCTGCAAGTGCACAGCAGTTATGCGCAAGAGACTTATTTTGGTAACTTCTCAATAACTCAAGGCAAGAGCGCAGATCAAGGGATCAGCAGACTGTGTAGACTGGCAGCCACGCCCAATCAGTTCCCAGACAAAGCCCCGAGTGCAACCGCAAAACGCCAACCCCCCTATTGACGAGCAAGAGATGACCCCGGTGGTCAAAAAGCTGGTGGCGCGGATAGACGGGCTGCTGCAGGCGCTGCAACGCGCCCAAGACGAAATCGGGCAGCTGCGCGATGAAATTGCCGTGCTCAAAGGCCAAAAGGCCTAGCCGAAGTTCAAATCCAGCAAAATGGATCAGGGCACGGACAAGAACAAGAACAAGAACGCTGAGCAAGGCGACGACGAAGGCGCATCGCCACAGGACGAGGAGAAAAGCAAACGAGCCGGCTCGGCCAAGCAAAGCAAAACCGCAGCGCTGCAGATTCACGAAGAACGCGTGCTCGCCCCGGCAACGCCCGTGCCTGCCGGTGCCCGGTTCAAAGGCTACCGGGACTTTGTGGTTCAGGGCCTGCTCATCAAAGCCCACAACATCCGTTACCGGCTGGAATCCTGGCGCACCCCGGACGGCAGTTGGCTGACAGGCCAACTGCCTGTATCGGTGCAGGGCCATCACTTTGACCCCCAACTGCGCAGCTACGTGCTGCACCAGCACCACCACTGCCATGTTACGCAGCCCTTGCTGGTGGAGCAATTGAGGCAATGGGGTGTTGACATCTCGGCCGGCCAGATGGATGCCTTGCTCAGCGCCGGCAAAGAGCCGTTCCATGCGGAAAAGGACGACATACTGGTGGCCGGTCTGCAGGTCGGCCGCGCCATCACGGTCGATGACTCGGGCGCGCGCCACCAGGGCAAGAACGGCTACGTGCTGCACATTGGCAACGAGCTGTTTGGCTGGTTTGGCAGCACGGCCAGCAAGAGCCGGATCAATTTCCTGGAGCAGCTGCATGCCGGCGCCATCACGACCCGCGTCAATGAAGTGGCGCTGGACTACATGCAGGCCCAAGGCCTGAGTGCGCAGGTACGCGAGCAGCTGGCCCAGACGCCCGAGCAGATGCCATCACAGTCCTGCCGCCCCCTGCAGGACTGGCACGAGCACCTGGCGCGCCTGAACATCACCGCAGAGCGCCATGTGCGCATGGCCACCGAAGGGGCGTTGTTGGGCAGTTTGCTGCACAAGGGGTTCAACCCGGATTTGGCCATCGTCAGTGATGGGGCCAGGCAGTTTGCGGTGGGCCTGCACGCGCTGTGCTGGATTCATGCCGAGCGGCTCATCCACAAGCTGATCCCCATCAATGAGGCCCAACGCCAGAGCCAGGAGCGGGTGCGCGGGCAGCTCTGGGACTTGTATGCTGATTTGAAGGCGTACAAGCGGCAACCGGAGCCGGGCAACGTCGCGCCGCTGCAGGCGCGCTTTGATGCCTTGTTCACGCAAAGCACGGGCTACTACACGCTCGATGATTTGCTGGGGCGACTGCACCGGCGCAAAAGTGAGTTGCTGCTGGTCTTGAAGCGCCCGGACATCGCGCTGCACACCAACGGCAGTGAAACCGATATCCGGGACTACGTGAAAAAGCGCAAGGTCAGCGGGGGCACGCGCAGTGATCTGGGCCGCCAGTGCCGGGACACCTTTGCCAGCCTGAAGAAAACCTGCCGCAAGCTCGGTGTGTCTTTCTGGCTGTACCTGCTCGATCGGGTGTCTTTGAACCCATCCCATTACACACAAGTCACCCATCGTTGAACTGCCGGGCATAACGGGCACCCTCGACGAAGATGGCAATCTCCTGCATGCCCAGCCAAATCGTCCTGGCACCCGGTTCGCCATCGTGCTTTCTGCCCAAAAAGCCGCCGCGCTGAGCAATCAAACGCACCACGGTGTTGAGCGTAGGGGTCTGGCGGGGCACGGGCTTTTTGTTCAGGATGAACGCCGCTCGCCACTCGTCAGGCTCGAACAATAGGTCGGCTGGTAAATCGGGCAACGTGCGCCCCAGCCGCATCAAGCGGTTGATGCGCCAGGCAATCACCATGTACAGCGCCAGAGCGGTCTGTAGCCGCCCAACATCGCTCAGCTGCAGCCGCTCGACCCGACAGCCCTCCTTGAGCACCAGGAAAAAAAGCTCAATTTCCCAGCGCGCGCGGTACCAATCGATGAGTTCGACTGCCGCTGCCAGTGTGCTTGCCACCCGGTTGGTCAGCAGCCGCCAGACCACCGGCTTGGTGCCTGCCGGTGCGTTGACTTCCGAGGCAATAAGGCAGGTCACTTCGAGCTGGCCGCCCTGGCGGTCGGGCAGCATCACGCGCTGGGCGCGCACCTCCTGCTCGACCGCGCGCGCCTTGCGCCCGCGACCGGCCGGCATCTCAAAGCGAATACGCCCCAGCGGCGCGCTGGCCATGACGCCATCCCACAGCTTGCCCCCTTCGGGCAGCACCCGGTTGTGCTGGCAGCGCACCAGGTAATCGGCCGCGTGATTCATCTTGCGCGCCATCACCAGCAACGCCAGGATGTCCGACTCGCGGTCGCCAATGCACACATGACGCGTGCCGGGCAACTCGCCAGCCTGCTCGGCGATGCGCTCGTAGCTCTCCACCCAGCGCACGCTTTCGAGCACGCCGCCGCGCGGCGCATCGCCTTGCTTAAACTCGCGTGCCCACGTCCAGGCGTTCATCACCCCCAGCGGCTCGCGCTGGGGCGTGACCACGTAGGTCGGGTGCAGATACAGCCCGCGCTGGGCCTCGTAGCTCAGCGGCCCCAGGCCCGCCGTCGCCTGCCCGTTGTAGTCCAGCTCGGTCGTATCCTGCAGGCACAGCACCACCGCGTGCTCGCGGATGCGGCCCATCGTCGCCTGGCGGTGGGCCGTCATCACGTCTTCACAGCTGACCTGCTCGTTGCGCAGGAAGCGGTAGGCCGCCGCCGTCTCGGCCCCGTTCTCGCACGCCCCCGGAATGCTCGCGCCGGGCTTTTGCCCCAGCCGCTCAGCCAGCAGCACGGCGCGCCGGTTCAAACGCGGGTCGCCCAAATCAATCGTTTCAAATTCTCGTTCCGCCCAGCCCATCGCCTCATCCCTTCAGTGATTCAGCTGCCTATGGTACGGACTTGTGTGTAATGGGATGCTTTGAACCATGCCATCCCGCCGCTGCCTACTCTCATTCGCCAGGCTGCTGCGGCTGGCTTGCCTTGAGTTATTGAGAAGTTACTTATTTTGTTATCAGAAGCATATTTTGATATGGTTTCTGACTTGAGATATCTAATTTGCAGGCAGCCATGTGAACGCAAAATAGCCAGCGGCAATTCAACCGATAGAAAATAACTATTTTATTATTTTCTGCATGAGATATAAACTATCGTCTTAAACATATTTTCAATTCTTTAAAGGAAACAACCATGTCCCTGATCAATGCTGAAGTCGTTCCATTCAAAGCCACTGCTTACCAAAATGGCAAATTCGTACCCGTGAGCAACGAGAATCTCAAAGGCAAATGGTCTGTGTTTGTGTTCTTCCCAGCGGCATTCACTTTTGTGTGCCCCACCGAATTGGGTGATCTGGCTGACAACTATGCCGAATTCCAGAAAATGGGCGTGAACATCTACGGCGTGTCAACTGACACCCACTTCACGCACAAAGCATGGCACGACAGTTCCCCGGAAATGAGCAAGGTCCAGTACGCATTAGTAGGCGATCCGGCACAGGTGCTGGCCAGAGGCTTTGACGTTTTGATCGAAGAAGGAGATGACGCCGGGTTGTGCCTACGCGGTACATTCATCGTGAATCCGGAAGGCCGGATCCAGACCATTGAAGTGCATCCAGACGGCATTGGCCGCGATGCCAAGGAACTGCTGCGTCGCCTTAAGGCTGCCCAATACATCGCCGCGCACCCCGGTGAAGTTTGCCCTGCCAAGTGGAACGAAGGTGCCGAAACCCTGAAGCCTTCGTTCGACCTGGTCGGCAAGATCTAAGCGGACCTGCCAGCGCCACAGCCCGGGCGCGATTGCACCCGGGCTTTTTTATTCCTCATCGTATTTGTGAAAGTGAGCCTGCCATGCTTGACGCCAGCACTAAAGCCCAATTGAAAAGCTACCTTGAACGTGCCACGCAGACGATCGAAATTGTCGCCTCGCTCGACGATAGTAAAGCGTCGGGCGAACTGCAGTCGCTGCTGAAAGATATCGCCGACGTTTCCCCACTGGTCAAGGTCAGCGAAAGCTCGGACGACAACCACCGCAAACCCTCGTTTTCCATCAATCGCCCCGGCGAAAACCACGGGCCGCGTTTTGCCGGTCTGCCGATGGGCCATGAGTTCACTTCGCTGATCTTGGCGCTGCTTCAAATTGGTGGCTACCCGCCCAAGGTTGACGAAGCAATTCTGGAGCAGATTCGCGCCCTTGATGGAGAATTCAAGTTCGAAATTTATGTCTCACTGACCTGCCACAGCTGTCCCGATGTGGTGCAGGCACTCAACCTGATGGCCATCCAGAACCCGCGCTTCACGAACACCATGATCGACGGCGCCCTGTTCCAGGACGAAGTGAAAGAACGCCAGATCATGGCAGTACCGACCGTGTTCCTCAATGGCACCGAGTTCAGCCAGGGCCGAATGAGCTTGGAAGAAATTCTGGCCAAGATTGACACCAGCGGCATAGAGCGGGAAGCGAAGAAAATCGCTGCCAAGGCGCCATTCGACGTCTTGGTCGTTGGCGGCGGTCCAGCCGGCGCAGCCGCTGCGGTCTATGCTGCCCGCAAAGGAATCCGAACCGGTGTCGCTTCAGAACGTTTCGGTGGCCAGGTGCTTGACACACTGGGAATCGAAAATTTCATTTCGATCAAGCAAACCGAAGGCCCGCAGTTTGCAGTCGCGCTTGAGCAGCATGTCCGTGATTATGATGTCGACATTATGAACCTGCAGCGCGCCAAGGCACTGGTTCCCAATGCAGGCCCGGGCAAGGACATGATCGAGATTCAGCTTGAAAGCGGCGCATCCCTTCAGGCAAGATCAGTCATCATTTCTACCGGCGCACGCTGGCGAAACATTAACGTGCCAGGCGAGCATGAATACAAGAACAAAGGCGTCGCCTATTGCCCGCACTGCGACGGCCCCCTGTTCAAGGGAAAGCGTGTGGCTGTCATTGGCGGCGGCAATTCTGGCGTCGAGGCAGCCATTGACCTGGCAGGAATTGTCGGGCATGTTACCTTGATCGAATTCGACAGTGTGCTCCGCGCCGATGCCGTGTTGCAGCGAAAATTGCAGAGCCTGAAGAACGTCTCCGTGTTCACGCATGCCCAGACGACTGAAATCACCGGCGACAGCCAGAGAGTCAATGGCTTGGTTTACAAGAATCGCTCAACTGACGAATTGCACAAGATTGAACTCGAAGGCGTGTTTATCCAGATCGGGCTCATTCCCAACACCGACTGGCTCAAGGGAACGGTTGAGTTGTCAAAGCACGGAGAGATCGTAGTCGATGCAAGGGGTCAGACATCGTTGCCAGGAGTTTTTGCAGCAGGTGATGCCACAACTGTACCGTTCAAGCAGATCATCATTGCAGCCGGTGATGGTGCCAAGGCAGCATTGAGCGCCTTTGACCACCTTATCCGGACATCGGTGCCTGTGGTTGAAATGGAGCCAGCTCTGGCGGATTGAAATGGACCGCGTCAACAATCGGCCTGGAACACTGAAGTTTCAATAGGAGCGGCTGATTGCGGTCAAAGCAAAAAATCGGTCACGATCGACCGGAGTTAGCGGTCACAAAAAACCAGAATCGCCGGTCACGATCCACCGGAATGAACGGGAGATCGACCGGCAGACCCAATCGAGCGCACTGGGTCGACTATGCGTGCTGCACGGTGAAACAGGCAGTCAGGCTTCAGCGGTCAAGGGTGGGCTGGCAGGATGCATACCCTGAGCTTGGGATGTGGTGGTGAATAAGGTAGCGGGTATGCAGAATACTTTAGCGCGGCATAATTAAAGGAGATGGCATCCGCATGAATTTAATGCCCTGCTTAAGCAACTCCTGACTTGAATGCCACACCTGAATAAAGCATCAATTTTGGCGAATTTCAAATTTCTCTATTTTCAGAATAGGCGCAAAATTACGTCAAAAATTTAAAATTTGGCATCAATGGACTCATGGAGTCCAGTACCGTGCGCCATCGAATGAGAACCTTTTCATATCTCAAACGAAAAAAAAGACTTGTTAGCTGAAAGAAGTCTTTGATTTTATTGTATTTTCTGGTGGGCGGTGCGAGTTTCGAACTTGCGACCCCTGCAGTGTGAATGCAGTGCTCTACCCCTGAGCTAACCGCCCTTTCAATCAGTCTTCAATTATATACCGATATTAATCATTATTTAATATTTACAGCTTTCAAGCCGCCAGATAGTTTTCCCCCGGCTATGCTTGTCAAGCATAGCCAAAAATTTTTCGTGTGCATCCATTTCCTCAGCAGTTGCCGACAGAACCGAAAGGTTAAAAATGCGCAAGTTAATCGCAGACTCGTCATTGTCAGCATCTACCGGGCCACCAATGTCCATCATCAAGCTGTTCTGACCACGTGTAAGGTTAATGTACACATCCGCAAGTAGTTCGGCATCCAGCAAGGCTCCATGCAGGGTTCGTCCTGAATTGTCGACGTCAAGGCGGTCGCACAAGGCATTGAGCGAATTTCGCTTGCCCGGGAACATTTCCTTGGCCATCATCAGGCTGTCCGTAACCTTCGATACCCAATGCATTATGGGCTCCCTGCCGATCAGTTCTAGTTCCTTATTCAAGAAACTCACATCGAAAGGTGCATTGTGAATGATCACTTCAGCGCCTTGCAGATAGTCGAGGAGTTCGTCCGCCACTGCCGAAAACTTGGGCTTGTCTTTCAAGAATTCATTGCTGATGCCGTGAACCTTGAGTGCATCTTCATGGCTGTCGCGCCCGGGATTGAGATAAAAGTGCTTGTTGCTGCCGGTTAATTTTCGGGCGACAAGCTCCACGCAGCCAATTTCAATGATCCGGTCACCGTTTTCGGCAGAAAGACCAGTGGTTTCAGTGTCCAGAACAATTTGGCGCATAGTCAGGATTCTCCCCTTGAACGCATTTAGTGGTTTTCCTTGGCATGGTTAATTGAGTACTTGGGAATTTCCACGGTGACATCCGCTTGGGCCAGAAAGGCTTGGCAACTCAGGCGTGAATTGGGTTCCAGACCCCAGGCCCGGTCGAGCAAGTCTTCCTCGCTTTCATCAATCTCATTAAGCGACCTGAATCCCTCGCGGACGATGACATGGCAGGTGGTGCAGGCGCAGCTCAGGTCGCAGGCATGCTCGATATTGATCTTGTTGTCCAGCAGCGCTTCGCAGATGGAAGTACCTGCAGGCGCGGATATTTCGGCGCCTTGTGGACAGTATTCAGGATGGGGAAGAATCTTGATGATGGGCATGGTGTCGATCTGTGGGTAATAAAAGAGCGGTACGTGTTCAGACCGACTCAATGTTCTTTCCGGCCAAGGCTTTTTGAATGCCGCGATTCATGCGCTGGGCTGCAAAAGCTTCGGTGCCTTTTGCAAGTGCCTGCGTTGCTTTCTCAATGCCAGCGGCATCGCCGTTGACACGGGCATCGACGAGCGCAGCCATCAAACTGTCAGTCAGCACACGTTCACTTGAACTGAGCAGGTCCGCATCTGCGTCGAGTGCACTTCGAATTGCCAGGATCATGCGATCTGCATCCACCTGCGCCTCCACCAGCGCACGCGAACGCATGTCTTGTTGGGCGGTAGCAAAACTATCCTGCAGCATGCGGGCAATTTCATCGTCCGACAGTCCATAGGAAGGCTTGACGTCGATTTGCGCTTCGACGCCGCTGACCTGTTCCCTGGCATTGACGCTGAGCAGTCCATCGGCATCCACCGTGAACGTCACACGAATGCGCGCGGCTCCAGCCACCATGGGCGGGATGCCGCGTAATTCAAAACGCGCCAGACTGCGGCAATCTGCTACCAGGTCGCGCTCGCCCTGCACTACGTGCAGCGCCAGCGCAGTCTGGCCGTCCTGGTAAGTGGTGAAATCTTGAGCCATGGCTGTGGGAATGGTCTGGTTGCGCGGCACGATTCGCTCGACCAGCCCGCCCATGGTTTCGATGCCCAGCGACAGGGGAATCACATCGAGCAGCAAAAGATCGTCACCCGTGTTGTTCCCCGCCAGTTGGTTTGCAGAAATGGCCGCACCGAGCGCCACCACTTCGTCGGGGTTGAGATTGACCAGCGGTTCACATCCGAAAAAACTTGCAACAGCCTTGCGCACCTGCGGCATGCGGGTTGAGCCGCCCACCATGACCACACCATCGATTTCGTCACGGTTCAAGCCAGCATCTCGCAAGGCCTTGCGCACGGCAGTCAGGGTACGCTGAGTAAGATGCGCTGATACAGCTTCAAAATCTGCCGCCTTCATTTCAAAATTGATCGATGCTTTCGACAGACGGGCGAAAAATGGCACCGATGACGCAATGGAGAACGCTTCTTTGCAGGCCCGAGCTGTTTTCTGCAGGACAGCCTTGTCCGATGCGCTCAGCGTATCTACGGCCACTCCGCCCTTGATCAGGGTCCAGTCAACCAGTGCGCGATCGTAATCATCGCCGCCAAGAGCTGAATCGCCGCCGGTTGAGACCACTTCGAACACCCCCTGAGACAAGCGCAGGATGGAAATATCAAACGTTCCGCCTCCAAGGTCATAAACTGCATACACCCCTTCGCTGGCATTGTCCAGTCCGTAGGCAATGGCTGCGGCAGTCGGTTCGTTAATCAGGCGCAGCACATTCAATCGGGCCAGTTGCGCCGCATCCTTGGTTGCTTGGCGCTGGGCATCGTCAAAGTAGGCGGGCACGGTGATCACGGCGCCATAGATTTCGTCATCAAAAGTGTCTTCAGCGCGCTGCCGCAGCAACGCCAAAATTTCGGCACTGACTTCGACCGGACTTTTTTCGCCGGCTACGGTTTGCAGCGTGACCATACCCGGCTTGTCGATGAAGCGGTAAGGCATCTGATGGCGGTTGTCAATGTCGTCAATACCTCGCCCCATCAGCCGCTTGACCGAAGAGATTGTGTTGCACGGGTCGTCAACCTGTGCCGCAAGGGCATCAAAACCAATTTGCGTCCGTAAGTCCCCAAGGTAACGCACGACACTTGGCAGCAATACCCGCCCCTGGTCATCGGGCAGGCATTCCGACAGCCCGTTGCGAACGCTGGCCACCAGCGAATGGGTGGTACCGAGGTCAATGCCGATGGCGATGCGCCGCTGGTGAGGATCTGGCGTCTGGCCAGGTTCGGATAATTGCAAAAGTGCCATGGCGCTGTTCTTTACTGAGTTTCTTGAATGTCTTATTGTTCCAGTAGATCAATGCGCTCATTGACCTCACGGGCAAAGCGTTCGATAAACATGAGGCTTCTGACTTGTTGGGCGGCCCCGGGGAAATCCATTTTCTGATCGAGTAATTGCTCTATTTTTAATAGCTGCTCATGCGCGTCATTCTTAACCTGAACTGAAATTTTATCCATATCTTCAATATTGTCAGCATCTTCCAACGCTTCGCGCCATTCCATTTGCTGCATCAGGAAGACGTCCGGCATGGTGGTGTTGTTCTCGGCATTGATCGGCGAACCATGCAGTTCGCACAGATAACTGGCTCGCTTGAGCGGGTCCTTGAGCCGCTGATACGCCTCATTGACCCTTACAGACCACTGCATGGCCAGACGCTGCGCTGCGGGGCCTTGCGCTGCAAACTTGTCAGGATGGGCTTCGCGCTGCAACTCTTTCCAGCGCGAATCAAGTTGCGCCCGGTTTTGGGCAAACTGCATGGAAACGCCAAAAAGCTCGAAGTCGTTGGATTGAAGGTTCATGGAATGAAAAAGCCGCCGGCACAGTCAGTGAAGGCGGCATATGAAAAAATCGATGCGCAATGCTGCGCCGTGCAAAATATTGCTTGTTTTCCGTTCAAACGCGAAAACTCTCGCCGCACCCACAACGGTCACGCTCGTTGGGATTAATAAACTTGAAGCCTTCGTTAAGGCCTTCGCGAACAAAATCAAGCTGAGTCCCGTCGATATAAGCCATGCTTTTGGGATCGACCAGCACCTTTACGCCATTGTCTTCGAACACGACATCTTCAGGCGCGATTTCATCGGCGTATTCCAACTTGTAAGCCAAGCCTGAACACCCAGTGGTCTTGACGCCCAGGCGCACGCCCACGCCCCTGCCACGCTTGCTCATATAGCGGGTCACATGGCGGGCGGCTGCGTCGGTAAGGGTAACGGACATGTGAATCGCTCGAAGTTAACAGATGGTTGATCAATGTGCAGTTACAGCTGCAGGCAGATGCTTTTTCTTGTAATCGTTCACTGCTGCCTTGATGGCGTCTTCTGCCAGGATGGAGCAATGAATTTTCACTGGAGGCAACGCCAGTTCCTCGGCAATGGCACTGTTCTTGATGCTTGCCGCCTGGTCCAGCGTCTTGCCCTTGACCCATTCAGTCACGAGTGAACTGGAGGCAATGGCCGAGCCGCAGCCGTAGGTTTTGAAGCGCGCATCCTCGATCACGCCAGTAACCGGATTTACCTTGATCTGCAGCTTCATCACGTCGCCGCAAGCCGGTGCACCGACCATGCCGGTGCCTACGGTTTCGTCGCCCTTTTCAAAAGAACCGACATTCCGGGGATTTTCATAGTGGTCGACCACTTTTTCACTATAAGCCATTGAATTAACTCCTTGAATTCTGGTTACCGGGCAGATGGCTGGTTCAAAGTCACCTGGATGCCTGTTTAATTAATGGTCCGCCCACTGGATGGTCGACAGGTCAACACCATCCTTGAACATTTCCCAAAGTGGGGACAGGTCGCGCAGTTTGGCCACGTTTTCCTTGATGGTGGCTACGGCGTAGTCAATTTCCTCTTCGGTGGTCCAGCGGCCAATCGTCATGCGAAGGCTGCTGTGCGCCAGTTCGTCGCTACGGCCCAAGGCACGCAACACATAGCTGGGCTCCAGGCTCGCCGAAGTACAGGCTGAGCCGCTCGATACTGCCAAGCCCTTGATACCCATGATCAACGACTCGCCTTCGACGAAATTGAAGCTCATGTTCAGGTTGTGCGGCACGCGCTTTTCGGCATGGCCATTGAGAAATACTTCTTCTACGTCCTTCAGACCATTGAGCATGCGTTCATGCAACATCTGGATGCGCTTGTTCTCTTCATGCATCTCGGCCTTGGCAATGCGGTAAGCCTCGCCCATGCCGGCAATCTGGTGCGTCGGCAGGGTGCCCGATCGCATGCCACGCTCGTGACCACCACCGTGCATTTGCGCTTCAAGGCGCACACGCGGCTTGCGACGAACATACAGCGCGCCAATGCCCTTGGGACCATAGGTCTTGTGCGAGGTCAGGCTCATCAAATCGATCGGCAAAGTTGCCAAGTCGATGTCCACGCGACCTGTAGCCTGCGCCGCATCCGAGTGAAAAATGATGCCTTTTTCGCGGCAGATCGTACCAATGGCAGCCATGTCCTGAATCACGCCAATTTCGTTGTTGACGAACATGACGCTCACAATGATGGTGTCCGGGCGAATCGCTGCCTTGAGCACCTCAAGGTCCAGCAGTCCATCGGCCTGAACATCCAGATAGGTGACCTCAAAACCCTGACGCTCCAATTCGCGGCAGGTATCGAGCACCGCCTTGTGCTCGGTCTTGACCGTGATAAGGTGCTTGCCTTTGGTCTTGTAGAAATGGGCTGCGCCTTTGAGTGCCAGGTTGTTTGACTCGGTGGCGCCGCTGGTCCAGACGATCTCGCGCGGGTCAGCACCGATCAATGCGGCCACCTGCTCGCGGGATTTCTCCACCACGGCTTCAGCTTCCCAGCCCCATGCATGGCTGCGGGATGCAGGATTGCCAAAATGCTCGCGCAACCACGGGATCATTGCATCCACTACCCGCGGATCGCAAGGGTTGGTGGAACTGTAGTCCATGTAAATCGGGAAGTGTGGGGTTTCCATTGGGAAGGCTCTCTTGTTTTTAGTGGCGGGCGACTTGATAAACGATGGCGTTGCGGCGATGCGTTCCGAAACCGTCAGGATTTGGAAAAAGCATTGCCGAGTGCAAATACCGAATTGGGTGCGTTCACGCGGATCGTTTTGACGATGGGCGATGCAAAGACGGCCTTTTTGACCTGCGGCGTACTTTCGACCGTCATGCCTTTGGCCAGTTGGTCATCGACCAGCTTTTGCAAACTGACCGAATCGAGAAACTCGACCATGCGGGTGTTCAACGAAGACCATAGGTCGTGTGTCATGCATCGAGTGCCATCGTCCTGGCAATTTTCCTTACCCCCGCATTGGGTCGCATCAATCGGTTCATCCACCGACACGATAATGTCGGCAACGGTAATGTCGGATGCCTTACGGCCCAGTGTGTAGCCGCCGCCGGGCCCGCGGGTAGACTCGACCAGTTCGTGGCGACGCAGCTTGCCAAACAGCTGCTCCAGATACGACAGGGATATCTGCTGGCGCTGGCTTATTGCTGCCAGCGTGACCGGGCCATTGTTCTGGCGCAGACCCAGATCAATCATCGCGGTGACCGCAAAGCGGCCTTTGGTCGTAAGACGCATAACAAGCTCCTTCAAATGTGCTTGACTGACGTTTGGCCCCGAAAGCATGTGACTATCAGGGAACTATCCCTCTACGTTCCTGCCAGCTTCAAGGCGGTGACGGAAGCTTTTTTAGTGCTGCCAGGTTCCTGACTAATTTCGTCAAGTATACCATGCAAGGTCATTTTTCACAGGCCGGCGCTCTCTGGCGCAGGTGAATAACCCCAATCAAATCAACACCCAAAAACTCGATCGGGCAAGCGCGCACTTAGGCAGCCGAGGAAATGGGCACCACATTGTCGGTTCCGGGCGCACCGAATGCCTGCTCCTTCAGCACATGCAGCTGGTCGCGCACCCGGGCTGCTTTTTCAAACTCCAGGTTTTTGGCATGTTCGACCATCTGCTTTTCAAGTCGCTTGATTTCACGCGAAACGTCCTTTTCGCTCATGTCCTCGACCAGCGCCCTTTGCAATTCGAGCTTTTGCGCGTCCTTGCCTGATTTTTCGCTGTATACACCGTCGATCAGGTCCTTGATCCGCTTGACAATGCTGCGTGGCGTGATGCCATTCTCGGCATTGAAGGCCAGCTGCTTGTTTCGCCTTCGCTCGGTTTCCCCCATGGCCATCTTCATTGAGTCGGTGACGCGGTCGGCATACAAAATCGCTCTGCCGTTCAGGTTGCGGGCAGCCCGGCCAATCGTCTGGATCAAGCTGCGCTCAGAGCGAAGGAAACCTTCCTTGTCGGCATCCAGAATCGCCACCAGCGAGACTTCAGGAATGTCAAGCCCCTCGCGCAGCAGGTTGATGCCGACTAGCACATCGAATGCGCCCAAGCGCAGGTCGCGCAAAATCTCGACCCGCTCGACCGTTTCCACGTCGCTGTGCAGGTAGCGCACCTTCACGCCGTTTTCGCTCAGGTAGTCGGTGAGTTGCTCGGCCATGCGCTTGGTCAGCGTGGTGATCAGCACCCGTTCGTTGATCTCGACGCGGATGCGGATTTCCTGCAGCACGTCATCGACCTGATGCGTTGCGGGACGGACTTCCACCTGCGGATCGACCAGCCCGGTCGGCCGGACCACCTGCTCGACGACCTGTCCGGCATGTTCGTTTTCATAAGCCGCCGGTGTGGCCGAAACAAAAATCGCCTGCCGCATCTTGGTCTCGAACTCCTGGAACTTCAGCGGCCGGTTGTCCAGCGCGCTGGGCAGGCGAAAGCCGTATTCGACCAGCGTCGTCTTGCGGGCCCGGTCGCCGTTGTACATGGCGTTGAGCTGGCCGATCATGACGTGGCTCTCGTCCAGGAACATCACCGAGTCTTTCGGCAGATAGTCGCACAGCGTCGACGGCGCCGAACCCGGTGGCGCGCCGCTGAGGTGGCGGGTGTAGTTCTCGATGCCCTTGCAGTGGCCAATCTCGCCCAGCATTTCCAGGTCAAACCGGGTGCGCTGCTCAATGCGCTGGGCTTCGATCAGCTTGCCGTCGGCAATGAACTGCCCCACCCTTTCAGACAATTCCAGCTTGATGGTTTCAACCGCCATCATTACCTTGTCGCGCGGCGTGACGTAATGGCTTTTCGGGTAGACCACGAAGCGCGGTATTTTTTGACGGATACGGCCCGTCAACGGATCAAACAGCGAAAGCGTCTCGATTTCGTCGTCGAACAGTTCAATACGAATGCCCAGCTCGGAATGCTCGGCCGGAAATACATCGATCACATCGCCACGCACCCGGAAGGTGCCGCGCGAAAAATCAGCGTCATTGCGGCTGTACTGCATGCGGATCAGCCGCGCAATCACGTCGCGCTGGCCCATCTTGTCGCCAATGCGGGCAATGAATCGCATCTGGGTGTAATCCTCAGGGGCGCCAATGCCGTAGATCGCACTCACGGTCGCGACGATGATCGTGTCGCGCCGCTCCAGCACGCTTTTGGTCGCCGACAGCCGCATCTGCTCAATGTGCTCGTTGATGGCCGAGTCCTTCTCAATGAACAGGTCGCGCTGCGGCACATAGGCTTCGGGCTGGTAGTAGTCGTAGTAGCTGACGAAATACTCGACCGCGTTTTTCGGAAAGAACTCCCGGAATTCGCTGTACAGCTGCGCCGCCAGCGTCTTGTTGGGCGCAAACACAATGGCCGGCCGGCCCAGCCGGGCAATCACATTGGCCATGGTGAAAGTCTTGCCCGAGCCGGTCACGCCAAGCAGGGTTTGAAAGACCTCGCCGTCCCTCACGCCGTCCACCAGCTTGTCAATGGCCTGCGGCTGGTCGCCCGCCGGCAGGTAGGGCTGAAACAGCTCAAAAGGCGAATCCGGAAAACGAACGAACTGGCCCACGCCGCCGGACTCCGTCGCGTCGGCCGTGACTTCCATGATTTCTGGCATAAAAATCCCCATCAGGCCCCGTTAAAATCCGGGGCAATTAAACACACTATGACATTCGGGCAAAGGCGGAAATTGCAATCCCTGCCATCCGACGATCAGACCGCTGCCGGGACCACAACCGGCGCCATTCGCCTTGTCCAAGGCACATTTTTCACTTCTAAGGATATTCCATGTCTTTGTTTACCGCCGTCGAAATGGCACCGCGCGACCCGATCCTGGGCCTGAACGAGCAATTTGGCGCCGACACCAACCCCGCCAAGGTCAACCTTGGCGTGGGTGTCTACTACGACGACAACGGCAAGCTGCCGCTGCTCGAATGTGTCCAGATTGCTGAAAAACAGATGATGCAAGCGCCCAAGGCGCGCGGCTACCTGCCGATCGACGGCATTGCTGCCTACGACTCGGCCGTCAAGGGCCTGGTGTTTGGCGCCGACAGCGAACCGGTCACCTCGGGCCGCGTCGTCACGGTGCAGTGCATTGGCGGAACCGGCGGCCTGAAAGTGGGCGCCGATTTCCTCAAGCGCCTGAACCCCGATGCCAAGGTGCTGATCAGTGACCCGAGCTGGGAAAACCACCGTGCGCTGTTCACCAACGCCGGCTTCACGGTTGAAAGCTACCCGTATTACGACGCAGCCACGCGCGGCATCAACTTCGACGGCATGCTGGCCGCGCTGAACGCTGCGCCGGCCGGCACGGTCGTTGTGCTGCATGCCTGCTGCCACAACCCGACCGGATACGACATCACCGCCGCCCAGTGGGACCAAGTCGTTGCCGCCGTCAAGGCCAACAACCTGGTGGCGTTCCTGGACATGGCTTACCAGGGCTTTGGCTACGGTCTTGAAGAAGACGGCGCTGCCATTGGCAAGTTTGTCGCTGCCGGCCTCGACTTTTTCGTTTCCACCTCTTTTTCCAAGAGCTTCAGCCTGTACGGCGAGCGCGTCGGCGGTCTGAGCGTGGTCTGCGAGAGCAAGGAAGAAGCCGGCCGCGTGTTGAGCCAGCTCAAGATCGTCATCCGCACCAACTACAGCAACCCGCCGATCCATGGCGGCACGGTGGTCGCCACCGTGCTGAACACGCCCGAGCTGCGTACGTTGTGGGAAAGGGAACTCGGAGAAATGCGGGTGCGCATCAAGGCCATGCGCCAAAAGCTTGTCGATGGCCTGAAGGCTGCCGGCGTGAAGGAAGACATGGGCTTCATCACGAAGCAGATCGGCATGTTCAGCTATTCAGGCCTTTCCAAAGACCAGATGGTTCGCCTGCGCAATGAATTTGGCGTCTATGGCACCGACACCGGCCGCATGTGCGTGGCCGCGCTGAACAGCAAGAACATCGACTACGTCTGCGCATCGATTGCCAAGGTGATCTAAAGCTGTCACGGGTGTGCAGAAAAGACGCCACTTTGAGGCCATGCCAGTCAGCGCCGCGTTGACTGGCATTTTTTTACGTCAAATCAGCCTTTTGCGCATGCTGAATAAGCGCCGACAGCTATATTTTCAATAGCAATTAAAGCAGAAACGGCAACAAATAGACGTATCAGCGCTGGCGGGCCTGCCTGACGACCAGCGTCAGCGCCATCATGGCAATCAGCAAAAAGCAGACAAAAGACCAGTTGGCAATCGAGCCGCCCAAAAAAGTCCAGTCAATCGCGGTGCAGTCACCACTGCCCTTGAAAATCATCGGAATCGCGCGCTTGAGCGGAAAGGTTTCGATCATTCCGTAGAAGTCCCGGCCACACGAGACGATTTCAGGCGGGAACCACTGCAAAAAACTCTGCCGCGCCGCAACCAAAGCGCCAAACCCCGACAGCAACACCAGCAGGCTGGCACCGGTGATCAGGAAATTCCGCCGGGCGCTCAAGGCGCTAACGCCTGCAACGATGGCGACCAGCACCAGGGCATAGCGCTGCACGATGCACATCGGGCAAGGCTCCAGCCCCACCCCATGCTGAAGATAAAGCCCAAAAGCCAACAGCGCCACACACATCGCGGCCGTCAGTGCGAGCAAGCGGCGCGGCATGGTGTCGAAATACGTCAAAAACATTCAATTCCCTCTTGGTTGATCGATTCAAGGATTGTCCGATGGTTCATTGAAACCGCCCCGGATCAGTTCCTGCACGTGTATGCCCTGCTGTGCGGCTGGCTCAAGAACAATCTCGGCGTGTCGTGGCAAGTCGTTCGACGGACGCTGGCCGGAATGGTCAATGACCCTGAATGGCTCAAAGGACTCAACAGCCTTTTGCTACTGAATAAATAGCTGCCAGCGTAGATGCAGCTTGCGTAAAATGCCAATTTGATGCCGAAAATTTTTTCGGTCAAAATCCATGCGCGTTAACCGTGCTGGCCGTCAAATCCCCTCGCCCGCATCGACGAACACGCGTGCCTTGCGCGGCGTGATCACCAGCTTTTCGCCCTCTTTCAAGCCCATGTCCCTGAACTGGTGCGAAGGCATTTGCACTTCAATCAGGGATTCGGCCGACGGTTTGTCCGAATCAACCGGAACCAGTTCCAGCCGGGCAATGGGGCCGATGACAATGGCGCGGTCCAGCGTGGCGACGATGCCATCGGCCCCTGGCGTATAACGCGCCACATCGAAATCGTGCGGCCGCACATAGGCGAAGGCCTTGGCGTTTTGCGCGCCGCTGTGCTCGGGCGCATCGAGTGTCAATCCGTCGAGCTGGATTTCGCCCTCATGGGCGCGGCCATGAAACAGGTTCACGTCGCCGAGGAAGCCATAAACGAACGGGCTCGCCGGATGGTCCCAGACCTGCTGCGGCGAGCCGATCTGCTCGACCTTGCCCTGGTTCATCAGCACCACGCGGTCGGCAACTTCCAGCGCTTCTTCCTGGTCGTGCGTGACAAAAATGCTGGTGACATGCAGGTCGTCATGCAGGCGGCGCAGCCAGCGGCGCAACTCCTTGCGCACCTTGGCGTCGAGCGCGCCGAAGGGCTCGTCCAGCAGCAGCACCTTGGGCTCGACCGCCAGCGCGCGCGCCAGGGCGATGCGCTGGCGCTGGCCGCCGGAGAGTTGCGACGGAAAGCGATCGGCCAGCCAGTCGAGCTGCACCAGGCCGAGCAGCGAATGGACCTTTTCCTTGATCTGCGCTTCGCTCGGCCGCTGGCTGCGCGGCTTGACGCGCAGGCCGAAAGCGACATTCTCGAACACCGTCATGTGCCGGAACAGCGCGTAATGCTGGAACACAAAGCCCACGCCGCGCTCGCGCACATGCACGTCGGTGGTGTCCTCGCCACTGAACAAAATGCTGCCCTGGTCGGGCGTTTCCAGCCCGGCGATGATGCGCAGCAGCGTGGTCTTGCCGCAGCCCGAGGGGCCGAGCAAGGCGACGAGTTCGCCGGCTTCAATGTCCAGGCTCACATCACCCAAGGCCTGGAAGTTGCCAAACTGCTTGCTGACGTTGCGTATTTCGATACCCATGATTTTTTCTTTCTTTCTCCCTCGCCCTTCGGGAGAGGGTTGGGGTGAGGGTCGGTGTTCAAAAGCCGGGATCAGCCCTCACCCTGGCCCGCTCCCAGCGGGAGAGGGAACCAGAACAGGCCGCTCGGGCGGCAGTTCAGCCGCCGCTTTTATTTCAGCCTCGTGCCGCCATTCGGCAACCGACTTGATGGCCAGCGTGACCAGCGCCAGAATGGCCAGCAGCGACGCCACGGCAAAGGCGGCAACCGACTGGTATTCGTTGTAGAGGATTTCCACATGCAGCGGCAAGGTGTTGGTCTGTCCGCGAATGTGGCCCGACACCACCGACACCGCGCCGAATTCGCCCATGGCGCGGGCATTGCACAGAATCACGCCGTAGATCAGCCCCCACTTGATATTGGGCAGCGTGACGCGCCAAAAGGTCTGCCAACCGGTGGCACCGAGCACGATGGCGGCTTGCTCCTCGTCGTTGCCCTGCGCCTGCATCAGCGGAATCAACTCGCGCGCGATGAAGGGAAAGGTCACGAACACGGTCGCCAGCACGATGCCCGGAACGGCAAAGATGATCTTGATGTCATGCGCCTGCAGCCACGGCCCGAACCAGCCCTGCGCGCCGAACAGCAGCACGTACATCAGGCCCGCGACGACCGGCGACACGGAGAACGGCAAATCGACCAGCGTCGTCAGGAAGGACTTGCCGCGAAACTCGTACTTGGCAATCGCCCAGGCGGCGGCCACGCCAAACACCAGGTTCAGCGGCACAGAAATGGCGGCGGCAATCAAGGTGAGCTGGATGGCCGACCAGGCGTCAGGCTCCTTCAATGCTTCAAGATAAGCGCCAAAACCCTTGCGCAGCGCCTCGGTGAACACGGCAGCCAGTGGCAGGATCAAAAACAGCAGCACAAACAGCAGCGCCACGGTAATGAGCGTGTAGCGGACCCACGGCGCCTCGGTCGTGCCGGCCTTGGCGCGGCGAACGGGCTGATTGGACGGGCCGCTCATGACGAGGCTCCGGTGGTTTTTCGCTGCCACGTCTGCAGTGCATTGATGACCAGCAGCAGGATGAACGAGATGACCAGCATCACCACCGCCACGGCCGTGGCACCGGCGTAATCGTACTGTTCCAGCTTGCCGATGATGATCAGCGGCGTGATCTCGGAAATCATCGGCATGTTGCCGGCAATGAAGATCACCGAGCCGTATTCGCCAATCGCGCGGGCAAACGCCATGGCAAACCCGGTCATCAGGGCCGGGGCGATGTGCGGAAAGATCACCTTGGTGAAAATCTGCAAGCGGTTGGCGCCCAGTGCCGTGGCGGCTTCCTCAAGCTCTTTTTCGGCATCTTCAAGCACCGGCTGCACCGTGCGCACCACGAACGGCATGCCGACGAAAATTAGCGCAATCACCACGCCAGCGGGCGTGAATGCCAGCTTGATGCCCATGGGTTCGAGGTACTGGCCAAGCCAGCCGTTGCCGGCCAGCAGCGCCGTCAGCGAAATGCCGGCGACGGCCGTGGGCAGCGCAAACGGCAAATCCACCAGCGCATCGACGATTTTCTTGCCCGGAAACTTGTAGCGCACCAGCACCCAGGCCAGCAGCAGGCCAAACACCAGATTGACCAGCGCGGCAATCAGCGACGCGCCAAACGTCAGCCGGTAAGACGCCATGACGCGCGGCGACGTGACGGCGAAGACGAACTGCTCCCAGGTCAGCGTGAAGGTCTTGAAGAACAGCGCGGCGATCGGAATCAGCACGATCAGGCTGAGGTACAGCACCGTGTAGCCCAGCGTCAGCCGGAAACCCGGCAGCACCCGCTGCGGCGTTCTTTTGGGGCTGGAACGAAGAGGGGGCGCCACCCCGGCGGATGACGCCCCGGAAGTCAAGGCACGCATGTTTACCGGACGGTGTAGAGCTTGTCGAACTGGCCACCGTCATTGAAGTGGACTTTTTGCGCTTCGCTCAGCGAGCCGAACATTTCCTGCACCGTGAAGAGCTGGATCGGCTTGAAGGTGTCGCTGTGCTTTTTCAGGATGGCCTGCGAATACGGACGCATGGCGTGCTTGGCCGCAATTTCCTGGCCTTCGTCAGAGTAGAGGTAGTCAAGGTAAGCCTTGGCCAGAACCGCCGTGCCTTTCTTGGCCACGGTGCGTTCCACCACGGCCACCGGGTTTTCAGCCAGGATGCTGATGGACGGGTACACCGCGTCCGCCTTGCCTGCGCCAAACTCCTTGTTGACCGATACCACTTCTGATTCAAACGTCACCAGCACGTCGCCAATATTGCGCTGCAAAAAGGCCGTGGTCGCGTCGCGCCCGCCCTTGCCCAGCACCGGCACGTTCTTGTACAGCTTGCCGACGAACTCGGCGGCCTGCGCATCGGTGGCGCCCTTCTTCTTGGCGTAACCCCAGGCGGCCAGGTAGGTGTAGCGGCCGTTGCCGCCGGTCTTGGGATTGACCACGACAACCTGAATGCCAGGCTTGGTCAGGTCGTCCCAGTCCTTGATGCCCTTGGGGTTGCCGTTGCGCACCAGGAACAGCATGGTCGAAGTGGTGGGCGAGGCGTTGCCCGGAAAGCGCTTGGCCCAGTCCTTGGCCACCACGCCGGCATTGGCCAGAAACTCGACATCGGTCGAGGTGTTCATGGTCACCACATCGGCGTCCAGACCATCGGCCACCGAACGGGCCACGGCGCTGGAGCCGGCATGCGACTGGTCGATTTTCACGTCCTTGCCGGTGGTTTTTTTGTAGTGGGCGATGAAAGCCGCGTTGTAGTCCTTGTAGAACTCTCGGGCCACGTCGTACGAGCCGTTCAGCAGGGTCTGGCTGGAGGCAATGCCGCTGGCGGCCAGGGCCAGCGTTGCCAGGGCAATCTTGAATTTAAAGGTCATGCAGGTTCCAGGAAGGCAAAGGGAAAAGTCGAAAAGGATAGCTGAAGCGTCGCTTACTTGTTGGGCTGGGGGGTGATCCGCAGGTAAGGACGAACGGCGTTGAAGCCCTTGGGAAAGCGCTGGGCAAGTTCTGCCGGATCCTGGATGCTGGGAACGATGACTACGTCGTCGCCGTCTTTCCAGTTCACCGGCGTGGCCACCTTGTGGCTGTCGGTCAATTGCAGCGAGTCGATCACGCGCAATATTTCGTCAAAGTTGCGGCCGGTGCTGGCCGGATAAGTGAAGGTGGCGCGGATGATTTTTTTCGGATCGATGATGAAAACGCTGCGCACAGTGGCCGTCGTCGAGGCGTTGGGGTGAATCATGTCGTACAAATTGGCCACAGTCTTGTCGGCATCGGCCAGGATGGGAAAGTTCACCGTGGTGTTCTGGGTGTCATTGATGTCGCTGATCCACTTGCCGTGCGAGTCCAGGGGGTCGATGCTGATGGCGATGGGCTTGACATGACGCTTGGCAAATTCGCTGGCAAGCGCGGCGGTTTTGCCGAGTTCGGTGGTGCAGACCGGCGTGAAATCGGCCGGGTGCGAAAACAGCACCACCCACGCGTCTCCTGCCCAGGCGTGAAATGCAATTGGACCTTCGGTCGAATCCTGGGTGAAGTCAGGTGCCGTGTCGCCGAGTCTCAAAGTGGTCATGGTTGGCTCCTGCAAGTGTTGGTGATTGCGTATTCTGGCGCCAAATTCTTAAAACTCAAAAGAATATATTTCTCTTAATTTATGATTTAAATAGAATAAGAAAATTGAGGGGATTTTTCAGAAAAAGCTGCTTCAAGCACATCGGATGCTACTGTTTAAATAGCTGCTCATGCAGGCCATGATTGCGCCAGGCCTTGATTTTTCGTAATAAATCTCACGGAAAAAGCGGTGATGCGCTGACGACCAGTTTATCGCCGTGCATGTGCTGACCCAGAAAGTCCAGAAAGCTGCGCACAGCGGGCATCTGGCCGCGCCGCGCAGGAAACACGGCATGCACCATACCTGCCAGGGGCGCCCATCCGGGCAAAACCGGCACCAAAAGTTGCGCCTGGAGTTCGGCCTGGCTGATGCTGTCGGGCAAAAAACTGACGCCGGTGCCGGCGAGCACCGCCAGCTTGAGCGTTTGCAGGTCGTCGGCAACATAGCGCGGTTGGTGATGGAAGGTAAATTCCTGACCCTCCGGCCCCACCAGCACCCAGGCGCTTTTGCCGTCCGCCGAAGACATGGCAATCGTATCGAGCCCCGCCAGGTCCGCTGGCGTGGCCGGTGTGCCCTGTCTGCGCAACTGCTCCGGGCTGGCCAGCAGGTGCCCGGAGGTAGCGCCAAGCGGCTTGACGACCAGGCTGCCACTGTCATCCAGTGACGGTCTGACGCGAAGCGCCACATCGATGCCTTCGTCCACCAGGTCAATCGCCCGGTTGGTGACCCGCAGGTCAAGCTTGACGCGCGGAAACATCGCCAGGTAGCGGGGAATCAGGTTGCCCAGCGTGCTCTGGGCCAGCGTGACCGGGCAGGTCACGCGCAGCAGACCACGCGGCTCGACCCGAAGATGCGCCACGGCATCGGCAGCGGCGAGTGCTTCGTTGCGCATGGCGCTGCAGTGGCGCAGGTAGATGTCGCCCACCTTGGTGAGCGACAGCTTGCGGGTGGTGCGTTGCAACAGGCGAACGCCCAGCCGCGCCTCCAGTTCGGCCACGCGGCGCGACAGCCGGGACTTGGGCACGCCAAGCGCCCGGCCGGCAGCGGCGAAACCGCCGCGCTCGGCGACTTCCGCAAAATACAGCATGTCGTTCAAGTCTTCCATTTTCAAGCTTTCTGGCTTTCTGGCTTTTACTGTCCTGAATATAGAACAATCTATCGCGATTTTGTCGGCTTATCAAGGTATTGGCTTACCCAGACAATCTATTAATGGTTAAAACCGGATCGTCGCCTTCACAATCCCTTCAAACCAAGGATTTATTCATCATGGCCAAGCTTCTTCAGATCGATTCCAGCATCCTCGGAACCAACTCTGTGTCGCGCCAGCTGACCGCGCAAATCGTGGCCTCGTGGCGAGCGGCCCATCCGGCCACCGAGGTCAGCTACCTTGACCTGGCGGTGAATACGCCCAGCCATTTGTCGGCCGAGTCGCTGGGCTTTTGCCTGCCTGCCGGCGCAGCTGACCTGAGCGACGCACAGCAGCGCGAAAACGCCGTGTCCGAAGCGCTGGTGTCGCAATTCCTGGCCGCCGATGTGCTGGTGATCGGTGCGCCGCTGTACAACTTTTTCATTCCCACCCAGCTCAAGGCCTGGATTGACCGGGTGTCCCAGGTTGGCCGCACCTTCAAGTACACCGAAAAAGGCCCGGTCGGCCTGGCAGGCGGCAAGACCATCATCGTGGCCTCGGCCCGTGGCGGCGTGTAGTCAACCAGCGACACTGGCATCGCCATGGAGCACCAGGAAAGCTATTTGAAAACCGTCTTCGGCTTTTTTGGCGTGACCGATGTGCGCTTTGAACGGGCTGAAGGCCTGGCCATGGGCGAAGCGGCCAAAACGGCTGCTCTGGCTGGCGCCCAGGTCGAAATCCTGGCCGAAACCCAGGTGGCCGCCAACCAGCCGCAGTCAGCGCTGGTAGCCTGACCCGGCCCTGAAGGCTTTTCAGCCGTCACCACGAAAAAACCCGCCATGGCGGGTTTTTTCGTGGTGTGTCTGTCCGTGTCATTGCGTTTCTCAATCCATCCGAGATTACGCACGAAGCCGGAGAACAGGCTGAGGCACGGCAAGACGAAGCAACCACATATCGGATCGATTTGGAAATGGAATCAGGCGTGCATCCTGACCCATTCCACGTAGGCATCCACCCAGCCCTGCAGGAATTTCTGGCTGGCCTCGCCGATGTTGCCTGCCGCGTCATACAGCCCTTCCTTGTTGTGGATGAAGGCTTCGGGCTGGCCTAGGGTGGGCATGTTCAGGTAAGCCAGAATGTTGCGCAGATGCTGCTGCGCCATGGCCGTGCCGATTGGGCCGACTGACGCCCCAATCACCCCGGCCGGCTTGCCGTTCCAGGCGCTTTTGCCGTAGGGACGCGAGGCATGGTCAATCGCGTTCTTCAACACCCCCGGAATTGACCGGTTGTATTCGGGCGTAAAAAACAGCACGCCGTGCGCTGCAGCAATCTCATTCCTGAGGCGCGTGACCTGGGCGCTGGGCTGGCCATCGTCGTCCTGGTTGTACAAAGGCAAGTCGTCAAGCCTTACCTGGATGAAGCTGAAATTCGCCGGAAACAGCTTTTGCAGCGCGGTGGCGAGCTTCTTGTTGAACGAGTCCTTGCGAAGACTGCCGATCACAACGGCGATTTGGTACTGAGCCATGAAATACCTCCAGAGAACCGACCGGCAAGCCAGTCAGGCGTTTGATGAAAGAAAGCGGCGCAAACAGCCCATTATGCAAAGCGCCGTTCAATTGCGCTGGCCGAAGCCTTGCGTCCTGGCCACGCAATGCGCGGTTATTGATCCAAATCCTGTGTCCCGGACGTTTACTGCTTCGCTCTCCAGACTCGGACCTGTCAAGGCATTACCATTATGGGTATTGACAAGCGCATTTCCCCAGACGCGTAAATCGTCAGGGAATGCCGAAGCGCCAGAAGGCGCCTTGAACCCCTAGCTACAAGGATTGCGATGAAAAGAGTTGATGATTTCCGCCTGAAACTCGGCCAAAAGGAACTGGTGCCGATCATCATTGGCGGAATGGGCGTTGATATATCCACTGCCGAGCTGGCGCTGGAGGCGGCGCGCCTGGGCGGCATCGGCCATATCTCCGACGCCCTGGTCCATGACGTGTCCGACCGGCGCTTTGACACCGAATTCGTCAAGGGCAAGACCAAGTTCTACAAAAGCAACATTGCCAATTCGGACAAGAGCAGCGTCCAGTTCGACCTGGGCGAGCTGGCTGAAGCCACCCGGCTGCATGTCGGCAAGACCATGGAAGCCAAACGCGGCGATGGCATGGTGTTCGTCAACGTGATGGAAAAGTTGACCATGAACTCGCCGCGCGACACGCTGCAGGTGCGTCTCAATTCGGCGCTGGACGCGGGCATTGACGGCATCACCCTGAGCGCCGGCCTGCACCTGGGCTCGTTCGGCCTGATGGCCGAGCACCCGCGCTTTCGCGATGCCAAGATGGGCATCATCGTGTCGTCGGTGCGCGCCTTGCAGCTGTTCCTGCGCAAGACCGCCCGCCTGGGCCGGCTGCCCGACTATGTGATCGTCGAAGGCCCGCTGGCCGGCGGCCACCTGGGCTTTGGCATGGACTGGGAAAAATACGACCTGGCCACCATCGTGACCGAGATCGCCGCCTTCCTGAAGGCTGAGCAGCTTGACATTCCGCTGGTCGCCGCCGGCGGCATCTTCACCGGCAGCGACGCGGTCGGTTTCCTGGAAAACGGCGCAGCGGCGGTGCAGGTGGCCACGCGCTTCACCGTGTCCCACGAATGCGGCCTGCCGGCCAAGGACAAGCAGGAATACTTCCGGGCCAGTGAAGCCGATATCGAGGTCAACACCATCTCGCCGACCGGCTATCCGATGCGCATGCTCAAGAGCTCGCCGGCCATCGGCTCGGGCATCCGGCCCAATTGCGAATCCTACGGCTACCTACTCGACGGCAACGGCAACTGCGCCTACATCACGGCCTACAACGACCAGATTGCCCTGCACCCGGATGGCAAGAACATCACGGTCATGGACAAGACCTGCCTGTGCACCCACATGCGCAACTACAACGTCTGGACCTGCGGCAGCAGCACCTACCGCCTGAAAGACACGACACGCCTTCAGCCTGACGGCACCTACCTGGGCATGAGCGCCGAGCACATCTTCCGCGACTACCAGTTCAGCGTGGACCACCAGGTGATGCTGCCGGCCTGAGCGCCCGAATACCCTTGTCACTTCAGCCATGCCTCACGGAAAAAATGCATGAATGAACAGGTGGCCCGGGACGTGGTTCTGGTTCGCGCCATTGAAACGGCGGACCACGCGCGTGAAATCCTGAGCGAAGACGACCGCCGCCATGCCAGCCGCAGCGCGACAGAACTGGCCCAGTGGCAGGCCTCCCACGCGGGCTTGCCCGTGACGTCAGACACTTTTTTACAGCAGCGCGCCGGGCAGATTCTTCAGCGTCTGTCCGAGCGGCATGCGGCGTTCGGCGCCATTTCCCGTTGGCCGGGAAATCTGAATTTATTTTGGGCCGGGCTACCGGTCGTGGCCCTGCTGGCCGGAATTTTCATGGAACGGATCACCGACCCGCACCGGGTTGACCTGCTGTCGCCGCCGTTGCTGCTGATCATCGGCTGGAACCTGGTGGTCTACGCAAGCCTGCTGGTCTGGCGCTGGCTGCCGTTTGGCAAGCTGAAAAAATCAGAATCGACTTTGGTTCGCCTGCTCAGGCGGGGCCGGACCCGCCTGCCGCGCAAGCTGCCGCCCGTACTTGCCAGTGCCTTGCTGGCCTTCATGGCCGAGTGGGGCCAGCTCAGCCGGCGGCTGACGCTGGCACGGCAGGGCCGCACCCTGCACCTGGGCTCGGCCCTGTTTGCCATCGGTGCGGTGCTTTCGCTGTATGCGCGCGGCTATGTCGCGCAGTATTCGGCGGGCTGGGAAAGCACTTT
This sequence comes from Polaromonas sp. CG9_12, assembly GCA_000751355.1. Taxonomy (GTDB): domain Bacteria; phylum Pseudomonadota; class Gammaproteobacteria; order Burkholderiales; family Burkholderiaceae_C; genus Polaromonas. Next base: position 4,126,055 of record CCJP01000005.1, on the reverse strand, counting down.
TCTGGATGCCGGGCAGGTTCATGCCTTGCTGTCGGCGCTGTTCATGCCGGCCATGGCGATTTTTCCGCTGCAGGGATTTTCGCTGGCCGACATTGAAGCGCTCAGGTTCGGACAGGTGCCTTCCCCGCCAGTGGACGGCGCGCGATGGGTGCATCTGTATGCCGCCACGCTGTTGCTGCTGGTCGTGCTGCCACGCCTGCTGCTGGCTGGTGCTGCCCAGTGGCGCGTCAAAAGAGAGTCCCGAAATTTTCCGCTGGACCTGGAGCAGCCCTATTTCCGAAAACTGCTCAAGGCACTTGGCGGTGCACCCGGCATGCTGCGGGTGCTGCCCTACAGCTTCGCGGTGGACGAAGCGCGCGACAAGGGATTGAACGAACTGGCATCCCGGCTGCTGGGCGAGCAGGCCCGGCTGATGCTGCGCCCGTCAATTCCCTATGGCGACGAACCGCGCGAGGCGCTGCGCAACGTCAGGCTTAACGACAGCGACGCCACGATCACGGCCGTCCTGTTCAGCCTGGCGGCCACGCCCGAGAAGGAAAACCATGGAGCCCTGCTCGACCACCTGGTGCGGGCGTCGGCGCGCGGCATTGCCGTGCTGGTCGACGAATCGGGCTACCTGGAACGGGTTGGCACGCAAGCCGGCGGAAAGGAAAGAATGGCTGAACGCATCGCCCTGTGGCAACAGTTCTGCCGCTTTCACAAGGCACCCGCCACCTTCGTCAACCTGCTCCATCCCGATGCCCATGCGCTGGACGACGGGGCCGGGCTAACCTTGTCGGTGGCCGCGTGAACAACGCCGCCCCGGTCCAGATCCAGCTGGCACTGGTGTCGCACACCAACAATGGCAAGACCACGCTGGCCCGGACCCTGCTGGGCGCCGATGTTGGCGAAGTGCGCGATGCCGCCCATGTCACCTTGTCATCCGACGCGCACCCGCTGCTGACGACCAGTGCCGGCGATGCCCTGCTGCTGTGGGACACGCCTGGCTTTGGCGATTCGGTGCGGCTGCTCAAGCGGCTGGGCATGGCGGACAACCCGATTGGCTGGTTTTTACGCGAAGTGCTGGACCGCTACAGTGACCGGCCTTTCTGGCTCAGCCAGCAGGCGCTGCGAACCGCCCGCGATACGGCCGACGTGGTGCTCTACCTGGTCAATTCGGCGGAGCATCCCGGCGATGCTGGTTACCTGGCGGCCGAAATGAATATCCTGCAGTGGCTCGGCAAGCCGGTGGTGGTGCTGCTCAACCAGATGGGGCCGCCGCGCCCGGCGCCAGAGGAGCAGGCCGAACTCATGCGCTGGCGCCGCCACCTGGAAGCCTTTCCGATCGTGCGCAAGGTGCTCGCGCTCGACGCCTTCGCCCGGTGCTGGGTGCATGAGCGGGTCTTTTATGAAGCCGTCGGCCAATGGATTGCACCGGACAAGGCCGCCGGCTACGCCCGCCTGCTGGGCGCCTGGGACGCCCACCATGACGCACGCTTTCAGGCGTCGATGCGGCTGGCGGCGCAGCAGCTGGCGGCAGCGACGCAGGACCGCCAGGCGGTAGCGCCCGAGAGCCGGTCGCTGCTGAATTCAGCGCTGCAAGCCACCGGCCTGCGCAAGACGGGCAAGCTGAAGCACCAGGACCAGGCCATGGGCATCCTGGTCGAGCGGCTCAACGACGGCATTGCCGAGACCACGCGCCAGCTGCTGACGCTGCACCGGATCGACCCCGGCGAAGCGACGCGCATCAACCAGCGGGTGCGCGAGAATTTTGCAGTTCGCGCGCCCATCAACAAGGCACAGGCGGGGCTGCTCGGCGCGGTGCTGTCGGGCGCGGCAACCGGCCTGTCGGCGGACCTGATGGCGGGCGGCTTGAGCCTGGGCGCCGGTGCGCTGCTGGGCAGCGTGGTCGGCGCATTGGGCTTTGCGGGCGCGGCCTGGGGCTTCAATTCAAGCACCGACCGGGAACAGACCACGGTGCAGTTCACCGATGAATTCCTGCGCACGCTGCTGGTGGCCAACATACTGCGTTACCTGACAGTGGCGCATTTCGGGCGCGGGCGCGGCCATTTTGCGCAAAGCGAGGCGCCGGCTTTCTGGCAGACCGAAGTCGAACAGGCGGTGGCAGCCGAGGAAGCCGCCGTGAGCCGCTTGTGGCAGACGCTGCGTCAGCCGGCCTCCCCTGCAGAGGCATCGACCGACGCAGGGCTGGCGCTTTTGTTGCGCATCACCTCGTCCGTGCTGCAACAGCTGTATCCGGCGGCTGCGTTCACCCGCCATGCCTAGCGCACACGGAGTTAGCCAGCCAACCAATTTTTTCATCAAATAGGTCTTTGACGCCCGTCGTAATTGACTTTTTAGCTATTATTTTAATAGCATTCTCCGAACGAATCTTGAACGCCGCGAGGCTAAGCCCGGTTGATTTCGCGCTAAACGACAGCCCCGAACAGCGCCCCGGCCCCGGCGGTGATGGCCATCGCCAGCGCGCCCCAGAAGGTGACGCGCCAGGCACCTGCCACGATTGCGGCGCCGCCCGCACGCGCGGCCATGGCCCCCAGCAAGGCCAGAAAACCGAGTGAAGTGACGGACACCCAGACGGTCAAGCCGTGGGCTGGCGCCAAAGCTGCCACCCCCAGCGGCAGCGCAGCGCCGACCGCAAAGCTGGCAGCCGACGCCAGGGCGGCCTGGACGGGATTTGCGGACAGGGTTTCAGAAATGCCCAGTTCGTCGCGTACATGTGCGCCCAGTGCGTCATGTTTCATCAATTGTCCGGCAACCTGGCGGGCCAGTTCAGGCGACAGTCCGCGCTTGACATAGATGCCGGCCAGTTCAGCCTGTTCAGCCTCGGGATGCCGTTCGATTTCAAGGCGCTCACGTTCCAGCTCGGCCTTTTCAGTGTCGGCCTGCGAATGCACCGAGACGTATTCACCCGCCGCCATCGACATCGCCCCGGCCATCAGTCCGGCCACGCCAGCCACCAGAACGGCCTGCGGGGTGGCACCAGCCGCCGCCACGCCGAGCACCAGACTGGCAGTGGAAACAATGCCGTCATTGGCACCCAGCACAGCAGCCCGCAGCCAGCCGATGCGGTCGGTTCGGTGGCGCTCCCGATGGCGATTCAATGGTTTCATGGACATGGCGCTCCTGTGATTGGTAAAACCATTTCTGATTCAATGCACGATTATTGGCCGCTTCACCCTGGGTAAAGTTCGCGGGTCATTGCCAAGCCACGCGCGGACAGCCTTGCGCGTTCAATGAGCGCTACTGAATCAATAGCTGTCAACGCCCGTCCCTGTTGCGCAAAGGCTATTTTTTATTCTGAATTTACGCACACGGCCAGCCTGAGCAGCTCCGCCGAATGCCCAACCTGAGTTTCCAGCCGGTGCACGGCCGCAATGCGCCGCACGATGGACCTGCCCAGTCCACTGCCGCTCTCAAGGCTGTCGGTCACCCCGAAGAATCGCTCACCCACGTGCGCCTGCACGCGAATGGCAGGAATCGGGGCCAGCAGAACCAGCCACGACGATTGGCGCAGGGATGACAGTTTCATGACGACTCCTTGTTGTTGGCTTGCCTTCATGTTGTTGCCGCATTTTTAGCGCTTTCTCAAGCAGCCATGCGCCCTTCGGACGGCCTCAAGCGGGAGTCGCCGAAAACTGGATCTGCTGTGCGTCACAAGGTAAGCTCTGCGCCTCAATTCCGGGGATCGACCCGCCACCCCACCAGAAGAATTTTCCATGAATTACAACGACCTCGCCGATGATCCCGAAGACGCCCGCCACAGCCCGCAAGAGCGCGCGACGGCCGCTTCGCGCAGCACCTGGGTCAGCGTGGCGGTCAACATCGTTCTGTCGGCCACGCAGATCAGCGCCGGCATCCTGTCGAAATCCCAGGCGCTGGTTGCCGACGGCATTCATTCGCTGTCCGACCTGGTATCGGATTTCGTGGTGCTGTTTGCCGGCCACCACAGCAAGAAGGATGCAGACACCGACCATCCCTATGGCCATCAGCGCTTTGAAACCGCCGCCTCGCTGGCGCTGGGCGTGATTCTTCTGGCAGTGGGCGCAGGCATGCTGTGGTCGGCGGTGGGCAAGCTCCAGTCGCCGGAGACGGTGCCGCAGGTGCACGCCAGCGCGCTCTGGGTGGTGGGCGGCGCCCTGATTGCCAAGGAACTGCTGTTTCGCTACATGCTGGCCGCTGCCAAACGCGTCAAGTCAAGCATGCTGGTGGCCAATGCCTGGCATGCCCGGTCGGACGCGGCTTCGTCGCTGGTGGTGGGCATCGGCATCATCGGCAACCTGGCGGGCTACCCGATCCTGGACCCGATTGCGGCACTGATCGTCGGTTTCATGGTCGCCCGAATGGGCTGGAGCTTTGGCTGGGACGCCATGCACGACCTGATGGACCGCGCCGTGGACGAGCAGGAAGTCGAGGCCATTCGCCGCACACTGATTGAAACCCCTGGCGTCAGCGATGTACACGACGTGCGTACCCGCAAGATGGGCGACATGATCGTGGTCGATGCGCATATCGAGGTCGATGCCCTGATCACGGTCGAAGCTGGCCACGACATTGCAGTCGAAGCACGACAACGCGTGCTCAGGCGCCACCGGGTGCTGAACCTGATGACCCATGTCGACCCGTGGAAGCGTCCTGACCTGGACCATGCCCCGCAACCTCAATCGGCACCGGTCATCACGCCTTGAGTGCCGTCGCAGGCGCCATGGAGTCGCCCGCCGCCTACAGCATTCGTGACTTCAGGCCGACGAAGGCGCTTGCGGGCGCTAGACACACTGGTGCGCTGGAAAACCTTGATGTCTCAAGGTGCCTGAAAAACCATGAACCTCCAACATTTCTATCAACTTGTCAAAAAATCGGTCGTGGCCTGGATTGATGACTACGCCCCGAGCATGGGCGCGGCCATTTCCTACTACACGGTGTTTTCGATTGCGCCGCTGATGATCATCGTGATTGCGGTGGCCGGCTTTGTCTGGGGGCGCGAGGCGGTTCAGGGTGAAATCGTCGGCCAATTGTCCGGCCTGATCGGCCAGGAAGGCGCGCAGGGCATACAGGCGTTGATCGAAAGCGCCAACCAGCCCACCCAGGGCCTGGTCGCCACGGCCATCAGCATCGTGGTGCTGGTGATTGGCGCGACCACGGTATTTGCCGAGTTGCAAAGTGCCCTGGACCGGATCTGGCGGGCGCCCAAGGCCCCGCAGGTCTCAGGCATCTGGGCCATAGTGCGCAGCCGCCTGCTGTCGCTGGGCTTTATTTTGGGACTGGGATTTTTGCTGCTGGTCTCGCTGGTGAGCGGCGCGGCGCTTGCCGCCTTTGGCACCTGGGTCGGCAGGCTGCTGCCAGGGTGGGAAAAGCTGCTTTTCGTCATCAACATCGTGTTTTCCATCGGCATAGCCACGGTTTTGTTTGCAATGATTTTCAAGGTCATGCCCCAGGTCAAGGTTGGCTGGCGCGACGTGTGGACCGGCGCGTTCGTCACTGCCGTGTTGTTTGAGGTGGGCAAGTGGCTGATCAGCCTGTACATCGGAAAAAGCAGTGTTACCTCGTCATTTGCAGCCGCCGGCTCACTGGTGGTGCTGCTGGTCTGGGTGTATTACTCGGCACAGATATTTCTGCTGGGTGCCGAATTCACCTGGGTGTTTGCCAATGAACATGGTTCACTGGCGGGCGACCGTAAGCCAGGCACGGCCGCCCTTCCGAGCGAACCGTCCAGTCCCGCCATCAGCGAAGGCGGGAAGGACCAGCCAGTTGGCAAAGTGCCAGATCTGCCATGCCAAAGCGATCTGGTCATCATCCGGCCGTTCTCGTCATTGCCTGCCAGCCTCGCCACCGAGGTCATCCGCAAAGAGTCAGGCCATCCCAGCCTGAAGCAACGAGCCATCGTTTATGCGGGCAGCGCCGCCGCCTGCCTGGCACTGCGCTTGCTGCTCAAGCGCAAAAGCAGAGGGCGAATAGGCTTGCCGGGTTCCTGACAGAAAATCCGCGACGCTGTGAAGCGCCCTGCCCTGTTCGTTCCGGCCGCCAATCGCCCTTGGGTACATGACATCGACAGACCAACTATTTTTTGAAGGACTTCACCATGGGTTTGCTGGACGGGATGATGGGCAACGCCTCAAAAATTGATGCCGACAAGATTCAACAGGAGTTCAGCCAGATCCTTGCCGCCGGCGAACTGGTCGAGCATGCCTACCAGTTGATCCGCGACTATTTTGTCTTCACCAACAAGCGCCTGGTGCTGGTGGACAAGCAGGGAATGACCGGCAGCAAGGTCGAATACCACTCGTTTCCCTACAAAAGCATCACGCATTTCAGCATCGAAACCGGCGGCCATTTTGACCTGGACGCCGAGCTGAAAATCTGGATTTCAGGCACGGCCCAGCCGGTACAAAAACGCTTCAACAAGAAGCTGAGCATTTATGAAGTGCAAAGCGTGCTGGCGGGTTACGTGCTGCGCTAAAGCGCCTGGGCTTCAGCCAACCAACGAATTTTTTGCATCAAACAGGCCCCCTGCGCAGGTGTGGCCTGCGCAATCAGCTATGAAACCAGTAGCAGAATATGTCGGTCGGCTTGCGCGCCATGCGGGAAGGCCAGCCTGATTTCACGCCTGGCTCGCGGTCGGTTTTACACGCGCGGGCAACTGCGGCATTGAACCAGCGCGGTTCCGGACAGGTCAATGACTGGCAGCACGCAGCGCTAGGTTGTTGAGCTTGTCCAGACGCGCCGGCCAGCTCCGTGTCTGCGCGCCCTGCAGCAGGATGCGGCCCCAGGCCAGCCAGGCATCCCAGCCAATGCGCTTGTCCCATGACGTTCCCCAACTCGCCAGCATCTGCAGTCCGCTGGAGGCGGCGGCTTCGGCGCGCTCGAATTCGCCCACCGTCAGGTACAGCTGCGCCAGCACGATCTGCGGCTCGCCGACCCACGGATTGAGCGCCACCGCCTGTTCGAGCACGGCGGTCGCCACGTCGGCGTCCACCAGCGGCTGGTCCTGCTGGATGACTGACCAGTAGAGCGACAGGGCGGCCGCTTCATCGCGCGGCGTCAGCAGCCTGCGACATTGCTCGAACACCGGCGGCATGGGCAGCAGGCCTTCAATGGCCGGGTGGCGAAGCGCCGCGCCAAGCTGGGCCGCCTGCGTGACCATGCGCGACGTCGGACGCATCGGGCCGGGCCACAGCGACGCCGCCCAGTGCACCGGCGCTGACAGCGTGTTGCGGTGGTCGGGGTAACGCGAAAAGATGTCGTCCTGCCAGCTGTACCACTGCTCGGCGGTGTCGGCCATGGTCAGCACCGTGAAGGCGGCCACTTCTTCGGGTGCCAGCCGTTGTGCCTGGCCATCGCCGTCCAGCAGCAGGCTGCCATCGGCATCCATGGCGCCTTGCAGCACGGCCTGCACAAAGCGGGTGCGCGACATGGTGCAAAACAGGTGAACCAGGCGCTCCGCTTCCTCGCCGATCAGTTCACGCAGGCGGGCGCGCTCGCTGGCCGGGTCGAACTTCACCAGATCGACGTAGGCGTTGCCATACACGCTGTGCAGCAGACCCAGCATCCGCACATGCACCGGCTGCTGCCAGAGCGTCAGGGTGCGGGCCACGCCTTGCAAATGGTGGCGAAAGGTGCCAGCCTTGTGCCAGTCCTGACCCACATTGCGCGCCAGCACGGTGGGCACCACTGGACCCAGATCGGCATCGTGGTTCAGCCACTCTTCATCCAGCAGCGCCAGGGCGCGTTCAAACAAGACGCTGTTTAGGGAATGAAATTCGGGGTTCATCGCTTCTCCATCGTGGACGGTCGGTTTTCAGGCCCTGAGCGCTGCATGCCGCCGCAAGGCCCCATCAATACGATGTCTATTGTGACCCGTGAAGCCAGGCCGTGGATGCAGATGCATAGCGACCCAGCGGGCTCAACCGAGCTCAAGCCGGCCGAGCAGGGGTGGTTGCGGCTGCGTGAACACAAATGCTGCGAGTCCAACGGCCTTCTAAAAAGCGGCTGTCGCCTGAAGCCACAAGGTAGGCGTCTTCGCACTGCCCTGCGGTATCGAAGTCGGCAAGCCGCCCTGGGTACGCCATGCCAGGGAGGAGCGCAACTGCAGGCCTGTGAAGTTCACATTCAGCCCGATGCCGGCCCCTGCCAAGGTTCTGCTGTTGGGCGCTGCCGGTCCAAAAGGGTTTTTATTGATCGTCACCTGGCCAAAGTCATAAAAGAGCAGTCCCTGCAGCGCGTCTGTCAGGGTGTGTTGAAGCTCAACGCTCACGCGTCGGCCTTCATCGCCCACCGCTTCGCCCTGGGGGTATGCGCGCACCGCATTGCCCCCTCCAAGAGAAAATTTCTCCGACGAATCCAGGTTCTTGCTGGCCTGCTGGCCGGTCAGGGAAACCGACAGCCGCGTGGCGTCCGTGATGCGCTGCAGGCGGCGGGCGCTGTAGGAGAAGCGGCTGAAGTGGCCGTTCGATTGGGCTGTGACCGCGTCAATGGCCAGCGTTTTGGGCGAATCAATGCTGAGCCGGCCCAACGCCAGGTTGAGTTCAAAGCTGTTGATGCCGCCACCGCCCCAGCTATCTTGCAGGTTGCCGGCCACGCCCGCGCTGGTGATCGCCACCCGTTTGTCGGTCTCGGTTGAGTCAGCCCTGTCGCTCAGGCGCTTGTTCTCATACCCAGTCGTTGTGCTCAGGTTCACGAACTGGCTGCGAATCAGGGGATAGACGGCGAACACGAAGGCACTGCTGGCACGGCCGTGGGCGTTGAGGGCCGCAAATTCCCTGCCCAGGGTGTACCGGGTGGCAAAGTAGGCAGCGCCCAGGCGCAAGCCGTCACTGCCCACCGGCAGCTGGTAAGCCAGGCGGCCAAAGCGCAGGGCACTTCCGCTGGTCAATCCCGTAAAGCTCAGCTGGTCGCCGATATTGAGCGGACTGGCAAGGTTGAACGCTCCACCCAGGCGGTATTCGCCGGTGTAGCGACTGCCGTAATTGTCCAATGTCAGGTTGGCGCCATAAGCACTTGCCGGGTCCAGCTCAATCAGCAGCTCTGACGTGCCGACGCTGGCACCAGGCTGCAGGGTCGCCCTTGAAGCGGCCCCCCCCGGGGTGTCCTGCAAAAGCAGCAAGCCACGGTCAATCTGGGCCGACCTGATGACGTCACCCTCCTTGATCCGGGCAAAGAAAGCATCGGCCCGCGCTTCCGAAAGCCGGGCCTGGTTGTTGATTTGGTAACGGGAAATGCGACCCTCAACAATGCCGATGGTGACCGTGCCGCCGGTAATGTCCTGGGCGGGCAGGTAGGCCCTGGCCACCGCAAAGCCGCGCTCGCGGTAATAGGCGGTGATGCGCTTGACCGCAGCATTGAGCTGGCTCAAGGTCTGCTCTGTGCCGGGCAAGCCGGCCACCAGCGCTTGCAACTCAGCCGTGGGCAACTCCTGGTTCCCCGTGATGACGATGGCTTTGACCAGCGCCCGGGCTTCGTCCTTTGAGGGCACTGCGGACGGGCCGTCCAGGCGCTGCAAAGGCGACGCCTGGGGTGCGGACAACACTGGCGGTGCCAGCAACTCACGCAAAACGCTGCCTGTATCCGGGGCCGGCGCGGTTTGCGCCCAAGCACCTTGGCAAAGTACGAAAAGCGCCAGCGCTACCGGAGTCAAAACATGTATGCGCGAGCGGTGCTTGGATGAAGACAAAATCATGGCGGAGTAATCACTCGAAGGGTAAAGATAGAAAAAAATATAGTTTGCAAGCTTCAAGTGCCTGCCTTGAACGGCCAGCTTACTGACAGGTGGTGGTGTTGACGCCCGCTGGCATCGACACACCACAGTTCACCAAAGTAGCCTTGTGACTGCCCCACTGTGTTGCGGTTTTGCCATTTTCCTGGCTATTGACCTTGTTCCGGTTGTTGCCGTTGTCATCGACCCGCTGGACCTCTGGTGCGGCTGACACATCAGTCAGCGCGCTGTCGTAAGCGCCCACCAGTGCCGGCCCGCCCAGTGCAGTGATCGCTGCGGTGGTTGGGATGATTGTCAAGGCACCGTTGGTATACACAAGTGTGTAGTTATCAGCGCGCAGCCCTGCCGGTGTGATGGCGTAGCTTCCTGAAGCAATGGCCCCCTGGGACGAGCCGGTGTAAGTCAAACTGCCCCCCCAGCGCAGCACTGGTGTCGCCGGCTGCGAGGCCGCTATAAACCACGCCATTTCCGCCCGAATAGGCAAAGCCATCGAGCAGCTTGTTGGCGTCATTGGCCGTCACGCTCACGGCTTTGGCGCTGATGTCGGCGCTGGCCACGATGGGCTGGGCCGAGAGGATGTAGTTGGACGCCAGGCCGCCAGTGCCGTCGGCCAGCGTGGTGCCGGTGACGGTGACGGGTTTGCCGGCGCCGGCGTTCTTGTTGGCAAACGTGCCGGTCTGGCCGGTCAGGCCCAGTGCCTCGCCGGCGATGCCGGTGGCCACCGCGCCGCCGGTGAGCGCTGCCGCGGTGGTGCCGTCATAGACCTTGCCGCTGGCGGCCATGCCGGCCACGCTCACGGCTTTGGCGCTGATGTCGGCGCTGGCCACGATGGGCTGGGCCGAGAGGATGTAGTTGGACGCCAGGCCGCCCGTGCCGTCGGCCAGCGTGGTGCCGGTGACGGTGACGGGTTTGCCGGCGCCGGCGTTCTTGTCGGCAAACGTGCCGGTCTGGCCGGTCAGGCCCAGTGCCTCGCCGGCGATGCCGGTGGCCACCGCGCCGCCGGTGAGCGCTGCCGCGGTGGTGCCGTCGTAGACCTTGCCGCTGGCGGCCATGCCGGCCACGCTCACGGCTTTGGCGCTGATGTCGGCGATGCCGTTGGCTTTTACCTCGGCGCCGCTGTTCAGCAAGTTGCTGGTGGCGGCGCCGTTGAAGCCGGTCACCTGCAACGGCGTGCTGGTGACCGTTTTGGCCGTGCCCGCGTTTTTGTCGGCAAAACTGGCGGTCACGGCAGGCCTGGACAGGTTGCTGGACGCGGTAAAGGCCAGGCCGGTCACTGTTGGCGTGCCCAGTGTGGCGCTGGTGTTGCCGTCATAGACCTTGTTGCCGGCCAATGCCGTGGCGCTCAAATTGACCGAATCGACCCCCAAGCTGGCCGCGTTGATGCTGGCCAGCGTGATGTCGCCCGGCGTGTTGTGGGTGTTGCCCGCGCCACTGCGCACCGAGATGCTGACGCTGCCGGTGCCGGCATCGAGCGTGGTGCCGTCAGCCATGGTGATGCTGGCCGAGCCCGCGTCGCGGTAGGCGTCCACCACGCCATTGGCGGCCGTGTCGTTCGCTGTCAATGTGAGGTTGCCGCCTTGCGTGCGCAGGTCTGCATTGATCGCAATGCTTCGCCCGGCCTGCAGGCTCAACGCGCCGCCAGTTGAGCCCACTGGAGCGGCTACCGTTGAATTGACGGTGATGTTGTTGCTCGCTTGCAGCGTCACGCTGGCGCCACTGGCCAGCTGGGCTCGCAGGTCGGCGGCCGACACCGTCAGGCTTTGCTCGGCATGGGCGCCATAGCTCAGGGAGCGCCCAGGGTAAGGGCCAGACCCTGATTCGGCGCTGAACAAATACACTGCGCCGCTGTCGGTGGCGACGCTGCCACTGCCGTCGTCGCCAAAAGCGCCGATGGCCAGCCGGTCACCGGCCGCATTCAGCGCCACGCTGTTACCGAACGAATCACCCGCGTCCAGGCTGCTGACATTGACGTTATTAACGCCGGTGTAGCCCTTGCCCAGCGTGGCTTGCAGGCTGCCGCCGGTAAAGTTGCTGTCAGTAAAACTGAACAGGTGCACAGCGCCGCTGTTGCTGGACAGGTTGGCATTGCCGTCATCGTAACGGGCCCCGACGGCCAGCTGGTTACCAGCCGCATTCAAGGCAACGCTCACGCCAAATTCATCATTCGCCTCCAGGCTGCTGACATTGAGGTTTTTGCCACCGGTGTAACCCTTGCCCAGCGTGGATTGCAGGCTACCGCCGGTGAAACTGTTGTCGGTAAAGCTGAACAGGCGCACCGCGCCGCTGTCGCTGGCGGCGTTGCCATTGCCGTCATCAAAATGCGCCCCGACGGCCAACCGGTCTCCGGCTGCGTTCAGGGCCACGCTGGTGCCGAATTGGTCACCCGCCTCCAGGCTGCTGACATTGACGTTTTTGCCGCCGGTATAGCCCCGGCCCAGCGTGGCCTGCAGGCTGCCGCCGGTAAAGCTGCTGTCACTAAAGCTGAACAGGTGGACTGCGCCGCTGTTGGCCGCGACATTGCCATTGCCAGCGTCACCGCGAGCACCTACCGCCAGGCGGTCACCGGCTGCATTCAGGGCCACGCTGATACCGAACTGGTCATTCCCCTCCAGGCTGCTGACATCAACGTTCTTGCCGCCGGTGTAACCTTTTCCCACCGTGGCTTGCAGGGTACCGCCACTGAAGTTGTTGTCGGTAAAGCTAAACAGGTGCACCGCGCCGCTGTTGCTTACTGCGTTGGTACTACCGTCATCGCCAATAGCTCCTACTGCCAGCCGGTTGCCAGCTGCGTTCAGCGCCACTCCTGTCAATGAAGCCGCCGTGGAACAAAATATCCAGCCCATCGACCGGCAGGTCAACCGCTTTGGCCAGCCGGTTGACGTCGTCCGAATCCCGGAAGCCATCGACCAGAATCAGCACACTGACCAGCCTGGCGTCAATGCCGGGAATCGGAGCCAGCAGTTCATTCATGCCCTTTTCTGTCTTTTTATAAACGGCCATAGCAGGCTGCTGAAATACTGACTGCGTAGGCGCAGCAGTTGAGGTGAAGCATTGCATTTTTGCGATTATTTTTCATACTTTGAAATTTCAGCGTTCTTTCAACCGTTTATCGCTGGGTTAAATCGCTCCTACCGCCTTTTTTAGCCATTTATTGACCCTGCAAACGGATTTGTCCTAACGTGCGCATGCGCGTCAAGTTGTACGCGGCCATCGTCAGCACAAACATTTGGTCCACCCGCTCCAGCCCGCGCACCATCACCTGGCGAATTCGGCCCACCGTTTTGGCCCAGCCAAAGCCTTGCTCGATGAGCTTTCTCTTTTGCTGAGAGACGGCGTAGCCCTCGCTTTGGGCAATCTCATCGGGGACGGCCGAGCGCCGGCCCGAGGTGTTTTGCGCCACATGCGGCGTGACGTTCATTGCCAGGCACGCCTCAATGAACTCCTGCGCGTCATAGCCTTTGTCAGCGCCCAACGTTATGGCGGTTTGCGCGTCCGACAAGGCCTGCCGGGCATCGTCAATCATGACCTTGGCCGCTTCGCGCTCGGCGTAGCCGTCGGCCCGCGTGACCACGGCGCTGGCAATCAAGCCATGGCGGTTGTCACTCAAGGTGTGGCCCATGAAGCGCAACTCGCTGGCCGCCCCGCCCTTACGGTACAGCCTGGCGTCAGCATCAGTGCTTGACTGGTGCGTCTCGTTTGAACGGCTATGACCCTTGAAACTGCCGCCTCCTTGGTCGCCGTCGCTGCCGTCCTTGCGCACAAAGCTCTTGTGGCTCGCCCAGGCCTGGATCAGCGTGCCGTCCACGCTGAAATGTTCGCCCGAAAGCCAGCCGTGCCCGTCGGCACTTTGCAGTACGTGGTTGAACAACTCGATGACCGCGTCATGCTCAAGCAAGCGCTCGCGGTTCTTCGTGAACACCGTAGGCACCCACACCGCATCCTCCATTGCCAGGCCGATGAACCAGCGGTACAGCAGGTTGTACTGCACCTGTTCCATGAGCTGACGCATCTGAGCGGATGCTGTAGAACACTTGGAGAAGCATGGCGCGCAGCAGTTTCTCGGGCGCAATGCTGGGCCGCCCGCCTTTGGTGTCCACCTCGTACATCCCGGCAAACAGCCCATCCATCTTGAGTAACGCCTCGTTGACCATCTGGCGTATTGGGCGCAGCGGATGCTCGGCCGGCACAAAGTCCTCCAGGCGGTGCAGCGTGAAAGGGCTTTCGGTGAAGGTATCGGCTCCGCGCATGGGTTCAATGGGTTTGTATCGGGTCAGAAAAAGGGCTGCTGCAGATTGTCGAGTGAGGCTGCAGAACCTGCAGGCTTTGCCTTGAGGTATTTCAGCGGCCTGCTAGAGGTGCACTTCATTCAAAGCACTCAGTCTACAAAACTTTGACCGGCCTGCCAGCTTGCATGTCAAGCCATGCGCTGGCGGCTGGGTGTGCGTCAACCCGCCATCTGGCTTGAACCTTTTCGCGAACCACGGGTCAGCATTACCTTGGGCCTGCCACTGCACCATAAACCTTGGAACGCAAAATACACCAGCCTGACAGACGTGCTCCATCACCCATGCGTCGACGATTTTTCACATTCCAAAAAGACAGGACGGGTGGCACAAGTTTCCTCGTGATACAAACAATCAGGCAACCAATGCGGCAGATCCGTCCCAAATCCGGCAATGTATTCCTGATGCATGAAGTCGAATCCCGGCCTTGCCGGCGGCGAGATCGGCCGGCAGGCGGGTCCTGATCCTTGTCTTGCCATAAAAACATGCCTTTGCCATCTGCTCCTTCCCCCTCGCCTGACCGGCCGCGCAAGTCCCCCGCGCTGGCCATCGTTCTGTGGAGCCTTGTCGCCGCAGCAGGCTATGGGCTCTACAGTGGACGCCTGACAGTTCCTGAGCGATGGAACCCCTGGGCGCCGCTTGATGTCATGGCGCCGCCGGACCTGCTGACCTCCTACAAACTCTCACGTGCCCGCAGCGACCCTGAACAGTGCCTGGCAGCACTGGGCCGGACAGGCATGCAGTACGACGTGCTGCCCGACCGCGCCACGGCGCCGGGCTGCGGCTTTGACAATGCGGTGCGCTTGAGAACCGCAGGCGTTCGCATCGGCGCGCCGCTGTCACTCAGCTGCCCGATGGCCTTGTCATTTTTCATGTGGGAAAAGCATGCGCTCCAGGCCGCCGCGCAGCAGCACTTCGGCCAGCGAGTGGCCGCCATTGACCACCTGGGCAGTTATGCCTGCCGCAACATCAACCGGGGCGAAGGCACGTCACCGGATGTGCCGGGCGGCTCGCGAAGCCGGCATGCCACGGCCAATGCGCTGGACATTGCCGGCTTCACACTGGAAAACGGCCAGAAGATCAGCCTGTTGAACGCCTGGCCGCGCGCCGCGCAAGGCTCAGCCCCGAGACCCGAAGCGCTGATGCTGAGCGATGCGCATGCTGGCGCCTGCCGGTTTTTCAACGGCGTGCTGGGCCCTGACTACAACGCGGTGCACCGTGACCATTTCCACCTGGAAACCGGCGGCTACCGCATGTGCCGCTAGTCGCCGGGCCGGCATGCGTTCCATGGGATAGGCCGGTCGCATGGCATGGTCCAGGTCGGCGCCCCAGCCTCTGATATGGGCAAACCGGGCGGGAACTTCGGGTGTCTTTTCGGGTGTCTTTTCGAGGGTGTTGGCGGGCGGGCTGTTGAGGGTATCCATGTCGGTTGCCTCCTTCAGGTTGAAGCCATTGCACGCGGCGGCACGAGCACCGTCTTGATGCAGTTGTCGAGCTTGCTGGAGAACAGGCGGTACGCGTCGGCCACTTCCTCGAACGGCATGCGGTGCGTGATGACCTCGCTGGGCTTGATGCGGCCGGCCTGGATGTGCTCGATCAGCCGGGGCAGGTGGCGCTTGACACTCACTGGCCAGGTTCATGCGCAGCGTCAGCCCCTTGTAGACTGCATTGCCAATCGGAATCGCGTTGAAGGTCGGGCCATACACGCCGACGATGGACACCTTGCCGCCCTTGCGCACCGAGTTGATGCACCAGTGCAGCACCGTGGCCGCCCCGCCCTGCAGCGTGAGCTTGATGCCGGTCAGTGACGGGGCAAAGTTGCCGGCGGCTTCGCAACCCACGGCGTCAATGCACACATCGGCGCCCATCCAGTCGGTCATTTTCTTGATGTGCAGCGCCATGTCGTCCACTTCCTTGAAGTTGACGGTTTCGCACTGGGCAAAGTTCTTCACGAACTCCAGCCGGTAGTCCACATGCTCGACCACGATCACCCGGCCGGCGCCCAGCAGCCAGGCCGACTTGGCGGCAAAAATCCCGACCGGTCCGGCGCCGAACACCACCACCGTCTCGCCCTCTTCGATGTCACCCATTTCAGCGGCCTGGTAGCCGGTCGGATAGGAATCGGCCAGCAGGACCGCATCGTCCAGGTCCAGGTCGGCGAGGATCACCGGCGGACCGACATCGGCCATGGGCACGCGCACGTATTCGGCCTGGCCACCGTCATAGCCGCCCGTGGTGTGTGAATAGCCATAGATGGCGCCCACCGCGCTGGCTTCGGGGTTGACGTTGTGGCAGTTGCTGTACAGCTCGCACTGACAAAAATGGCATGCACCGCAAAACACGTTGAAAGGCACCAGCACCTGGTCGCCGACCTTCAGCTTTTCCACCGACGCGCCCACTTCTTCCACCACGCCGGTGAATTCATGGCCAAAGGTGGTGACCACGCGGGTGTCGGGCACCAGCCCGTGGTACAGATGCAGGTCGGAGCCGCAGATGCAGGCGCGGTTGACGCGGATGATGGCGTCACACGGATGCTCAATGCAGGGCACGGATTTTTGCGTTGCGCGGACCCGGTAGGGACCACGGTAATTCATTGCCAGCATGCTTGCTCCTTGGTTCAAAGGGCCGATGGAGACCACCACACCAACCAAGGCCGCTCGCTGCTGTCGTAGGCTGGTCAGCGCAGCCAGGGTAAGAAGCGTCTGACGAGGCTTGGCCCGCTGGACGCCTCCGCCAGGAGGTATCAAAACCCGCTGCGTTCGGGCGGCGTACCGGCTTGCAGCAGCGCAATCCGCGCTGATTTCAAGCAAAAACAGGCTTTTGCGCACGTCCCCTTTGCGCGAGCAGCTATGAATTCAATAGCATCTTGATGAAGCGCTCCCGGCTTGCACGACCGGCATGCCGGCATCGCGGACAGGGGCCGAAAGGGCCGGGCTTAAACTTGCGGGTTCTGGCGACAACCGGTCGCAGCCCCCAATCGGCTTTCGGCGTCTTCGCTTCTGCCTTCTTTCCGAGCACCTTTTTCATGCCATTTTCATCCCTCGGCTTTTCGCCGGCCCTGCTGCCTGTCCTGTCGCGCGCGATTGCCGACATGGGCTACCTTGCGCCCACGGCGGTCCAGTCAGCGGCGATTCCAGCCATTTTGCAAGGCCGCGACATCGTGGCCTCGGCCCAGACCGGCTCGGGCAAAACGGCGGCTTTCGCCCTGCCCTTGCTGCACCGGCTGGCCGAATCGCCTAATCGCGCCCGGCGGTGCATTCGCGGCCTGGTGCTGGTGCCGACGCGCGAACTCGCGGCCCAGGTGGGCGAAGCCATCGTCAGCCTGGCCAAGCACCTGCCGCAGCGCCTGAAGGTTGCCGTGGTGTTTGGCGGCGTGTCGATCAATCCGCAGATGATGAACCTGCGCGGCAGCGCCGACATCATCGTCGCCACCCCGGGCCGGCTGATCGACCTGATCGAGCACAAGGCCCTGACGCTGGACGCCGTCAATACCCTGGTGCTGGATGAAGCCGACCGGCTGCTCGACCTCGGGTTTGGCGAGGAACTGGGCCGCATCCTGCAGATGCTGCCGGCGCAACGCCAGAACCTGTTTTTCTCGGCGACGTTTCCGCCGGCCATCGAAGCGCTGGCCGCCAGCATGCTGCGCGAGCCCTTGCGCATCGAGGTGCAGGCCGCGCCGCAAGCCGAGCCCGACATTGCGCAGCGCGCCATCGAAGTCGATCCGACCCGGCGCACGCAGTTGTTGCGCCATCTGGTGCAGACCGAGAAATGGAGCCGGGTGCTGGTGTTCGTCGCCACCAAGCATGCCGCCGAGATCGTGGCTGACAAGCTGCGCAAGGCCGACATCGAGGCCGAACCCTTCCACGGCGAACTGAGCCAGGGCAAGCGATGCCAGGTGCTGCTCGATTTCAAGGAAAAGCGGGTGCAGGTGGTGGTGGCCACCGACGTGGCCGCTCGGGGCCTGGACATTGTTCAGCTGCCGGTGGTGGTCAACTACGACCTGCCGCGCTCGTCAAGCGACTACACGCACCGCATCGGCCGCACCGGCCGGGCCGGTGAAAGCGGCATGGCCATCAGTTTTGTCAGCGCCGGCACCGAGGCGCATTTCCGGCTGATCGAAAAGCGCCAGCGTCTGGGTATGAAGCGCGAACAGGTCGCCGGTTTCGAGCCCGTTGAAATCCTTCAGCCCAATGCAGCCGATCCGCTGTCGGTGGGCGGCGTCAAGGGCAAGCGCCCGAGCAAAAAGGACAAGCTGCGTGAAGCGGCCGGCCAGTTGAAGCCGGCGCAAGGCGAATAAGCCCCGCAGTCGCAGGGCTTGGGCCTGGTTTATTCGAAATCTTCTTCCCGGGCAGAAGCGGCTTCTGCGCCCTGCGGCCGGACACTGCGGTGGCCATGCCTGGTGACCACCTCGACATAAAACTGCTCGGCGCCTTCCTGCACGGCGGTGTCGATCAGCGCCATGAACGTGGCAAAGTGAACCACGGCCGCCGTGGCTTCGTTGCTGCCGAATTTGCAGTCAAAATCCCAGAAATCCACGCCTGCGGGCAAGTCGCGGCTGCGCTCGCGCTTGACGTACTTGCGGATGTCGTGCTTGCTGGCCTCGACCAGTCGGTCACGGTTCTTGCCTTCGATGTTGAGGAGGAATGTTTTTCTCACGGAATGGTCCTAATGGGGGTTGGATGCGATTCACCCCTTGCGGACGTGACTCAGAAGCGCACCATTATCGGTCCACTGCATGCGCTTTCATGGCGGCTGGGCTCAACTGCGCAGCAGCAATGCCTTGTCCACCGCCTCATGCAGGTGCTGCAGTCCGAAGGACACGTCGACGAACACGCCATTGACATAAAACGCCGGCGTTGAGCGCACGCCAAGGTGCTTGCCGCCCAGCACATGCTCCTGCACCCGCTGGAGGTAGACATGGTCGGCCATTTCATTGCGCCAGCGTGCCATGTCCAGCCCGATCTGACTGGCATGGTCCATCAGATGCTTTTCCTTCAGATGCAGGGCATGGGTGAACAGCAGGTCGTACATCGGCCAGAAGCGGCCCTGCGCGCCGGCTGCCTCGGCTGCTTCCGCAGCCAGTTCAGCATGCGGATGCACTTCACGCAAGGGGAAATGGCGAAACACGAAGCGCAGCTGGTCGCCAAAATGCGCCCGCAAAATGTTCACCGCGCCGTAAGCCTGGCAACAGGCCGGGCAGGCGAAGTCGCCATATTCAATCAGCGTGACCGGTGCGGACGCGAGTCCGCAGATATGGTCGGTGGCCTCGTCAGGCTGCAACAACGGGGCTGTTCTGGAATGGGGATTCATGGCGGGTTTCCCTTTCTGTCTCGCTTGCCGATGGCTGTCAGGAATTAGGTATGCACGACAGCACACTATGCGCCTCAGACCCTCCGAAAATCAAGACCGGGTCAAGCAAAACCCAGTACCCCCGCAGACTTAACCAGCAAACGGGCAGGGCCTCAGGCAGCAGACGCGGCGGCTGCGGCAGCCGATGCAACGGCGGCGGCCTCAAGCGCTTCATCGAGCCCCTTGCAGGAAGGCGAACAGACGGCCTGGGACTTGCCCAGCACCTTGCGGGTGCCCATCAGGGAACGGGCGCGGTGCTTGCCGCACATGAAGCAAGACATGGTGGCCGCGCCGAACGACGTGGTGGCTGCAAAGGGCGAACCTGAAACTTTGGATTTGTAGCGCAGGCCGTCTGCGAGTACGGCGGTTTTAGCGTCAGCTCTTGCCATGGGTGGGGTCTTCCTTGTTTGATGGATTGGAACGGTTCATGGCCCGGCGCATCGCGCGGTCCAGAACCTCTTTGGCTTGCAGTTCCGCAGCAAGCGAAACGTCCAGCGCCGAGCGGCAAAGCCCGGCATGCTGGTAATAAACGTTCTCGTACAGCTCGGCAGCGGCAGGATGGCTGTCGAGCAAAGCGGCGAGCGCCCTTCCGGGCTCGACTTCGCTCAGTTCGCTTGCCAGATGCTGCACGACCAATCGGTACTGTTCGGCGCCGACAGGCACCGCGCTGCGTTCCAGGCGCTCAAGCAATTGAGCGAGCACATGGGTCACGGTCAGATCGGTTTTGCGGGCGTTTGGTTTGGTGGCATTCATGTAACAGATTTGGGGGTTCCTTCCCCAAATTCAAGCACTTTGCCAGTCGGCGTCACCAGGGGTGGATCGGCTACCAAGCCCCTGAAAGCCCGGCCCGGCAAACGTTAGCGCTATATTTTCCATAGCTTTTCGCGCTTGCCTGTCTTGGGTTGGAGCCGTATTTTACCGTTAAAACCAAATGAAGTCACTATCCTGATTTCCAACGCGGTCTTTCAAACCGCCTTTGTGCGCACCCGGCAGGCGTCGCGGCCAGCCCGCAATGGAGGTGTGCGGACCCTTTCCAACACCTGCCGAGGTGGGCAGAACCATTGCCACGGCGGCGTGAAGGCAAAGCTTGATAATGTGGCGACAAGACCCCGGGGTTTGCGCCGTGATCCGAAAAACCCGCTGAACGCGGACAAAATGGATGCCGGACTCAGGCGTTTCTGTTCAAGACGAATAAAACATCGTTTTATTCAAAAACTCCGCTTCCAACTCTCCAACTTCAAAAGCAAGAAAGAACTTCTCACATGGCACGTCTCGTCAATTGCATCAAGCTCGGCAAGGAAGCCGAAGGCCTGGACTTTCCACCGTACCCGGGTCCGCTGGGCAAGCGCATCTGGGAAGAAGTCAGCAAGCAGGCCTGGGCCGACTGGATGAAGCAGCAAACCATGCTGGTGAATGAAAACCGGCTCAACCTGGCCGATGCGCGCGCCCGCCAGTACCTGGCGCGGCAAATGGAAAAGCACTTCTTCGGCGATGGCGCCGATGCGGTGCAGGGCTACGTTCCGCCGACACCTCCCGGCGCCTGAGCGCGGCAGATGCCCGAGCGCATGGAATGGCTGGCAGACGGCACGGCAGGCGAAAGCCCTCACAGCCCGCGCTTTGGCGACCGTTACCACAGTGAACCGGGCGGTCTTGAGCAGGCGAAAGCCGTTTTCCTCCAAGGCTGCAGGCTGCCCGAAGCCTGGGCCGGACAGCCGCAATGGTGCGTGCTGGAAACCGGCTTTGGCCTGGGGCTGAATTTCCTGGTCACCTGGGCGGCGTGGAAGGCCGACCCGCAACGCCCTCGCCTGCTGCATTTCGTCTCGACCGAGGCCTTTCCGGCAAGCCCCGACGACGTGTTTCGCAGCGCCTGGAGCCATCCCGAATTGATTTCGTTCGCGCAGGCCTTGAAAGACCAGCTCTGGGGCTTGCTGCCTGGCATGCACCGGCTCGTTTTCGAAGGCGGCCAGGTATTGCTGACGCTATGCATCGGCGATGCCAAGGCCATGCTGCAGGGCGCCGCGTTTGAAGCCGATTCGGTTTACCTCGGCGGCTCCAGCCCGCTGCTGAGCCCCGACATTTGGGACGTCCACACCTTCAAGGCCGTGGCAAGGTGCTGCCGGCGCGGCACCCGCGTGGCAAGCTGGGCGGTGGAGCGCAGCGTGCGCGAGGCACTGGCGCAATGCGGCTTTGTGGTGCAAAAATTCCCCGGCATGTCGCCCGGGCGCGACAACCTGCAAGGGCATTACCAGCCGGCATGGGAACTGAAAAAATCCCGGCTGTCGCCCGCGCGCCGCATGCCCGCAGATTGCATCGTGATCGGCGCCGGGCTGGCGGGCGCGGCCGTGGCGGCCAGCCTGGCGCGGCGCGGCTGGCAGGTCACGGTGCTGGATGCGGCCAGCACGCCAGCCGCTGGCGCGTCGGGTTTGCCAGCCGGTGTGTTGGCCGCGCATGTTTCTCCCGATGACAGCGTGCTGTCGCGCCTGTCACGCAGCGGCATCCGGGTGATGCTGCAGCAAGCAGATTCGCTGCTGCAAACCGGCACAGACTGGCGCCCTACCGGCGTGCTGGAGCACTGCATTGAACATGCACGCAAGCTGCCTGCCGCATGGCAAGCCGGGCAGCCGTTGGCCGATGCCGCACATGACTGGACCACGCTGGCCACCGCCGAACAACTCAAACAGTGCGGCCTTGCGCCTGAGACCCCGGCCTTGTGGCATGTTCGGGCCGGCTGGATCAAACCGGCGCGCCTGGTACGGGTCTGGCTGGCATCGCCGGGCGTGACATGGCGCGGCCAGTCCGATGTCCGACAACTGGTACGGCAAGCTGATAAGTGGCAAGTGCTGGATGCAGCAGGGCAGGTGCTGGCGCAAGCAGAACTGGTGGTGCTGGCGGCAGGCCATGGCAGCGGTGTGCTCGCAGAATCGGCTGGCTTGGGCCCTGCATTGGCACTGCAGGCCATTCGCGGCCAAGCCTCCTGGGGCCTGAATACACCGCACACTGCGCTAGCGATGCCCGCTTTCCCCGTCAATGGCCATGGCAGTCTGGTGCCGGCCGTCCCGCTGGACCAGGGTATGGGATGGGTGATCGGCTCGACGTTTGAACGCGACAGCAGCAGCCGTGAGATCCGGCCTGCGGACGAACTGCACAACTTCTGCAAGCTGCAGACCCTGCAGCCCCTTGCGGCGCAGGCCCTGGCGAACCAGTTTGACGGCCATCAGGTGCAAGGATGGGCCGGTATCCGGTGCGCGACGCCCAGCCGCCTGCCGTCGCTGGGCCCACTGGAAAACGTGCCCGATGTATGGGTCAGCAGCGGCATGGGTTCGCGCGGCCTGAGCTTTGCCGCGCTGTGCGCCGAACTGCTGGCGGCACGTCTGCATGGGGAACCGCTGCCGCTGGAGCAGCGCCTGGCCGATGCGCTGCTGCCACAGTACGTCAAACGTCACGCAAATACCTTGAAAACCTGAAATTCAAGGAAAAAGTGACTATTGCGCACACTGGACGGGCGCAAGCAGCTACTTATTTAATAGCAATTTTCACTTCATGGCTTCGGCGGGACGGCGTGCCTTCACATAGGCATCGCTCGGCAGGTAGGCCTTGCCATCGGCATAGCGCCAGTTCACCATCGTGCCCTTGTTTCCGCGCAGGTCGAGCTTGCCAACGTAGGCACCCATGGTGGATTGGTGGTCGATGGCGCGGAATTCGGCCGGGCCGAACGGCGTGCTGAATTTCAGGCCGCGCAGCGCAACGACCAGCTTTTCGTTGTCCGTCGAGTTGGCTTTCTTGATGCCGGCAAAAATCGCCTGCATGGTCGAATAGCCGACCACCGAGCCGACCTTCGGGTATTCCTTGAAGCGGCGGTAGTAGTTGGCGGCAAAGCTGGCATGTTCGCGCGAGTCGATCTGGTCCCACGGGTAGCCTGTGACGATCCAGCCCTTGGGCGTTTCGTCCTTCAGTACATCGAGATACTCCGGTTCGCCTGACAGCAGGGACACCACAGGCACCTTGGGGAAAATGCCGCGCTGGTTGCCTTCGCGCACCAGCTTGGCCAGGTCGGCGCCAAAAGTCACATTGAAAATCGCGTCAGGCTTGCTTTGCATGGTGGCTTGCAGGGCGGTGCCGGCATCCAGTTTGCCCAGCGCCGGCCACTGTTCGCCGACAAACTCCACGTCGGGCCGCCTGGCCTTGAGCAATTCCTTGAAGCTGGCGACGGCGCTCTGTCCGTATTCGTAGTTGGGCGCAATCGTCGCCCAGCGCTTGGCGGGCATTTTTGCGGCTTCCTCGACCAGCATGGCGGCCTGCATGTAGGTGCTCGGACGCAGGCGGAAGGTGTAGCGGTTGCCCTTGTCCCAGACGATGGCGTCGGTCAGCGGTTCGCTGGCGATGTAGAGGCGCTTGTTCTTCTGCGCATGGTCAGCCAGGGCCAGGCCGACGTTGGACAGATAGCCGCCAGCCAGCACATCGACCTGTTCGCGCGAGGTGAGTTCAATCGCGTGGCGCAGCGCTTCCTCGGGCTTGCCGGCGTCGTCGCGGGCAATCACCTCGACCTTGCGGCCCAGCAGGCCACCGGCGGCGTTGATTTCCTCGATGGCAAGCTGCCAGCCTTGGCGGTAAGGCAGGGTGAACTGCGGGATCGTCGAATAACTGTTGATTTCCCCAATCTTGATGGGCTGGTCGGAGGCTGAATGCGCACAAAGGACTGTGGCCAGCAACACACCGCCCAGCAAGGCAGGTTTCATGAATGTCAAGGTTTTCTCCAGAAGTAAAGCAATCGGATGGACGAATGGGGGCCATGCAGGTTCGCAGCCACCCCACCAGCCAGTGACTGTACAGCGGACAAGTCAGCTTGCGTTCACTTGCCATGCAGGCTGCGCGATGCAATTCCGGCAGCCCGGTCAACAGAAAACCGCGCCCAAGCCGCATGCAGACTGGTGAATATGCTTATTCGCATAAAGGCAGAACAAAACTGTTGTTTGGTTTTATATGCGACACCGATACATTTTTGCCCTTATGCATGATTTCGCTTTTGTATTCGCCGGCTTTGTCGTGGGCATCGTGGTGGGCCTGACCGGCGTGGGCGGCGGCTCGCTGATGACGCCATTGCTGATCTTCGTGTTCGGCGTCAAGCCACACCTGGCAATCGGCACCGACCTTTTGTTTGCCGCCTTCACCAAGATGGGCGGCACGATCAGCCTGGCGCGCGCCAGGATCGTGGACTGGAAAATCGTCGGTCAGACGGCACTGGGCAGTATTCCGGCAGCGCTGGCCACGCTCTATCTGCTGCAGCGCCTTGGCCCGGCCAATCCGGCCACGCAGGCCATCATGACAACGACACTGGGCCTGGCGCTGCTGCTGACGGCCGGCGCAACCTTCTACAAGGTGGTGCGTGGCAAGGCACCGCCCTTACACATTGCCCCTGAGCGGATTGCCGAGGCCACGCGCGCGCGGCACTGGGCGTTGCCCATGGTGTTTGGCGCGGTCATCGGCACGCTGGTCACGCTGACCTCGGTCGGCGCCGGCGCCATTGGGGTGATCGTGCTGATGCTGCTCTACCCTACACTTCCCCTGCCGCGCATCGTGGCGGCCGACATTGCCCATGCGGTGCCGCTGACCCTGGTGGCTGGCCTGGGTCACGCCTCCATCGGTTCGGTGGACTGGCCTTTGCTGCTCAAGCTGCTGGCCGGTTCGCTGCCCGGTATCTGGATTGGTTCGCAGCTGATGCGCAGGACGTCTGACCGGGTGATCCGCTCGCTGCTGTCCGTGCTGCTCGCCTATGCCGGCGTGAAGCTCATTTCCATCTAATTGCCAACGACTTTCTTTTGTCCCACAACATCCATGTACCAATACACCGAATTTGACCGCCAGTTCGTGAAAGCCCGCGCCGCCCAGTTCCGGGACCAGCTGACGCGCTGGCAAAACGGCCAGTTGCCTGAAGACGAATTCAAGCCCCTGCGCCTCCAAAACGGCTGGTATGTGCAGCGCTATGCGCCCATGCTGCGCGTGGCCGTTCCTTATGGCGAACTCTCCAGCGCCCAGTTGCGTGTGCTGGCCAAAATTGCCCGCGACTACGACCAGCCTAATCCGGCGCTACTCGAGAGCGCACAGGCGACGCAGGACAAGCTGGGACCGGTGGCGCTGAAGAACGGCCAGTCGGTGCACACCCAGCTGACCAAGGGCTATGCCCACTTCACCACCCGCCAGAACGTGCAGTACAACTGGATTGCGCTCGACCAGTCGGCCGACGTGATGGATTTGCTCGCCAGCGTGGACATGCACGGCATCCAGACCAGCGGCAACTGCATCCGCAACATCACCAGCGACGAGCGCGCCGGCATCGCGGTCGACGAGATTGCCGACCCACGCCCGTTCGGCGAAATCATGCGCCAGTGGAGCACGCTGCACCCCGAGTTTGCCTTCCTGCCGCGCAAGTTCAAGATCGCCATCAGCGGCGCCAGGGAAGACCGTGCCGCCATTGGCTGGCACGACGTGGGCCTGCAACTGCTGAAGAATAGCGCTGGCGAACTGGGCTTCAAGGTGCTGGTGGGCGGCGGCATGGGCCGCACGCCGATCATCGGCACGGTGATCCGCGAGTTCTTGCCATGGAACCAGATCATGAATTACCTCGAAGCCGTGGTGCGCGTGTACAACCGCTACGGCCGGCGCGACAACATCTACAAGGCGCGCATCAAGATCCTGGTGAAGGCCGAAGGCCAGAACTACATCGACGATGTCGAAGCCGAATACCAGCAGATCATCGGGCACGACGGCGGCCCGCACACCATCACGCAGGCCGAATACGACCGGGTGGCCGCCTGCTTTGTGACGCCCACGCTGAACAGCGCACCGCAGGGTGTGCAACCGATTGCCGCTGAAGACGAAACCGCCTTTGGCCGCTGGCTGCAGCAGAACGTGGCGCCGCACCAGAACCCCGACCTGCGCGCGGTGAGCCTGTCGTTCAAGCGCTTGGGTCAGGCGCCCGGCGACGCGACCGCTGACCAGCTCGACATCGCCGCCGGCCTGGCCGACCGCTTCAGCGCCGGCGAAGCGCGCGTGACGCATGAGCAAAACCTGCTGTTGCCGTGGGTGCATGCCGATGCGCTGCCCGACCTGTGGCGCGCCGCCCGCCAGGCCGGCCTTGCCAAGGCGAACATCCACCTGCTGACGGACATGATCGCCTGCCCCGGCGGCGACTTCTGCTCGCTGGCCAATGCACGGTCGCTGCCGATTGCCGAAGCCATCACCGAGCGCTACCAGGACTTTGACGAGTTGCACGACATCGGCGAGATCGACCTGCACATCAGCGGCTGCATCAACTCCTGCGGCCACCACCACAGCGGCCACATCGGCATCCTGGGCGTGGACAAGGACGGCAAGGAGTGGTACCAGGTGTCGCTCGGCGGCTCGGACGGCTCGAACCTGTCAGGCCCGGCGCTGGCCGGCAAGGCGGTGGGCCCGTCGTTCTCGGCCGCTGAAGTGCCCGAGGTGATCGAAGCCATGCTCAACACCTATCGCCAGCAGCGCGAAGGCCGCGAAACCTTTATCGCCACCTTGCGCCGCGTGGGCGCCGACCCGTTCAAGGCGGCCGCCAACGGCGCACGCTTTGGCGCCACCCGCCTTGAGGCCGCCGAAGCCAGCGCCGGCTGACGCGCTGCATCATTGATCTCACCATGCAGAAAACTACTATGAAATTAATAGCTGCCATCCCAGACACCACGAGCGCCAAACTCCAAAATGTCATTGAACTGGCAAACGATGCAGATCCCTTGCAGTTGACGCTCGAAGGGGTGGAGCGCATTGACCTGAATTTCCCGAAATTCACCGATGGACGCGCTTTCAGCCAGGCTTTTTTGCTGCGCCGCCGGCTCGGCTTCCAGGGCGAAATCCGCGCCACGGGCGATGTGCTGGTGGACCAGCTGGCACAGATGGAACGCAGCGGCTTTGACGTGGCCGTGCTGCGCGCCGACCAGGACATGGCCATCGCCCGGCGCGTGCTGGCCGCCTACCCCGGCTATGGCGTTGGCAAGTACCAGGGCGACGCGGTGGACATCGAGCCTCACTTCATCACTGCCGCTGTCGCCGCAGCCTGAGAAGCAAAGCATGAGCGCCATTTCCCTGTATGCCAGGCCATCGCCCGACTTTGCGCAAAAACTCGCGCACAGCCTGGCGCTGCTGAAGACCGCTGCCGCCAAGTATTCGCCGCTGACACAGGCCTCCAGCCTGGGCGCCGAAGACATGGTCATCACGCACCTGATGCACGAAGCCGGCCTTTTCGACAAGCCAGGCGTCAGCATCTTCGTGCTCGACACCGGCATGCTGCACGCCGAAACGGTCGCGCTGGTCAAGCGCATCGAGGAGCGCTATCCGGTCACGGTCGATGTGTACCACCCCGATGCGGACGCAACCTCGGCCTTTGTCGAAGAAAACGGCCCGCAGGCCATGTACAAAAGCCTGGCCCTGCGCAAGCAGTGCTGCCACATCCGCAAGATGGCGCCGCTCGACCGCGCGCTGGCCGGCAAGAAAGGCTGGCTGACCGGCCTGCGCCGCGAGCAGTCGGCTGCCCGGGCCGAAGTGCACGACATCGAGCAGCAACCAGAACGCACCAAGGTCAATCCGCTGGTCGAATGGACCCAGGGCGACATCTGGCACTGCATCTCGGCCAATGCCCTTCCCTACAACCCGATGCATGACCAGTTCTTCCCCAGCATCGGCTGCGCGCCCTGCACCCGCGCCGTCACGCTGGGCGAGGATTTCCGCTCCGGCCGCTGGTGGTGGGAAAACGAAAGTGCCAAGGAATGCGGCCTGCATGTGGCCGCCGACGGCACCCACGAAGCGCAGGAACCGGCCGCGTTCGAACCCCTTTCCAGCATCATTCCCATTCGAGAAATACCAGCATGAACGCTCGCGTAGACCTACCTCCCGTGATCAATGAACCCGAGCTGCTGACCAGGCTCAGCAATTCTCATCTCGATGCACTGGAAGAAGAAACCATCTTCATCCTGCGCGAAGTCGCTGCCGCCTTCGAGCGCCCGGCGCTGCTGTTTTCGGGGGGCAAGGATTCGCTGGTCATGCTGAAATGCGCCGAAAAGGCCTTTGGCGTTGGCCGCATTCCGTATCCGCTCTTGATGATCGACACCGGCCACAATTTCCCCGAAGTCACCGCTTTCCGCGACTTGCGGGCGAAAGAACTCGGCGCCGAGCTGATCGTTCGCCATGTCGAGGATTCGATGAAGCGCGGCACCGTGCGCCTGGCCCATCCCGACGAACCGCGCAATGCGCACCAGTCGGTCACGCTGCTGGAGGCGATTGACGAATTCCGCTTTGACGCGCTGATCGGCGGCGCCCGCCGTGATGAAGAAAAAGCCCGGGCCAAGGAGCGCATTTTTTCGCACCGCGACAGCTTTGGCCAGTGGCAACCCAAGGCCCAGCGGCCCGAGCTGTGGACGCTGTTCAATACCCGGCTGCAGCCCGGCGAGCATTTCCGCGTGTTCCCGATTTCCAACTGGACCGAACTAGACGTGTGGCAGTACATCGAGCGCGAGCACATCGCCCTGCCCATGCTCTACTACGCGCACCAGCGCCTGATCGTCGAGCGCAAGGGCCTTCTGGTGCCCGTCACCGAGTTGACCCCGGCCCGCGCGGGCGAAGTGGTGATTGAAAAGACCGTGCGCTTTCGCACCCTGGGCGACATCACTTGCACCTGCCCGGTGGACAGCACGGCCGCCACCGCCGTCGAGATCGTGATCGAGACGCTGGCCGCTGATGTCAGCGAGCGCGGCGCCACGCGCATGGACGACAAAACTTCCGACGCTTCGATGGAAAAGCGCAAGAAAGACGGATACTTCTGATGAATACTATAGATTTGATAGCTGGCAATACTTATGTAGAAAGCGCTACAGGCCAAAATGACCTTAAATCGGCGCTCAAGTTCATCACCTGCGGCTCGGTCGATGACGGCAAGAGCACCTTGATTGGCCGCCTGCTGGTGGACAGCAAGGCGGTGCTGGTCGATCACCTGGCAGGCGTGCAGCGCGCAGGCGTTACCGACCTGGCGCTGCTGACCGACGGCCTGTCAGCCGAGCGCGAGCAGGGCATCACCATTGACGTGGCCTACCGCTACTTCGCCACCGAGCAGCGCAAGTTCATCATCGGCGATGCGCCGGGTCATGAGCAGTACACACGCAACATGGTCACGGCGGCATCGAGCGCCGACGCCGCCGTGGTGCTGGTCGATGCCACCAAGCTCGACTGGAAAAACCCGGGCATGGAGTTGCTTCAGCAAACCCGCCGCCATTCGCTGCTGGTCAATTTGCTGCGCGTGCCGTCCATCGTGTTCGCGGTGAACAAGCTTGATGCGGTGGAAGACGCCACCCTCGCCTTTCAGAACATCAGCGCCGCGCTGGCCAAGCTTGCAGAGGCCGCCAAAATCCCGGTTCGCGCCACGGTGCCAGTGTCCGCCCTCAAGGGCTTCAACGTGGTCGATGGCAAGCCCGGCTGGTGCGGCTATGAAGGCCTGTCGCTCTTGGCCCTGCTGGAACATCTGCCCGCCACACCGGCAGAAACCACTGAAGGCTTTGCGTTTCCGGTGCAATGGGTGGAAAAGTTTTCGTCCTCGGCCGATACCTCCCAGGGCCGGCGCATTTTCTGGGGCCGCGTGGCGACCGGCAGCGTGCAACCAGGCCAGAGCGTGACCATCCTGCCGAGCGGGCAAACCGCCGTTGTCGCCCAGGTGCTGGGCCATATCCGCCAGCCTAAATCCGTCCTGGCCGGGCACAGCGCCGGCGTCGTGCTCGACCGCGAGGTCGATGTCTCGCGCGGCGACTGGCTGCTTGCGCCCGGTACCTTCACGCCTTCGCGCGAAGTGTCCGTCACCATGGCCTGGATGGACGACGAACCGTTGGTGGCCGGCCGTGTCTATTGGGCGCTGCAGGGCCATCGCTGGGTCAAGGCCAAGATCAAACGCATCGTGCACAAGCTCGATGTGAACACCCTGGCCGAGGAAGACGCCAGCGAACTGCCGCCCAACGCCATCGGCCATGTCGAACTGAGCTTTCAGGCGCCACTGGTCACGCTGCCTTATTTTCGATCGCGCGTCCTGGGCTCGCTGGTACTGGTCGATACCGCCTCGCACAAGACCTCTGGCGCTGCTCTGGTTCTGTAAACTCATTCCTTTTTTTTAACCTGCTCACCCTTGCTTTTTACATCGCTGGACACGCTTCACAACTCTTGACGCAGCACCTGGGGAATCCGTTGATTTCCACAGGTATGCGTTTGGTCAAGTGAATTTGTCAGGCATTGCCTTAAAATTCAGGGTTTTCACCGACCAGCCCATAACACCATGACCCACGTCGTTTCCGACCCCTGCATCCGCTGCAAATACACCGATTGCGTGGACGTTTGCCCGGTGGACTGTTTCCGCGAAGGCCCGAACATGCTGGTGATCGATCCGGACGAATGCATCGATTGCGCCGTGTGCATTCCAGAATGCCCGGTCAACGCCATCTATGCCGAGGAGGACCTGCCTTCCGACCAGCTGCACTTCATCAAGATCAATGCCGACCTGACCAGCGCACCCGGCTGGAAAAGCATCACCAAGCGCAAGGAAGCCTTGCCCGATGCAGAGGAATGGAAAGACAAGACTGGCAAGCTGCCCGAACTGGTACGCTGACCGGTTCTAATGAAATGGGCACTGCCGCCGCCAGGCTCGCTCCAGAGCTTTCACACAATTCAAGCCAAGAAATCATGGAACCTCAACTGAACCAAGAAGTGATCAACACCGCAGCCCAGCACGACGGCCCCATCGAAACCGATGCCGTCATTGTGGGTGCAGGCCCCGTCGGCCTGTTCCAGGTGTTCGAACTCGGCCTGCTGGAAATCAAGGCCCATGTCATCGACTCCCTTGCCTACCCTGGTGGCCAGCCGATTGAGTTGTATCCCGACAAGCCAATCTACGACATTCCGGCAATTCCGGTTTGCACCGGCAAGGAACTGACCGACAACCTGATGAAGCAGATCGAGCCCTTCGGCCCGACCTTCCACCTGGGACAGGAAGTCAGCGTGCTTGAAAAGCAGGAAGACGGCCGCTTCTTCGTTGAAACCTCCAAGGGCACGAAATTCCTGACCAAGACCATCTTTATCGCCGCTGGGGTGGGCGCTTTCCAGCCCAAGCTGCTGCGTGTTGAAGGCCTGGAGCAATTCGACAACAGCCAGTTGTTCTACCGCGTCAAGAACCCGGCCGACTTTGCCGGCAAGAACCTGGTGATTGTCGGCGGTGGCGATTCCGCACTCGACTGGGCACTGAATTTTGTCGCTGAAGGTCCGAACAAGGCTGAAAGCGTGATCCTGATTCACCGCCGCGACGGCTTCAAGGCAGCGCCTTCGAACGTCGCCAGGATGAAGGAGCTGTGCGACGCCTACGAGATGCAGTTCATCGTCGGCCAGGTCACGGGCTACGACGAGAAAGACGGCAAGTTGACGGCGGCCAAGGTGACGGGTGCCGATGGCATCACGCGCGTCGTGCCGCTCGACGTCTTGCTGGTATTTTTTGGCTTGTCGCCCAAGCTCGGCCCAATTGCCCATTGGGGTCTGGACATCGAGCGCAAGCAGCTCAAGGTAGATACCGAGAAATTCTCCACCAACATTCCAGGCATTTTTGCAGTGGGTGACATCAATACCTACCCCGGCAAGAAAAAACTGATCCTGAGTGGTTTCCATGAATGTGCACTGGCTGCATTCGGCGCGGCGCCCATCATCTTTCCGGACAAGAAAATTCACCTGCAATACACCACCACCAGTCCAAAACTGCACAAGGTGCTGGGCGTGGAGTCGCCGGTTTTCGACTGACAGGCGTTAGAACCTTTCTGGTCAGGCCCGCTTTGTGCGGGCTTTTTTCCTTGCGGGCTGGCGTGTCCGCCATGCAGATCGGCGCTTGCCTGGTGGCAGTGCTCGGAACCCAAGCCGGGTTGACGGTCGTCGTTTGCGTTTCGGTATTGGGTGCAGGCTTACCGGACAGGCAAGATTGGTTGCGACACTGGCGTGTCCAGCGCCGGTCTGCTGCACGTTATGTACCACAACAGCTTTGCACGCCTGCAGGACCTGCTGAACATCGTGCAACTGATCGGCGTGACAATTGATGAACTGATCGTCATGCGTGATGGCAGGGTGGCCATCGCACGACCATCGGATGGTTTTTTATCGCCAGTTTCTTACCAGTGCCTTGGGTACCGTGCTCCTGGCGCTGCTGTCAGGCTCGATGGTCAAGCTGGCACGCAGGTTCATTGGACGTTATGGCCTGCCGCTGGTTCATGCGTCGCTGCTGTGGCTGAGCTGGCAACTCCTGTCCAAGGCCCAGGCACAGGGCTTGTCCGAAATATGGAATCGGACCGGAGATGGCTGCATGAATAAATTGTCAGCAGTAGATCTGGGGCTGACCAGCCAAATGTAGTGCGGCTCATGACGCAACGCAAGGTCGACATCAGCGCAGTGGTCATCTGGCTGCGGGGCGAGGACTCCCGACTTCGACAGTTAAACGCGTAAGTCATTGATCCATATAGGGGTGCGATGCAATCGCTCCACTACAAAAGGGTCAACTGGGTGTTCAGAGTGGGTTTTTTGACAGTCAGCGCAGACAAAATATCTGAGTGTTCCTGGTTGACCGTGGACAGGCCGGTCACCGGTTGCGTGTTGTTGACCGTCACCTGGTGATGCTGAATCCGGCGCAGCTTGTCCAGCGCGCGCTCCGGGGAGATGGGGGTGGCGCTCGCGCGCAATCTCGATCGCATCACCCGGTACACAATCAGCGCCATGAAGCAGATCGCTGCGTGGGCGCGAATGCGCTTGGGCAGGCGGTGGTAGATCGGCCCAATCTCGATCTCGGACTTGAGCACCCGAAACCCGCGCTCAATATCGGCCAGCGACTTGTAGCGTTTGATGACCTCAGCGGGCGCAAAGTCCGGCGCATTGGTCACCAGCAATAGTTTGCCATCCATCAAGCGCGCATGCGTCAAGGCGCGCTCGTCAAGATGGTAGCTAAACAATTCACTCTTGAGGTCCACCTTGATGATGCGCGCCAGATGCGCCAGGCACACCTCATGGTAAAAGCGGGCTCTGGCACCCCCATCGGAGAGCTTGCGGCCGCGTTTGGATTGACCGGTATCCTGCTCGTCAAGCTTGCCTACCCACTGGGCGGCCTGCTTTTCCAGCTCCGCAATGCGGTTGTCGCGCTTGGTACTGGCCTCCAAGGCAACGTGTGGATCGTGCGCAATGATCAGGCGCAGCTTGTTCCACTGCGCCTCGCCCAGCACCTCCTGCCTGGCACCGGCGCACTGCGCCGCATGAAACGGCCCCAAGAGTTCCACGAAGTCCCCATAACGACGCCCCGGCACAGCCAGAATGAACTCCAGTTTCCCGCCACCGGGCAGGGTGATGGCCTGCAAACCAGCCAGGTTGTCCGTTGACAGCAAGCCCCGATCAGCCACGGCAATCACGCGCTTGACGGGAAAGCGCTTGACGATTTTTTCGATCACACCCTTGATGGTGGTGACTTCCGCCGTATTGCCGTCAAACACCTCGTGGTACAGCGGCAAGCCCTCAGACGTTTGCACCACGCCGAGCATGACCTGGCGCGCCACCACGCCTTCCTTGGACATGCCGTAGTGGCGTACATCACCGTCCTCTTCTGAGAGGCCGGCCGCGCGAATGGTGGTCATGTCGTAGAACACCATGGCCAGGTCCTGATCGACCAAGGGGCGCAGCAGGGCGGACATGACCCCATCGACCGCCTCCTTGTGATCGACCAAGGCGTCCATGGCGCGCAGCAGGTGTTGGTGGTCAATCGATTCGAGCGTGACACCGGGCAAGCTCACGGTCTGCAGCCAGCGCAGCACACCGAGCTTGGAGTCCGGGTCACACAAACGGTTGAGCACCATCACGCGAATCAGCGACTCCACGTCAATACTGTGTCGGGTACGCCGAAACACTTTTCGCAAGCGATCAAAGCCCAGCGAATTCCACAACTCGGTCAACGTCCAGACGTCACCGAAATCACGCGCTGACTCGAAGCTCACCGTCGGGGTGGGCGGCGATGCAACAGGGGTCTGCCCGGTGATACGTTGCAGGCCCGAGATCACTGACTGGAGTTCGCCTCCCAACTGGTCAAGCCGCCCAAGGGTGGCGACGGTGCGTTGCTTGGGGCGGCCCGTGTCGTCACGAAACGCCTCGACGAGTTGGACGTATTGGTTGGGGCCGGAGCGGGTGAGCTTGATGAACACGCCATTACTTTAACGCAGATAAATAAGAATACAAGATAACATTTATACAGACAAATCATGCCATTACAAAAATTTCCAAAATTCGCCGCTAAGTGATTGATTTCATTGAAGTCGGTGCGAGTTTTTGGGTCTGAACTGTCGAACCCGGGAGGACTGCTACCACTTGTTCGCAAAACTGACGCCCCAATCGGGAGCGGCACTGCCAACGCTGGCACGGACTTTTATGCTCGCGAGGTTGACACGCAGGCTGTTGAAAAACCCACAGGTCAGCACCGTGGCTTAAGCCGCATGGCCAGTGGTGCATGACCATGGTTCAAAGGCCCGCTACCGGCGCCGGTACGCACTGTCGCGCTGGCCTCGAGCGCGGCGCGTACGTAGCATCGCGCCGCCTGTACCGCTTCCAGCAGGCTTGCTCCCAGCGCCAGGTGCGCAGCAATGGCTGAAGACAGTGTGCAACCGGTGCCGTGGGTATTGGCGGTGTGGATGCGCGGCGCGCGCATCCAGTAAGGGTGTCTGTTTTTCAGAAGGAGCAGATCACACACCTGATCGCCGGCCAAATGGCCGCCCTTGAGCAAGACCGCCTGTGCGCCCATGGCCAGCAACTCCTGTGCAGCGGCTTCCATATCGCGCTCGTGATGCAAGGCACGTCCAACCAGCAACGACGCCTCGTCCAGGTTCGGCGTGACCAGCAGCGCGCGTGGGAACAATTCGCGCACCAGGACGGCTATGGCCGGGTTGTCAATCAGCACGGCGCCGCTGGTGGCGACCATCACAGGATCAAGCACCACGTTTTGCAAGGAATGGCGATCAATAGCATTGGCTACGGTCTGCACAATCTCGGGCGCGTGGAGCATGCCAATCTTCACCGCATGCGCGCCGATATCCTCCATCACCGCATCAATCTGGTCGCGCAGCATCTCCGACTGCACACCATGAATGGCCCGCACGCCCTGCGTATTTTGGGCGGTCAAGGCCGTGATGGCTGTCATACCATAACAACCCAAAGCCGCAAAGGTCTTGAGATCGGCTTGAATACCGGCACCTCCGCCACTGTCCGACCCAGCGATGGACAGAACGCGCAGAAATTCAAACGTTTGAGGAAATCCGGTCATTTTTTCATTCATGGCTTTTTTTACGCGCTTTAAGTTCGTGACCACACAGTGATTCAAGCTACACAGCCGCCGCATGCGGATTTTCTGCTCAACACAACGCGCTCATGGCAGCCAGCCCATTAAGACCAGCGCGTAATTTGTCTTATGCATTGTCCACGTGAATCCCATCAATGCCGACTCGAAGCGATCCCACAGCGCCTTGGCCTGCTCGGGCGCAAACGCCTCGTACAGCGAGGCCGGCGTGTGCGTGTTCAAGTTGTCCATCACCAGCGTGATGCGCGCTGCATCGGGATAGCTCGTCGCGATGTCCTGCACGAACAAAGCCCAGTCCGCTTTCTTTCTGCGCTCGGTGACCTTGGCTCAAGCGCCACTGCGACAGGCTCGCGGGTTTCACGAATGAGCTGGCGCGGCGTCTCATCCATGCACACCACCGGGTGCTTGGCGTCAATAGGCCGGCTGTAGATATCGAGCACTTGTTCCATGGCCGCCACAAATGCGGCGCTGGCCTGAGGCGCAATTACCCAGCCGATTTTTCTCCACGGCTTGAGTTCGTTTTTTTTAGCGTGCGCCGGACCGTCTCGTGCGACACACTGTCAATGTATTCGAGCTCCGCCAGCCGATCGGCCAGCAGCCGCAGCGACCAGTGGGCCTGGCCTTCAGGCGGGGCTGAGCAGCTCAGGGCCACCAATTGTGCTTCCAAGCGGCCATCGACCTTTAACGCGTACTCGCGCTGCGAGTCCTGACGGTTCAGGGCCAGCTCCAGGCCTTGTTGGACAAACTTCTTCTTGAGCCGGTCAATCTTGCGCTCGCTCACGCTGAGCATCGCCGCAATGTCGCTGCTCCTGGGCCGCTCGCTACGCCCGCCCGACTGGTCACAGTTGAGCAAAATCAGGGCGTTGATGATCTTGGGCGCTGCGTGCGTGCCTTTGCTGGCAATGTCTTGCAGCTCGGCTCTTTCTTGTTCTGACAAAGTGACTTTGTAATGTTCCATCCCCCATTGTCAACGTCACATAGTTCGTGACGCGACACTAGGTGTGGGAAAGCGATGCGTGTTGCAATAAACATGCACACTGGCGAAGCCAGCACTGCAAACCACACTGCCGCTGCTGCAACGAATCAAACCGGCATATCTTCAAGGTGAGCATGTCTTGGCGTAGAAATTTCCTAGAAAAGAACGCGGCTACGAATGGTTCCTGAAACATTGGCCAGTTTGGCAAGCGCCATGTCGGAATGCCCGGCGTCAATGTCGATAACAACGTAACCGATCGCTTCATTGGTCTGCAAGTACTGCGCAGCAATATTGATGTGGTTGTCGGAAAAGACCCGATTGATTTCCGCAAGCACACCCGGCACATTGCGGTGTATGTGCAGCAAACGGTGTTTTCCAGGATGAGCCGGCAAGGCTACTTCCGGAAAATTGACAGAAGATGTTGAGGTGCCGTTGTCACTGTATTTCACCAGTTTTTCGGCGACCTCGATGCCGATGTTGGCTTGCGCCTCCATTGTCGAACCGCCAACGTGCGGCGTCAGGATGACATTATCCAGTCCGCGCAAAGGAGACTCGAATATGTCCTTGTTGCTGCGCGGTTCGACAGGAAAAACATCGAGCGCAGCACCCAACAGTTTTTTCTGTCGCAAGGCATCGGCAAGCGGCTCAATGACAACCACCGTTCCGCGCGAAGCATTGATCAGCACGCTGCCGGGTTTCATTTGAGCAATCTGGGCGGCACCAATCATCCATTGTGTTGCCTGTGTTTCGGGAACATGCAATGTGACGACGTCGGACTGCGCCAGCAAATCCTTCAGGCTGCCGACCTGTTGTGCATTGCCCAGGGGCAGTTTGGTCACCACATCGAAAAAAACCACCCGCATGCCAAGTCCCTCGGCCAACACTGAGAGTTGCGTGCCAATTGAGCCGTAACCAACAATGCCTAGTGTCTTACCGCGAATTTCATACGCATTTTCTGCAGACTTAAGCCAGCCGCCTCGGTGTGCTACAGCACTTTTTTCAGGTACACCGCGCAGCAGCAAGATCGCTTCGGCCAGCACCAGTTCGGCAACCGATCGGGTATTGGAGAAAGGTGCATTGAATACGGCAATGCCGCGTTCGCGTGCGGCCATCAGATCGACTTGGTTGGTTCCGATACAAAAGCAACCGACTGCTGCAAGTTTTGACGCATGGGCAAACACGTCCGCAGTCAACTGTGTACGCGATCGGATACCGACAAAGTGGACATCTGCAATCTTGCGCTTGAGTTCATCGTCCGGCAAAGCAACTGTTACGCTTTCTATCTGCGAGTAGCCCGCAGCCTTGAGCACATCAATGGCCGAAGGGTGTATGCCTTCGAGCAAAAGATACTTAATTTTATTTTTATCCGTTGAGGTTTTGATCATGAAATATTCCGCTTGGGTAGAGGTGCAAGTGACAGTATGGGCGATCGTGGAATCGTAGGTGGGCTTGTACACGCTTGACCCCGATGATTATCGGATTGCTTGCTGGGTCCCATTCCTTGATTATTTGAGGGAAATTGAAGAAAAAATATTGCCGTTAAGGCATCCTCAAAACATCTGAAATTTGACGCTATAATTCGAGGCTAGATTCCTCAATAGCTCAGTTGGTAGAGCGCCGGACTGTTAATCCGTAGGTCCCTGGTTCGAGCCCAGGTTGAGGAGCCAAATAATCCCCATAGGCATTGAAAAGCCCGCTACTGAAAAGATAGCGGGCTTTTTTAATTTTTGGTAGAGTAAGCAGCATGTAAGCGCTAGGAAAAATAGTCGGCCCCAGGTAAAACTAGGGGCATCATGCAAAGATCAACCTTCCTACTGACCTTGCCCCCTAAAAACGTATCCCTTGCTGAGTGGTTTAGTTCAGACAAGGAAAACGGAAATGACCTTGCCCCTGGATTGCGCATCCCATAACCGAGCTCATGAGTTGGCTTGCCTGGCAAGCCATTCGCTTTCGAATTGCATCGGGCTGACATAAGCCAGCGTCGAATGCAGCCGTGCTTTGTTGTACCAGAGCAGCCAGGCAATGGTTTCGTCCTTGGCGTGGCGCCGGCTCACAAAGCGTTGCCCGTGCAAGCGCTCGACCTTCAATGAGCCGAACAGCGTCTCGCTGCAGGCATTGTCCCAGCAGTTTCCACGCCGGCTCATGGAACTGGTGATGCCATACTCTTTGAGCGTGTCCCTGAAGGCGCCGCTGGCGTATTGACTGCCCCGGTCGCTGTGAAACATCAAGCCGGCGTGCGTGTCCGGGTGGCGCCTGAACCAGGCCATGCAGCGCGTCGATGACGATGGCTCAGGTCATGTCGCCCCGCAGTGACCAGCCCACCACTTGGCGGCTGAACAGGTCAATCACCACGGCTAGTGTCGCGTCATGAGAAATTTGACGTGGACAATGGGGAATGGAACATTACAAAGTCACCTTGTCAGAGCAGGAAAGAGCCGAGTTGCAGGGCATCGCAGGCAAAGGCACGCACGCAGCATCCAAAGTCATCAATGCCTTGATACTGCTCAACTGCGACCAAGCGGGGGAGCGCACTGAACGCCCCCGCACCTGCGACATCGCAGCCATGCTGTGCGTGAGCGAGCGCAAGGTGGACCGGGTCAAAAAGAAGTTTGTTCTCGAAGGCCTGGAGTTGACGTTGAACCGCCAGCCCGCCAAATGCGAGTACGCGCTGAAGATCGATGGCCGGCTGGAGGCGCAGCTGCTGGCCCTGAGTTGCTCGGCGCCCCCTGAAGGCCAGGCCCGCTGGTCGCTGCGCCTGCTGGCAGATCGGCTGGTCGAGCTCGAATTGGTGGACAGCGTGTCCCACGAGACGGTGCGGCGGGCGCTGAAAAAAACGAGCTCAAGCCCTGGAGGAAAGTTGGCTGGGTGATTGCCCCGCAGGCCAGCGCCCAATTCGTCGCGGCGATGGAAAAGGTGCTCGACATCTACAGCCGCCCCTACGACCCAAAGAACCCCGTGGTGTGCATGGATGAGACGCCGCGCCAGCTGATTCGCGAAACGCGCGAGCCGATTGCCGCGGCGCCCGGTCGGCCCGAGCGCCATGACTGCGTATTCCGTTGATCGTGACCGGGCATGGTGTTGCGCGGTTTAAATTGTAGAGGGTGCTGGTTTTTTGAGCGGTTTTGACCTTTCCTGGTATTCGGTTTTGGGTGTTTGTAATTTGTTAATTCAGGCCCCCGCCAGGGCCGCCGGCAGGCCCCCCCGGTTGTGCATGTACCCATGCATTACCCCCTCGGCGAGGGCTGCGGGCCTATGCGCCCTCGGGGTTGGTCGCAGCTGTGCTGATATTGGCTTTGGTGGCGGTCTTTTTGTAACTTCTCAATAACTCAAGGCAAGAGCGCAGATCAAGGGATCAGCAGACTGTGTAGACTGGCAGCCACGCCCAATCAGTTCCCAGACAAAGCCCCGAGTGCAACCGCAAAACGCCAACCCCCCTATTGACGAGCAAGAGATGACCCCGGTGGTCAAAAAGCTGGTGGCGCGGATAGACGGGCTGCTGCAGGCGCTGCAACGCGCCCAAGACGAAATCGGGCAGCTGCGCGATGAAATCGCCGTGCTCAAAGGCCAAAAGGCCAAGCCGAAGTTCAAATCCAGCAAAATGGATCAGGGCACGGACAAGAACAAGAACGCTGAGCAAGGCGACGACGAAGGCGCACCGCCACAGGACGAGGAGAAAAGCAAACGAGCCGGCTCGGCCAAGCAAAGCAAAACCGCAGCGCTGCAGATTCACGAAGAACGCGTGCTCGCCCCGGCAACGCCCGTGCCTGCCGGTGCCCGGTTCAAAGGCTACCGGGACTTTGTGGTTCAGGGCCTGCTCATCAAAGCCCACAACATCCGTTACCGGCTGGAATCCTGGCGCACCCCGGACGGCAGTTGGCTGACAGGCCAACTGCCTTTATCGGTGCAGGGCCATCACTTTGACCCCCAACTGCGCAGCTACGTACTGCACCAGCACCACCACTGCCATGTTACGCAGCCCTTGCTGGTGGAGCAATTGAGGCAATGGGGTGTTGACATCTCGGCCGGCCAGATGGATGCCTTGCTCAGCGCCGGCAAAGAGCCGTTCCATGCGGAAAAGGACGACATACTGGTGGCCGGTCTGCAGGTCGGCCGCGCCATCACGGTCGATGACTCGGGCGCGCGCCACCAGGGCAAGAACGGCTACGTGCTGCACATTGGCAACGAGCTGTTTGGCTGGTTTGGCAGCACGGCCAGCAAGAGCCGGATCAATTTCCTGGAGCAGCTGCATGCCGGCGCCATCACGACCCGCGTGAATGAAGTGGCGCTGGACTACATGCAGGCCCAAGGCCTGAGTGCGCAGGTACGCGAGCAGCTGGCCCAGACGCCCGAGCAGATGCCATCACAGTCCTGCCGCCCCCTGCAGGACTGGCACGAGCACCTGGCGCGCCTGAAGATCACCGGGGAGCGCCATGTGCGCATGGCCACCGAAGGGGCGTTGTTGGGCAGTTTGCTGCACAAGGGGTTCAACCCGGATTTGGCCATCGTCAGTGATGGGGCCAGGCAGTTTGCGGTGGGCCTGCACGCGCTGTGCTGGATTCATGCCGAGCGGCTCATCCACAAGCTGATCCCCATCAATGAGGCCCAACGCCAGAGCCAGGAGCGGGTGCGCGGGCAGCTCTGGGACTTGTATGCTGATTTGAAGGCGTACAAGCGGCAACCGGAGCCGGGCAACGTCGCGCCGCTGCAGGCGCGCTTTGATGCCTTGTTCACGCAAAGCACGGGCTACTACACGCTCGATGATTTGCTGGGGCGACTGCACCGGCGCAAAAGTGAGTTGCTGCTGGTCTTGAAGCGCCCGGACATCGCGCTGCACACCAACGGCAGTGAAACCGATATCCGGGACTACGTGAAAAAGCGCAAGGTCAGCGGGGGCACGCGCAGTGATCTGGGCCGCCAGTGCCGGGACACCTTTGCCAGCCTGAAGAAAACCTGCCGCAAGCTCGGTGTGTCTTTCTGGCTGTACCTGCTCGATCGGGTGTCTTTGAACCATGCCATCCCGCCGCTGCCTACTCTCATTCGCCAGGCTACTGCGGCTGGCTTGCCTTGAGTTATTGAGAAGTTACGTCTTTTTGCGCATCGACTTGCCCGTGAGCGTGAAGCGGTGGTTGTTTTGCATCAGCCTGTCGAGCATCGCGTCAGCAATCGTGGCGTCGCCTATCCATTCGTGCCAGTGCTCGATAGGCAACTGGCTGGTAATAATGGTCGCGCGTGCGTTGGCACGGTCATCAATGATCTCCAGCAAATCAGCTCGGGTCTGCGCGTCCATGGCCGTCATGCCCCAGTCGTCCAATAGCAATACATCCGTGTTCTTCAGTGTCTCCAGCCAACGCGTGAATGTGCCGTTGGCGTGGCGTATGCGCAGCTCCTCGCCCAGGCGCGGTACGCGCTGGTAATAGGCGCTTTGGCCGCGCCTGCAAGCGTGCTGCGCCAAGGCACAGGCCAGCCAGGATTTGCCCGCTCCGGTGGCCCCGGTGATCAGCACGGCGTGGCCCTGGGTCACCCATTCGCCCAAGGCCAGACTCATGACGGCGCTGCGCTCTATGCCGCGTGTGCGGCTGTCCAGGTCTTCAATGGCGGCCTGGGGGTATTTGAGTTTGGCCAGTTTGAGTAGGCGCGCACAGCGCCGGTCCTGGCGGCCATGGACTTCGCGGTCAACCAGAAGGCCCAAGCGTTCTTCGAAGCTCATGGCAGTGATGCCGCTGGTTTGGAGTTGCTGCTCCAGTGCCTGGGCCATGCTTTCCAGGCGCAAGCTGCGCAGTTGGTTCAAGGTGATGTTCATCATCATGGTGGAATCCTTTTTGTTTGTTTGTTTCATTGGTAGTAGTGGGGACCACGCACATGGGCGTGGGCGGGCGCACTCCACTCGGGGGTGCTGGCCTGGACCTGATCGCGCCCATTGGCCAGCATGTCGCGGATATGCGTGTATTTGCTGGTGCCCAGGCCCAGGGCGATGGCGCAAGCCGCCTCCAGTCGGGCCTCGCCATAGCGTTTGCACAGGGACAGCAGGCCAAGACAGGCGCGGTAGGCGTGCTCGGGGTGGCGCTGGCGCTCCAGCATCTTGGGTAGACCACGCCCGCACAGGCCACCCCGATACGCTCGCCCCAGGCGATGAGGCGCTGGGGCGTCCACTGGGCGTGGGCCTGGTGGGCCAGCGGCAAGTGCTCAACGGTGGTGGTGTAGCCGCCCTTGTGGGCGCAGCGCATGTGGCTGGCAACCCGCTCGCCCCGGTGCAGCACCTCCACGGCGTGGGCGGTGATGCGTAGCTCCAGCGCCAAACCCACCAGGGCATGGGGCACGCTGTAGCGGTGGCCTTCAAACTCGATGTGGCTGTCGAT
This sequence comes from Polaromonas sp. CG9_12, assembly GCA_000751355.1. GTDB lineage: Bacteria > Pseudomonadota > Gammaproteobacteria > Burkholderiales > Burkholderiaceae_C > Polaromonas. The sequence goes on along the minus strand of CCJP01000005.1, from coordinate 4,082,977 downwards.
GTGAACGCGCACCGTCTTGAAGCTGGCCCACTCCCAGGGCTGTGTCGGCAGCGGTGATAGTGCCGGGGCATCGAGCTGTGCAAAGGCGCTGGCGCGGCTGCCGGGGAGCTTTTGAAACAGCTTGTTGTTCAGCCGCGTGAGCAGCGGCGCCATGGCGTCGTTGACTTCTTGCACGCTGGCAAAGCGCTGGTGGCGCAGGCACGCCAGTATCCAGCGTTCGACCAGAAGTACGCTCAACTCGACCTTGGCTTTGTCCTGCGGGTGGTAGGCGCGCGCGGGCAGCACCGAGCAGCCGTAGTGGCGGGCAAAGTCCATGACGCTGTCGCTCAGAAGCGGCTCGTAGCGGTTGGCCTGGGTGACCAGGGCGCGTGGGTTGTCGGGGATGATGAGCTGGGGCACGCCACCAAAGAAGGTCAACGCACAAGCGGTGCCATTGAGCCAGCCAGCCGCTGTCTGGCGCGGCGCGGTGGCTGTCAAGGAAGTTGTCGCCTGAAGTGAAGTGAGTCAGGCTACTTTTTGCGTGTTTCGAAGCTCCTTGATTTGTGGGGTTTCTGGGTTGAGGTGAACGACATCGACATGCGTCCACTGGCGAGCCTGTCCTGACCAGCGCTGGGGATTTTCCTGGCGGGCCCGTTCATAGACGAGCGCGCGCTCCTCAAGCAGGGCCCGGTCCAGGCCGGCATGGCGCTGCGCCGGCGTCACGAAGCCAATGGCGCTGTGGCGATGCTCCTGGTTATACCAATGGGCCAGCTCGGTGACCCAGCGCCTTGCGGCCAGCAGGTTCTCGAACGGCTTGACCGGCAGTTCGGGGCGGTACTTCAGGGTTCTGAACGCTGATTCGATGTACGGATTGTCATTACTCACGGATGGCCGGCTTCGCGTGTGTGCCACCCCTAGGCGCTGCATGGTGGCCAGCATAGTTTCGCCCTTCATCGGCGCGCCATTGTCCGAATGCACCGTCAGCTGGCCCGGGACGATACCCTGGCGCAGGCAGATGTCGGTCAGCAACTGACTGGCCAGAGCGGCGCTTTCGCAGTCAAACACCTGCCAGCCGACGATCTTGCGGCTGAACAGATCCTCGAACAGGTACAGATAAAAATGCTGGCCGCGCACCTGGGTCGGCAGATACGTAATATCCCAGCAGAACACCTGATCGGGCCCGGTCGCGGCCAGGGCGCGCGGGCGGCTGCGCTTTTGCGCTGCACGCTCTGATCGCCGGTGGGCCAGCTGGCCCTGCTGTCGAAGTATTCGGTACATCGTGGACTCGGACGCCACATACACGCCTGTGTCGGCCAAGCGAGGCACGATCTGGCTGGGCGGCAAGTCCTTGAACGCTTCGCTGTTGAGCGTGGCCATCACGGCTTGGCGCTCGTCCTCGCGCAAACGGTTGGCAGGGCGCACGTAGCGCCGCTTGCCCGATGGGCGCTGGTCGCCCTCGGCCACACCAGAGCGTTGCCAGCGCTGCACGCTGCGGCATGACAGGCCCACTTGGCGACAGGCCACGTCCCGGCGGGCGCCATCGGCGCAGGCCTGATCAATGAGACCAAGCAAGGTTTGGCGCTGCTGGACGGACCTCATGTGTCCGCGCCCTCCAACAGCGCCTGGAAGTTTTTTTGCAACACCAGCAAGGCAGCCACCTCGGCCAGCGCCTTTTCCTTGCGCCGCAGCTCTCGCTGCAACTGATCGTGCTGGCGCTGCAACTCGCGAAAGGCGCCGCTCGCCTCGCGTGAAGCGGGCACGGCAGGCGTGCAAAACTCCTGGTGCCACTGCACCAGCTGATGCTCGAACACGCCATGCTCGCGGCACCAGCCGGCCCGGGCCATGTCGTCCAGTGCGTAGCTCTGCTGCAACGCCATCAAACGCTGTGCGGGCGACCAGGCAGACGCTGGGCCGTCCAGCGCAGCAGTTGCAGCGGGCACCGGGTGGGCTGTCGTGCCAGTTTTCTTGCTTGCGCTTTGCAGCCACTTCCTGAGCGTGCCGGCGGACATGTTGAGCTCGCCGGCAACGCTGATAACGGAACGCGTTCCGCGATGCCTGGCTTTGAGCAGTGCCTGCTCTTTGAATTCGGGAGAGTGATGTGAATGCGGTGTTCTGGTCATGAAATGAAGCTGTCGGGCAGTTAGCCATCAAAGAATTGGATGCGACAACAATTCTGACACCGGGGGCAAGAGTGAATTGTTTAGCTACCATCTTGACGAGCGCGCCTTGACGCATGCGCGCTTGATGGATGGCAAACTATTGCTGGTGACCAATGCGCCGGACTTTGCGCCCGCTGAGGTCATCAAACGCTACAAGTCGCTGGCCGATATTGAGCGCGGGTTTCGGGTGCTCAAGTCCGAGATCGAGATTGGGCCGATCTACCACCGCCTGCCCAAGCGCATTCGCGCCCACGCAGCGATCTGCTTCATGGCGCTGATTGTGTACCGGGTGATGCGATCGAGATTGCGCGCGAGCGCCACCCCCATCTCCCCGGAGCGCGCGCTGGACAAGCTGCGCCGGATTCAGCATCACCAGGTGACGGTCAACAACACGCAACCGGTGACCGGCCTGTCCACGGTTAACCAGGAACACTCAGATATTTTGTCTGCACTGACTGTCAAAAAACCCACTCTGAACACCCAGTTGACCCTTTTGTAGTGGAGCGATTGCATCGCACCCCTATATGGATCAATGACTTACGCGTTTAACTGTCGAAGTCGGGTGTACCGGGTGATGCGATCGAGATTGCGCGCGAGCGCCACCCCCATCTCCCCGGAGCGCGCCCTGGACAAGCTGCGCCGGATTCAGCATCACCAGGTGACGGTCAACAACACGCAACCGGTGACCGGCCTGTCCACGGTTAACCAGGAACACTCCGATATTTTGTCTGCACTGACTGTCAAAAAACCCACTCTGAACACCCAGTTGACCCTTTTGTAGTGGAGCGATTGCATCGCACCCCTATATGGATCAATGACTTACGCGTTTAACTGTCGAAGTCGGGCGCCCACGCTCAATGAAGTGGTGCGTCTGGTGGCCCGCCTCGGTGGATTTCTGGCGCGAAAGGACCATGGCGAGCCAAACGTGAAAACCATCTGGCTGGGCATGCAGCGCATCCTGGACTTTGCCGCCGGCATCAGGTTCTACAAGGAACTTCAGGCTGCGGGGAGTTGTGTATAACGCAATGGGTAAAACCGCTCTAATTATTTAGCACATTAAAAGCACTAATCGATATAAGACGGGAAAGTCTACGCTTGTCTTTTAAGAATCTGTCGACTTAAACGACGATTAAAAGCGGAAAAGATCAGGGTCCGTGTCAAGAAAACCAGATTACCAATTACGTAGCGCTTAAAAAGCCTTCGCGGCTCCAATTGCAAACGGAACAGCCATTCCATGCCATTTCGACGCATCCACAAGGGCGCTCGCGAGGTTCTACCACCCCAGAAATCAATAATAGCACCGCCGCAAATGATGAGACACGGGTGAACAAGCCTCGACCGCAAGGCAATGGCAACCTCCTCCTGCCGCGGCATACCCATACCTAGAACAATCAATGCTGGTCGATGTTTAACGGCTAACAAGTAATAAACATCATTTTCATGAAAACCGTCTGCGCGTATATAAAAGCTTTTAGGTGCAAGATTCATTTCAACAAAATCGACCCCAGATTCCAAATAAGGTTCTTGTGTGCCAAAAAGAGCAATACAGCGCCCGTCAAATTTACTAACAATGTCCGGAATCAAGTCAGTGCCATTTAGATTAAGACCAGGCGGTATGTTCAATTGATTAAAAAGGGTTTCCATACCTGAACCATCACGGAGCACGGTATCAGCAGTGCAAAGCGAATCAAAAAAAGATTCAGAATTAGCAAGCATGTTCATTGCATGGGCGTTAGCAAATGCCAACACTAGGGGATTGTCAGGGAGGCAAAGTTTTTGAAGCAGTACTTGTCTGTCTACAGGTGTGTGAACTCTTTCTATCTTTCGAACCAGTTTTGACCAGCGCAACTTCCAGGTTTTTCTACGTTCCATGGCAATTCCTGAAGCAATATGATGCAGGAAAATGCACACTAATTGGTAAAACGTTTTTTAAACTTAATCTCTGCAAACCGCAGCTTAGCAACATTATCTACAAAAGCCCGTATAAAAGTGAAGTGCGAGAAGATGCTATATCAGCATGCCACCATCGCTACCCATAAAATTTAGAGAAGATAAATAATTATAGATTAATTAATACCATTAATGGTAATAAATACGTAGCGCTAAACCAAGCAAGATGACGTTCATTTTTCGTGGCTTGAATTTAAAATAAATCATGAACTTTACTCAAGTGTCATTAAGAACCGACCCAACCAATGTGACGCCAAATTCACGCAAGCTGTGCGTGAACTGACCAAGTTGTACAACGGAACTTCTGTTCTGACGCGCCACCACTAAAGCAGCCCCTGTACGAACCGCAACCGTATGCGCATCAGCACAGGCGCTTGCAGGGGGTGTATCAATGATCATCACATCAAAATCTTCCGCTAAAGAAAGCAACAACTTCGAAAAACTCTGGCGACCAAGCAATTCTTGAGGATTGGGAGGAATTGCACCTGCCGAGAGTACCGACAAGTTCGACAATGCATCAATTCTCACAATAGCATCTGATCCAGCTCGTCCCACAAGAATGTCTGAAAGACCGGCGCGTTTTCCAAGACTAAAAAGGATGTGCTGTCGCGGTATTCGCATATCGGCATCAATCAGTAGGGTTCTCTCACCGAGCTGCGAGAAGACAATTGCCAGATTGGCAGCAATATAGCTGCGGCCATCACCAGAGCCCGCACTAACCACGGCAAGACCTTTATGATCCGAACCATTATTGAACCAGCGCAGCATTAGTTGGCTTCGAAGCATACGCAACTCCTCGACAGCGACACTGTCAGGCTGGTACGCCGCAATCAGTTCATGACTCAAGCTGCTTCCCGAAGGAATATATGAATAATGGAACTGGACAGACAAAGCAAACCGCACATCGTCTTCAGTCAGCAGTCCCAAGGCCCTTCCAGCCTCTCCAAAACGGACGCCATTTTCTCGTTGAAATGTCAATATTTTTTCAGCATTTCCACCAGAAAGCCTGCCCGAATCAATCAATATTGATCCCATTGGCCTTGCATGTCCTGATTCAACAAGTGGATTGGTACTGGCCTTCACCAAAGGAATAGATCTGACGATCTGTGAGTTTTGTGTATTCATGCGGGGCTTCCATTAGGCAATGCCAGATGGCCTGGACCACCCATCATGCGTCGTTTCGTACCGTTGGAGGAAATGTTTGCAAGTACCGGAAGGTCCAGCATCTGCATGAGGTCCTCGCTTGATCGGACACGACGATTCATGAGTTCGCACACCAAGGCAAAACCCACGCCAAGTAAAGTTCCTACAAATGCCGCGATCAGAAGGTTGAGCGGCAGTTTGGGACTTGATGGATCAATAGGTGCCAATGCAGTATTCAATCGAACAACATTCGTCTGATTAGTAAGACTTTGCAAGCGGCTTTGCGAAGCGCTCTGGCTGACGGTTTCATAGGCACGTTGGGCTGCTTCCACATCACGCCGGTAAACATTAAGTTCATCACGCTGTTTATTCAGTCCAAGAACCCTTGTTCTTTGCGCATTAACGGCTGCTTGGAGTTCGCGTTCACGATCTTTGCCAACGCGGTAGGCAGTTTCGATTGAAGCCGAAATACGGTTTGATTCGGCAGCAAGCCGGTTTCTGAGAGAAGCAAGTTCAGCTTCTGCGCGCTGACGCAAGGGATGGTTTACGCCTAAATTTACATTGTTCTCATTGACTTTTGCTTCGAGTCGAGCAATATCAGCTTTTAGTCCATTTATCAGTGTACTTTGCATTACTTCGGCAACTGTGTCGCCGCGTGCATTGCGCTTGCTTTGACTGTCAGTAGTTTCTCCCTGCACCGCCGTGAGTTGGGTCGAAATTTGAGCAAGCTTGGCCGTTTCATAGTCCACCCTCTCATCCGATGAAACAATGCCAGCCTTCTGCTGGTATTCCGACAAACGAGCCTGGGCATCCTCAAGTTTTGCACGTGAAACTTTGGTCTGCTCGTCGAACCATGTGGCGTATAAGCGTGCCGGTTCAGTTTTCAAAGACAGATTGGTGTCCAAGTAAGCTTGCGCAAAAGCGTTCGCAACTAACGCAACATTTTCTGCATTGCCACCTTTGTAGGTGATGTTAATGACATTACTTTCCCGTGCAGGTTGAACAGAAAGGGCGCTCTGTAGACTCTTGGCGATCCAAGAATCCAGCGAGCCTCTTCCCTTAGTAGCTTTCTGCCAGTCTTTTTTTGTTTCCTCATCCTCGTCAAGCTTAAGCATTTTTACAACTCGCTGCGCAACCAGATCGCCGCCAATGATGTCTACCTGTGTAGCCATATAGCTGGGCGCAATCACACCGGACATTCCGGCGCCAGCTACTGGGTCTGGTGTTCTAACGTCAACCAGCAAGGAAGTTTGGGCTGTGTACTTACTTGGCATCAACAAGCTGGCAGCCAATGCTGCAGCCAGAGCTAAGAACAATACCAAAATAACGACCCGGTAACGAGCGCGAAGAATAAGGAAAAACTGGTAGATGGTCATAGCAACTTAAAAGAGGCTTTCACGCACATAAATGACATCCTCGGCCTGAACTGCATCAGTTAGCTTAGGAGTTGATTCCACAACGTTGCCGTTGAGATCGCGGCGATTCAGGCGCAAGCGATTTTGGCTGCCACGAACCGTAGGGCCGCCACCCGAAGCCAAGGCTTGCATCATCGTCATACCGCGCTCAATACGGTACGGACCAGGACGCTGCGCCTCACCATAGATATAAAAAACTGGCGCCTTGTTGACGTACAAGGTATCACCGCCTGACAACACAATATCGTTGTCCGATTTGTCGTTCAAAAACAGTGCCGGAATATCAATCACTTTGCGAAATGGCTTGTTGTTGCGCTGACCCGTGATGATCAGTACATCATCACCCAACGCTGTCGTGCCCCCTGCAGCAGCGAGCATGTCGCTTACACGCGTGTTGAGCGTCTCTAATGGAAAGCGGCCTGGTTTACTGACTTGCCCGAGAACTGCCACCTGACTTCCCCGAACCTGCCTCAGAACAATATTTACCTGAGGAACCTTTACAAAACCACCTGTCCGCAAGGCATCCGCGATCTTTTTCTCTGCCTCGGAAATGGTTAACCCCCCAAGCTGAAGGGTACCTACTAGTGGATAGCTAATCACACCGGTTTCCGAAACACGGGCATCCACCGAAAGATCGGGGCTCTGATAAACCTGAACCCCGATTGAATCACCCGCCCCCAGCCGGTAATCTTGCTGGGCTTGTGCTCCGCCAACTCCCGAAGCACCCCCAATTGGAGAAGACTGGCTGGACTGGGAAAATGCAGTCAAAGCAAAAAGGAAGAAAAAAACCGAAGCAAGAGAGCGAATGAAGATATTCATCGGTGCGCCTTTGGATGAACTATAAGAATGAAGTTACATCTTAGGTTCGAAGATGAAACATCTGCAATAGCTCTTTCTTCCTAATGCTTCAGCTGTTTACTGAAAAACCAACAAAAATATTTAGTTAATTATTTCTCGACTGGTCAATAAGCACACCAGCTAATATACACAATGAAATTGATAAAATTTAAAAACATCACAACAGAAACTGTATCTCAATAATTTTTATGGTTATATAATATATATTTTTATGAAAATAATTCTGTTGATGAATTCTAATTATAAACTTAATCTTTTTAAATGACTCAGATACATTACAAAAGATTTTCTTTCCCATTTACAAGAATTATTATTTTTTATAACCTTCAGAAGATGCTTGGCATTTGCCCACTTCATCCATGGTTTTTGAGGTCCAATAAAATGAACCACATAAACGTCTTTTAAATTAGTCTTGGGATTACAAAGCATTTGGTAACCATGCTGATCAATATATGCATCAAGGTCAGAGTAAAAAATATTATATCCGTCATCAAGATGAAGATCTTTCCGTTCGGGCCAATCGGAATAATACGCGTTAATGACATCTTGATCGCCTATCTTGTTACTCCCAAGCGCGCGAACCTCTTCTACGGCGATATGTAATGCGATAACCATTTTTTTCGGAAGTTGATCATCAGGCTTTATCACCATGAGACCTGAATTCAGCCGTGTCCAGTCTGGATGCTCGAGTCGGCCAGCGGCTACAGCAGAAAGATGTGGTTTTTCAAATAAATCATCAAGGTTTTTAATGACGATCATGTCGCTGTCAAGGTAGACAAGCTTGGAAAATTCCGTGAGTCCAAAAATATGAATTTTGTCGAAGGTATTGCCCCAATGCCCGGATTGCTCCTTGAAAGCGAGGGGGACTTCGATAGGCATCGAAAGTCTCACCACGTTCATTCCCCTGTCCCTCAGCATATCGTCAACATCTTGAGAAATAATCGATGAAACAGCAACCCAAAATGGATAAGGACTTCTGGTACGCTTGATTGAATCGTGCAGCACAATCACACCAGGCAAATAGCTCAAGGTGCTCAATAAAGTTATGTAGGCTTTCATAACTTGTATGTTGCACGTCAAATGAGAATTTTGACAAGATTAAATGCAACATTAAGCAACAAAAGAAAATATCGATTTTGCTGTCAATTACTTATCTAAGTCAAAACGACCATTTCCTGAACGTATCCAATCTTTCTTCAAGACCGAATACTTTCAGACAATGCAAAGCTGTCAAATAATTAAACAATATGTAAAATAGAGCAGTTATATTTAAAAGCTTGCAAGAACAGAAAGATTTATACCATGGCTTTTATAATCGGCACCGAATTCGTTGGACTTACGGCGATCTGAAAACACCGAAGTCGTTAGCTTTACAGCACGAATCACTTCCCACTCAAAACCCAGAACAGTTAGATCAGTGGTGTCCCGCCGATTTGTTGCTGAAAAACCGGATAAGGGACCTTTATAGTTTCTCACACCATAATCGTAACGAAACTTAACAGCTGTTTTTTCTGTAGGTTTCCATGTTGGAGCAATAAAAAATCTGTTTCCTTGGAAATAACTTATATTATTGGTTTGGTAGTTGCCCAGATCCCTTGCTACGCCCACATTAACAGTCGTCTTCCCTGTTGGTCTCCAGGCAGCATCAAGCTGGCCAACAAATCCAGAAAAATCTCTGGCACCAAGTCCGTCATGTGACCTGTCAAAATAAGAAACGCGGGACTGGATAGTCGTTTTTCCGGTGATCGGCCAGACCAGCCTGAACTCATGTTCACGGTCCTTGAAATCGCTAGCAACTGTGGAAGACAAGATACGGTTTGGATACTCACCGCGCCCCTGTTTTAGTCGATACGCAAATGAGCTGTCTGACGCAAAAACATACCTCACACCAGCCTCTACTCCACGAACGTTCGAATCACCTTCAAATGTAAAGGCCTGGCTGTTGGAACTGCTTCGCTCAAAAACGCCACCCAAAACACGCCACGGCCCGTCGATTGCATACTCAGCATCTAACAACGTCAGACGGTCAGTTCTTCGGTTTAGTTGCCCTTGATTTTGAACATCAGCGGTATTATCGGTGTATTCTTGCCGATCCGTTGTTAAATTTCCATAAAACGATGGCGTGATACTCCAACGCCATGCAGCAGCGTAATTCACAGCTGTAAAGTCGAGTCTTGAGAAATCCTTGTAATTATAGCGATTAGCATTTACGTCGAGTTCAAATCTCTGCAAGCCATAGCTCTTGTCAAACTTTGCTCCAAGTGTAGTGACACCAAAATAATCTGAACGCGACGGTGAGCCTATAACCGCCTGGTTATTGATGGTGTCAGATAAACGAAATACATTGCTATCATATTGCCAAGTCTGTCCGGCCCTGAATTGAAATGTATCTAACTCGTCAGCCCGAGCATTTATAGTAATTACGCCTGCCAAAGCCAGACTTACTACCAGCAATTTACGAAGCACCATTTTTAGAATCCTATTTCAGGGAAGATTTGAAAGCGTAGAAAGGAAAATGCGCCTAAAGTATCACGCAGCTACAATTTTAACAATTTTAGTTGTAAATTGACCAACTTATCAATAGTTCTTTTGAATCATTGAAAAAAAATCTCAATATGCTGCGCCATCCTTAAAGACTAAACGAACGGTCTTCAATACAATGAAGAGATCGAGTTGCAGTGACCAGTTCCTCAAATAGTCGAGATCGTAATCAATACGCGCCTGCATTTTGTCCAACGTATCGGTCTCTCCACGGTAGCCGTTCACCTGAGCCCAACCTGTGATTCCTGGCCTGACCTTGTGCCTCACCATATACCCTTTGATCAGGGTCCTGTACATTTCATTATGTGCGACTGCGTGGGGTCGCGGACCCACGATACTCATTCGTCCTTGCAGTACGTTGAAAAATTGTGGCAACTCATCAAGCGATGTCCTTCGTAGGAAGGACCCAATCCTTGTAATGCGTTGGTCGTTTTTTTTGGCTTGATGAATAGTCCCACCGTCCTCCACCACGGCCATTGAACGAAACTTGTAAACCAGAATCTGTTCGCCATCGAGGCCATATCGACGCTGCTTGAAGATAGCAGGCCCTGGTGAGCCAAGCTTGACCATGATGGCAATAAGAATCATGAATGGTGAAACAAGCATGAGAATTATCATAGACAGGATGATGTCGCTGGCACGTTTCAAAATTCCATTGAAACCTCTGAATGGTGTGTCGCAGACAGAAATTACGTTGACCCCGCATACTGTGTCGCTTCGCCCTTGAATCAAGTCCGTGATGAACATGTCCGGCACAAAATAAATCGAAGCAGTGGTGTCCTTCAGGTCATCAAGAATCTGCAGAACACGGGGACGTGCAATCATTGGCAAAGATAGATAGATGTATTGAATCCGATACTTTTTGACAAAGTTGGCAAGCTCATCTATTTTTCCCAGAAGTTTGTACTTAGCTTGCTCGTGCCGTCTTACTTCGCTGCGATCGTCAAAAAAGCCAAGCATCTCCATGCCTGAATAGGAAGAGTAGCCGATGTTCTCGGCTAAAGAGACTCCCTGATTGTTCATGCCGACGATAACAGCACGCTGTGCGGGACCTTGCATCTTTAATAATTTGGAAGTCGTTGCACGAAGCGTCAGGTTTCCAGCGATCTGGGCTGCAGGGGCAATCCATAGCCAATTAATAATCAAAGCAATTGGAAATCTGAAAAGATAGTCTGTGGCAAAGCCAACCAGCAGCAGGAGCCCGGCAATCCAGAACCAGTGAAATAAAATATTGAAAATCATGCGCTCTACGGAAAGCCGCAAACGCGAAGCACCAGGAAATGTCAGAGAAAAGACAACCACCGAAAGAATCAGATATGGCGGTTTAATTGCCCCCTCAAAATTAAATGCTAATACCCATAACGATAAAATCAGAATGAATGGATCAAGAGCGCTTTCGATCATTCTAAAAATATAGCTCCTGCCTAAACCCGACCGGGGTTCCCGGTTATTTTTCCAGACAGCGGCCGACTTTATTCCGCGAATTTCAGCCATTAAACGTCACCCCATTAATTTTTGAAACCGCCTGGGCACGATTGAATACATTCAATTTCTGAAAAATCCTCTGCATGTGATTTTTGACAGTGAATCCGCTAATATTTAAAATGCTTCCAATTTCTGAATTGGTTTTACCCATGGCGACCCAGTCCATGATCTGAATTTCGCGATCACTCAGCCCAAAGGCTTCGTCCTGTCCGACCCGGAGGGATTTCGGAAAAGGTTTTTGCTGTTGCGGCAGTTGAGAAACCTGTCGGAGTGCGCTGTCGATCACCGGCATCAGCACCTTGATGGCGGTGCTGGTTGGCTCTGGTGGAATTTTCTGGCTGCTGAGCAGCACGTACAGACATTCGCACTGGCCCCGCTCGTCGCGCATGCCGTGAATCACGCCTGAACGCATGCTGCGCAACGCACTGCTGAACGATCCGGGAAGGCTGGCGTTGCCCAGAAGGTATTCAAAGTTGCGAAAGTCGAGGCTGCTGGGCTGACGACCTCCAAAAACCCAACTTTCGTGAAATTTTCCCAACAGAAATGGCAACCCATCAGTACCGACGGCGTACGACCGAACGCCCGGTAGCTTGGAGACAATGTCATGCCGTATGGCGCCTTCTTGAAAGTTCCCCCACCCTGCCAGCAGAATTTCGTGAGGCATGCACTGCTGCACGTCGCCCTGCAACCATTGGAGTAGGTCGACATGCCGTCGAATGGCTGCGGCGCTTTCGATCAGCCTGAGATAGTGCCCGGAATCGCCAGACACAGGCAGCGTGTGACTCTGCATTTTTTTCTTCCCCCTGAGTATGTTTTTTTCGTCTGCGGTACCTATAGCATCGATGAAATTCGAAGCCTCAAACCGACTTTATAGCAAGCGTCGACGTAGGACATACAATAATTTACAAGTCATCAAGCTTGCCTCTTCAAGTCAGGAATTTTCTCCGTAATTGTCAGCGTTGCTTGTCATCCAAAATCTGCACATGCATGAAACTGGCTTGGAACGACCTCCATATCTGGAGCATAAACTGCTTGCTCGACTGTGAAATTACTGGATTTTTAAGCGAAAACCCGCGAACGTGTCGGCAAGGCCTGCAGTAATAATGAAATCGTTTACAGCACGTTGCCGTAATCGAAAATTTTTACCCTAATAACTATCCGGAGACAGCATGAAGCTTTCAAAACTTCTCATCGGTCTGAGCCTGGGCCTTGGTTTCTTCGCTGCAGCCACTGCACAGACCACTATGCGCATCAGTATCTCGACTGCCCAGAATTCGCATCAAGGCGTGGCGATAGACACTTTTGCCAAGGAAGTTGAGAAGCGAACTGCGGGAAGATACAAGGTTCAAACCTTCTATAACGGTGCCTTGGGCGGAGAACGGGAATCGATTGAAGCCGTGCAACTGGGGACGCAGGAACTGGCCTTTTCCTCGTCCGGTCCCATCCCGAACTTCGTGCCGGAAACCAAAATCCTGGATGTACCGTTTCTGTTTCGCGACAAGGCCCATGCCCGCGCCGTGCTCGACGGACCGATTGGCCAGGACTTGCTGACGAAATTTGATGCCAAAGGCTTCAAAGCGCTCGCCTGGGCTGAAAACGGCTTTCGCCACATGACCAACAGCAAGCGCGACGTCAAGACACCCGAAGACCTCAAGGGCTTGAAAATGCGCACCATGGAAAACCCGGTGCATATCGCGGCTTACAAAGGCTTTGGCATCATCACCACGCCCATGGCCTTCCCCGAAGTGTTTACTGCGCTTCAGCAAGGCACGGTTGATGGACAGGAAAACCCGTTGTCGGTGATCATCTCTGCCAAGTTTGATCAGGTGCAAAAGCACTTGACCTTGACCGGCCACGTGTATTCGCCCTGCATCTTCGTGATGAACAAGGCGTCGTTCGACAAACTCAGCACGGCCGACAAGCAAGCCTTTCTTGAGGCAGCCAAGGAAGGCACCAAGGCCAATCGCGCCCGGGTTGACGAGGACGATACCAAGGGCGTGGCCGACCTGCGGGCCAAGGGCATGACCGTGATTGACAACGTGGACAAGACCAGATTTGTAGCAGCGCTGGCACCGGTCAACGCCGAATTTGAGAAGCAGTTCGGTAAAGTTGCGCTCGACAAAATTCGGAATTACAAATAAGCCAACACCCTTCTCGCTACTTTTTCAGTAGCTGGACACGCCCGCAGATATTGTGCTGACGGGCGTTTTCTATCAAATATCGGTGTCATTTCATGAAACAGGCCTTTTTAACCTTCGAACGCTGGACGACCGGATTTTCCATGCTGGTGGCGTGCCTGATGCTGGTCATTGCGTCATCGCTGGGCATGTTCCAGATCATCACCCGCTTTGTACTGGAACAACCCGCAGAATGGAGTGAAATCCTGATCCGGCTGAGTCTGATCTGGATGGTGTTCATGGGAATTCCGGCTGCTTTCCGTCAGGGGGCGATGGTCAGTGTTGATGTGCTGTATCGCTGGAGCCCACCCCGAATCAAGCGCGTACTCGACTGGGTGGTCTGCCTTGCGGCGCTCGCCCTGATCGGTGTCATCATCTGGTGGGGCTGGGACTATTCGCTGCGCGGCCGCGTTCAGTCGATGTCCGGGCTGGAATCAATTTCTATGTTCTGGGGCTACGTGGCCATGCCGGTGGGCGGGCTTTTTTGCGTGATGGGCATCATTGGCAACCTGATCGATCCCCAACGCCAAGAACTGGAAACCGCCCAATGACCGCCGTCATGCTGACCACCATGGTGCTGTGCTTTGCATTGACCATTTCCGTCGCCGTTTCCATCGGCCTTGCGTCAGTGCTGGGCATCCAGGCGACCAATGCCAACATGCTGATTTCGGTCAAGGAAATGTTTTCTGCGATCAACAAGTTTCCACTGGCCGCCATACCCTTCTTCATCCTGGCTGGCAATCTGATGGAAACCGGCGGTATTTCACGCCGGCTGGTGGAGTTTGCTAAAAGCATCGTGGGCGGCGTGCAGGGAGGCCTGCCGATGACCTGCGTACTCACCTGCATGATTTTTGCTGCGGTTTCCGGCTCTTCGGTGGCGACTACCTTTGCCGTCGGCGCCATCTTGATTCCGGCTCTGGTCAAGCACGGTTACCCGACGACCTATGCCGCCGCACTGCAGGCAACCAGTGCCGAGCTGGGCGTCATCATCCCGCCGTCCATTCCCCTGATCCTGTATGGCGTAAGCGCCGAAGTCTCGATTGGCGAGCTCTTCATCGCCGGCATAGGGCCCGGCATCTTCATCAGCCTGGCCTTGATGGCGTTTGTCTATGTGTACTGCCGGATCAAGGGCTGGGGCAAGAACGATGGCGACGGGCGGCTAGGTTTCGCCAAGGCTACCTGGCAGGCCGGCTGGGCGTTGCTGATGCCGGTCATCATTCTGGGCGGCATTTATGGCGGTATTTTCACGCCAACCGAAGCAGCAGCCGTCGCGGTGTTCTATGCGCTTGTGGTGGGGATGGTGGTTTACCGCGAAATCAGTCTGGCCAGTTTGGCCGTGGTGCTGCGCAAGTCGGTGCTGTCCAGCGCGGTGATCATGTTCATCATTGCCAACGCCGGGCTGTTTGCCTTCCTGATCACACGTGCAGGTGTGCCCGACGCGATCGGCCGCTGGCTCGAAGTCGTGCTGCAGTCACCCGCGCTGTTTCTGCTCGGGGTAAATGTTACGCTGTTTTTCATCGGCATGTTCATTGAAACCAGCGCGGCAATCATTGTGCTGGCGCCGATCCTGGCGCCCGTGGCCATGCACTTCGGCATTGACCCGGTGCATTTCGGCATGGTCATGGTGGTCAACCTGGCGCTGGGCATGATCACCCCGCCCTTTGGCGTGAACCTGTTTGCAGCCTGCACGGTGGCCCGTGTTTCCCTGGACCGGATCATCCATCACCTGATCCCTTTCGTGCTGGTGATACTGGCTTGCCTGATGGTGATCACCTACGTGCCGCAGCTCTCGCTGGCCCTGCGCGACCTGTTGTACGCGAAATAGCAGTCAGAAAAAGCATGACTTCGCTCAGCTACACTTGACAGCGTCAGGAGAGAGTTTTTCCAGAAAAAACCGCCGAAGGCGCATGTGTCACCCCCATTGGTGGACTGAACGCTCAGGCAAAAGGACTGGCAACCGCCCCTCGGTGCATTTGCTACCAAGGGGCGTTCCCTGCTGGAGAGAGGCCGCTTTCAAGGCGGTCCACCGAAGGAGCAACCCTGCATCGTCAGGCGAATCTCTCAGGTAAAGTGGACAGAAGGGGCAGCCCGTGGCGTTTGGCCATGGGGTCATGTTTGCCCTCTGGAGAACGTCATGTCCCACGAACCGTCTACCGCCCCTGCCCCTTTGCTCAACACGCCGCTGCATGGTCTGCATGCAGAACTCGGCGCGCGCATGGTGCCATTTGCCGGTTATTCCATGCCGGTGCAATACCCGGCTGGCCTGATGGCCGAACACCAGCACACGCGCAGCGCCGCAGGCCTTTTCGACGTGTCGCACATGGGCCAGTTGCGGCTCGTTGGCCCGGATGCGGCCGCCGCTTTTGAAAGCCTGATGCCAGTCGATGTGATCGACCTGCCTGCGGGAAAACAACGCTACGGTCTGCTGCTCAATGACGAAGGCGGCATCATCGATGACCTGATGTTCTTCAACCGCGATGTGGCCAACGGCGGCGATATCTTCGTCATCGTCAACGGCGCCTGCAAGGCGGGCGACATCGCGTATATCCAGACCAAAATCGGCCAGCGCTGCGACGTCATTCCCATGCCCCAGATGGCGCTGCTGGCGCTGCAGGGACCGCAGGCGGTCACGGCCCTGCAGCGACTCGCGCCAGGCGTTGAAAAACTGCTTTTCATGACCGGCGGCCGCTTCACGGTTGCAGGCTGCGAGTGTTTCCTGACCCGCAGCGGCTATACCGGCGAAGACGGTTTCGAAATTTCAGTACACGCCGCGCAGGCCGATACGCTGGCACGTGCCCTGCTGGCCGAGCCTGAAGTCAAACCCGTCGGACTGGGCGCACGCAATTCGCTTCGGTTAGAGGCCGGCCTGTGCCTGTACGGCCATGACATCGACACCACGACCACGCCCATTGAAGCCAGCCTGAACTGGGCCATTCAAAAAGTCCGGCGCACCGGCGGCGCCCGGGCCGGCGCCTTTCCGGGTGCGGACAAGATTCTGGCCCAGCTGGCCGATCCGGCCAGCTTGAGCCGCAAGCGCGTGGCGTTGATGGCCAGCACGCGCGTTCCGGTCCGCGAACCCGCCGTGCTGGGAAACATGGACGGCCAGGTTGTCGGCCAAGTCACCAGCGGCCTGCTCAGCCCCACGCTGAACCAGCCGATTGCGCTGGCCTATGTGCACCCAGACTATGCGGTGGTCGGCACCGAACTGTTTGCCATGGTGCGTGGCAAACCCGTGCCCATGCACGTGTCGCCCACGCCCTTTGTTCCCACCCGCTACCACCGCGGCTGATTTATTTATCTATCTCTTTCGTTCACTTCCCTTTTTCATACAAACTCCCGGAGAAACCGCATGACCGTCAAGTACACCGAAGACCACGAATGGCTCAAGATTGAAGGCGACATGGCCACCGTCGGCATCACCGTGCATGCGCAGGATGCGCTGGGCGATGTGGTGTTTGTCGAACTGCCGGAAGTCGGCACGACATTTGCCCAGAAAGACACTGCCGGCGTAGTTGAGTCCGTCAAGGCGGCGGCCGATGTCTACATGCCGGTCAGCGGTGAAGTCACCGATGTGAATGAAGCCCTGCGAGACGACCCGTCGCTGGCCAATTCGGACCCGCTGGGTGCCGGCTGGTTCTTCAAGGTCAAGCTGTCCGACCCGTCACAGCTCGACGCGCTGATGGACGAAACCAGCTACACCGCCTTTTCTGCCGCCTGAATTTTCATCAAAGACTGACACGGAATTCTGACATGCTGATGCCATCTGCCACGCCGCTGGGGGCGCTTGAAAACCCTTCCGAATTCATTGCCCGGCACATCGGCATTGACGAGGCGGATGAAGTCCACATGCTCAGCGTGGTCGGCTCCAGCTCGCGCCGGGCGTTGATCGACGGCATCGTGCCGCCCTCGATCGCCCGCAGCAGCGCCATGGCGATTCCGCCACCGGTTTCCGAAGCGGCCGCGCTCAAGCAACTCAAGGCGATGGCGGCCAAGAACAAGGTGTTCAAGAGCTTCATCGGCCAGGGCTATTACGGCACCTACACGCCGGGCGTGATCCTGCGCAATGTGCTGGAGAACCCCGCCTGGTACACCGCCTACACGCCTTACCAGGCCGAAATTTCGCAGGGCCGCATGGAAGCGCTGATCAACTTCCAGACCATGGTCTGCGACCTGACCGGCATGCCGATGGCGAATGCGTCGATGCTTGACGAAGCCACCGCCGCCGCCGAAGCCATGACGCTGGCCAAGCGCAGCGTCAAGAGTAAAAGCCATGTGTTCATCGTGGCCGGCGACTGCCACCCGCAAACCATTGAAGTCATCCAGACGCGCGCCAGGCCGCTGGGCATCGAGGTAAAGGTCAGCACCCTGTCGGCTACCCTGCCCCAGTTGATGGCAGAGGGCGACTACTTCGGTGTGCTGGCCCAGTACCCGGCCACCAGCGGCACCATTCACGACCTGCGGCCGCTGGCGGGAGTGGCGCACGCCAATGGCGCAGCCCTGTGCGTGGCCGCCGACCTGCTGGCGCTGACGCTGCTTCAGCCGCCCGGCGAATGGGATGCGGACATCGTGCTGGGCAGCACACAGCGCTTCGGCATGCCGATGGGCAATGGCGGTCCGCATGCCGCCTACCTGGCCTGCCGCGATGAATTCAAACGCTCGCTGCCAGGCCGCCTGGTGGGCGTCAGCGTCGATACGCACGGCCATCCGACCTACCGGCTGGCGCTGCAAACCCGTGAGCAGCACATCCGCCGTGAAAAGGCCACCTCCAATATCTGCACGGCGCAGGTACTGCCCGCCGTGATGGCCAGCATGTATGCGGTCTACCACGGCCCGCAGGGCTTGACGCGGATTGCCCGGCGCGTGGCCACCTACACGGCGATCTTTGTGCAGGGCCTGCGCCAGATGGGCTTCGAAATCACGAACAAGGGCGCCTTTGATTCGGTCACCGTCAAAACCGGAGATGCTACTAATTCTATAGCTGAACGCGCACGCCAGTCTTGCGCCAACCTTAGATTTCGCTTGAAAAATCATCTGGGCGTGTCGCTTGACGAGACCACCAGCCGTTCGGACATCGAACTGCTCTGGTCCTTTTTCGCCAAGCCCGGCCAGACGTTGCCAGTGGTGAGCAACTTCGAGCAAGGCATCGAGTTGCTGATTCCTGCGGAGCTGCGTCGCACCAGTGAATTTTTGACGCATCCGGTGTTCAACACCCACCATTCCGAAACCAGCATGCTGCGCTACATCCGCAAGCTCAGCGACAAGGACCTGGCGCTGGACCGCAGCATGATTCCGCTGGGCAGTTGCACCATGAAGCTCAACGCCACCAGCGAGATGATTCCCATCACCTGGCCGGAATTTGCCAACATCCACCCGTTTGCACCGCAGGACCAGCTACGGGGTTATGCCGAACTCGACCGGCAACTGCGCGACTGGCTGTGCGCGGCCACAGGCTACGCCGGCATCAGTCTGCAGCCCAATGCCGGCTCGCAGGGGGAATACGCGGGTTTGCTGGTGATCAAGGCCTACCTTGAAGCCAACGGCCAGGGCCAACGCAACATCTGCCTGATTCCCTCGTCAGCCCACGGCACCAACCCGGCCAGCGCCCAGATGGCCGGCATGACAGTGGTCGTCACCGCCTGCGACGCGCAAGGCAATGTCGACATGGCCGACCTGAAGGCCAAGTGCGAAAAGCACAGCGACAAGCTGGCCTGCGTGATGATCACCTATCCGAGCACCCACGGCGTGTTTGAGACGCATGTCAAGGAACTCTGCGAGCTGGTGCATGCACACGGCGGCCGGGTCTATGTCGATGGCGCCAACATGAATGCGCTGGTCGGCACCGCTGCGCCGGGCGAGTTTGGCGGCGACGTGAGCCACCTCAATTTGCACAAGACCTTCTGCATTCCGCACGGCGGCGGGGGACCCGGCGTCGGTCCGGTCTGTGTGGTGGCAGACCTGGTGCCCTACCTGCCCGGCCATGCCACGGCAGGCTTGCGCGGCGGGGGAGCCGGTTTCACCGCCGGGCCGCCCCAAGGTGAAACAGCCCCCCCGGGGGGCAGCGCATTGCACGCAGTGAAAAGCGTGGGGGCCATCTCAGCCGCACCCCTGGGCAATGCGGCGGTGTTGCCGATCAGCTGGATGTACTGCCGCATGATGGGCCCCGAGGGGCTGAAACAGACGACCGAAGTGGCGATCCTGAGCGCCAACTACATCAGCGCACGGTTGAAAGACCATTACCCGACGCTGTATGCCAGTGAAAACGGCCATGTCGCGCACGAATGCATCCTGGACCTGCGCCCGCTGAAGGAAACCAGCGGCGTGACAGCCGAAGACGTGGCCAAACGGCTGATGGACTACGGCTTTCATGCGCCAACGCTCAGCTTCCCGGTGCCCGGAACGCTGATGGTCGAACCCACCGAAAGCGAAACCCTGGCCGAGCTGGACCGCTTCATTCACGCCATGATCGCCATCCGCGAAGAGATTCGTCAGGTAGAAAGCGGCCACTGGCCGCAGGACAACAACCCGCTCAAACATGCGCCGCACACGGCAGCCAGCCTGTTGGGCGCTGAGTGGGACCGGCCGTATTCACGCGAAACCGGCGCCTTCCCGCTGGTCAGCCTGAAAGCAGTGAAATACTGGCCGCCGGTCGGCCGGGTGGACAACGTCTATGGCGACCGCAATCTGTCATGCAGCTGCATCCCGGTGGCGGACTACGCTTGAGGCCAGCGATTGAAAGCTGACCGCATCCTGCGCAGTCATGCGGTCTGCATTGATTGACAATGCGCACTTCAACAATTCACACAGACATCCATGAAATCAATCCTCTCCCTGCTCGCCTTCGCCGCTTTTGCTACCGGCGCCTTGGCCGTGGCGCCGCCTGAAACCCTGCCCTCGGGCGTGAAGATTGTCCACACGGTCGATGGCACGGGCGCCCAGCCCAAGGCATCGGACACCGTCAAGGTCCACTACCGCGGCACGCTGGCCGATGGCAAGGAATTTGACAGCTCGATCAAGCGCGGCCAGCCTGCCTCGTTCCCGCTGAACCGCGTGGTGCCCTGCTGGACCGAAGGCATGCAAAAGATCAAGGTTGGCGGCAAGGCGACATTGACCTGCCCACCGGCCACGGCCTATGGGGATCGCGGTGCAGGCAATGCAGTGCCCCCGAATGCCACGCTGACGTTTGAAGTCGAATTGCTGGCGATCGAGAAATAAGCCGCTTGCTGCCTATGGGTTCACGTTGAGTAGGGCTACAAGCGCTTCGTCAAAAGCTTCTGCCCGCTCGAACTGGACCCAGTGCCCTGCCGCGTCAACCAGCGTCAAAGCCCTGAAACCGGGCGCCAGCCGCAACACCGGCGCCAAGCACTCCATCATTCCCCGGTACAGCGCGTCTTCACGGCCGTAAATGGCATGCACCGGGCATTTCAATTGCGCCAGTGACCGGGCGAGCACATTGGTACGCGACAGGCTGCGTCCTTTCATCCGGTCGCGCAGCACGTTCGCCACCTGCAGGCGCAAGGCCAGTTCGGTGATGGACTCCGGGTGAAGCAGCATCAGCGCGGCCAGGTTGCGGCGGTGCACTGCATTGCGCTGGGCGGGCTCCGCCAGGTGCCGCCAGGCATTGAGCCGGATCGCTTTTTCCGGCGCGATGCCCAAGCCCGGCACACCGACCAGCACCAGGCGTGCCACACGCTCACAAAACTGCTCGGCGATAAAACCGGCGACCATGCCGCCAAAAGAAAATCCCACCAGATCGCAGGCCGCGTCGCCCAAAATGCATTGCAGCCCCTGCTCGACGGGACCGGGAAGCGCATCGGCGTCCGTGCCGTGCAGGGGCATGTCAGACTCGCCAAAGCCCGGCAAGTCAGGCACCAGCACCCAGCGCCCGGAATCGGCGAGCGCGCCAATGTTGCGCAGCCAGTGCGTCCAGCTGCCGCTGCCGCCATGCAGCAACACCACTGGTGCCAGGGCCGGATGGCGGGTCGCCTTGCCCCACAGATGCCAGACCATGGTGCCCGTGCCACAAGGTGTTTCCATACGCGTTGCGGTTTGCAGGAGCGCTTGTGCCTCCGGCGGCAATCGAACAGTGGATTCAAAGGTCATCGCCTGTTTATACCTTCACGCCGAAACACAGCGGCGTCAATCAAACAGGCTGTCGAAACCGCCGACAGGCTCAAAGCGCTTGTTGCCGACATGGAAATACAGCCGCGTCGGTCCGGGCATGGCCAGTGCGCGCACCGAGTGGCGCACATCGCCGGGGTAACAAATCACCCGGCCCTCTTCCATGTCAAACGGCTCGGGCTGGATCAACGGCGGCAGGCGGCTGCGGGCTTGCGCCATCACGCTGTCCACACTGACATGGCGCGCCAGGTGTGCCAGACTCATGATTTGCGGCGGCGCCAGCGCGATCTGGCCTGCCCAATACTGCTGCAGCGCAGTGCGGGGACTGAGCCAGATGCTGTCGGTGGTTTCATGGTTGTCGTGAACTGCCAACTGCCCGGCGGGAACGGCGGACACAAAAAACCGGGTGTCGAAGCGCTTGTTCATGACCGATGGCGCTGTGGGCGTGATCCAGCGCGACCAGGGCACGAGGCTTCGGGTCTGCAGGCGCAGCCCCATTTGCGCCAGCACCGTGTTGAACCCATGGCCTTCGCGCAACAGTGCGGCTGCCCGGGAACAGTCAACGCCCGGGCTTGCAATGCCTTGCGCCATCAATACGCCGGACTCTTCAAAGGCTTCCCGCAAGGCAGCCACATAGAGCCCGCCCGCCGTGCGTTCGCTGATGTCGGCCTCGTTCAGTCCGGCATGCAGCACCGGCAAAGGCTGGTCCAGATGCGCGGCCATGTCCAGTTCGGCATCAGCCGCGTCGACCTTGCCACCTGGAAAGACATAGGCGCCGCCCAGCACGTCGGACAAGGCATGGCGTTTCATCAGGAAAACCTCCAGCCCTGCCGACGCATCGCGCAGCATGACCACCGTGGCAGCCGGGCGCAAGGGCGTGGTGACAATTTCCAGATTCAATTCCATCGTCTTCTTTCAGGGGAATGCCGCATGGGCCAGTCCGTGCGGCCAGGCTGCAGAGAAGCGCCGGACAGGTGCGTTTGATCCAAGGTTTCAGGCTGTGTTTTCCTTGCTGTGGGAACGGATTCAACAACATTGTCATGGCGCTTGGGAAAGCCCTGCCGGTCGTCTCGCGGCAGTATCGGTTTGTTTCGTTTTATTCAACGCTTCCCGGTTTCTGGATCTGGATGCGCCCACGCTGACAGCAGCCGCCACCGCCGTTACCGAGCATCGGGATGTCGGCGCGCAGCGAGAAAAAAGTCACAACAAATCAAGCACCAGCGCTCTGTGCATGAGCGCGGGCAACTATCAGTAACACAGTGAATCAGTCCTGCTGGCAGCACTTATTCCTTGTTCACCTTGCCGCGCGATTCCTTGGTGGCAGAGCGCTGGCTTTTGCCTTCAAGCCGGCGCTGCCGGGAGCCGTAAGTGGGTTTGGTGGCGCGCCGGGCTTTGGGCGGATTGGACACGCCGTCGATGACCTGCTGCAGGCGGTCCAGCGCATCGGCCCGGTTCATCTCCTGTGTGCGGTGCTGCTGCGCCTTGAGCACCAGCACGCCTTCCCGCGTGATGCGGCTGTCGCTCAAGCACAGCAGGCGTTCCTTGATCTCGTCGGGCAGCGATGAAGCAACGATGTCATACCGGAGATGCACCGCGCTTGAGACCTTGTTGACGTTTTGCCCGCCAGCGCCCTGCGCCCGGATGGCACTCAATTCCACCTCGCGTTCATCGACTAAAAATTTCAGCATGGCTCAATACCTGTTCAAGGCCGGGGCATTGCACTTCGGGTGCCGTGTGACAGGCGCCGCCGCATGGCGTGACATGCTTGTGCCGGCGCAAAAAGGGGTAAGGACACGACGCATTGAATTGGGATCGGCCTCTGGAGGAAAACTGCAATTATCGGCGCTGGTTGGCAGTTCCTGCCGCGCCTCGACCCAAGGCGCAAGGGCACAGGAAAGCCAAAATGAAAGTCGTCCATTTGCAAGGCAGAGACTCAGAAAAAGCGGCCTTTTCAAGGCGACGGTATGAGTTGCATTCAGCTTTTTTGACTGTACGAACCAAGAAGTGATGAAAACTTGGTGAAAAAAACAGCGTCCTCAAGCCCCGACGCTGCCTGTTATCGGCAACACGATGCCGGTGATGTAGCTGGCGCACACAGGCGAGGCCAGGAACACATAGGCGGGCGACAACTCCTCCGGCTGTGCCGGGCGCTTCATATCGGTGGCCGCGCCGAATTTCCGGATCGACTTGGCGTCCTTGTCCGCCGGATTCAGCGGCGTCCACACCGGGCCGGGTGCCACCGCATTGACGCGAATGCCCTTGTCGATGAGGTTGCTGGCCAGCGCCTTCGTGAAGGCATGAATCGCGCCTTTGGTCGCCGAATAATCGAGCAGTTGGGAACTGCCTTCCAGCCCCGTGACGGAGCCGGTGTTGATGATGCACGACCCGCGCCGAAGGTGCGGCAGCGCGGCCTTGGCCATGTGGAAATAGCCATAGACGTTGGTGCGCAGGGTTTCGTCAAAGCGCTCTTCGGTCAGGTCTTCGAGCGAGTCGGCATGTTCCTGGAAAGCGGCGTTGTTCACCAGGATGTCGAGCTTGCCGAAGGTGCTGACGGTTTTCTCGACCACGGTGCGGCAGAAGGCGGCGTCCTTCACGTCGCCAGCCATCAACAGGCAGCGCCGGCCCTCGGCCTCGACGCAGCGCTTGGTTTCCTCGGCGTCCACATGTTCGTTCAGGTAAAAGATCGCCACGTCGGCCCCTTCGCGGGCAAACAGTACGGCGACGGCGCGGCCGATTCCCGAATCGCCGCCGGTCACCAGCGCGGTCAGCCCGTCGAGCTTGCCGCTGCCCTTGTAGCCTTCGGCCATGAACCGGGGCTGCAACTGCATGTCGGCTTCAAGCCCCGGTTTTTCGAGGTGCTGCGCGGGCAGCGGCGGCGCAGGCTGCCGGGACGGGCCGGCCTGGACAGGCTGCTTTTTAGTTTCTGAACCACTGGCTTTTTTGGATTTCGTGGCGTCTTTGCCGTCCTGCTGCTGCTGGATGCTGCGCTGCTTGTCAACAACGGCCTTGGCGCCGTTTTCCGGCAATGAAAGCGATGGGGTGTTTGCCATGAATTCCTTTTGAAGGATCAAAAGGTTCAATCTACGGCACTGACTTTTTCCGTGGTGTAGTCAAATTCCCCGCTTCTGCCCCAGAACTGCCAGCGTCGGTGGGAGCGTCAACCTTGTCCGCTCAAGCCCGGCTGCGCGTGATGTCCGGCGTACCAATCTTCACATCGCCGCATTGCGCGCGCTGGCGCAGGGCGTGTTCCATGACGACCAGCGCCAGCATGGCTTCGGCAATCGGCGTGGCGCGAATGCCGACGCAGGGGTCGTGCCGGCCCTTGGTCATCACCTCGGCCGGCCGGCCGTGGATGTCGATGGACTGGCGCGGCGTGATGATGGAGCTGGTCGGCTTGATGGCAATCGACACTTCCAGGTCCTGGCCGGTGCTGATGCCGCCAAGCACGCCGCCCGCATTGTTCGACAGGAAGCCTTCAGGCGTCAGCGAATCGCCGTGGGTGGTGCCGCGCTGCGTCACCGCACCAAAACCGGCGCCGATTTCCACGCCCTTGACCGCATTGATGCCCATCATGGCAAAGGCAATGTCGGCATCCAGCTTGTCGAACAGGGGCTCGCCCAGGCCGACCGGCACGCCGCAGGCCACCACACGGATGCGCGCGCCGCACGAATCGCCAGCCTTGCGCAATGCGTCCATGTAGTTTTCAAGGTGGGACACGTCGGCGCTGGGGGCAAAAAACGGGTTGTTCGGCACATGCTCCCACGACTCGAATGGAATCACCGCCTCGCCGATCTGCGCCATGCAGCCGCGAAAGGTGGTGCCGTACTGCGCAAGCAGCCATTTCTTGGCGACGGCGCCTGCCGCCACCATGGGTGCGGTCAGACGGGCCGACGAGCGGCCGCCGCCGCGCGGGTCGCGCAGGCCGTATTTGTGCAGGTAGGTGTAGTCGGCATGGCCAGGCCGGAAGGTGTCCAGGATGTTGCCGTAGTCCTTGCTGCGCTGGTCGGTGTTCTTGATCAGCAGGCAGATGGGCGTGCCAGTGGTTATGCCCTGGTACACGCCCGACAGGATTTCGACCGCGTCGGGCTCGTTGCGCTGGGTGACGTGGCGGCTGGTGCCGGGCCGGCGCCGGTCCAGGTCGCCCTGGATATCGGCCTCGGACAGCAGCATGCCCGGCGGGCAGCCGTCGATCACGCAGCCGATGGCCGGGCCGTGGGATTCACCAAAGTTGGTGACTGCGAAGAGATTTCCAAAGGTATTGCCGCTCATGGCGGTGATTATCCCAGAGTGTTTTTCCGGGGTTCAAACCAGCCCAGAGTGTCAGTCGCGATCCGCATCGCTTTCGGCAGGCCAGTCACGGATGTAGGCCTTGAGCATCTTGTTTTCAAAATTCTGGCTGTCCACCACGGCCTTGGCCACGTCGTAGAAACTGATCACGCCCATCAGCATGCGCTGGCTCATCACCGGCATGTAGCGTGCATGGCGTTCCAGCATCATGCGGCGCACCTCGTCGATCTCGGTGTCGGGCGTGCAGGTCATCGGATGGTCGTCCATCGCCTTGCGCACCAGCGTGCGGCCAATTTCGCCGCCATTGTTCACGATGCAGACAATCACCTCGCGAAAGGTCAGCATGCCGGCCAGGTCGCCATGTTCCATGACGACAAGCGAGCCGATGTCTTTCTCGGCCATGATGTCGGCGGCCTTGGCCAGCGGCTCATCAGGCTGGACGGTGTAGAGCGTGTTGCCTTTTACCCGCAGGATGTCTGCTACCTTCATCGTTTTTCCTAGGTGGTTCTGGCAGCAGCGACTGCGCCAGCATGTGTTTCATGGTCCCCGCCGTGACGCAGTACGGCCAGTCAGGGTGGAAATCGGCTTTGAATATAGCCCACAATGCCTTCACCAAGGGTAACGATTATCTCGACGCTCTCTGCTTTTGCCCCTGCCCTTTCACCCCTTGTCCCGGAAGTGGCCGGGTGCGCTTGAAAAATCAGCTTTTTTGCACTGGAGACTTCATTCATGCCCGGTTATTCAGACCCCGGTTTCGACACCCTGGCGCTGCACGCAGGCGCCGCGCCCGACCCGGCCACCGGCGCGCGCGCCGTGCCGATCCACCTGACCACGTCCTTCGTTTTCGAGTCCAGCGACCATGCGGCCAGCCTGTTCAACCTGGAGCGCGCCGGCCATGTGTACTCGCGCATCAGCAACCCGACCAACGCGGTGCTGGAGCAGCGCATCTCGGCGCTGGAGGGCGGCATCGGCGCGATTGCTACAGCCAGCGGCCAGGCCGCGTTGCACCTGAGCATTGCCACGCTGATGGGCGCCGGCTCGCACATCGTCGCCAGCACCGCCCTGTACGGCGGCAGCCAGAACTTGCTGCACTACACGCTGCGCCGCTTTGGCATCGACACCACCTTTGTCAAGCCCGGGGACATCGACGGCTGGCGCGCGGCGGTGCGGCCCCACACCAAGCTCTTTTTTGGTGAAACCGTCGGCAATCCGGGCCTTGAAGTGCTGGACATCGCAACGGTGGCGGCCGTGGCACATGAAGCGCAGGTGCCGCTGCTGGTCGATTCGACGCTGACCTCGCCCTGGCTGATCAAGCCGTTCGAGCACGGCGCCGACCTGGTCTACCACTCGGCGACCAAGTTCCTGAGCGGCCACGGCACGGTGATTGGCGGGCTGGTCGTCGACGGCGGCAGCTTCGACTGGGACCAGTCCGGCAAGTTCGCCGAACTGACCGAGGCCTACGACGGCTTTCACAACATGGTGTTCAGCGAGGAAAGCACCGTCGGCGCCTTTTTGCTGCGCGCGCGCCGCGAGGGCCTGCGCGACTTCGGCGCCTGCATGAGCCCGCACACCGCCTGGCTGATATTGCAGGGCATCGAAACCCTGCCGCTGCGCATGGCGCGCCACATGAGCAACAGCGAAAAGGTGGTGGACTTCCTGGCAAACCATCCGTTCGTGTCGCGCGTCGGCCATCCGCTGCTCGCATCGCACGCCAGCCATGCGCTGGCCAAAAAACTGTTGCCGCGCGGCGCTGGCTCGGTGTTCAGCTTTGACCTCAAAGGCAGCCGGGAACAGGGCAAGGCGTTTGTCGAGGGGCTCAAGGTCTTCAGCCACCTGGCCAATGTCGGCGACTGCCGCAGCCTGGTGATCCACCCGGCCAGCACCACACATTTCCGCATGAGCAATGAGGCGCTGGCGGGCGCCGGCATCACGCAGGGAACGATCCGCCTGTCCATCGGCCTGGAAGACCCGGACGACCTGATCGACGACCTCAAGCGCGCCTTGAAAGTGGCCGAGAAAGCGGGGGCTTGACCATGGAACATCTCGTCAATGGCGCCAAGACCTATGGGTACACCGGCGGCAAGCCGTTCGATGCAAAGCAGCCCACGGTTGTTTTCATCCACGGCGTGCTCAATGACCACAGCGTCTGGAGCCTGCAAAGCCGCTACCTGGCGCACCACGGCTGGAACGTGCTGGCCGTCGATTTGCCCGGCCACTGCCGCAGCGCAGGCGAAGCGCCCTCTTCCGTCGAGGAAGCGGCTGGTTTCGTTGCCGCACTGCTTGAAGCGGCCGGCGTGGAACGCGCCGCGCTGGTGGGTCACAGCTGGGGCTCGCTGATTGCGCTTGAAGCCGCGTCAAGGCTGAAAGACCGCATCAGCCACCTGGTGCTGGTCGGCACCGCCTTTCCGATGAAGGTGTCGCCTGCGCTGCTGGAGGCGTCGCTAAATGAGCCATTGAAGGCTTTGAAACTGGTCAATGTGTTCTCGCGCAGCACGCTGGCACCACCGCCCTCCGGCATGGGTCCGGGCACCTGGGTCTATGGCGCTGGCATGGCGCTGGGCCGCCGTGTGCTGGCCAGCAACCTCCAGGTCAACGTGTTCCACCGGGGCTTCAAGGCCTGCGACAGCTATGCCAACGGCGAGGCCGCGATTCAGGCCATCACCTGCCCGGTGCTGTTTGTACTGGGCGCGCAAGACCAGATGACGCAACCCAAAGCCGCGCAAGGACTGATTGCCGCTGCACGCAATGCAGGCAAGGACGTTCAACTGGTCAGCCTGCCCGTCGGTCATCACCAGATGACCGAAGCGCCCGATCAGACCCTGTTTGCGATCCGGGATTTTTTAAAACCATGAACCCGTTGCTGGCCCATGGCACACCGCCCGACGCCGCCGACATTTCCCGCATCATTGAAATGGCCTGGGAAGACCGCACGCCCTTCGAGTCCATCGCCGTGCAGTTTGGCCTGAACGAGTCGGCAGTCATTGCGTTGATGCGGCGCCAGCTCAAGCGCTCGTCGTTCAAAATGTGGCGCGAACGAATGGCTGGCCGGACCACCAAGCATGCGGCCCTGCGCAGTGCCGAAGTGACGCGCCACCGGGCGCGCCATACACGCCAGGCATGACTGGCTGCCAGGCCAGCCCCTTGCGGATAAAAAACCGACGCACCGACATTATTTTGCTACTGATTCAATAGCTTCACATGCAATTCCTCCTTGCGCGGAGGGCCTGTTTTTATAAAATTCCCTGGTGCGTTTATAGGGCGATGACGGGCAGGATCATGGTAGCGGGTGCGCTGGATAGCATGCACAACCGCCTCCCGGAACAGCCAAAAACTGCCAGCAAACGATGGCATGGCCAGCCGGCAAACGGCCCGGGCAGGCAAGAAAGGCTATGCCATCCTGCCCAGAATGGCGTTCATTTCCTCTTTTGAAAACGCCCGCAGCATCTCGGTCCGGATGTTGCCGGCAGCACCTATGCTCAGGCCGAACGCGTTGGCAGACTCCTCGTCGTCGGCTTCGATGACCGCCACGAGGTCATACGGGCCCGATGTCCAGTAGAGCTGGCTCATGCTGGCGCCGAATTTTTTTGCCAACTCTCTGACGGCATCGGCGCGTTTCGTGGTGTCCTTCACACTGCGCATTCCCTGGTCGGTGAAATGGCAAAGGGCAATATAGGTTTTCATGGTTTTTCTTCCTGTCAGCGAGACCTTCGGCATCCACAGGCCAGCGGCGGTCCCGAAACGCCGACCCGGGTACCAACCCACAAGAATCATCAGGATGCGCCCGGCGCCTGCAAGCGCCAGGGTTGCGCTCAGGCGGGCCGGATGTTCTGGTTGGTGCTGAACAAATTGGCCGGGTCGTAGCGGCGCTTGACCTGTGCCAGCCGCTCATAGTTCTGGCCATAGGCGGCCTTCACCCGGTCGCCCTCGTCGTCGGTCAGGAAATTGACATACACGCCGCCGCTGGCAAAGGGCGCCGAGGCCTTGAAGAAGTCGCGCGCCCAGGCCATGCAGCGCGCGTCATCGGCAGCGTCATCCCAGCGGCCGTGAACGTTCATGACGAAGCGCGCGTCCCGGTGGGCGTAAGCGGTGGCGCCCGGCGCGGGCCGCATGGTGGCGCCGCCAAGGGCGCCAAAAAATATCTCGCACTGCGGCGATGGCAGCGTCCCGATGGCGGCGATGACAGCATCGAACAGCCCATCCGGGAGTTCCGAAAAATTGTGCGATTTCCAGTAGTTGCGGGCTCCAGGCGTCAGCAGCGGGTCGAAGGCTTTTTGCCAGTCTGCATAGGGCATGGCGCCGACATGCGCGCCGAGCAGCGTGCCGAATGCGTGCAGCGGCTTGACGAGCGATTCGCCCTGCGCCGGGTCGCCGGTGTACAGCAGCGCCAGCACAATTACCTCCTGCCCGTGGACGCTTGGCGGCAGGAAAGGCAGCGGCGGCGCCTTGCGCATTACCGTCCACACCGACAGCTCGTCGGGCGCCTGCGCGGCAAATTCGCGGTACTGCCGCAGCACCGCTTTCGCCTCGGCAAACGCAAAGACGATCAGGCCGGCCAGCACCTGGGGGCCGACCGGATGCAGGTGAAAGTCAAACTGCGTCACGACGCCAAAATTGCCGCTGCCGCCGCGCAGCGCCCAGAACAGGTCGGGCTGCTCGGTGGCGCTGGCGTGCAGCACCTCGCCGGTGGCCGTCACCACGTCGGCCGACGCCAGGCTGTCGATCGTCATGCCGTACTTCCGGCTGAGCCAACCGAAGCCGCCACCCAGCGTCAGGCCGGCCACGCCGGTGGTCGAGTTGATGCCGAGCGGCGTCGCCAGGCCGTGCGCCTGGGCGGCGGCGTCGAAATCGGCCAGCGTGGCGCCGCCTTCGACGCGGGCGCGCCGCGCGGGGGCATCAACCTGAACAGCCTTCATCTGGGACAGGTCGATGACGATGCCGTCATCGCACACCGCGCTGCCGGCAATGTTGTGTCCGCCGCCGCGAAGGGCCAGCGGCAGCCCCTGGTCTCGGGCGAAATTCACCGCATGGACCACGTCGGCTGTGCCGGCGCAGCGGACGATGGCGGCGGGGTGCCTGTCGATCATCGCGTTCCAGACCTGGCGGGCGCTGTCGTAGGCCGGGTCGCCGGCAGGAATGACCGTTCCCTGAACGCCGTTTTTGAGCGCATCGATTTGCGCGGATGGCAGGTTTTTCATGGCTGTATCCTTCCTTGTGTTCCGGCGGAATGCACGCATCGCACAACAGCAAGGGGCAAAACCGACCGGCTTCCGGGGTCAGTTGCGTGAGCAGATTCGCCGCTTACGGGTTTAGCACTGCCCGCGGCCCGGTGCAAGGCCTGCTGCCAATCGGACATCGCCCTTACCTGGATTTACATGTCTGAAGCGTTGATCCAGAGTTCAGGCGCTGCTTGCAGCGCATCGAGCAATTGCCGTGTCGCCAGCGCCAGGGGGGCCGCTCGCAGGCTGGCGCTTTGGAGTGAATCAAGCAGCCGCGCCAGCGTGTTGGCCTGCGGCGTCAAGGGACCAAAAAACTGCGTGCCCTGCGCATCGGCCATCAGCACCGTCGGGAAGGTTTCCACGTCGATGTCGCCCACCAGGCCGGACTGGTCTTCAATATCCAGCCAGGCAAACCTGAAGGCCGGGTAGCGCGCGGCCATCTGGGTAAAAAGGGTTTCGTAATCACGGCACAGGCCGCACCAGTCCGCGCACAGGCAGACGATCCAGGTCACGTCGGTGGCTGGCAAAGACTGGGCGGCAGATGGATCGGAATCGTTCATGCGTTAAACCGGGTTGAAATAAGGCTGCAAGCCAGGAATCGGTTTGCTCATGTTTTCATAGCGCATCGTGCAGTTGCAGCGTGCGCCAACCGGCTTTTTCCCATAAATTATGGACCGAAGGCGCGCGGTCGAGCAGCAATTGCTGCATCAGCGGCGCCAGCGGCGTGCTGCCAGGCTCCACCAGCAGGAGGTAGCGCGACGCGGCGTTTCCCTCGGCATCGTTGAGCTGGCCGATCCAGTCGAGTTCAACCAGCGTTTCCAGCACCGGCTCCAGCTGGAGTCCGTCGACTTCGAGCCATTCGCCGAGTTCGGCAATGTTCAGACCCATGCGCGCCGTGCCACGAGCCTGGTGCAAATGCTGCAACACTTCGATGGCCAGCTGGAACTGCCAGCCATGTGCGCTGCCGCGCCGCGAGACACCGGCCATCAGGCTGGGCAGGTAGGCGGTGATGACCGCGCCCATCAGCACAATCACCCAGGAGACATAAATCCACACCAGCAGGATCGGCAAGGCCGCAAAAGCGCCATAGACCAGTGAATAGGTCGGCACCGCCGTCAGGTAGGCGCCAAGGACTTTCTTGCCGATCTCCAGCCCCGCCGCCACGAACAGGCCGCCGGCAAAGGCATGGCCCCATTTGACATAGGTGTTGGGCACATAGCGGTACAGCGCGGCCATGGCGCCGGCTACCAGGAAAAACTGCGCCACATCGAGCACGAAGCGCACGCTGACCGGCAAGGCGCCGACCAGGCCGCTGGAGGCCGACACCACATACGATGTCACCGCCAGGCTGGCGCCCAGCACCAGCGGCCCGAGCGTGACAGCCGCCCAGTAGATCAGCACCCGCTGCGCCAGCGGCCGGGGCTTGCGAACACGCCAGATGCTGTTCAGCGTGCGGTCGATGGTCAGGATCAGCGCAATCGCCGTGACCAGCAACACCGCCAGGCCGGCGCCGCCCAGCTTGTTGGCTTCGCCGCTGAACTGCGTCAGGTAGCCCAGCACCTGACGCGAAATGTTGTCGGGAATCAGGCTTCTGACCAGCCAGGCCTGCAGCGCCGCCTGCAGTGTGGAAAACATCGGGAACGCGGTGAAAACGGCCAGTGCCACGGTGAAAAAAGGCACCAGCGCAATCGAGGTGGTGAAGGTCAGGCTGCTGGCGGTCAGCCCCATGCGGTCTTCACGGAAGCGGTTGCGCAGGGTGATGGCGGTGTCACGCCACGGAAAATGCGACAGGTCAACGAGCAAGGCCTCAAGCGCGGGCGGAAATTTCATCCCCGGTATCATGCCATTGCCCTTAAAGACCAAGATGAACAAAGCAAACCAAATTGAAATGACACGCCTGCTGGCCCTGGGCAGCCTGGCCGGACTGATTGTGCTGGGCCTGGCCTGGGAAATGTGGCTCGCCCCAATACGCCCCGGCGGCTCGCTGCTGGCGCTCAAAGTGCTGCCGCTGGTCATCCCGCTGGCCGGGATCTGGAAGAACCGCATGTACACCTACCGCTGGGTCAGCCTGATGGTCTGGCTGTACTTCACCGAAGGCGTGGTGCGCGCCTGGAGCGACCGCGCGCCAGGCAACTACCTGGCCATGGTGGAAGTGCTGCTGTGCCTGCTGCTGTTCATCGCCTGCGCGCAGCATGTGCGCTTGCGCTTCAAAAACCTGCCCTCTGCTGCCCTTGCTGGCGACATTGCACCATGACGACACAACCCGACCTTCTCGACACCCTGCGCCAGATCACCGGGGCGACCCATGTGCTGTGTGATGGCGACCTGAGCGCCTACACCCAGGACTGGCGCAAGCGGTCGCAGGGCAAGGCGCTGGCCGTGGTGCGACCGGCCAGCGTGCAAGAGGTGGCGGCCATCGTCAAGGCCTGTGCCACCGCCGGCACCAGCCTGGTGCCGCAGGGCGGCAACACCGGCCTGGTGGTCGGTTCGGTGCCTGACGAATCCGGCACGCAGGTGGTGCTGAGCCTGCAGCGCATGAACGCGGTGCGCGCCATCGACGCGGCCAACCTGACCGTCACCGTCGAGGCCGGCTGCATCCTGCAAACCCTGCAGCAGACGGCTGAAAAAGCCGGCTTCCTGTTTCCGCTGAGCCTGGCCGCCGAAGGCAGTTGCACCATTGGCGGCAACCTGGCCAGCAATGCCGGCGGCACGCAGGTGCTGCGCTACGGCAATGCGCGCGACCTGTGCCTGGGGCTCGAAGTAGTCAATGCCCAGGGCGAGATCTGGCACGGCCTGTCGGGCTTGCGCAAGGACAACACCGGCTATGACCTGCGCGATCTGTTCGTCGGGAGCGAAGGCACGCTGGGCATCATCACCGCCGCCACGCTCAAGCTGTACCCGCAGCCGGCCGCGCGGCTGACCGCGTGGGCTGCCCTGCCGTCGATGGACGCGGCCGTGACGCTGCTCGGCCTGGCGCACCAGCACCTCGGCGCGAGCCTGACCGGTTTCGAAGTGATGGGCCAGTTCGCCCTGAGCCTAGTGGACAAACACTTCCCCCAACTGCGCGTGCCCTTTTTTGACGCGTCAGCCGCCAGCGCCGGGCCGCCCCAAGCCAGGCCAGCCCCCTCGGGGGGCAGCGAACCACACGCAGTGGGGAGCGTGGGGGCTCCGGCCGCCAGCGCCGGGCCGCCCCAAGCCAGGCCAGCCCCCTCGGGGGGCAGCGAACCACACGCAGTGGGGAGCGTGGGGGCTCCGGCCGCCAGCGCCGGGCCGCCCCAAGCCAGGCCAGCCCCCTCGGGGGGCAGCGAACCACACGCAGTGGGGAGCGTGGGGGCTCCCTATTTTGTGCTGCTGGAAAACTCCGACAGCGAATCCGAAGCGCATGCGCGCGCACGCTTTGAGCAATTGCTGGAAACGGCCTTTGACCAAGGCTGCGTGCTGGACGCCGTGGTGGCCGAAAACCTGTCGCAGGCCAAGGGCCTGTGGCACATCCGCGAAAGCATTCCGCTGGCGCAGGCCGAGGAAGGCCTGAACATCAAGCACGACATTTCGATTGCCGTCTCGCGCATTCCTGCGTTCGTGGCGGCGACCGACGCCTTGCTGCGTCAGCACATCGACGGCGTGCGGCTGGTGAACTTCGGCCACCTGGGCGACGGCAACCTGCACTACAACGTGCAGGCACCCGAAGGCGGCGATGCCCATGCCTTCCTGCGAAACCACGAAGATGAAGTCAACACGCTGGTGTACGACTCGGTGGCGCGGTTTGACGGCTCGATTTCCGCCGAGCACGGCGTTGGCAGCCTGAAAACCGACATGCTTCCGGCCTACAAGTCGCCTGTGGCCCTGTCGATGATGCACGCCATCAAGCGCGCAATGGACCCGCAGAACATCATGAATCCGGGACGGATCGTGAAACTGTAAAAACGGCAGGCGGCGGGCATAATCGAGGCTTTTTTCCTTGGTTTTTCCCATGACCCGCCATATTCGCTCCCAATACGAAGATCTCATGCGCCTTGTGGACACGCAAGGCGCACTCAAGGCCGACCGCACCGGCACCGGAACGAAAAGCGTGTTTGGCCACCAGATGCGCTTTGACCTGAACGAAGGCTTTCCGCTGGTCACGACCAAGAAGGTTCACGTCAAGTCCATCATCCAGGAACTGCTGTGGTTCCTGACGGGTTCGAGCAGCAACCACTGGCTGACCGAGCGCGGCGTGACGATCTGGAACGAATGGGCGCGCCCGGACGGCGACCTCGGTCCGGTCTATGGCGTGCAGTGGCGCAGCTGGCCCACGCCGGATGGCGGCCATATCGACCAGATCAGCGAAGTCATCAAGACCCTAAAATCCAACCCCGACTCGCGCCGCATCATCGTCAGCGCCTGGAACGTCGCCGAACTTAGCAAGATGGCGCTGATGCCCTGCCACGCGCTGTTCCAGTTCTATGTGGCGCCCGCCACGCAAGCTGGCGGCAAGGGCCGGCTCAGCTGCCAGCTGTACCAGCGCAGCGCCGACATCTTCCTGGGCGTGCCGTTCAACATCGCCAGCTACGCGCTGCTCACGCACATGGTCGCGCAGCAGTGCGGCCTGGACGTGGGGGACTTCATCTGGACCGGCGGCGACTGCCATATCTACAGCAACCATCAAGAACAGGTGGCGCTGCAACTGGGTCGTGAACCTCTGCCCTACCCGACGCTCCACCTCAAACGCAAGCCCGATTCGATCTTCGACTACCAGTTCGAGGACTTCGAATTCCTCGACTACCGGCACCACCCGGCCATCAAGGCGCCGGTAGCCGTCTGATGGACAAGGCCCGCATGCCCCGCATCAACCTGATCTACGCCCGCGCAGCGAATGGCGTGATCGGCAAGGAAAACGCCATGCCCTGGCACCTGCCCGAAGACCTGGCGCACTTCAAGCGCCTGACGCAGGGCTGGCCGGTCCTCATGGGCCGCAAGACCTGGGATTCGCTGCCCGCGCGCTTTCGCCCCCTGCCCGGCCGCACGAATGTGGTCATCACCCGGCAGCCGGACTGGCGTGAAGCCGGCGCGCAACCCGCCAGCAGCCTGGCCGACGCGCTGGTGCAGTGCAGCGCCTGCGAAGAAGTCTGGGTCATTGGCGGCGCGCAAATCTATGCGCAGGCCGAGCCACTGGCCGCGCGCATCGAGGTCACCGAGATTGCCCGTGACTTTGACGGCGATGCGTTTGCGCCGCAGCTCGGTGCCTCATGGATTGAAGCGGCGCGGGAGAAGCATGTTGCCGCCAGCGGGCTGGAATTCAGCTTTGTCACCTATCAAAAAGAAGCGAAAAGATAAGCATGTCAGGACAAGGATTTCACGTACACGGCCCGCACGACCATGAACTGGAGCATGCCGCGCAGGGCGGACATGACGGCCACGACAAAGGCGGCGGCTTGATTGCGCAGATTGCCGTCGTCACCGCCATCATCGCCACGGTGGGCGCCCTGTTTTCCTACCAGGGCGGCGCCACGCAGGCCAATGCCGGCCTTTACAAAAACACGGCCGCCATCAAAAAAACTGAAGCAGCCAACCAATGGAGCTTTTTTCAGGCCAAAAGCACCAAGCAGTCACTGACCGAATTTGCCCGCGACCTGGCGCCTGACGACAAGAAGGTGGCCTACCAGAGCAGGATTGACCGCTACGAAACGGAAAAGAACGCGATCAAGCTCAGCGCTGAAAAGCTCGAAGCCGAAGCCATCGCCTGGGACCACTCGTCTGACGAGCAGTTGCACCAGCACCACCGCTGGGCACAAGCCACTACCGTGCTGCAGGTCTCGATTGCGCTGGCGGCAATTGCACTGCTCACGCGCAAGAAGTGGCTGGAGTACGGCATGTTTGCCCTGGCAGGCGTGGGCCTGTTGCTCGGCGGCCTGGCTGCGCTACATATTTAATAGCGCCTTGCGCCCGTGATTATTGCGCCAGGGCATTAAAAACCTCTGTAATTTTCCCCGGACATCAGCATCAACTGCGATCCGCCGCTGGCCGGTCCTTGCCCAGCATCCGCCCCAGCAAATCCATCGGCAGCGGAAACACGATGGTCGATGCGCGGTCGCCAGCCACTTGGGTCATGGTTTGCAGGTAGCGCAGCTGCATGGCCTCGGGCTGCTGCGCCAGCATTTGTGCGGCTTCCAGCAGCGCAAATGCTGCCTGCTTTTCCCCTTCGGCATGGATGACCTTGGCGCGGCGTTCGCGTTCGGCTTCGGCCTGGCGCGCAATGGCCCGCACCATCGATTCGTTCAGGTCGATGTGCTTGATCTCGACATTTGTGACCTTGATGCCCCACGCATCGGTTTGGGCATCGAGGATTTTCTGCACGTCCA
The DNA here is from genome assembly GCA_000751355.1 of Polaromonas sp. CG9_12. GTDB lineage: Bacteria > Pseudomonadota > Gammaproteobacteria > Burkholderiales > Burkholderiaceae_C > Polaromonas. Next base: position 4,045,311 of record CCJP01000005.1, on the reverse strand, counting down.
GGTTGAGCCGTTCGCGTTCGGCCAGCATCTCGTCCAGTTCGTGCTTGCCAAGCACCACGCGCAAGGTGGTCTGCGCCAGCTGGCTGGTGGCCATCAGGAAATTCTCCACCTGGATGATGGCCTTTTGTGGATCGACAACGCGAAAGAACACCACCGCGTTCACCTTGACCGAGACGTTGTCGCGCGAGATCACGTCCTGTGGCGGCACATCCATCGTCACCACCCGCAAATCCACACGGACCATCTGCTGGATGCCCGGAATGACCAGCACCAGCCCCGGGCCCTTGACACGCCAGAAACGGCCCAGCTGGAACACCACACCGCGCTGGTATTCGCGCAGCACGCGCACCGAACTGAACAGCAGGATCAGCAGCAGCGGCAGGAGCACGGCGCCCAGGCCCCAGTTGAGGTTGAAGATCATGACCAGAATCCTTTCACGGTGAAGCCAAGGGAGAATCGGCAAGGGCGCGCACTTCCAGTGTCAGCCCGCGTAGCGCAACCACGCGCACCTGCTGACCCGACGCCAGCGGGTCGGAACTGGTGACCTTCCAGCGCTCGCCATGCACCAGCGCCCAGACGGTGCCATCGTTTTCCACGGCCAGCACTTTTCCCGGCGCGCCGATCATTTCCTCATGCCCGGTAACCACCGGGCGTCGCCGTGCCGTCAGCGCCATGCGCCCGCCGACCAAAAAAAAGGCAGCCGAGGCAGCGGCCAGACCAATGATCAGCGCAAGCGGCACGCCGGCACCGGGAATGTCGCGGTCGAACAGCAACAGGCCGCCGGAGACGAATGCCACGGCGCCGCCGATGCCGAGCACGCCGAAGGCCGGCGTCAGCATTTCGGCGGCGAACAGCGCCATGCCGAGCAGCACCAGGCCCAGCCCGGCGTAGTTGACAGGCAGCATCTGCAGCGCAAACAGCCCCAGCAACAGGCAGATGGCGCCGGTCACGCCCGACACGCCGAAGCCAGGCGACATGAACTCGAAGATCAGTCCGTAGATGCCGATCATCATCAGGATCAGGGCGAAGCTCGGGTTGGCAATCACCGCCAGCAAGCGCTGTCGCCAGTCGGGCCGGACGGTCTCGAAATCCAGTCCACGCGTGGCCAGCGTCACCTCGACGCCCTGCACACGCACCGTGCGGCCGTCGATCTGCGCCAGCAAATCGGGCACGTCGCGGGCGATCACGTCGATCACTTTTTCGCGCAGCGCCTCGCTGGCTGTCAGGCTGACCGACTCGCGCACCGCGCGTTCAGCCCATTCGGCATTGCGCCCGCGCTGCTGCGCCAGGCCGCGAATGAAAGCGGCCGCATCGTTGACCTGCTTGGCGGTCATGGCGTCGGCGGCCGGCACCTGCGCAGGCGCACCGGCTTTCTGATTGCCATTTTTGGCGTCATCCGGCGGAGTTTCGCGACGCCGGTTGCCGGGCGGGCTGCCAAAACCCGGCAGGCCAATGGCCACCGGCGTGGCTGCGCCCAGCGTGGTGGCCGGCGTCATGGCGGCCATGTGCGCGGCATACAAAATATAGGTTCCCGCGCTGGCGGCCCGCGCACCTTCAGGACTGACGAACACCGCCACCGGCACCGGCGAAGACAGCATCGCTTGGATGATTTGACGCATCGAGGTGTCCAGTCCGCCCGGCGTGTCGAGCGAGATCACGACCAGCGGCGCATTGGCCGTTTTGGCCCTGGACAGGCCGCGAATCAGGTAGTCGGCGCTGGCCGGGCCGATGGCATCGTGGACTTCAAGCACAAGCACCGGTGCACCGTGGCTGGTGCCTGCGAGCAGCACCAGCAAGATGGCGGCAATGAGGCTTCTCATCCAGCCAGTCGACTGCCACGGCAAGCACCCGTGCCCGACGCGTCCGGACAGCGCAGCCCATGCACTTGCCTGCGCAAGGCCGGCGCCGCACTGTGCCGGCAAAGCCATGTCAGCGCAAACGTCGTCTATCGGACAAGCAGCAATGTTCATGGGCAGACCTTTTGAACTTCAACCGGGCCGGCTGAGCTGCACGGTGCATGCCATGATGAAAAACAATAAAACCCGGCCTGATGGAATGGTAATCAACCAACGCACTGGCTTGCAAGCCTTGCGCAAGCGAAGGTCGTCGCAAGGTGTAAGCAGTACATGCCGCTAGGCACTGCTGCCCTGCCCACCAAAAAATACCGGCCGGCCGCAAGCCACACGAATAATGCGAAACTTGCCCCCTTGATCAAAACCTTGTTCCACTTCACCGCCGCACCAAGGCTTCTATTCCGATGAAAATTGCCACCTGGAACATCAACTCACTGACGGTACGGCTGCCGCAGGTGCTCGACTGGCTCGCGGCCCATCCGGTCGATGTGCTGTGCCTGCAGGAACTCAAGCTCAGCGACGACAAGTTCCCCATGGCTGCACTTGAAGCCGCTGGCTACCACAGTGCGGTGTTCGGCCAAAAAACCTACAACGGCGTCGCCATCCTGAGCCGCACGCCGGCGCGCAACGTTGTAAAGAACATCGTCGGCTTCACCGACGAACAATCGCGCGTCATTGCCGCCACGGTGGACATGCCCACCGGTGAAATCCGGGTCGTCAACGGCTACTTCGTCAATGGCCAGTCGCCGGGCAGCGAGAAGTTCGACTACAAGATGAAGTGGCTGGAGAGCCTGCGCCACTGGCTGCGGGACGAACTGGCCCAGCATCCGAATCTGGTGCTGCTGGGCGACTTCAACATCACTGCCGACGACCGCGACAGCTTTGACCCCGAAGGCCTGCGCGAAACCATCCACCACACCAGCGAAGAACGGCTGCATTTCCAGGCCTTGGTCAAGCTCGGCCTGACGGACGCCTTCCGCATGTTCGACCAGCCGGAGAAAAGCTATTCCTGGTGGGATTACCGGGAGTTTGCCTTCCGGCGAAACAGGGGCTTGCGGATCGACCACATCCTGGTCAGCGATCCGCTCAAGCCACTGGTCCGCAGTTGCGTGATTGACAAGCTGCCACGCAAGAACGAGCGGCCCAGCGACCATGTGCCGGTGGTGGTGGAACTCGCTTGACTATAAAAAAAATAGCAGATAGCACCCATAGACCGTGCGCCAGAGGCTATTCTGACAATAATTTCAGCGCGCATCGTCAGGCCGCCAGCCCCCGGCTCGCCATATACGCAGCCAAAACGAACAGCAGGCAGGCAAACGCGCGCTTGAGCTGCCTGACATTGAGGGTGTGAGCCGCCCTGGCACCCAAAGGCGCAAAAATGACACTGGTCACTGCAATCAGCACCAGCGCAGGCAGGTAAAGGTAGCCAAAGCTGCCTTGAGGCACGCCGTGCAGGTTCCAGCCTGCAATGAGGTAGCCGATGGTGCCGGCCAGCGCAATCGGAAATCCCAATGCCGACGAAGTCGCCACGGCCGTGTGAATGGCCACATTGCACCAGGCCATGAACGGCACCGAGATAAAACCGCCACCTGCACCGACCAGCGACGACAGCGTACCGATCAGCGTACCGGCGCCGAACATGCCAGCGCCTTGCGGCAATTGCCGTGATGGCTTGGGCTTTTTGTCGATGAACATCTGCACTGCCGAATAGGTGACAAAAACAGCAAAAACAAGGGCCAGTGTTTTGCTGGAAAGCAGCCTGGCAATCTGCGCGCCCAGCAGCGAACCGGCCACAATGCCCGGCGCAAGCAGCTTGACGACATCCCAGCGAACGGCGCCGCGCTTGTGGTGGGCACGCACGGAGGCCAGCGATGTGAACAAAATGGTTGCCAGCGAAGTGGCGACCGCCATCTTGACGACATAGCCCGCCGGAAAACCTTGCGCGGTGGCAAGGTAAGTCAGCGCCGGCACCAGCAGCATGCCGCCGCCGATGCCCAGCAGGCCGGCCAGGAAGCCGGAAATGCAGCCCAGCACCAGCAACTCCGCGACAAGGATCAGGTCGATGCCCATGACTTCAAAACGCCACGGCCTGGCCGTCCTTGCGGGGGTCGGAGCCGGCAATATAGCCATCCCCCTGCCTGAGTACCAGCTGCGCGCCACCGAATGCGAACACGCCATTGCCGCGCTCGACGGTGACTTCATGCCCGCGCGCAACCAGCCCACTGACCACGGCGGCATCAAAGCCCGGCTCGACCGCCACCTGACGACCCCCCGTCACACGCCAGCGGGGGGCATCGGCTGCCGCCTGCGGATTCTGCCCATAGTGCAGCACACGCAAGGCCATTTGCACATGGCCCTGGGACTGCATCGGTCCGCCCATCACGCCAAACGCCATTTGCGGCGTGCCGTCGGCATGCATGGCGAACGCCGGAATAATGGTGTGGGAAGGACGCTTGGACGGACCGACCTGATTGGCATGTCCCTGCGCCAGGGAAAAACCATGGCCACGGTTTTGCAGGCTGATGCCGGTTCCGGGCACGACGATGCCCGAGCCAAAACCCATGTAGTTGGACTGGATGAAAGACACCATCATCCCGGAAGCATCCGCCGCCGCCACATACACGGTGCCGCCCGGCTTGGGCGTGCCATGACCGGGGTCGCCGGCCTGGTTGCGGTCAATCAGTCTGGCGCGCTCGGCCAGATAGGCCGGTTCCAGCAGCGCACTGGGCGGTATCTGCATCGCGTCAATGTCGGCGTTGTACTGGTACAGGTCTGCCAGTGCGAGCTTCATCGCCTCAATCGACAGGTGCACCGTGTCCACATGATCAACCGGCTGTTGACCAATACCCAGGGATTGCATCATGCCCAGCGCCATCAGCGTGGCAATGCCCTGCCCGTTCGGCGGCAACTCGTGCACCACGGAACCGGCGAAAGGCTGCGCCAGCGTGCCGCACCAGTCGGCGCTGTGCTTCGCCAGATCGTCCTCGGTCAGCACCCCGCCATGTTCCCGCGCATGCGCAGCAATACGCTGGGCCAGCGCACCCCGGTAAAACGACTCGCCATGGCTTTCGGCAATGGCTTCGAGCGTGCTGGCATGGGCTTCGCTGCGAAACACCTCGCCAGCATGAGGGGCGCGGCCACCGGGCAGAAAGCATTCGGCAAAACCTGGCTGGTCGCCCAGCCGCGCGCCGCCCATTGCCCACAGATGCGAAATGATCGGCGACACCGCAAAGCCGTTGCGCGCGCAGTCAATGGCAGGCTGGGCCAGATCGGCGAACGGCAGGCGACCGAACCGGCGCGAAAGTGCGCTCCAGGCGGAAACCGCACCGGGCACGGTGACGGCGTCCCAGCCCTTGTCGGGCATGGCGCCCTGGCCGGCAAAGCGGTCGGCGGACCAGGCCGCTGGCGAGCGGCCCGAGGCGTTCAGGCCGTGCAGTTCCTTGCCGTCCCAGACGATGGCAAAACCATCGCTGCCCAGGCCGCAGCCGGTCGGCTCGACGACGGTCAGCGCCATGGCAGTGGCGATGGCGGCATCAACGGCATTGCCGCCGGCCAGCAGCATGCGCAGGCCGGCCTGTGCAGCGAGCGGCTGCGAGGTGCTGACCACATTGCGCCCCAGCACCGCAGAGCGGGCCGAAGGATAAGGATTGGTGAAGTCGAGCTTGGATGAAGTCTTCATGATGTGTTGTTTATTCAAGGTTGATTTTGCGGTCGCGAATGATGCGCGCCCAGCGCTGGCTGTCGGCAGACACCATGGCGGCGAACTGTGCGGGCGCACCCAATGGCGCAGATTCCACGCCAAGTTTGGCCAGGCTTTCCACCACGTCAGGTGCGTGGGCGGCTTTTTCAAATGCGTCGTGCACACGCGCCACCAACTCAGGCTTCAGATTGCGCGGTGCATACAGCCCGAACCAGGTGACGGATGAGAAACCCGGCAGGCCTGCCTCGGCCACAGTCGGCAGTTCGGGCGCCAGGGTCGAGCGCTTGTCGCCGGTGACGGCCAGGGCACGCAGACGCCCGCTCCTGACATGCGGCATGCCTGAGGGAATGGCATCGATCAGCACTTGCACCGAGCCGGCAATCACATCGGGAATGGCCAGAGCCGTGCCCTTGTAGGGAACGTGGGTGATGAACACGCCCGCCTGGGCCTTGAAGGCCTCGGTCGTCAAGTGCACGATGGTGCCGTTGCCGCTGCTGGCGTAGTTGAGCTGGCCGGGATGCTTTTTGGCATAGTCGATCAGTTCGGCCACCGTTTTGACCGGGAGCGACGGCGTCACAAGCACCACGCTCGCCGCATCGGCCAGATGCGCGATGGGTGTGAAATCCTTGAGGGCGTCGTAGGGCAACCGTGGCATGAGGTGGGGCGAGATGGCGTGCGTGCTGCTGGTCGTCAACAGCAGGGTGTAGCCATCCGCCACTGCCTTGGCAGCCTCTGCCGCCCCGATGGTGCCGCCCGCGCCGGCCTTGTTGTCCACAATGACCTGCTGGCCCATGTCCCTGGACACTCGCTGCGCGATGACCCGTGCCACGAGGTCGGTTGCGCCGCCTGCGGGAAATGGCACCACAAGCCGCACAGGCCGCTCGGGCCAGGCTTGCGCCTGCGTGGTCGCTGATGCGGCGATGAGACAGACCCCCCCCAGCAAACGATAAAAGTTGGAGAAAAAACGCATATGAATGGTTCCTGGACAGGTAAGTAAAAGAGGCCGGTGAAGCCGCCCGAAAAGATGGTTGAAACAGCATCGCAGGAATACTCCTGCCTTGTCAAAACAAGATAATTTGCAATGTTTCATTTCCAAAAAAATAAATGTCGATATTCAAAAATCTGCAGCAGCTTGTGACGGTCGGGCAGGACACTTGAGGCACCGGAGCCCGGAGCCTGCAGGCACCCGGCAGGAAAACTTCACCCACATTCGGCGCGAATCCCCAAGGGAAAAAGGCCTTTTCTAACAGCGCAAAGGTGCGGGCTATGGGGCCGCTGCTGCCAGTTTTTGCGGGAAAACTCCGGATATTCAGTCTTGAAGCACGCCACCCGAGGTATTGCGTCCCTGCAACGCCTCGCCATCAGGGCGAATGACAAATGCATCGCTCCCAATTCCATTGCCAACGGCTTGAGTGATGATCGTTGCGACAGTTGTGCCCATCTCCCCATCCATGGCATTGTTTCCCTGCGCAAAATCAACCGCCCTGCTTGTGCTGCCGGGAGTGACACAAACCCCTGATGTATGCAAAAAGTCGAGCTTTTAACTTGAGGCAAGGATTTATGGGGTCGAGATGCATTTGCACGGGGCATGCGTGATTCTTTTCAGTCCAGCGCTACCTTTAGTTCAGTCGCAATACGCTTCCATTTGGCTGAATCAGCAACGACCATTTGCGTGAACTGTTGTGGTGTACCCCCGGCCGGGTCAATTCCGAGTCGGGTGAATTGCGCCTTTACCTCTGCATCGTCAAGTGCCTGGTTGGCAGCTGCGTTGATCCGCTGAACAATGTCTTCCGGCATGCCTTTGGGCCCATACAGTCCATACCACACAAGTGACTCAAAGCCCGGCACCGTTTCGGAAATTGCCGGAAATTCGGGAGCCAGTGGGGTGCGTTTGGGAGAGGTCACACCCAACGCTCGAAGCTGACCTTCGCGAACACGCGGCAAGGCCACCGGGATTGATTCAAACATGAAGTCAATGCTTCCCCCAATCATGTCGGGAATCACAGCCGCTGTTCCCTTATAGGGAATGTGCGTCATCAAGGTGTTCGTCTTGGCTTGAAATATCGCGGCCACCAGATGCGAATACGAGCCCTTTCCGCTGGATCCATAGTTAAGGCGCCCCGGATTCTTGCGTGCGATGTCGACCAGATTCTGCACAGACTTGGCTGGCGAATTATTCGGCACCAGCAAGATGGCGGCGGCGCTGCCCAGCTGCGTGATGGGTGTGAAGTCCCGTGCCACGTCGTAGGGCAGACGTGAGTTGATGGCCGGGGCGATGGCATGGGTCGATGAAGTCGCCAGCAAAAGGTTGTAGCCATCCGGCGCCGCCTTGGCGATCGCGTCCGAACCAATAGCCCCGGTCGCGCCCGCGCGGTTTTCAACGATGATGGTCTGGCCCAGTGTCTTACCCATTTTTTGGGACACCACCCGCGCAAGTGTGTCCGTCGCGCCGCCGGGTGGAAACGGGATGATGATGCGTACAGGTCTGTCCGGGTAGCTCTGAGCATGTACCAATGACCCGGCCAAGACAGCATATGCAAACAGCAACACTGCAGGGAAAAATTTCATCTGTGTATCCTTTGGAACAAGCCATGTGACGTAGTGGATACAGATAATTATCGAATCCTCAACAAAAAAATCAATCGAGTTATTTTCGCTTTATGATAAAGAAAAACTTTATTCATAATTTGTCTTTGCCCCATCTGAAAACGCCATTCAATGAGCAGTATTCGCACACTCAAAACATTCGTTTCCGTAGCAACCGAGGGCTCCTTCGCGGCTGCAGCACTCAAGGTCGCCCTGACGCAGGCCGCCGTAGGTTTGCAGATGCGGGTGTTGGAAGGAGAGATGCGTCGGCCGCTGTTCGAACGGCAGGGCAAGGTGATAACGCTCAACGGAACGGGGCGGGAGTTGCTTCCAAAGATCAAGCATCTCATCGCCCAGTATGAAAAGCTGTTGAGTGCCGCAGGCACGGAAACCTTGTCAGGAACCGTCAATCTTGGCGCTGTTGTCTCAACGGTCCGGTCATTGGTGCGTGCCTGCCTGGCGGTGAGAGCACGTCATCCATCGCTGGATCTGCACATCAGTGCCGCCAAATCCATTGAGTTGCTGTCCAAGGTCGGTTCGGGAGAACTGGATGCCGCTGTGGTGGTTCGTGATCCCGGACAAAGCGGGTCGGGTTTGGCCTGGACAGCCTTGTACTCGGAGCCCATGGTGCTGGTCTGCCCCCGAAAGGCGAGCGAAAAAACGGTGCAATCTGTATTGAAGTCTCATCCCTTCCTGCGTTTCGACCGCACGGAGCTCACCGGGCAGATCGTTGAACGTACGTTGCGAAAGCTGCGAATCAAACCCAACGAATTTCTGGAACTCAATTCAATCGAAACGATTGTGGAGCTCATCCGGTCAGACCTGGGTGTGTCGATTCTTCCTCTCCTCAACGGCAGCCGGTGGCTGGCGGATCCAAAGCTCCAGATCATCGAAATTGCACAGGTATCAGAGCAGAGGCATATTGTCCTGGTGCAATCGGTAGTCAACCAGAACGCGGGGTTGACAGATGTTTTGGCCCAAGAGTTTCTCTCAACCCTCAAGAGCTTATAGACAAAATCAGTAACTCCAAAAGCTTGCGGGCGATGCGGGCAACCTGCGGGAGCATGCGATGGCAAAGGGATTGCAAGTGGGCGAAGGTGTCGGCTGGCAGTTATCGACCTGGATCACTTTTGCAGTGGCACGGCTAAACTTCAACCCGATGCTTACACAGCCATCCCGAACACGCGCTGACTGCTCGACACCGAGTTGAAAAACTGTGCATTTGTTCCGGACCCTGAAGACCAAGCTCAACGGCGGCAGCAACTCGTTGGGCTGGGCCATGCAGAAAACGGCCTGTTTGCAAAGTACCTGAAGCGGCGCAAGCCAGGTCAAGGAGCACGTCACGGCGGCATGGGAACCGCAACGCAAGACATGACTTCTCTATGAACTTGATCAGTTCGTGGAAAAATGTAACTTGCTATCAAGAAAATAGCTACTAGCGCATACGGGGCATGTGAAAAACCACTTATTCATTCAAGATTAAGTTCCTGTATCTTGCGTGTGATGGTGTTGCGTCCGATGCCGAGCTTGTGCGCCGCCTCGATGCGCCGGCCGTTCGTGTTGGACAGCGCGGTCCGGATCAGGCGGGATTCAAACCGGCGCGTCAGCACATCCCAGACATCGCTGCGGCCCGACACTAGCAAGGCCAGCGCCTCGGCCTCCAGGCCGGTTTCCCATGCCGATGGCAGTGCGCCGTTCTCGGTAACGGTTGCGTGCACCGCCTGCGCTGGCAGCGCGGGGAATTCGGACGGATACGCGACGACGGTCGGCCTGAAGGCATCGCTGGTAGGTTCCTGCCGCGACAAGTCGGTTTTTTCAGCCAGCTGCGCGCTGGATTTCCACTCCGGCGTCGAGCCGAGCACTTCGGGTGGCAGGTCCTTGGGTTCGATCACCTGGGCCGGCGCCATGACGGTCAGCCAATGGCAGATGTTCTCTAACTGGCGCACATTGCCGGGAAAACCGAACAGGCTCAGCTGCTGCAGAGCCACCTCTGAAATGCGCTTGGGCTCGACGCCGAGTTGTTTGGCGCTTTGCTGCAGGAAGTGCCGCGTCAGCATGAATACATCCTCGCGCCGCTCGCGCAGCGCCGGCAGGCGCAGGCGAATCACGTTCAGGCGGTGAAACAGGTCTTCGCGAAAGCCGCCTTCCTTGACGCGCTGCTCCAGGTCCTGGTGCGTGGCGGCAATCACCCGCACATTGGTCTTGACGGCGTTGTGCCCGCCCACGCGGTAGAAATTGCCATCGCTGAGCACACGCAACAGCCGGGTCTGCAGGTCGAACGGCATGTCGCCGATTTCATCAAGGAACAGCGTTCCCCCGTCCGCCTGCTCGAAGCGGCCACGGCGCAGCGTCTGCGCGCCGGTGAAAGCGCCGCGCTCATGGCCGAACAGCTCGCTTTCCAGCAAATCCTTCGGGATCGCGGCGGTGTTGATGGCAATGAACGGCCCGTTGGCGCGTGGCGAATGCTTGTGCAGCGCACGTGCCACCAGTTCCTTGCCCGAGCCCGATTCGCCGGTGATCATCACCGTGACCATGCTCTGGCTCAGCCGGCCAATGGCGCGAAACACGTCCTGCATTGCCGGCGCCTGACCCAGCATCTCGGGCGCGGCGGCCATGCGTTCCTCGGCCACTTCCTCGCGCTGGCTTTCCTCCACGGCGCGGCGGATCAGCTCGACCGCCTTGTGCAGATCGAAAGGCTTGGGCAGGTATTCGAACGCCCCGCCCTGAAAGGCCGACACGGCGCTGTCCAGGTCGGAAAAGGCCGTCATGATGATGACCGGCAGGCCAGGCAGCCTGGCCTTGACCTTTTCAAGAAGGTCCAAACCCGAGCCACCGGGCATGCGGATGTCGCTGACCAGGATTTTCGGTCCGTCGCCTTCGGTGGCAACCTCGAGCGCCGCCAGGACTTCGCGCGGATTGGTGAAGCTGCGGGTGGGCAGACCTTCGCGCAGCAGCGCTTTTTCCAGAACAAACCGGATGGACTGGTCATCGTCAACAATCCAGATCGGTTTCATGCTTTGGGGTCCCTTTGCTTCGAGCGTGGTTATCTTTGATGAAAGACAGCAGACTTCAGGGCAGCGGAATCAGCAGCTTGAAGTCTGTATGGCCGGGCCGGCTTTCGCACTCGATCAAACCGTGGTGTTGCTGGACAAAGGTTTGCGCCAGTGTCAGCCCCAGCCCCGAACCGCCTTCACGCCCTGAAATCAGGGGATAGAAAATACGGTCTTTGATGGAGTCCGGAACACCCGGCCCATTGTCAATCACATGCAATTCCAGTGCCAGTCGATAGCGTTTCTTGCCAAAAGTTATCTGCCGCGCAACCCGCGTCCTGAAAGTGATGGTCGCGGCTCCTGCCGTGATGTGTTCGGCCAGTTCCTGGGCCGCATTGTGGGCAATGTTCAGCACGGCTTGAATCAGCTGCTCGCTGTCTCCGCGAAATTCGGGAATCGACGTGTCGTAGTCGCGCACCACCCGCAGCCCCTTGGGAAACTCCGCCAGGATGAGTGAACGAACCCTCTCGCAGACCTCGTGGATGTTCACGTCGCCCACCAGGTGGGGCCGGCGGTGCGGCGCCAGCAGGCGGTCCACCAGCGTCTGCAGCCGGTCGGCTTCATGAATGATCACCTGCGTGTATTCGGTCAGGTCCTTGCCGATTTCCATCTGCAACAGTTGCGCCGCGCCGCGAATGCCGCCCAGCGGGTTCTTGATTTCGTGCGCCAGGTTGCGGATCAGTTCCTTGTTGGCCTGTGCCTGGTCAATCAGGCGTTCCTCGCGGTCCTGCTTGGCCTGCTGCTCCAGCGGGAGCATTTCCACGATGGCTTCGCCAGGCGTGTCGGTCTGCGCGACCACGACATGCACCGGCATCGGCTCATGGTTCAGGCGCCGCAGCCAGGCGTCATAGCGCAGCGCGGCAAATTCATTGCTGCCCGCGCCTTCCAGCGCATGCTTGAGGATCTGCGGCTCGGTGAAGCATTCGGGCAGTTGCGAGCCCTCGATGGTCCGGCGCGAGGTGCCGAGGGCGTCTTCGAGGGCGGCATTGGCAAACACCACGCAGCCATCGGTGCGGACCACCGCAACCAGTGTGGCCAGCAGGTCAAAGGCCTGGAAACGGATGGTGCCCGAAGCCGGGAAGGAAGACACAAAGGTGGGGGCGGATGGCTTTTTCAAGCGTCCATTTTCATCCAGAAGCCGATCCACCCGGCTTAATTTGCTGCCGGCAAGCGGGAAATCTCGCGCTTCAGGCCGGCAACGTCGCTCTGGCTGCGCGCAATGCTGTCTTTCAGGTCGCTGACACGGTCAAGGTAACGCTGGTAGTTGCGACCCTCGATACCTTGCTTCTCTGGCTCGCCGTTGTTGTATTCCTTTTGCAGTTCGGCCAGCCGGGCATCGGATTTCCTGAGTTCCGACTCCAAAATGATGCGCGAATCGCTGTCGCGCGCCCGCTGGTCGGGGTTGCTGTCCGCACGCGAATTTCCCGCTGCCGGGCTGGTGGCCACGCGCGCAGGCGCTTTTGGAACCGGCGAACCCTGCACTACCGTGACATTGCCGCCGGAAACCTCTTTGCAGTTGCGCGATTGCGCATCCTTGACGTTGTTGATGTATTCAGGCGCTGCGCCACCAAGGCCGGCGCAGCGAAAAATCTGTTGTGCCCAGGCAATGGAGCCGGGGCCAAGCAACAGCAGCGACACCAGCGACAGGCTGGAAAGGGATGGCAGGGAATACGGGAATGAGATGTTGTTCATAGGAAAATGTCCAGCGTCTGGAGCCGCTTGCATGCAGTGTGCGGGATGGCGACAAGAATCGCCTGAGAGTATGCGTCAAAGCGGAAAAAATGCGAAATCTGCAGCGCATCTATTCCACACGCCCATGAAAAAAGGATGGCAGACGCCATCCTTTTTTCATGCGTCGCTGGCTTTCCTGCTTGCCAGGGAAGCCAGCGGCTGGGCCGTGCTTACAGCGAGAAGTACATGTCGAATTCGACCGGCGCAACTTCAACGCGGGTGCGGTTGACTTCGCCCATCTTCAACTCGATGTAGGCATCGAGCATGCTGTCGGTGAACACGCCGCCCTTGGTCAGGAAGGCGCGGTCCTTGTCCAGTTCTTCCAGCGCCTGGTCCAGGCTGTGGCAGACGGTGGGTACCAGCCTGTCTTCTTCCGGCGGGAGATGGTACAGGTCCTTGGTGGCAGCTTCGCCGGGGTGGATCTTGTTTTCCACGCCGTCCATGCCGGCCATCAACAGGGCCGCAAAGCCCAGGTAAGGGTTCATCAGCGGATCGGGGAAGCGCGCTTCGACGCGGCGGCCCTTGGGGTTGGCCACGTAAGGAATGCGGATCGACGCCGAGCGGTTCTTGGCCGAGTAAGCCAGTTTGACCGGAGCCTCGAAGTGCGGCACCAGGCGGCGGTAACTGTTGGTGCCGGGGTTGGTGATGGCGTTCAAGGCACGGGCGTGCTTGATGATGCCGCCGATGTAGTGCAGCGCAAAATCGCTTAATCCGGCATAGCCGTCCCCAGCAAACAGGTTTTTGCCATCTTTCCACACTGACTGGTGCACATGCATGCCCGAGCCGTTGTCGCCAGCGTAAGGCTTGGGCATGAAGGTGGCGGTCTTGCCGTAGGCGTTGGCCACGTTGTGCACTACATACTTTTGCAGGATGGTCCAGTCAGCGCGCTCGACCAGGGTCGAAAAACGCGTGCCAATCTCGTTCTGGCCAGCGCCAGCGACTTCATGGTGGAACACCTCGACCGGAATGCCGAGTGATTCGAGGATCAGGGACATTTCGGCGCGCATGTCCTGCGTGCTATCAACCGGAGGCACGGGGAAATAGCCGCCCTTGACGGTTGGACGGTGGCCACGGTTGCCACCTTCGAGCTTGGTGCCGCTGTTCCACGGTGCTTCGTACTCTTCGATTTCGTAGAAGCTGTGGCCCGGCTCGGTGCTCCAGCGCACACCGTCGAAGATGAAGAACTCAGGTTCTGGTCCGAAGTAGGCGGTGTCGGCCAGACCGGTGGACTTCAGGTAGGCTTCTGCGCGCTTGGCGATGGAGCGCGGATCACGCTCGTAGGCCTTGCCATCCGTTGGCTCGATCACGTCGCACGTCATGATCAGCGTCGTTTCCTCAAAGAACGGATCAATATTGGCCGTGTTCGGATCGGGGATCAGTTGCATGTCCGAGGCTTCAATGCCTTTCCATCCGGCGATGGACGAACCGTCAAATGCATGACCGTCGGTGAATTTGTTTTCATCAAAGTGAGACACGGGCACCGTGGTGTGGTGCTGTTTGCCCCGAGTGTCGGTAAAACGGAAGTCAACGAACTTGACTTCGTTTTCCTTGACCATGTTCATGACGTCTGCGACGGTCTTTGCCATCAAAATCTCCTGTACTGGATGGTGGTTTAAAAATTCGGCTCAATTTTTTGAATGCACTTTTTGTGCCAAAGCCGGGTACACCGGGGTTTTGCCAAACCCGTCATTGTGCCGCTGCTATTGTCGCTACTGAATGTCGATTGACTTGTTTTGAAACAGCAGTTTTAAAAATTAAGCTTAAAATGCACTTGTATGGTGCATATATGGTCTCAATACGGCATTTTTCTTGTTATCGCACCAATTCGGGGCCAAGCTTAAGATCGAACTTGTGCAAGCCTGCCAGCAAAGCGGGATAAGCGCGGTTGACGGCATCCGCCGTCCCTTTGACGCCAAGTTCAATATGACGCCCATATTCTGGATGGTCGACGCTGGGCAGGCTGAACACCTTCACGCCGGCGTGCTCGGCTTCAATTGACAGCATCAAAGGGGTCAGCGCGGCTTCCATCGATCCCATCACGATGACGGATTTTTCAACAGCGCAAGTCGCCTGGTGCAAGTGGGCATAGCTGTTGTTTAAGACCCACTCGACCATTGGCCAGGCCATGACAGGAAAGCCGGGTACAAAATGCACCGCGCCCTGCCCCGCCTGGCAGGTAAAACCGGGAATCTTGTTGTAGGGATTGGGAATGATCTGGGCACCGACTGGAAACACGCCCATGTTCAGGCGGTGCAGGTTGTCATGGCGGTCGGGCTCGTAGGCGGCGCCCTGCTCTTTGGCCGTGTCGCGTATGCGTTCCTCGATCAGCCGCCTGGCTTCGGGATGCAGCGCCAGTTCCACGCCCAGCGCCCGGGCGGCGCACTGGCGGGTATGGTCGTCCGGCGTCGCGCCGATGCCGCCGGTGCAGAACACCACATCACCCGACGCGCGGCTGGCGGCAAAGGTGCGCGCCAGCGTCGCGGTGATACGCTCCGGGTCGTCGCCGACATACTCAGCATAGGCCAGCGCCAGACCCCTGGCTGCCAGCAGTTCGATGACTTTGGGCAAATGCTTGTCGGTGCGCTTGCCTGAAAGAATTTCATCGCCAATGATGATGAGTCCGAATGAAGGGGTCATGCAAAAGGGTCCTGGAGTTTGGTGGTGGAGTCCGGCGGGACGCCGCCTGACAGTGTGGAAAAAACCGGCGCGGGCGACTCGCCAACTATTAATTCTGTAGCAGCTCGTGCTGAGAGCGCCTGCGCTGCAGCATTGCTTCGCTTGCGAAGCTGCTCCAGCGCGGCCAGGCAGTAATGGGCAAACCAGAGCGATGAAAAGGCGAACACCAGGGTGTAGATCCAGATCGCCAGCGGTACCAGGATTGGCGCCATGGCGATGAACATGGCGCCTGAGGCCCAGAGCAGGCTGGGCGCCGCGCCAAGGTAGCCGCTCAGCACGCCGATGCCGAGCAGAGGCAGGCGGTTTTCGCGGAACAACTGCTCGCGTTCCTCGCGGCTGGCGTGGTCCGCCAAAGCATCGTAGGACATGACGCGATAAGTCAGCCAGCCCCAGATCAGCGGCGGCAGGATCAAAATCAGCGGCGGCACCAGCCAGAGCGGAACCGTCGCCACCAGCGCCACGATGGCCAGCAAGGTCGACCCCAGCGACCAGATGATGCTGGCGAGCATCGAGCCACCCTTTTTGCGCTCCAGCTGGGGGAACCGCCGGCTTGCCACCAGCACCACCATGCTGGGCGTCATGAATACCGCTACCAGCAGCAGAGTCGCGACGACGATCACCGGAATGGCCAGGAACAGCACCAACGCCGGCGCCAGCACCAGGCGCAGGCTGCCGAGCCCGATGCCGTCAAGCCAGTGCACCATGGCATTGACCAGCTCGAAGCTTTCCAGGCTGCCGCGCACTGCGACCAAGGCGTCTTCCCAGTAAAAGTAGCCCAGCGTCAGAGACAGCACGCCCATGATGATGACGGGCAGGATCGACAGCGCGATGACGCGAGGATGCAGGCAGTACATCACCGCCCGCCAGAAGGAATCAAGCATGGTGTTCATGAAAGCGTCATGCCCGACCGAACAGCCGCTTCATGCCCAGCCACTGCTGCGACCAGAAACCGCTGCCGTAGTCGCGATGCCTCTCGACCTGGTCGCGCACACCGGTCGGGTCATAGCGAAGCTCGAAATTGGCTGTGCCAAACAACATGTCCCACCAAGGCAGCAGCACGCCGAAATTTTTCCCGCCGAGTTTAAAAGCCCCCACGCTCCCCACTTCGTGTGGTTCGCTGCCCCCCGGGGGGACGCTGCGCCTGCGGCCCGGCAAAGCCGGTTCCGTGGCCCCGGCTGATGGAAACGCCCCCACGCTTGTCGCTTCGCGTACTGCGATGGGGCTTGCCAGGACCGGCGTTTCGTGACCGATGCCGATGCTGTGGTGCAACCGGTGAAAGCGCGGGCTGACCCAGAGCCGCTCGCCCACCCGGCCAAACCAGAGCCGCACATTGGCATGCTGGAAGCTTTCGCTCAGTTGCGTCAGCGCGACGATGAGGATGAACTGGTCCGACGCCACGCCGATCAGCTGCGCGACGACCACGACGACACTGTCGATCAGGATGCTGTCGAGCAGGTGGCTGCGGTTGTCGCTCCACATCGTCATCTGCCGCTGTGAATGGTGCAGTGAATGCAGCCGCCACCACCACTCCAGCTGGTGCTGGCCGCGGTGCGTCCAGTAGGCGACAAAGTCGAACACCAGCAGGTAGATCAACAGGCTCACGACGGCTTGGTCGGTTACGCCGGGCCACAGCTGGTCCAGGTGAAAAGTGCCGTAGCCGGCGGTGCGCAGCGCGCCGAAGGCTGCATCAAACCAGGGATCAAGGGTAAAAAAGAGCACCAACCGGAACAGCCCGAGCCGGTGGATCAGCGTGTAGAGCACATCAATGCGGATACTTGCCCTGTCAGCGGGCGAGTCCATTGCTTCGACCGGCCGCCAGCGTTGCAACGGTCCTATCATCGCCAGCAGGATGATGACCTGCAGGACGCCGATCATGAACCAGGCCGTCGCCGCATAGGCATCCTCGAACAGGCTGCTCATGTCGAGTGCAAACAGCGCGGGTTGCACCAGCGCCTGGAACAGCCAGCCTTGAACACCTGCAAAAATTCCAGTCATCCAGTCCATCGGTTCTATTTTCCAGTCTGGGTTGTCAACACCAGCGGCTGCGCTTCGACCCAGGCCTGGTACTGCGGATGCTCGCGCAGCGTCCTGAAGCAGAAGCCTTGCGACTGCAGGCCAGTGATCAAGGGCTCCAGCACCGCTGGCGCCCACGGTTCCTGGCGCGACCAGATGCCCAGGTGCGCCACCAGCACATCACCCGCCCGGACACCCTGCAGCGCCTTGTCCAGCAGCACGGCGTTGGGGTATTTTTCGCTAGGCAACTCGTCCCCCAGAAAGCCGGCAGGCGACCAGCCCACATGCGCGTAACCGCACGACCGGGCGGCGGCCAGAAGCTGCGGCGAGGTTTTGCCGCCGGGTGCGCGAAACAGCGGCAACGGCTTCTTGCCAGTGATGTCCTGCAGGCGCGCGCTGGCACGGCTGATTTCCTCGCAATATTGCTTGGCCGTCCAGGTGAACGTCTTGCCCTCGGATGGACCTGCCGAAGGACGTACGCTGAATTGCGTCGGCGCCCCCGATGCACCCGGCACGTCAGCCCGCCAATAGGTATGGTCAAAGGTGTGCGATGCAAACTCGTGGCCTTCCGCCGCCCTCGCCTTCCACCAGGGCGCCCAGTGCGTTCCCAGGCTGCCATCGCCGGTCTTGGTGCGCTCGTTGGCAGCAAAAAAGGTGACCCTGACCTGGTGCCGTTTCAGTACCTCGGCCATCAGCGGCGCCACCTCCATGTGGCCAGTGTCCAGCGTCAGGTAGACCGGCTTGCAGGACGCGCGCTCGGGCGAATTTTTGGCTTCAAACTGGCCATCCGCGCCTACTGCACATACACAGTTAGCTATCAATAAAATAGCTAACGAGGCCTGACTACCTCGGCGAGTGATCGAGCGTCCAGACGCCATGGGGACTCCTGCCAACGTTGATTTGACGCACCACCTTGCGGCTGGCCACGTCGATGAAAGTGAGCTTGCGAATCCAGCGTGACGTCACGATGATCTGGCTCAAGTCGCGGCTCACGTCCATGCAATCAGGGCCGCCGGGCGCCGGAAAGCTGTTCACCACCTGGAGCGTCTGCAGGTCGATCATGCTGATGGTGTTGGCCACCCGGTTGCTGACCAACAGGTGGCGCTTGTCGCCGAAAGCGCGAAAGGCATGGGCGCCCATCGCCGTCTTGATGAACTTGACCCGTTGGGGCTCCTTGCCGCTCACGTCATACACCTCGACGCCATCGCCGCCGGTCAGGGCGACCAGCACGAATTTGTCGCTGGCCGTGCCAATCAGGTCGGCGGGCGTCGAGCCGGTTTTGGTGCGCCACTTGATGGTCTGCGTGGCCAGATCGATGGCGATGAGTTCGTCGCTTTCCTGCATCGTCGAGTAAATCGTGCTGCTCTTGCTGTCGATCCACAAATGGCTGGGCGTCTTGCCGGTGGCAATGCGCTTGGCCAGGGTCATGTCCTTGCCATCCCAATGGAAGATGTCGATATGGTTGAGGCGGTTGGCAGCCGTCACGAACCACTTCATGTCGGGAGAAAACCGCAGGTGGTAGGGATCGATGATGCCGCGTACCGTCCGCTGCACTTCGGCAGTTTTCGGATCGATGAAGGTCAGCGAATCGGACAGCGCGTTGGCGACGATCACCGATTTCTCGTCGGGCGTGAGGTAGAGATGGTGTGGCTGCTTGCCGGTCTCGATGCGCTTGGTCTCGGTCCAGTTCGCCGGATTGATCACGCTGACGCTGTCATCCAGGGAATTGAGCACGAACACAGGCGTGGTAATGGCGGCAGTTGCCGGCGCGGCGGCCGCAATGCCAGCAGTTTGTCCAGATGCAGACAGGCACAGCAAGGCCAAAAAAGCAGCCGTGCAGAGAGCCGGAAAACGGGAATATGCATTCACAGAACGGTTCTTTCCAAGGTCAATCCGCTAGTGTAGCGGCCGGTCGTGAATGCCCCTTGGCGTGGTGTGCGGAAAGCCATATGTGCCACGCAAGGTTGTGCGCCTTTTCCTCAGGACTTATCCGGAGGGCGGCTACGTCGCGGCGGTGCCGGCGATGCTGGCCAGGTCGTGTGCCGTCAGCCAGCGCCATTCACCGGGCTTGAGGTCTGCCGGCAGCGCCAGCGAGCCGATGCACGAACGGTGCAGCCCGCCCACGTCTTCCACCCGGTTGCCCACGGCGGCGATCATGCGCTTGACCTGGTGGTATTTGCCTTCGGTCAGCGTGAGGCTCAACGTTGATTCGCCGGTCTGGTCGCAGGCGGCCGCCCGAACCGGCTTGGGGTCGTCGTCCAGCACCACGCCGGCCAGCAGCTTGCCGACCTGCTGCGCGTCCACCGGATGTTTGGCCGTGACCTGGTAGACCTTGGGCACATGGTGTTTGGGCGAACTCATGCGGTGAATGAACTTGCCGTCGTCCGACAGCAGCAGCAGGCCGGTCGTGTCCTGGTCGAGCCGCCCGACCGCCTGCACGCCCGCCGCCGCCCCGCCGCCACGCTGGCGAATCGGCGCGGGCAGCAACGTGTAGATGCTGGGATAGGTGCTCGGCTTTTGCGAGCACTCGTAACCGGCCGGCTTGTGCAGCATCAGGTAGGCTTTTTCGTGGTATTTCCAGGCCACGCCCTGCACCGTGAAGTGCAGGCCATCCGCTACGAAATCCATAGCTGGATCGGTACACGCAGCGGCCGCCACTGTCACAAAACCCTGCTGAACCAGCCCCGCGCAGACGCGCCGCGTACCAAACCCTTGGGAAAAAAGGATTTCCTGCAATTGCATGTGTGTTTTTGCCATGACGCTATTGTCGCCCGGCGTTCAAGCGGCCGGACTACCGGCCTGCAGGGAATCGGCTTTGGACAAAATGGCCCGCCTGTCGAATAATGCTTGAGCTTCAACCAGTGCAGACGGGCTCAGGCATTTCACCTTCATTTGACAACTTGCCATTCCACGATGATTAAAAAAAAACGCCTTGCGCTCGTGATTGCCGCCACGTTTTTTCTGACGCTGATCAGCCTGCTGGCGGTGATTAACTTCAGCAGCGGTGAAAAAGACGTCAGTCAGGAACTGCCGCGCCTGTATTCGACCCACGAGCCGCAGTTTCGCCGCGCCATCGGCTCGCTGCTGGGACCGCCGCTGGTGGGCGGCAACCGGGTGCAGGAGCTGATCAATGGCGAGCAGATTTTCCCGGCCATGCTGACGGCGATCCGCAGCGCGCAGCAAAGCATCACCTTCGAGACCTATATCTACTGGTCGGGCGACATTGGCCGCGAGTTTGCCGATGCGCTGTCCGAACGTGCCAAGGCAGGAGTGAAAGTGCATGTGCTGCTGGACTGGGTCGGCAGCGCCAAGATTGACGACGGCTTTCTGGACAAAATGAAGAACGCTGGCGTACAGATCAAAAAGTTCCACAAACCGAACTGGTACAACCTGCACCGGCTCAACAACCGAACCCACCGCAAGCTGCTGGTGGTGGATGGCCAGACTGGATTCACCGGCGGCGTCGGCATTGCCCCCAAATGGACCGGCAACGGCCAGGATGCCGACCACTGGCGCGACTCCCATTTCCGCATCGAAGGCCCGGCTGTTGCCCAGATGCAAGCCGTATTCATGGAGAACTGGCTCAAGGTCACCGGCCAGGTCATGCATGGCGAGAATTACTTTCCGGCGCTGCAAGCGCTTGGCAACAGTGATGCCCAGGTTTTTTCAAGCTCACCCTCGGGCGGCAGCGAAAGCATGCAGCTGATGTACCAGTTGTCCATCACCGCCGCCAAGGATGCGATTGACCTGTCCAGCGCTTATTTTGTCCCCGATGACCTCACCACCCAGGCCCTGGTCGATGCGCTCAGGCGTGGCGTGAAAATCCGCGTCATCACCCCCGGAGAAATCATCGACACCGACACGGTGCGCGCGGCCTCTCGCGGCACCTGGGGGCCACTGCTCAAGGCCGGCGCCGAAATCTACGAATACGTTCCCAGCATGTACCACTGCAAGGTGATGATTGTGGACAAGCTTCTGGTGTCAGTCGGTTCGACCAATTTCGACAACCGGTCGTTTCGCCTGAACGACGAGGCCAACCTGAACATTTACGACACGGCTTTTGCCGAGCGACAGACGCGTGTTTTCGAAGACGATCTGAAGAAGTCCCGCCAGGTGACGTACGACCAATGGGCAGCCCGGCCGCTGAAGGAAAAATTCATGGAGCGGCTGGCCTTGCTGCTGGAATCGCAGTTGTGACGCGTTGTGGACCTCACCCACGGGAAAAAACCGTTAGCCAGGCTCCGTCCTATACCTTTCAACTACACGGGCGAGACACTGCCGGCTTGAGCGCCGCAGGCTTCCTGCCCGGCTAAGGGCGTAGCGCTTGCAACAAATACGCCGCTCAGCAACTCAGGCAGGCGCTCGACGCCCATCTTGAAGCCGCAAGCCTGCGCATGGCCGCCGCCGCCCATGCTTTCAGCCAGCGGGATGCAGTCAAAGCTGCGCTGCGAACGCAGGCCAACCTTCACGCCGCCACTCTTGCCGACATGCCACATCAGCGCGAAGGTGGTGCTTTTTTCAGACAAAAGGTTGCCGATCAGGCTGTGAAACACACCGGGCACGTTGACCATCAAGCCGCTCTGGCCGTTAAAAACGACAGGCTGGGCGGAGTCGGACATATCGGTAACGAGCTTTTTGAATTTCTCGTCCATGGCCTGGCCGCGCGCCATGAAATCAGTGGTTTGCTCCGGGCTGAACTTCGCAATCTCGGCCCAGCGGGCAAAGTCGAGTGGCTCCATGTCGAGCGCGGCCAGAAAGCCGGCGCTCTCGGGGTACTGCCAGGCCCAGATGTCGCGGTCTTCGATAAACCGCACCAGATCAGGCACGGGCTCGTCGGGATGGAAAAACTCCCAGGCCAACCGGGCACCGGACTTGTCCATGTCGAAGTGCACCACGCCGCAGCGGCAGGCAAAGCCGGTCAGCTTTTCGGCGGCGCTTTTGTGGTGGTCGAGCATGACGAGCTTGGCAGCACGTTCCTCGATACCGCGCAGGGTATCGGCCGAAAATGAAAAGTCGAGGATGTACACGGCGCGGCCTGCCAGCGCGGGCAGGTCATCGACCGACTTGATGTCGCCGTGGTCGAGCGGCAGAAATTCCGCTTTGCCAGCATAAAAAAACCAGGCCGCCAAAGCCGAACCGAAGCCGTCAGGGCATTTTCGGCCGTGGTAGATGATTAGAGGCTGTGGGTCGTTCAGGTCAGGGGCCACGAGGAGTTGCAGGGGAAGAATGGTTTTCATGATGAGCGAATTGTCGCCTCGCAGCGCACACTGCCATTCGCCATAACAACAAACCCTGTTATCCAGGACTGAGCTTGCCCCGTACTTGATCGGGGAACCCGGCATCCATCGGCGCACTTTCAAGCGGCCTTGGACACCAGCCGTTCTCAATGCCACCCGGCAGTTTATGAAACAAAGCATAGGACAGCCAGAGAGGCATGCATCAGTGCTGCGCAAGCTTGTCCGCCCTTTCTGTGGGCGAAGCTGTGGATAACAATGTTCACAAGCCGCGCAAGCCGCGCCCCTGTTGGCCTGCCGGGCGGTGCCCGGAAATTGTGCAGTTGATCCGCATGCTGGTCGCCCGTCACCTGGACCACGAGTTGCTCCCTGGCGACGCCGGGCATGTCGGCGACAAGGGTAAATCCGTGCTCGTCTTCAAAAATAACGATGCACCGCAGCATGACAATGCCGCGTCGCGACGGCTTAACCCATCCCATTACACACAAGTCCGTACCATAGGCAGCTGAATCACTGAAGGGATGAGGCGATGGGCTGGGCGGAACGAGAATTCGAGACGATTGATTTGGGCGACCCGCGTTTGAACCGGCGCGCCGTGCTGCTGGCTGAGCGGCTGGGGCAAAAGCCCGGCGCGAGCATTCCGGGGGCGTGCGAGAACTGGGCCGAGACGGCGGCGGCCTACCGCTTCCTGCGCAACGAGCAGGTCAGCTGTGAAGACGTGATGACGGCCCACCGCCAGGCGACGATGGGCCGCATCCGCGAGCACGCGGTGGTGCTGTGCCTGCAGGATACGACCGAGCTGGACTACAACGGGCAGGCGACGGCGGGCCTGGGGCCGCTGAGCTACGAGGCCCAGCGCGGGCTGTATCTGCACCCGACCTACGTGGTCACGCCCCAGCGCGAGCCGCTGGGGGTGATGAACGCCTGGACGTGGGCACGCGAGTTTAAGCAAGGCGATGCGCCGCGCGGCGGCGTGCTCGAAAGCCCCCGGTGTCAGAATTGTTGTCGCATCCAATTCTTTGATGGCTAACTGCCCGACAGCTTCATTTCATGACCAGAACACCGCATTCACATCACTCTCCCGAATTCAAAGAGCAGGCACTGCTCAAAGCCAGGCATCGCGGAACGCGTTCCGTTATCAGCGTTGCCGGCGAGCTCAACATGTCCGCCGGCACGCTCAGGAAGTGGCTGCAAAGCGCAAGCAAGAAAACTGGCACGACAGCCCACCCGGTGCCCGCTGCAACTGCTGCGCTGGACGGCCCAGCGTCTGCCTGGTCGCCCGCACAGCGTTTGATGGCGTTGCAGCAGAGCTACGCACTGGACGACATGGCCCGGGCCGGCTGGTGCCGCGAGCATGGCGTGTTCGAGCATCAGCTGGTGCAGTGGCACCAGGAGTTTTGCACGCCTGCCGTGCCCGCTTCACGCGAGGCGAGCGGCGCCTTTCGCGAGTTGCAGCGCCAGCACGATCAGTTGCAGCGAGAGCTGCGGCGCAAGGAAAAG
This sequence comes from Polaromonas sp. CG9_12, assembly GCA_000751355.1. GTDB lineage: Bacteria > Pseudomonadota > Gammaproteobacteria > Burkholderiales > Burkholderiaceae_C > Polaromonas. Next base: position 4,020,968 of record CCJP01000005.1, on the reverse strand, counting down.
GCGCTGGCCGAGGTGGCTGCCTTGCTGGTGTTGCAAAAAAACTTCCAGGCGCTGTTGGAGGGCGCGGACACATGAGGTCCGTCCAGCAGCGCCAAACCTTGCTTGGTCTCATTGATCAGGCCTGCGCCGATGGCGCCCGCCGGGACGTGGCCTGTCGCCAAGTGGGCCTGTCATGCCGCAGCGTGCAGCGCTGGCAACGCTCTGGTGTGGCCGAGGGCGACCAGCGCCCATCGGGCAAGCGGCGCTACGTGCGCCCTGCCAACCGTTTGCGCGAGGACGAGCGCCAAGCCGTGATGGCCACGCTCAACAGCGAAGCGTTCAAGGACTTGCCGCCCAGCCAGATCGTGCCTCGCTTGGCCGACACAGGCGTGTATGTGGCGTCCGAGTCCACGATGTACCGAATACTTCGACAGCAGGGCCAGCTGGCCCACCGGCGATCAGAGCGTGCAGCGCAAAAGCGCAGCCGCCCGCGCGCCCTGGCCGCGACCGGGCCCGATCAGGTGTTCTGCTGGGATATTACGTATCTGCCGACCCAGGTGCGCGGCCAGCATTTTTATCTGTACCTGTTCGAGGATCTGTTCAGCCGCAAGATCGTCGGCTGGCAGGTGTTTGACTGCGAAAGCGCCGCTCTGGCCAGTCAGTTGCTGACCGACATCTGCCTGCGCCAGGGTATCGTCCCGGGCCAGCTGACGGTGCATTCGGACAATGGCGCGCCGATGAAGGGCGAAACTATGCTGGCCACCATGCAGCGCCTAGGGGTGGCACACACGCGAAGCCGGCCATCCGTGAGTAATGACAATCCGTACATCGAATCAGCGTTCAGAACCCTGAAGTACCGCCCCGAACTGCCGGTCAAGCCGTTCGAGAACCTGCTGGCCGCAAGGCGCTGGGTCACCGAGCTGGCCCATTGGTATAACCAGGAGCATCGCCACAGCGCCATTGGCTTCGTGACGCCGGCGCAGCGCCATGCCGGCCTGGACCGGGCCCTGCTTGAGGAGCGCGCGCTCGTCTATGAACGGGCCCGCCAGGAAAATCCCCAGCGCTGGTCAGGACAGGCTCGCCAGTGGACGCATGTCGATGTCGTTCACCTCAACCCAGAAACCCCACAAATCAAGGAGCTTCGAAACACGCAAAAAGTAGCCTGACTCACTTCACTTCAGGCGACAACTTCCTTGACAGCCACCGAAAGCGTGCGCTGGGTGGAGAGCTACGAGCGCATCGCCGAGCAGGCTGGCGAGTTGCCCGGCACGCGTCATGTGTGCATTGGCGACCGCGAGTCGGACATCCTGGCGTTGCTGGTGATGGCGCGCAAGATGAATCACGCGGCCGATTACCTGGTGCGCTGCCAGCACAACCGGGTGCTGCCCGAAGGGGGCAAGCTGTGGGATGGCGTCATGGCCAGCGCGCCGCTGGGGCGTATTCGCTTTGAGATGCCGGCCGGTCGCGGGCGCAAGGCGCGCGCGGTCGAGCAGGAGGTGCGCGCCCAGCGCGTGATGCTGCCCGACCGCCAGGGCGGCCAGCTCGAAGTGACCTGCCTTATTGCCTCGGAAGTCAACGCACCGGCAGGCACCAAGCCGGTGGTCTGGCGGCTGCTGACCAACCGGGTGGCAAGCACACTGGCAGCGGCAGTCGAACTCATCGATTGGTACCGCGCGCGCTGGGAAATTGAGCTTTTTTTCCTGGTCCTCAAAGAGGGCTGCCGTGTTGAGCGCTTGCAGCTGGCCGATACCGAGCGGCTACAGACCGCTCTGGCGCTGTACATGGTGATTGCCTGGCGCATCAACCGCTTGATGCGGCTGGGGCGCACCTTGCCCGATTTACCAGCCGACCTATTGTTCGAGCCCGACGAGTGGCGAGCGGCGTTCATCCTGAACAAAAAGCCAGTGCCCCGGCAGACGCCCACGCTCAACACCGTGGTGCGCTTGATTGCCCAGCGCGGGGGCTTTCTGGGCAGAAAACACGATGGCGAACCGGGTGCCAGGACGATTTGGCTGGGCATGCAGGAGATTGCCATCTTCGTCGAGGGTGCCCGTTATGCCCGGCAGTTCAACGATGGGTGACTTGTGTGTAATGGGATGGGCTTAACCTGCGGATCTGAAGGGACAGCGGACGAAACCTCACGGCCGCCCTGCCCTTAGCCCTGGTTTTGTGGCTGCAAGTTTGCTGGCCGGCCGGCCCCGTGCAGAACCAGCTGTCCTGACTTGCCCGAACGCCTTGCGCTTCCCTTTGCCCGGAGTGCAGTCTTTCCTGGTTCTGCTGGTTGCGCTTTATGACATATTGCATGGATCAAAAAATCTGGACCATGCGATCAGTTGGCATTGCTCTGGCGAGGCGTCGAGTCTTCGCCGCGAGGCACGTGGGTATTCCGTTTCATCGTGACCGCACATTCCGGCATCGTGACCAGGGATTCCGGTGATCGTGACCGGGGGTTAAATCACAGATTCCGGCATCGTGACCGCAGATTCCGGTGATCGTGACCGATGCCCCAGCAGGCACGGTGTTGCGCATGTAAACCAACCCGTTGGGCCTGTAGCCTCTGACAGTTTGTCTGGAGCCACATGCCCACCCCCAGGATCAACATGCGCAAACTCAAAGACGCCCTGCGTCTCAAACTCGTTGGTGGGCAAAGCCACCAACAAATAGCCAGCGCCCTTGGCATCGCCAAAGGCAGTGTCACCAAATACTGCGCCCTGGCTGCGACGGCCGGCCTTGACTGGAGCGCCATCGAGGCCATGAGCGAGACCGATTTGGAGCACCGATTGTTCGGCGCCTCCCTGGTCGCCAACTATGCCCGCCCGGACTATGGCCGCATGCACCAGGAGCTGCGCCGCAAAGGCGTCACCGTCATGCTGCTGTGGCAGGAGTACAGCGCCCAAGTAAGCGATGAACACTGCGAGTCTTCGCCGCGCAAAGCCCTGCGCTACTCCCAGTTCAGCGAGAACTACCGCCAGTTTGCCAAGCGGCTCAAGCGCTCCATGCGCCAGACCCACCGCGCTGGCGAGAAGATGTTCATCGACTACGCCGGCCCCACCATCGCCCTGATGGAGCACGGCGTGGAGGTGGGCCGCGCCAACATCTTCGTGGCCGCTATGGCCGCCTCCGGCTACAGCTTTGCGCTGGCCACGCCGCGCCAGACAGCGGCTGACTGGCTCAATGGCACCGCTTGTGCGTTGACCTTCTTTGGTGGCGTGCCCCAGCTCATCATCCCCGACAACCCACGCGCCCTGGTCACCCAGGCCAACCGCTACGAGCCGCTTCTGAGCGACAGCGTCATGGACTTTGCCCGCCACTACGGCTGCTCGGTGCTGCCCGCGCGCGCCTACCACCCGCAGGACAAAGCCAAGGTCGAGTTGAGCGTACTTCTGGTCGAACGCTGGATACTGGCGTGCCTGCGCCACCAGCGCTTTGCCAGCGTGCAAGAAGTCAACGACGCCATGGCGCCGCTGCTCACGCGGCTGAACAACAAGCTGTTTCAAAAGCTCCCCGGCAGCCGCGCCAGCGCCTTTGCACAGCTCGATGCCCCGGCACTATCACCGCTGCCGACACAGCCCTGGGAGTGGGCCAGCTTCAAGACGGTGCGCGTTCACATCGACAACCACATCGAGTTTGAAGGCCACCGCTACAGCGTGCCCCATGCCCTGGTGGGTTTGGCGCTGGAGCTACGCATCACCGCCCACGCCGTGGAGGTGCTGCACCGGGGCGAGCGGGTTGCCAGCCACATGCGCTGCGCCCACAAGCGGTGGCTGTCAAGCAAGTTGTCGCCTAAAGTGAAGTGAGTCAGGCTGTTTTTTGCGTGTGTTGAGGCTCCTTGATGTGTGTGTTTTCCGGGTTGAGATGCACGACATCAACATGTGCCCATTGGCGAGCCAGCTTTGACCAGCGCTGAGGGTTTTCCTGGCGGGCCCGTTCATAGACAAGGGCACGCTGCTCAAGCAGAGTTCCGTCCAGGCCGGCATGGCGCTGCGCCGGTGTCACGAAGCCGATGGCGCTGTGGCGATGCTCATGGTTGTACCAGTGCGCCAGGTCCGTCACCCAGCGGCGCGCGGCCAGCAAGTTCTCAAACGGCTTGACAGGCAGCTGGGGGCGATACTTCAGCGTTCTGAAGGCCGATTCCACGTAAGGGTTGTCATTGCTCACGGACGGTCGGCTGCGCGTGTGGGCCACACCCAAACGCTGCATGGTGGCCAGCATGGTTTCGCCCTTCATGGGCGCGCCATTATCTGAATGCACCGTCAGCTGACCCGGCGCAATGCCATGGCGCAGGCAAATGTCGCTCAGCAACTGACCCGCCAGAGCAGCACTTTCGTGATCGAACACCTGCCAGCCAACGATCTTGCGGCTGAACAGGTCTTCAAACAGGTACAGGTAAAAGTGCTGGCCGCGCACCTGGGTGGGCAGATACGTGATATCCCAGCAGAACACCTGATCGGGTCCGGTTGGGTATTCCGGTCGATCGTGACCGCTGATTCCGGTCGATCGTGACCGATTTTGCCTTGCCCGCAATGACCGGTCACGAGGCCGGAATCGATGGTCACGACACCAGAATGGCATCAAACGCAGCGTGTAGTGCTGCGCATATTTCTTCTCAACCAATACGGGTAGTGTCGCGTCATGATGTAGTTGTCGGGTAAAGCCTTTTGAGCTTGGTGCGGGCATCCTTGGTCGTGAACTGCCAGTTGACTTTGGCCTGAAGGTTGTCGCGGCGGCTCTGCCAGGCGGCGACCTCGCTTCGCACCATCTCGATGCTGTCGATGCGCCGATCCAGGCACTGGCTCACCATGACGTTGATTTCGATCTCGGCCATGTTCAGCCAGCTGCCATGCTTGGGCGTGTAAACGAATTCAAAGCGGTCCCACAGCGCCTTGGCCTCCTCGGGGGCAAACGCCTCATACAACGAGCCCGGCGTGTGCGTGTTCAAGTTGTCCATCACCAGCGTGATGCGCTCGGCGTCGGGGTAGTTCGCAGCGATGTCCTGCACGAACACGGCCCAGTCTGCTTTGGTACGGCGCTCGGTGACCTTGGTTAGGCGCTGTCCGGCCAGCGGCTCGCTGGCCATGAACACGTTGCACACGCCGCAGCGCTCGTATTCATAGTCATGGCGCTCGGGCCGACCGGGCGCCGCGGCAATCGGCTCGCGCGTTTCGCGAATCAGCTGGCGCGGCGTCTCATCCATGCACACCACGGGGTTCTTTGGGTCGTAGGGGCGGCTGTAGATGTCGAGCACCTTTTCCATCGCCGCGACGAATTGGGCGCTGGCCTGCGGGGCAATCACCCAGCCAACTTTCCTCCAGGGCTTGAGCTCGTTTTTTTCAGCGCCCGCCGCACCGTCTCGTGGGACACGCTGTCCACCAATTCGAGCTCGACCAGCCGATCGGCCAGCAGGCGCAGCGACCAGCGGGCTTGGCCTTCAGGGGGCGCCGAGCAACTCAGGGCCAGCAGCTGCGCCTCCAGCCGGCCATCGATCTTCAGCGCGTACTCGCATTTGGCGGGCTGGCGGTTCAACGTCAACTCCAGGCCTTCGAGAACAAACTTCTTTTTGACCCGGTCCACCTTGCGCTCGCTCACGCACAGCATGGCTGCGATGTCGCAGGTGCGGGGGCGTTCAGTGCGCTCCCCCGCTTGGTCGCAGTTGAGCAGTATCAAGGCATTGATGACTTTGATGCTGCGTGCGTGCCTTTGCCTGCGATGCCCTGCAACTCGGCTCTTTCCTGCTCTGACAAGGTGACTTTGTAATGTTCCATTCCCCATTGTCCACGTCAAATTTCTCATGACGCGACACTAGGGCGTGTGTAAGCGTCCGCCCAGTACCCGTATTGAAATTCAAGACTCAGTCTGGTGGAGCCACTGGTTGATTTCGGCCACGTCGAATGCGGCAGGGTCAAACGGGCGGCCGATCCATTTTTTGAGTTCGTCGTGTTCCGGGTGGGCTGGATCGGCCAATGCTTCCATGAAGTCCTGGTAGCCCGGCGCGCCGCCCACGTCCTCAGGCGGACAGGCATTTTCTCCGGCCAGGCACAGCGCCAGCGACAAGGGCGCGCCCAGCGTGACGGTTTTCTCCACCTTGACCTTGTGGCGCCAGTTGTCCCCGAAGTCGTAGACGTACAGGAAAGTCCTGCGCGCGCCCAGCGCCTCTTCGAGCGTGACGGTGGACTCGTCGATCACGCCTTCGGCCAAGTCCCAGTCGGGCTCCAGCGGACCGTAGCTGGCATCGGCAAAGACGAACTCATGCAAATGCCCGCCTTGCCAGCCCGTGCCCCACAGCAGCGCGACATGCAGGCGCGAGAGGTCGATCGTGGTGGGCACCAGGAGGCGGCGCCAGACCCGGGGATACACCCATTCGAGCTCGACATGGAGCTGGTAGGCGCGTAGCCCGTCGCTGGCATTGGCCGAGGTTTTGGCCCCGGATTTCTTCGCGCCACCTGGCAGTCGGTGCAGCTTGGCCGTCATGCTTGGGCTACTGTAGCGAAATCGGTGGACACGCCGTGGCCCGCATCAAGCCGCGCGCGCCATGTCCTGAGCTTCCTGGACCGCTTGCCAGGCAGGCCGGAGCCGCTCTGCCACCCGCCAGGGCAGCAACTCGTCAATCCGGTTGATCGGATGGTCGGCGATGCGCCCGAGCACATGGTGCAGGTAGGCCTGCGGATCAATGCCGCCCAACTTGCACGAGCCGATCAGGGTGTAGATCACGGCGGCGCGCTCGCCGCCGGCGTCCGAGCCAAAGTGCAGGTAGTTCTTGCGCCCGAGGACGACTGCGCGCAGCGCCCGCTCGGCCGCGTTGTTGTCCATCTCGATGTGCCCGTCGTCCACGAAACGCACAAGGGCTTGCCAGTGGTTGAGCGAGTAGCCAATGGCCTGCGCCATGGACGACTTGGCCGAGAGCTGGCCCAGGGCTTGCTGGAGCCAGCCGTGCAGCGCCTCGACCAGGGGTTTGGCGCGGCTTTGCCGCTGGCGCTGTCGCTCCACGGCGGATTTGCCCCGAATATCTTTCTCGATGGCGTACAGCGCCCCGATGCGCAGCAGCGCCTGGTGCGCCAGCGTGCCAGGCATCTCGCCTTGGCCCTTGTGGATTTCATAGTATTTTCGCCGGGCGTGAGCCCAGCAAGCAGCTTCGACGACCTGGCCATCGGCAAACAAGGCGTCGTAGCCGGCGAACGCGTCGGCCTGCAAGGTGCCGGCAAAGCCTGAGAGGTGGCCCCTGGGATGCTCGCCCTTGCGGTCCGGGGAATACTGAAACCACACCGCTGGCGGCGACGCATCGCCGCCGGGGCGGTCGTCGCGCGCATACACCCACAACCGGGCCGTGCGCGTCGTGCCCCGGCCCGGGCTCAGGACTGGCACGGGCGTGTCATCGGTGTGGATCTTGCCCGCGCTCAGGACGTAGCGGCGCACGGCGTTGGCCAAAGGCTGGAGCAGCCGCGCCGCGCCGGCCACCCAGTCCGCCAGCGTGGAGCGCTCAACCACCACGCCCTGGCGGGCGTAGATCTGGCTCTGGCGGTAAAGGGGTAGGTGGTCGCAGAACTTGCCCACCAGCACCTGCGTGATGACGCCGGCGCCGGCCAGGCCGCGCTCGATCGGACGGCTCGGCGCGCTCGCCTGAACGATGGTGTGGCAGCGGGCGCAGGCGAGTCTGGGGCGCACGTGGCGCACGACCCTGAAGCTGCCAGGCTGGTACTCCAGCACTTCGGAGGCATCCTGGCCAATCTGGCGCAGTCCGGCGCCGCACCCCGGGCAGGTGCATTGTGGCGATGGAAGGTGCGTCACCTCCTGGCGCGGCAGGTGCCCGGGCAACAGCCGGGGAGCGGTGCGGCAGGCCACCGCCTGGCGCTTGTGGCGGGCTTCCTCAAGGTCGGCGACAGGGGCGCTTTGCACGGCCTGAGCCGCCTCCCCCTTTGGCACGAGTGCAGCGCCAGGCGCCTTTACTGCTGACTGCGCGCTTTCCACCTTCTCGCTCGAGCGCCCGTAGCGCATGCGCCTGAGATGGAACAACTCCAGGGTGAGTTTGTCGAGGGCCAGGCGCAGCGCGCTGATCTCCAGGTCACGCTGCAGGGTGCCTTGCTTCAAGGCATCGATCTGTTGCAGCAGCAGCGCGTGTGAACTCATGGGCATCACTTTGCCAGCAAAACCGGCGCGCCAACAGAAGGGGTTTCACGGTTGCGGGTAGCCCCCGCATGTGGTGTTGCGTCCGCCCGGATCCCCGTGCATGCCCTTTGGGGAGCAGGTCATCCGTTCATGAACTCAGGCGGCGAGCGTGGGCTGCCAGGTGCGCACCGGCATGCGCCAGTCGATGCCTTCGAGCAGCATGGACAGCTGTGCCGGCGTCAGCGAAACCGCGCCGCAGTCGGCCTGCGGCCAGACGAAGCGGCCCTTCTCCAGGCGCTTGGCAAACAGGCACATGCCCTGGCCGTCCCACCACAGCAGTTTGACGATGTCGCCGCGCCGGCCCCGAAACACAAACACGTGGCCCGAGAAGGGATCGAGCGCCAGCGCGCTTTGCACCAAGGCGGCCAGGCCGTCAAAGCCGCGGCGCATGTCCGTCAGGCCCGCAGCCAGCCACACGCGGGTACCCGCCGGCAGACCGATCACGACGCGTCCCGCAGGGCTTGGAGCACGCAGCGCACACTGGCCGCATCGACGCTGCCGCGCAGTCGCACGCGCGCGCCGCCCACTTCAATTTCGATGACGCCGGCCGCCGCCGCCCGTGCCGGGCTGGCCCGCACCGCTGGCGCTGGCATTGGCAACTCGATGATCGCGCTTGCCGGTGGCAAGGGATCCATGGTGACCGGCAGCAGCACGGCCTGCGTAACGGGTTTGAGCCGCGCTGGGCGGTTAGCCTGTGCGCGGCGCCACTTGAACAGCAAGTTGGCATTGATGCCGTGCGCCAGCGCGATGGCCGCGACCGAGGCGCCGGCCTGCTCTGTCAGCTTGACAAGCTTGCGTTTGAAGGCCGCGCTGTGTCTGCGTTTGGTGGCCTTGAGGGGATCTTTGAGAGGTTCCATGATGGTGTGCACTTGTCCGGGTTAAGTGCACACCATCGTGGTGGGCAACTCCCCGGATACTGCCCGGCTCATCAACCCGGCGCAAGAATGGTGTTCGTCGGACGGTTACGGGCGTGTCATCAATTAAGCCAAACTACCGCTGCAGCCAAGTGAATGGCGCCAAGGAAGTTACGCGCCGTTTTGTCGTAGCGCGTGGCTATGGCACGGTACTGCTTGAGCCGGGCAAAAAAGTTCTCGATCAGGTGGCGCGCCTTGTACAAATGGCGGTCATAGATGCGCTGATGCGTGCGGGTGCTCAGACACGGAATTACCACCGCCTTGCCCGCTTTTTCCAGCGGTTCAACCACCCGCTCTTGTGCGTCATAGGCCTTGTCAGCGATGACGGTGGCGCCCGCCGTGTCCTTGAGCAACACGTCTGCGCCGTCCAGATCATGGGTCTGCCCGGGCGTCAAATGAAAACCGGTCGGGTTCCCCAGCGCATCGACCGTGGCGGTGGCTGTCAAGGAAGTTGTCGCCTGAAGTGAAGTGAGTCAGGCTACTTTTTGCGTGTTTCGAAGCTCCTTGATTTGTGGGGTTTCTGGGTTGAGGTGAACGACATCGACATGCGTCCACTGGCGAGCCTGTCCTGACCAGCGCTGGGGATTTTCCTGGCGGGCCCGTTCATAGACGAGCGCGCGCTCCTCAAGCAGGGCCCGGTCCAGGCCGGCATGGCGCTGCGCCGGCGTCACGAAGCCAATGGCGCTGTGGCGATGCTCCTGGTTATACCAATGGGCCAGCTCGGTGACCCAGCGCCTTGCGGCCAGCAGGTTCTCGAACGGCTTGACCGGCAGTTCGGGGCGGTACTTCAGGGTTCTGAACGCTGATTCGATGTACGGATTGTCATTACTCACGGATGGCCGGCTTCGCGTGTGTGCCACCCCTAGGCGCTGCATGGTGGCCAGCATAGTTTCGCCCTTCATCGGCGCGCCATTGTCCGAATGCACCGTCAGCTGGCCCGGGACGATACCCTGGCGCAGGCAGATGTCGGTCAGCAACTGACTGGCCAGAGCGGCGCTTTCGCAGTCAAACACCTGCCAGCCGACGATCTTGCGGCTGAACAGATCCTCGAACAGGTACAGATAAAAATGCTGGCCGCGCACCTGGGTCGGCAGATACGTAATATCCCAGCAGAACACCTGATCGGGCCCGGTCGCGGCCAGGGCGCGCGGGCGGCTGCGCTTTTGCGCTGCACGCTCTGATCGCCGGTGGGCCAGCTGGCCCTGCTGTCGAAGTATTCGGTACATCGTGGACTCGGACGCCACATACACGCCTGTGTCGGCCAAGCGAGGCACGATCTGGCTGGGCGGCAAGTCCTTGAACGCTTCGCTGTTGAGCGTGGCCATCACGGCTTGGCGCTCGTCCTCGCGCAAACGGTTGGCAGGGCGCACGTAGCGCCGCTTGCCCGATGGGCGCTGGTCGCCCTCGGCCACACCAGAGCGTTGCCAGCGCTGCACGCTGCGGCATGACAGGCCCACTTGGCGACAGGCCACGTCCCGGCGGGCGCCATCGGCGCAGGCCTGATCAATGAGACCAAGCAAGGTTTGGCGCTGCTGGACGGACCTCATGTGTCCGCGCCCTCCAACAGCGCCTGGAAGTTTTTTTGCAACACCAGCAAGGCAGCCACCTCGGCCAGCGCCTTTTCCTTGCGCCGCAGCTCTCGCTGCAACTGATCGTGCTGGCGCTGCAACTCGCGAAAGGCGCCGCTCGCCTCGCGTGAAGCGGGCACGGCAGGCGTGCAAAACTCCTGGTGCCACTGCACCAGCTGATGCTCGAACACGCCATGCTCGCGGCACCAGCCGGCCCGGGCCATGTCGTCCAGTGCGTAGCTCTGCTGCAACGCCATCAAACGCTGTGCGGGCGACCAGGCAGACGCTGGGCCGTCCAGCGCAGCAGTTGCAGCGGGCACCGGGTGGGCTGTCGTGCCAGTTTTCTTGCTTGCGCTTTGCAGCCACTTCCTGAGCGTGCCGGCGGACATGTTGAGCTCGCCGGCAACGCTGATAACGGAACGCGTTCCGCGATGCCTGGCTTTGAGCAGTGCCTGCTCTTTGAATTCGGGAGAGTGATGTGAATGCGGTGTTCTGGTCATGAAATGAAGCTGTCGGGCAGTTAGCCATCAAAGAATTGGATGCGACAACAATTCTGACACCGGGGGGTGGCATGGATCTTGGTGCTCAAGCCGCCACGGCTGCGCCCGATGGCTTGGCTATCTTTGGACCCTTTTTTTTAGCCCCCGCGCTGTGCTGATGGGCTTTGACGATGGTCGAATCGATCAGGACGTACTCGTTGTCTGCATCCTGCGCCAAGACCTCAAACACGCGCCGCCATACCCCGGTCTTGCTCCAACGCGAGTGACGCAGATGCACCACCCGAAAGTCGCCAAAGCGCTCTGGCAAGTCCCTCCACGGGATGCCAGCGCGGTAGCGATACAGCACGGCTTCGACAAACAGCCGATTGTCCCGGGCGCTCACGCCAACAGTTTCTTCGCGTCCGGGCAGCGAGTCCTTGATGCGTTCCCATTGATCATCTCGCAGTGCATATCTTCTGGTCATGTTTACGAGATAAGGGGCAAATCGTGCTCTTCAATAGCGTTGATGCCGTTTTCAATTGATGACACGCCCTAGTCTTGCCAGCTTTTTGCTGGAGCCAGCTTGCCCGATACCCGAAGGATCACTATGCGCAAAATCAAGGACGTCCTGCGTCTCAAACTCGAAGCCCATCTGTCGCATGAGCGCATTGCCGCAGCCCTGAACATCTCCAAAGGCGTCGTTGCCAAATACGTCGCCCTGGCCAGTGCAGCAAAGCTGGACTGGAGCCAGATTCAGGTGCTCGACGAGGCGGCCCTACACAGCCGCCTGGCGGGCACCCCTCAGCGAGCCAGCGCCTTTGTGCGGCCCGATTTCGCTCGCCTGCACCAGGAACTCCGGCGCAAAGGCATGACACTGATGCTGCTGTGGCACGAGCATGTCGGCCAGCACCCCGGCGAAACCACCCACAGCTACTCGCAGTTCTGCGAGAACTACCCGCGCTTTGCCAAAAGCCTCAAGCGCTCGATGCGCCAGATCCACCGCGCCGGCGAGAAGCTGTTCATCGAGTATGCCGGGCCCACGCTGGCCCTGTCGGACGGCAGCCGCGCCCATATCTTCGTTGGCGCCCTGGGCGCGTCGAGCTACACCTTCGCCTACGCCACGGCGCGCGAAACCACGGCCGACTGGCTGGGGGCGACGGCGCAGGCGCTGCGTTTCTTCGGCGGTGTGCCGCTGCTGATCGTGCCGGACAACGCCCGGGCGTTGATTGCCAACCCCGACCGCTACGAGCCCAGGGCGAACGACACGGTCCATGACTTTGCGCGCCACTACGGCACCTCGGTGCTGCCCCCCGGTGTCAGAATTGTTGTCGCATCTAATTCTTTGATGGCTAACTGCCCGGCAACTTCATTTCATGACCAGAACACCGCATTCACATCACTCTCCCGAATTCAAAGAGCAGGCACTGCTCAAAGCGAGGCAACTGGCTGTTCGCAGGCTCGCTCAGAGCAAGCCAGCGGGCGGCTGCCGTCATGAGCCTGATCCAGTCAGCCAAGCTCAACGGACATGATCCGTATGCCTACCTGAAGGATGTGCTGACTCGGCTGCCTACGCAGCCGAACAGCCGCATCAGCGAGTTACTGCCGCATCGCTGGACGCCAGCCCCCGCAAGCATCTGATCTCTACGCCGCCTGCTCCGTCCGCGTGTAAAGGGTGGGTTCGCTGGCCGCTTACGGTCCACTTTCTAAAAGCAGGAAAAAAGAAAAAGCCCGGTCAATCGTGAGATCAACCGGGCTGGTTCAGGGCGCTATAAGAGCCTGACGATGACCTACTTTCACACGGGAATCCGCACTATCATCGGCGCTGAGTCGTTTCACTGTCCTGTTCGGGATGGGAAGGAGTGGTACCAACTTGCTATGGTCATCAGGCATAACTGGTTGACGAACGGCTTGCCACATGGGAAGCAGTCCATCGAATTCATAGAGCAAATCAGCTTGTAATTTAGATTGTTGCACAGTCCGCTGGGACTGTGTCTTTTGAATGCGTCAGTCTTGGCATAACAGCCTTGAACGCGTCTTGTTGAGACGGCCAAAGTTATAGGGTCAAGCCTCTCGAGCAATTAGTACTGGTTAGCTTAACGCATTACTGCGCTTCCACACCCAGCCTATCAACGTCCTGGTCTTGAACGACTCTTCAGGGGGCTCAAGGCCCCGGCAGATCTAATCTTGAAACGAGTTTCCCGCTTAGATGCTTTCAGCGGTTATCTCTTCCGAACTTAGCTACCCGGCAATGCCACTGGCGTGACAACCGGTACACCAGAGGTTCGTCCACTCCGGTCCTCTCGTACTAGGAGCAGGCTTCCTCAAATCTGCAGCGCCCACGGAAGATAGGGACCAAACTGTCTCACGACGTTTTAAACCCAGCTCACGTACCTCTTTAAATGGCGAACAGCCATACCCTTGGGACCGGCTACAGCCCCAGGATGAGATGAGCCGACATCGAGGTGCCAAACACCGCCGTCGATATGAACTCTTGGGCGGTATCAGCCTGTTATCCCCAGAGTACCTTTTATCCGTTGAGCGATGGCCCTTCCATACAGAACCACCGGATCACTATGTCCTGCTTTCGCATCTGCTCGACTTGTCAGTCTCGCAGTTAAGCACGCTTATGCCATTGCACTATCGTCACGATGTCCGACCGTAACTAGCGTACCTTCGAACTCCTCCGTTACACTTTGGGAGGAGACCGCCCCAGTCAAACTGCCTACCATGCACTGTCCCCGATCCAGATAATGGACCTAGGTTAGAACCTCAAACACACCAGGGTGGTATTTCAACGTTGGCTCCACCGGAACTAGCGTCCCGGCTTCAAAGCCTCCCACCTATCCTACACAGGTCTGTTCAAAATCCAATACAAAGCTACAGTAAAGGTTCATGGGGTCTTTCCGTCTTTCCGCGGGGAGATTGCATCATCACAAACATTTCAACTTCGCTGAGTCTCAGGAGGAGACAGTGTGGCCATCGTTACGCCATTCGTGCAGGTCGGAACTTACCCGACAAGGAATTTCGCTACCTTAGGACCGTTATAGTTACGGCCGCCGTTTACTGGGACTTCAATCAAGAGCTTGCACCCCATCATTTAATCTTCCAGCACCGGGCAGGCGTCACACCCTATACGTCGACTTTCGTCTTAGCAGAGTGCTGTGTTTTTAATAAACAGTCGCAGCCACCGATTTTTTGCAACCTCATTGAGCTCCAGGAGTAAATCCCTTCACCTACTAGAGGCACACCTTCTTCCGAAGTTACGGTGTCAATTTGCCGAGTTCCTTCTCCTGAGTTCTCTCAAGCGCCTTAGAATACTCATCTCGCGCACCAGTGTCGGTTTGCGGTACGGTCGTGTGTAGCTGAAGCTTAGTGGCTTTTCCTGGAAGCAGGGTATCACTCACTTCGGCTGCAAGCAGCCTCGTTATCACCCCTCATCTAAGCCCGGCGGATTTACCTACCAGGCACGACTACAGGCTTGAACCAACATATCCAACAGTTGGCTGAGCTAACCTTCTCCGTCCCCACATCGCACTACACATCGGTACAGGAATATTGACCTGTTTCCCATCAGCTACGCATCTCTGCCTCGCCTTAGGGGCCGACTCACTCTACGCCGATGAACGTTGCGTAGAAAACCTTGCGCTTACGGCGAGGGGGCTTTTCACCCCCTTTAACGCTACTCATGTCAGCATTCGCACTTCTGATACCTCCAGCAGGGTTTACACCGCCACCTTCACAGGCTTACAGAACGCTCTCCTACCACGTGCCATAAAATGGCACATCCGCAGCTTCGGTAACTGGCTTAGCCCCGTTACATCTTCCGCGCAGGACGACTCGATCAGTGAGCTATTACGCTTTCTTTAAATGATGGCTGCTTCTAAGCCAACATCCTGACTGTTATAGCCTTCCCACTTCGTTTCCCACTTAGCCAATTTTAGGGACCTTAGCTGGCGGTCTGGGTTGTTTCCCTCTTGAGTCCGGACGTTAGCACCCGGTGCTCTGTCTCCCAAGCTGTACTCATCGGTATTCGGAGTTTGCCTTGGTTTGGTAAGTCGCCATGACCCCCTAGCCAAAACAGTGCTCTACCCCCGATGGTAATACTTGAGGCACTACCTAAATAGTTTTCGGAGAGAACCAGCTATTTCCAAGTTTGTTTAGCCTTTCACCCCTATCCACAGCTCATCCCCTAGTTTTGCAACACTAGTGGGTTCGGACCTCCAGTGCATGTTACTGCACCTTCATCCTGGCCATGGATAGCTCACTTGGTTTCGGGTCTACACCCAGCGACTGTTCGCCCTATTCGGACTCGATTTCTCTACGGCTTCCCTATTCGGTTAACCTTGCCACTGAATGTAAGTCGCTGACCCATTATACAAAAGGTACGCAGTCACCCCTTTCGAGGCTCCTACTTTTTGTAAGCACACGGTTTCAGGATCTATTTCACTCCCCTCCCGGGGTTCTTTTCGCCTTTCCCTCACGGTACTAGTTCACTATCGGTCAATGATGAGTATTTAGCCTTGGAGGATGGTCCCCCCATATTCAAACAGGATTTCTCGTGTCCCGCCCTACTTTTCGCACGCTTAGTACCACAGGTCTCTTTTTGCATACGGGGCTATCACCCGCTATGGCCAGCCTTTCCATGCTGCTTTGCTAAGAATCCTGATATCACGTGCAGGCTTTTCCGATTTCGCTCGCCACTACTTTCGGAATCTCGGTTGATGTCTTTTCCTCGAGCTACTGAGATGTTTCAGTTCACCCGGTTCGCCTCAATAACCTATGTATTCAGTTAAAGATACCTATTGCTAGGTGGGTTCCCCCATTCAGAGATCTCCGGATCAAAGCTAATTTGCCAGCTCCCCGAAGCTTATCGCAGGCTATCACGTCTTTCGTCGCCTATCATTGCCAAGGCATCCGCCATGTGCTCTTATTCACTTGACCCTATAACTTTGATTTCTCGCCGTTATTTTCAAGGAATGATCTGTCAGGTCTTTCACCTGACGCGTTATGCCGTATCTTTCAATTCGATTTAATTTGCATTAAGTTCGAAATTAAAAGTTCATTTTGACGCAATCAAAATTTCTCTAAATTGCTACTGGCGGCACGGTCTGCACTAAACCTTTACGAATGTGCAGTTTCCGCCAGCAGCGCTGATTTAACTCTATGAATTTTTAAAGAACAGCCAATAATCGATTGATATAAATTAATAAATCAACCAAAACAAAGCACTCTCAGAGAGAATACTTTGCATTAGTAAATTGAGCCCACCTTTTTTCGCGGTGCGCGCTGGTAAATGGTGGAGGATGACGGGATCGAACCGACGACCCCCTGCTTGCAAAGCAGGTGCTCTCCCAGCTGAGCTAATCCCCCAGAATCGAAATTCTTTGAAAATTCCCTGAAATTCCTCAAACCTGATTTGGTGGGTCTGGTTGGACTCGAACCAACGACCCCTGCGTTATCAACACAGTGCTCTAACCAGCTGAGCTACAGACCCTCTCGATTCAATAAAGAACTCTTTGAAGGCAGCACCAATTGGATTGATGACCAATGCTGTTGTTTGACACAACAGCCGATAAGAATGGGCGTAAGAAGCGCGAATTGCTTCGTTTCCAGAAAGGAGGTGATCCAGCCGCACCTTCCGATACGGCTACCTTGTTACGACTTCACCCCAGTCACGAACCCTGCCGTGGTAATCGCCCTCCTTTGCAGGTTAGGCTAACTACTTCTGGCAGAACCCGCTCCCATGGTGTGACGGGCGGTGTGTACAAGACCCGGGAACGTATTCACCGTGACATTCTGATCCACGATTACTAGCGATTCCGACTTCACGCAGTCGAGTTGCAGACTGCGATCCGGACTACGAATGGCTTTATGGGATTGGCTCCCCCTCGCGGGTTGGCGACCCTTTGTACCATCCATTGTATGACGTGTGTAGCCCTACCTATAAGGGCCATGAGGACTTGACGTCATCCCCACCTTCCTCCGGTTTGTCACCGGCAGTCTCATTAGAGTGCCCAACTAAATGTAGCAACTAATGACAAGGGTTGCGCTCGTTGCGGGACTTAACCCAACATCTCACGACACGAGCTGACGACAGCCATGCAGCACCTGTGTTACGGCTCTCTTTCGAGCACCAAGCCATCTCTGGCGAGTTCCGTACATGTCAAAGGTAGGTAAGGTTTTTCGCGTTGCATCGAATTAAACCACATCATCCACCGCTTGTGCGGGTCCCCGTCAATTCCTTTGAGTTTCAACCTTGCGGCCGTACTCCCCAGGCGGTCAACTTCACGCGTTAGCTTCGTTACTGAGTACTAATGCACCCAACAACCAGTTGACATCGTTTAGGGCGTGGACTACCAGGGTATCTAATCCTGTTTGCTCCCCACGCTTTCGTGCATGAGCGTCAGTACAGGTCCAGGGGATTGCCTTCGCCATCGGTGTTCCTCCGCATATCTACGCATTTCACTGCTACACGCGGAATTCCATCCCCCTCTACCGTACTCTAGCGATGCAGTCACAGATGCAATTCCCAGGTTGAGCCCGGGGATTTCACAACTGTCTTACATCACCGCCTGCGCACGCTTTACGCCCAGTAATTCCGATTAACGCTCGCACCCTACGTATTACCGCGGCTGCTGGCACGTAGTTAGCCGGTGCTTATTCTTACGGTACCGTCATGGGCCCGCCGTATTAGGGCAGACCTTTTCGTTCCGTACAAAAGCAGTTTACAACCCGAAGGCCTTCTTCCTGCACGCGGCATTGCTGGATCAGGCTTTCGCCCATTGTCCAAAATTCCCCACTGCTGCCTCCCGTAGGAGTCTGGGCCGTGTCTCAGTCCCAGTGTGGCTGGTCGTTCTCTCAAACCAGCTACAGATCGTCGGCTTGGTGAGCTTTTACCTCACCAACAACCTAATCTGATATCAGCCGCTCCAATCGCGCGAGGCCCGAAGGTCCCCCGCTTTCATCCTTAGATCGTATGCGGTATTAGCGTAAATTTCTCTACGTTATCCCCCACGACTGGGCACGTTCCGATATATTACTCACCCGTTCGCCACTCGCCACCAGGATTGCTCCCGTGCTGCCGTTCGACTTGCATGTGTAAGGCATGCCGCCAGCGTTCAATCTGAGCCAGGATCAAACTCTATAGTTTAATCTCTGCAATAATTTTCAACTCCGCGCATCGAACAAAAGTCCAACACACGAAGAAAACTCATAAAAACGGAATTGAAAGAGAAATCTTGACGACTTCACTTTTTTCTATCTCCATGAGCGTTTAAGGTCCAAAAGACCTGGTCACAAGTGACCTGGCTTTTCGCCCTTCAAACGCCCATACTTATCGGCTGTAAATTTTTAATGATCCTGACACTCCACCCGGTAGCGCTTGCCACCCCGTTTCGTGTCGTTAGCTGTAATCAGCTGAGCCTCAAATTATATACCGCTTTTTACACAGCACGAAAATTTGTTTGACTTGACTGCTTCGAAATCCGGCAACCGTTTTTTGAACAAGCCGCTTTGTCATCTGCAGAGCCACAAATCATAGCACCCTCGCTCGGACTTTGCGAATCGCTTCATTTAAATTTTGGAAAATAAGGCCATAGAAAGTTTAGTGGTGGGAAACCCAGTATTCCGGTCCAACGTTACTGCTGGCGCACGGCATCCGCGTGGGCAATCAGCGAGTGCAGAAATTGATGCAGCGCCATGGTATCCCCCAGTGTCAGACTAGCAGGCTGCTGAAATACTGACTGCGTAGGCGCAGCAGTTGAGGTGAAGCATTGCATTTTTGCGATTATTTTTCATACTTTGAAATTTCAGCGTTCTTTCAACCGTTTATCGCTGGGTTAAATCGCTCCTACCGCCTTTTTTAGCCATTTATTGACCCTGCAAACGGATTTGTCCTAACGTGCGCATGCGCGTCAAGTTGTACGCGGCCATCGTCAGCACAAACATTTGGTCCACCCGCTCCAGCCCGCGCACCATCACCTGGCGAATTCGGCCCACCGTTTTGGCCCAGCCAAAGCCTTGCTCGATGAGCTTTCTCTTTTGCTGAGAGACGGCGTAGCCCTCGCTTTGGGCAATCTCATCGGGGACGGCCGAGCGCCGGCCCGAGGTGTTTTGCGCCACATGCGGCGTGACGTTCATTGCCAGGCACGCCTCAATGAACTCCTGCGCGTCATAGCCTTTGTCAGCGCCCAACGTTATGGCGGTTTGCGCGTCCGACAAGGCCTGCCGGGCATCGTCAATCATGACCTTGGCCGCTTCGCGCTCGGCGTAGCCGTCGGCCCGCGTGACCACGGCGCTGGCAATCAAGCCATGGCGGTTGTCACTCAAGGTGTGGCCCATGAAGCGCAACTCGCTGGCCGCCCCGCCCTTACGGTACAGCCTGGCGTCAGCATCAGTGCTTGACTGGTGCGTCTCGTTTGAACGGCTATGACCCTTGAAACTGCCGCCTCCTTGGTCGCCGTCGCTGCCGTCCTTGCGCACAAAGCTCTTGTGGCTCGCCCAGGCCTGGATCAGCGTGCCGTCCACGCTGAAATGTTCGCCCGAAAGCCAGCCGTGCCCGTCGGCACTTTGCAGTACGTGGTTGAACAACTCGATGACCGCGTCATGCTCAAGCAAGCGCTCGCGGTTCTTCGTGAACACCGTAGGCACCCACACCGCATCCTCCATTGCCAGGCCGATGAACCAGCGGTACAGCAGGTTGTACTGCACCTGCTCCATGAGCTGACGCATCTGAGCGGATGCTGTAGAACACCTGGAGAAGCATGGCGCGCAGCAGTTTCTCGGGCGCAATGCTGGGCCGCCCGCCTTTGGTGTCCACCTCGTACATCCCGGCAAACAGCCCATCCATCTTGAGTAACGCCTCGTTGACCATCTGGCGTATTGGGCGCAGCGGATGCTCGGCCGGCACAAAGTCCTCCAGGCGGTGCAGCGTGAAAGGGCTTTCGGTGAAGGTATCGGCTCCGCGCATGGGTTCAATGGGTTTGTATCGGGTCAGAAAAAGGGCTGCTGCAGATTGTCGAGTGAGGCTGCAGAACCTGCAGGCTTTGCCTTGAGGTATTTCAGCGGCCTGCTAGGGACCGTTTTTTTTGGCGCTCCCATGCCGTCCGGATGCACCTTGATGATGGTCGAGTCCAGGCTGACCGCTTCAATGCGCACGCGCATCAGGCGCTCGCGCTGCAGTTTCTCGAACACCGTGCTCAGCACGCCTGCCTTGGCCCAGCGGCTCATGCGCGTGTAGATGGTGTGCCAGCAGCCGTAGTGGTATCGGTGGCTGTCAAGGAAGTTGTCGCCTGAAGTGAAGTGAGTCAGGCTATTTTTTGCGTGTTTTGAGGCTCCTTGATGTGTGGGTGTCGGCGCCGATTGAATATTGACCCACCCTGCCGATCCAATATTGACCCAGGGCGGGTTGCTGGTGTTGGAACCAGCAATTGTGGATAAGTGTACTCAGCAGCTGGTTTTGACTTCTCCTTATCCAGGTTTTTTAAATTCACAGACGGCACGGGGAAAGGAGCGAAGGGCGTAGCCCGTAGCGGATTTCCCCGTGCGCGCCCGGCTCAGAACGGCTCGTCTGGCAGCGCTGCTTTTGTATCCTTGCGCGTTTGCTCGCGCGCCTTGATGCGCGACTTGGCGGCCAGCGTGCTGTGCTGAAACCGGTACGATTCGTTGCCCGTCTCCACGATATGGCAGTGGTGAGTGAGCCTGTCGAGCAGCGCGGTGGTCATTTTGGCGTCCCCAAAGACGCTCGACCATTCGGAGAAACTCAAATTGGTGGTGATGACCACGCTGGTGTGCTCGTACAGCTTGGAGAGCAGGTGAAACAGCAAGGCGCCGCCCGCCTGGCTGAACGGCAGGTAGCCCAGCTCATCGAGAACGACCAGGTCCATGCGCATCAAGCTCAGGGCCATGCGTCCGGCCTTGCCGTCACGCTTTTCCTTCTCCAGCACATTGACCAGATCGACCGTGGAGTAAAAGCGCACGCGCTTGCCCTGCGCGACAATGCCCGCCACGGCGATGGCCGTGGCCAGATGCGTCTTGCCCGTGCCGGGCCCGCCGATGAGCACAGCGTTTTGCGCCGTATCGGTAAACGCCAGCGTAGCGAGTTGCCTGACCAGCGGCTGATCGACCTTGGACGAGCCGAAGTCAAACCCGGCCAGATCGCGGTGCATGGGCAGCTTGGCCGCGTTCATCTGGTGGCTGACCGAGCGCATGGCACGGTCGGTGTGTTCGGCCTGCAGCAGGTGCTCGATCAGCCAGCGGGAGGTGGCCGTTGACGACTCCCCCTGACCCATCAATTCCGTCCAGGCGCTGGCCATGCCGTACAGGCGCAGCTCCTTGAGCTCAGCGCTGACGTCACGCATGGTTAACCGCCGCCGCGCCGCCTGGCGCCTCATTGAGGCTGCGCAGGCTGTCGTAGCGGCCGGTGTTGGCCAGCGGCGCATCGACGAGTTGCAGCGTCGTTTGCACCGTCTCGGGCAGCGCGCAGGCATTGAGCCGGGCCAGCACGTTCAGCACATGCTCGGCGCTCAGGGCGCCGGACTCGATGACCAGCTCGACCGCCACCAGCACCGCCTCCAGCCCGGCCGTCGGCACGGCAGCGAGCACCTGCGCCATGATCCGGTCTCCGCCGCAGTGGCGCAGCAGGCCGAGCTTGAGTTGCTTCAAGGGCGCGGGCATGTCGGCAAAGGGAGCGCCGTTGCGCAGGGCGCCCGGTTTGCGCTGCACCAGGGCAATGTAGTGCTGCCAGTCATACACAGTCTGCCCCCGGTTGACGGCCCGTTCATGGCTGGCGACCACCGCGCCACCGGCCACCATGCAGATGCGCGTCGGGTACAGCCGGGTGCTCACGCGCTGGCCGGCGAACTCGCACGGCACCGAATACCGGTTGCGCTGCACGCTGACCAGGCAGGTGCTCGATACGCTCGCCTCCCTTTCCACGTAGCCGTCAAAGGCTGCGGGCATGGGTATCATCTCGGGGAGTTCTTGCGCCAGCATCTCCTGCACGCTGAACTGCTTGTACTCGGGGTGGCGGATCTCGCTCCACAGGGCCCGGCAGCGCTCGCCCAGCCAGGCGTTGAGCGCCTCGAACGAGCCAAACTGGCACTTCTGCGCATCAAGCCAGATGCGCCGGCGGCTGTCCTGCACGTTTTTTTCCACCACGCCTTTTTCCCAGCCCGAGGCGACGTTGCAGAAATCGGCATCGAACAGGTAGTGCGCGCACATCACGGCAAAGCGCGCATTGACCACCCGGCCCTTGCTGCCTTTCTTGACCTTGTCGACGGCCGTTTTCATGTTGTCATAGATGCCGCGCCGGGCAATGCCGCCCAGCGCCGCGAACGAGCGCGTGTGGGCATCGAACAGCATTTCATGGCCCTGGCTGGGGTACGCCACCAGCCAGAAAGCGCGGCTCGCGCACAGCTTGAGGTGCGAGACCTGCATCTTGTAATAAATGCCGCCCACCACCAGGCCCTCTTCGCTCCAGTCAAACTGGAAGGCCTCGCCCAACTCGAAACTCAGGGGCACGAATGCATGGGGCGCCTTGCCGGCACTGCCTCGCCAGGCGCGCGTGAAGTCCGTCACCGCGCTGTAGCCGCCCGCATAGCCGACCGCCTGGATTTGCGCAAACAGCGCCTTGGCCGTGCGCCGGTCTCGTTTGCTCCGGTGGCCATCGGCTTGCAGGGCCTGCTCCAACTCCCCGGTAAAAGCGCTCAGTTTGCCCAACGCCTGGGGCCTGCTGTAGACCGGCACCTGTACCTCTTGTGGCGCCCTGAGCCATCGGCGCAGCGTGTTGCGCGACAACCCCGTGCGCTTGGCTATTTCATGCAGCGACAGCTTGTCGCGCAAATGCATCCGTCGAATCTTGCCTAACATTTCCATGGTGATCACCTTTTTCGCTCTTGCCTAAAAATAAGGCAGGGCAAGTAAAACACCTGGGTCAGTTTTGGATCGGCACAACCTCTATAAGTAGGTCAGTTTTCGGTCGGCGTTAACATGAGTGCACCGTCAGCTGCCCCGGGGCGATGCCCTGGCGCGTGCAGATGTCTCGCAGCAACTGGCCGGCCAGCTCGGCGCTTTCGCAGTCAAACACCTGCCAGCCCACGATCTTGCGGCTGAATAGGTCCTCGAACAGGTACAGGTAAAAGTGCTGGCCACGCACTTGGGTGGGCAGATAGGTGATGTCCCAGCAGAACACCTGATCGGGTCCGGTCGCGGCCAAGGCGCGCGGCCGGCTGCGCTTTTGCGCTGCACGTTCCGAACGCCGGTGGGCCAGCTGGCCCTCCTGTCGCAGCAGGCGGTACATCGTGGACTCGGAGTAAGCGGCTGGCCATGCCATCTTGAGATTATGAAGAAAGCGGGCAAACATAGTGTCCACGAACTAAACAGGTGGACACTATGGAAACGAAGAGAGTGGCGCGGCGCAAACACAGCGCCCAATTCAGGGCCGGGGTGCTTCAGGCGTGCCGCCAGGCCGATGCCTCCGTGGCCGCGATAGCGCTGCGCAACGGGTTGAACGCCAACGTGGTTTACCGCTGGCTGCGCGAGGATGCCCGAGGCGTTGCGGCAGGCGCTGGCAGCCATGCCGCGGTAAGCGCCCGGCAAGGTGGCGAGTTCATTGCAGTGCAATTGCCGCCAGCGGCTGTGGCGGGCGCTTCGACAGACATTCGCATCGAAGTGCGCCGAGGTGCATCGACTGTCACGCTGGCTTGGCCACTTCAAGCAAGTGCCCAGTGCGCGGCCTGGCTGCGCGAGTGGCTGCGGTGATTCGCATCGACGCGCTGTGGCTGGCGACTTCCCCCGTTGACATGCGCGCCGGCCCCGAGCGGCTGCTGGCCCGGGTGGTTCAGGTGTTCGGCGCCGCTCAGGCGCATCACGGCTACCTGTTTGCCAACGCGCGGGCCACGGCGCTATCCAAGCTGCTGGTGCATGACGGCTTTGGCGTGTGGTGCGCGGCCCGGCGCCTGAACCAGGGCCGCTTTGCCTGGCCACGCGAAGTGTCTGAGGCTGCGGCCCCGATGACGCTGACACAGGCGCAGTTTGACGCCCTGGTGCTGGGCCTGCCCTGGCAGCGGTTCGAGCAAATGCAGGTGATTACGCGCATGTAGGTAAATGGGGGCGCTGCCCGGATAGTTAAGCAATCGGCACATGTCCCAATGGCGCCCTGAGAGGCGGCTTTGCACAATACAGGCATGCTCAACGTGCACGAACTCAAAGCTCAGGACCTGCACGGTCTGAGCTTCGGTGCGCTGGCAGAAATGGCTACCGAAATGCTGGCGCGCATCGCCCAGCAGAGCCAACAAATCGACTTCCAGGCGCACACCATACGGCTGCGCGACATCAAAATTGAGCGTATCACGCACGAGCTCGCGCGCCTGAAGGCCTGGCGCTTTGGCGCCCGGACTGAGCGCATGAGCGCCGAGCAGCGCGAGTTGTTCGAGGAAACGCTGGCCGCTGACCAGGCCAGCCTGGAGGCCCAACTCGAAGCGTTGCAGGGCCAAAGCGGCGCGCAGGGCGAGCGCGCGGCACTTGAGTCTGTTGCCCCGTGCAAACCCCGGCGCCAGGCGCCGCCCGAACATCTGCAGCGCGTGGAGCACCGCCACGAACCCGAAAGCACCACTTGCGGCTGCGGCCAGCCGATGGTGCGCGTGGGCGAGGACATCAGCGAGAAGCTCGACATCGTGCCGGCGCAGTTCTTCGTGCATCGCCACATCCGGGGCAAGTGGGCGTGCAAATGCTGCCAGGCATTGGTACAAGAGCCGGTCGAGCCGCACATCATCGACAAGGGCATGCCCGCCGAGGGCTTGATTGCCCACACCCTGGTGGTCCGCTTTGTTGACCACCTTCCCTACTACCGCCAGGAACAAATCAACGCGCGCTCGGGCATGCACACGCCGCGCTCGACGCTGGCGGCCTGGTCAGGCAGGGCTGGTGCCGCTTTGATGCCACTGTACGAGGCGCATCGCGCGTTTGTTCTT
The DNA here is from genome assembly GCA_000751355.1 of Polaromonas sp. CG9_12. Classification (GTDB taxonomy): domain Bacteria; phylum Pseudomonadota; class Gammaproteobacteria; order Burkholderiales; family Burkholderiaceae_C; genus Polaromonas. The sequence goes on along the minus strand of CCJP01000005.1, from coordinate 3,995,898 downwards.
GGCACGGCGACCCTGCACGCCGACGAGACGCCGGTGAACATGCTTGACCCGGGTTCTGGCAAGACCAAGCGCGCCTACGTCTGGGCGTACGCCCGTAGTGCTTTTGATGCGCTGCCGGGCGTGGTGTACGACTTTTGCATTGGCCGGGCAGCGAAATACCCTGTTGAATTTCTCAAGGGCTGGTCGGGCACGCTGGTGTGCGACGGCTACAAGGTCTACGAGAGCGTCCTCAAGCTCGAAACTCGAATCGAAGCGGGCTGCATGGCGCACGCGAGGAGAAAATTTGACGAGCTGATTAAAGAAAACCAGAGCCCGGTGGCCACCCATGCCGTGCAACGCATCGCCTGGCTGTATCGGATTGAGAAAGAAGTCCGGGAACTGCCTGAGCAGCAGCGCCTTGCCATGAGGCAATCCAGGGCTGGGCCGCTTTGCGAGGAACTCCATCTCTGGCTGCGTCTGGAGCGCCAGCGCGTGCCCGACGGCAGCGCCATCGCCGGCGCCATTGACTACAGCCTGAACCGCTGGACGGCGCTGACGGCCTACTTGCTTGACGGCAACGTGGCCATCGACAACAACCATATTGAAAATCTCATGCGCCCGTGGGCCATGGGAAGAAAAGCATGGTTATTCGCCGGCAGCGAGCTCGCCGGCCAGCGCGCCGCTGTCGTCATGAGCCTGGTGCAGTCCGCCAGGATGCACGGTCACGACCCGTGGGCCTACCTCAAGGACGTGCTTACGCGCCTGCCCGGCCACTTGAACAGCCGTATCGACGAGCTGCTGCCGCATCGCTGGCAGCCTGCCGGCTGACGCTTCGCTAACCCGTAGCATATTTCGACAGGCATATTCAATATGCCATCGCTGGCCGCTTACGACTCGGACGCCACATAGACGCCTGCGTTGGCCAGGCGAGGCACGATTTGACTCGGCGGCAGGTCCTTGAACGCTTCGCTGTTGAGCGTGGCCATCACGGCTTGGCGCTCTTCTTCAAGCAGCTTGTTGGCCGGGCGTGCATAGCGCCGCTTGCCCGATGGGCGCTGGTCGCCCGCGGCCGCCTCAGAGCGCTGCCAGCGCTGCACGCTGCGGCACGACAAGCCGATCTGGCGGCAAGCCGGTTGCAAACGCGCGCCGGCGGCGCAGGCTTTGTCAATCAGGCCGAGCAACTTTTGGCGCTGCTGGACGGACGTCATTTGTCCGCGCCCTCCAACAGCGCCTTGGCAAGTTTTTTTGCAACACCAGCAAGGCGGCCACTTCGGCGAGCGCTTTCTCCTTGCGCCGCAATTCACGCTGGAGCTGCTCGTGCTGACGCTGCAACTCGCGAAAGGCGCCGCTCGCCTCGCGCGAAGCGGGCACGGCAGGGGTGCAAAACTCCTGGTGCCACTGCGCCAGCTGATGCTCGAACACACCATGCTCGCGGCACCAGCCGGCCCGGGCCATGTCGTCCAGAGCATAGCTCTGCTGCAGCGCCATCAAACGCTGTGCGGGCATCCAGGCAGACGCTGGGCCGTCCAGTGCAGCAGTTGCAGCGGGCACCGGGTGGGCTATCGTGCCGGTTTTCTTGCTTGCGCTTTGCAGCCACTTCCTGAGCGTGCCGGCGGACATGTTGAGCTCGCCGGCAACGCTGATAACGGAACGCGTGCCGCGATGCCTGGCTTTGAGCAGTGCCTGCTCTTTGAATTCGGGAGAGTGATGTGAATGCGGTGTTCTGGTCATGAAATGAAGTTGCCGGGCAGTTAGCCATCAAAGAATTAGATGCGACAACAATTCTGACACCGGGGGTGAGACAGCCGGGTGCAGGTACTTGATTTGGGTTCACTCATCAAAAATCCTATGTACATCGGCAAGGTGCATTTGGCTGTCGGCGGGCGGGTCGGACTTCTCATCAGCCAGTGAGTTTGACCACAAGCCAACCCTCCAGCCAACATAATTCGCCCCGCACATCAATGCGTAAGTCCTACCTTGAATGACTGATGGGCTTTTTTTTGGAACTACTCGTCACTGGCGCGACACCGCCTGTTAAATTCATACGCATACTAAAAACCATCGGCAGCTACCTCAATATTCGGGGTTTCGAAATGCGGGCGACTAATTCACAGCTTATTTCACGGCATAAAATCGTCGTAAAGCCTAGTGCCGACTACTTTTACCCAACCATTACCAGCGAGTGCCACCGATGCAAACCCAAGAAATCCTGGCTCAGTACGGCCCCCGAGAGTCGATGGACTACGACGTGGTCGTGGTCGGCGGCGGGCCCGGCGGCCTGTCGGCGGCCATTCGCCTGAAGCAGCTCGCGGCTGAGCAAGGCACCGAGCTTTCCGTGGTCGTGCTCGAAAAAGGCTCCGAGCCCGGCGCGCACATCCTCTCGGGCGCGGTCATGGACCCTCGGGCCCTGACCGAGCTGATTCCCGACTGGAAGGCGCTGGGCGCGCCGCTCAACCAGCCGGTCACCGCCGACGAGGTGCTGTTCCTGAGCGAAACCGGCTCGACCAAAACCCCCGCCTGGCTGGTGCCCGACTGCTTTCACAACGCAGGCAACTACGTCATCAGCCTGGGCAATGTCACGCGCTGGCTGGCAGCGCAAGCCGAAGCCCTGGGCGTGGAGATCTTTCCTGGCTTTGCCGCTGCCGAGGTGCTGTACACCGACGCGGGCGCGGTCCGGGGCGTGGCCACCGGCAACCTGGGCGTGGGCAAGGACGGCGCGCCCACCGACAACTTTCAATTGGGCATGGAGCTGTGCGCCAAGTACACGGTGTTTGCCGAAGGCGCGCGCGGCCACCTGGGTCGCCAGCTGATTGCCCGCTTCAAGCTCGACGAGGGCAAGGACCCGCAGGCCTATGCGCTGGGCGTGAAGGAGCTGTGGGAGATCGACCCGGCCAGGCACCAGAGCGGCCTGGTGGTGCACACCGCCGGCTGGCCGATGGACAGCGACACCTACGGCGGCGGCTTTTTGTACCACCTCGAAGGCAACCAGGTCACGCTGGGCTTTGTCACCGGGCTGGACTACAGCAATCCCTACCTGAGCCCGTTCGAGGAAATGCAGCGCTGGAAGACACACCCGGCCATTCGCAAGCACCTGGAAGGCGGCAAGCGCATTGGCTACGGCGCGCGGGCCATCACGGCCGGCGGCGCGCTGAGCCTGCCCAAGACGGTGTTTCCCGGCGGCGCGCTGATCGGCTGCGAGGCGGGTTACCTGAACGCCAGCCGCATCAAGGGCAGCCATGCGGCGATCAAGACCGGCATGCTGGCGGCCGAGGCGGCATACGCGGCGGTCGTGGCCGGGCGCGAACACGATGAACTCGACGCCTACCCCGCCGCTTATGAAGCCAGCTGGCTGGCCCAGGAGCTCAACCAAGCGCGCAACTTCAAGGCCTGGTTCAAGAAGGGTGTGTACATGGGCTCGTTCATGACGGGCGTGGAGCAGTGGCTGCTGCCGCGCATCGGCATCAAGAGCCCGCCGTGGACGATTCACCGCACCCAGCCCGACCACGCAATGCTCAAGCCGGCGGCCGAGTGCCAGCCGATCGTTTATCCGAAACCCGACAACCAGCTGACCTTTGACCGCCTGACCTCGGTGTTCATCAGCAACACCCACCACGAGGAGCACCAGCCCGCGCACCTGACCTTGAAAGACGCCAGCGTGCCGGTCGCCATCAACCTGGCGAAATACGACGGCCCCGAGAGCCGCTACTGCCCGGCCGGGGTGTACGAGTACGTCAAGAACCCCGACAACTCCGACCGGCTGCAGATCAATGCGCAGAACTGCGTGCATTGCAAGACGTGCGACATCAAGGACCCGACGCAAAACATCGTCTGGGTCACGCCCGAAGGCGGCGGCGGGCCGAACTACAGCGGTATGTAATTGACAATTACCAGCTGACCTTACGCAGCCGTCCGCCATTGCTGAAGCTCAGCATAGGGGTGTGCGAAGCATTGATGAGGAGTTTGAGCCTCAGGGCAAAGGGGTTGATCTTGTTTTTGATGCTCAGACATTCGAGCTTGAACACGGCATAAATCGCCATGAACACAGGGTTGCTTTGGGTTCTCACCGTTTGAGTTGGTGACTTTGCCAGGTTGGCATTGGACTTCAGGGATTTGTGAAACACCTCCACTTGCCACCGTTTTTTGTAGCTCGAGGGGAATAGCGTTGTAGTCGCAGGTCAAGTCGCTGCAAGCCAGATGCAGTATCCCGGTGCTGCCGTCCTTGTTTTTAAAGACCTGGCGGACCAAACAGACGGCTTTCGCATATCCCTTTAGCCAGCCTTGCACGGCGGTTTGCTCTGGGAAATCCAGCGCATCTACCCGGACAAAACGTTTGTTCTTCCTATCCTCCTCGCTCTGAAGTGGACTAAAGTGGACTGAAGTGGACCCGGAATTTAGGACAGGTGTTTAAGCAGGACACTGTCGCGAGAAATGGGTAAATCATGAGTGAAACGAAGAAACGCAAAGTCCACCTGCCGGAGTTCAATGCGAAAGTTGGACTGGAGGCGTTGCGCGGAGTCAAGACGATCAATGAGATTGCGCAGGATTAGGGAGTTCACCCGGTGCAAGTCAGCCAGTGGAAAAAAGAAATCCAGGAGCAGGCCAAGTCACTGTTTGAGGGCAAGCGGGGACCTCAGCCGGTGGCCGCTCACAGCGCACCGGATAGGCTGTATGGCGAGATCGGGCGCCTGAAAATGGAGCTCGACTGGCTCAAAAAAAAGTCCGGGATCAGCCTGCCATGATGCGCCGCACTTGGATCGACAAGGGGGACACGGTGGCTTTGACGTGGCAATGCGCCCTGGCTGGCGTATCGCGCAGCGCGGTCTATGCGCGGCAAAAACCAAAGCCGATCGCCCTTGACGACGAGGTGCTTAAACGCCTGATCGACGAGGAATACACGCGCCACCCGTTTTACGGGAGCCACAAAATGGTGGTGTACCTGGGGCGCTGTGGACACTGCGTCAACCGCAAACGCGCCCAGCGCCTGATGCGCACGCTGGGCCTGGCGGGGATGGCGCCGGGCCCCAATACCCCCCGTGTCAGTGCGTGTTTTAAAAGTCCCCGAGTCAATGGTGATGACATCGCTTGGGGTAAATTTGGCGATTTTTTGGTATGGCAAAGAAACGAAGCACTAAACAGCCGCGGGCCAAGAGGTACCCGACCAATTTGAGAGACCCGGCGTGGGGTGACGTCAAACCCCTGTTGCCGCCCGCCAAGCCGGGAGGCTGCCCGCGAAAAACTGACTTGCGCCGGTTGCTCAATGCTATTTTGTACATTGCTCGTGCCGGTTGCGCTTGGCGCTTGCTGCCCAAATGCTTTCCTGCGTGGGAAACGGTGTATGGCTATTTTTGCCAGTGGAAAAAGCAGGGTATCTGGCAGCGCATACACGACACGCTGCGCGCTGCTGTCCGGCACAAGGCGGGCAGACGCAAACACCCCACTGCGGGCATCATTGACAGTCAAAGCGTTAAGACAACGGCTCTGGCTGGCCCGAAAGGGTATGACGCGGGCAAACATATTCAAGGGCGCAAGCGGCACATTTTGGTCGATACCATGGGACTGCTGATGGCCATCGTGGTCACGCCCGCTTCGGTGCAAGACCGTGACGGCGCCAAATCCCCCGGTGTCAGAATTGTTGTCGCATCTAATTCTTTGATGGCTAACTGCCCGGCAACTTCATTTCATGACCAGAACACCGCATTCACATCACTCTCCCGAATTCAAAGAGCAGGCTGAAGGGAGTTGAGATATTCAATGAAGGAAAGGCGCGATAAATCGAGATTTTGCAGGATGGGTCTGGATAAATCGGGACGGGTTATGTAACTGACCTTACGCAGCCGCCTGAAATTTCTGAAGCTGGTCAAAAGCGCTGCGGGTGGCATTGATGAGAAGTTTGAACCTTAAAGCGAAGGAGTTGATCTTGCTTTTAACGCTCAAGCATTCGAGCTTGAAGACGGCATAAATCGCCATGAAGACGTGGTTGCTTTGGGTTCTCAACGTCTGCGTTGGGGATTTTGCCATGCCCGCATTGGACTTCAAGGATTTGTGAAACACCTCCACTTGCCACCGTTTTTTGTAGGTCGTGGTGATGGCGTCGTAGTCGCACGTGAGGTCGCTGCAAACCAGGTGCAATGTGCCGGTGCTGCTGTCTTTGTTTTTAAAGACCTGGCGGACCAAACGGACTGCTCTGGCAGACCCCTTGAGCCAGCCTTGCACCGTGCATTGCTCTGAAAATTCCAGCTCGTCTACGCGCACGAAGCGCTTTTTCTTCCAGTCCTCCTGGCTCAACGCCACCAGCCGGTTGTCCTTCAGGGCTGCGATGAAGTGCTTACCCCGGCTCGTAATGAAATCAAAATTCTCCTCGGAGGAAAACCAGCTGTCCATCAGCACGAAACGAAATCGCAAGGCGTTTTGCAGGCAGGCATGGATCATCTCGCGCATCATTTCGTTTTTTGTTTTCTCACTTTTGCGTTTGACTTGGCGGCTCGCAACGTCGCATTGAAGAGGCTTTTGCACCAACTCGAACGCCACCGGAATAGACCTGCCGCCGCAGTGGTACAGCGCGTTGAGCAGGTTGATGCCCTTGACCGTGCGACCACTGCAATGATCGTAATGCCAGCAGATCAAGTCACTCTCGTCCGTCCAGGCTTTTTCCTGGATGGTGTCGTCAAAAATCAGCACGCCTTCAGCCGTTTGCACTTCCCGCACCATCGCCTTGACTTGCCGCCACAAGTCCTTAGACGTGTAGTCCTGCCCGGATAAAAACCTGGTAATCCGGTCGTGGCTGACATCGCCCTGCACCATGGCCGAAAGCCCTGTCGCTGTTGTCGCGCCAAAGCTGCTCAGCAGGTAATCCGTGTACAACTCCAGTTCAGAATTTTTCATGCGCGTAGGCTAACAGGACAGGCGGCTGCGTAAGGTCAGTTATGTAATTCAGTTTCCCATAGTGCAACAGCATCAAAAGCCGCTATCAGTTTCCGGCCAGCCAGATTCCAATGATATTCAGCACCGCATCCTCATCGGCCTTCGCCAGCGTTCCCCCATCCGGGTCAGCAAAGATCAACCCACGACGCGGCATGCGCTTGGTGCCCCATTCATGAAACGCCGCGTAAGGCTTCCCGAATCCAATCCGCACGCTCGTCGCATCCGCCTTGTGATTCAGGCTCAGCAGCATGTCACCGTACCGGTCGAGCAGTTGGCGGTTGCCATCCTCCGGGTAGCTGTCCAGCGTTGACGGTGCCCAAGGCGCCCAGCGTTTCCCGTTCGGGTCTGTCCGGGTTTCAAACCGGCCGCTGATCCGGCTTTCCATCTCCATGCCAATGCTCTGCATGACCGGTGTGAGATTCCCCAAGCGGCGATACAGCGTTGCAAGATCAGCACGAAATGCCGAATCGTCGAGTTTGATTTCCAGCATGTCTACAACCCGTCCTTTCGGGCAGCGTCAGCAATGCCGGGCGAAGCGCCCTTGAGCTTGCCGTCCACCACGCTCTTCAGCGCTTCCTTGCGCGCTATGCCCGGGTTGTACGCAAAGCCCGGATCAATCCCGACAGGTACCTGTAGAACCTCACCCGTGCGAGGATTCACATACTCACGGGTCACAGCCGCTGGCGCTGTTTTGTTGAGCTGCGCGCCCGTTGGTGAAGTCCCCTGGTCATAGTCACGCTGGTTCATGCTCATCACCCGGCAACGGCAACGCCAGCCATTCAGCGGCCAATGCGTCGACCAGAACGGATCATCGGCCTGCAGCGTCAAGTTATGCCACGCACCATGCGCCGGCCGGACCTTCCCATCCGCCTTTGTGATGTAGCGCACATATGGATGGGTCTTTTTGGCGCTCTGCACCCGGTCCCATAACCCGGTCGAATAGGCTTGGCGCGTGTTGATGTCGTAGATCAGCTTGAGCCGCGCCGGGTCAAAGGTCGTGTAAACCAGTTCCTTCGTGACCGGGTCGGTCACCGCTTTCTTTCCCCACCAGCCCGCACTGCGCAGCAGCTCTTCCGAGTCGCGCATCCAGTCTTTGCGCGACAAATCGCCCTCGACGGATTGCACCAGACCATCATGCAAGGCTTGCAGCAAATCAAGCCGCGCCAGGCGGCTGATGGTGAACTGCTCGCCGTGCTCGTCCTGCCATACGTCCTGCCAGGCAAAGCTTTTGGTCAGCTTCCCGTTCTTTGCCAACCAGGCGACTGCAGCCTGGGGCGTCAGCTTCAAAAGTTGCGCGAAATCAGTGGCGGCTGACATGGCTTAGGCGTTCTCAATGCCAGCCTGCGCACCCAGCCGCGCCGCAAAAGCCGTGCGCGCCAGCGACTCAGCCAGCGGGTCCGCGTCCATTTTTGCCAGCAGTTCCGGCAAGCGCGCGAGCAGCTGGGCCGCCGTCTCGCCGCGCGCCGCTGCGTCAAGCAGCAACGCCCTGATCGGGTCTACCATCGGCTCCATCACCGCCTGCCATTGCGCCTGCTCAGCCTCAATCAACTGGTCCAGCGCATCAGGCTGCAATGCAGCAGGATTCGACTCGGCAAAGCTGGCAGGCTTTAGCGGCTTCACCTCGGTCGGTGCCGCATCTTCCCAGTGCTCGCCATACTTCGCCCGCACCCCGTCAAGCGTCATCCTGAAGCCCATGCCGGCAACGTTCTTGTCGGTCTCGCTGGCTGCCTTCAGGTCTTCATCCTTCTTGATGACCCGATACACCCGGCAAGGGCTCAAGCCGTTGAACTCGCAGAACCACGTCAAAAGAGTGCTGTTGATGGTTTCGCTCAGCAAGTCCGAATCGGCCTGCGACAGCTCTGTGCGCACGTCTTCCCGTTCATTGCTGGCCGCCGCTACTGCGCCGCCGCCCTTGCCGCGTGGCGACTGGCCCAAAATCACTTCCATGATCCAGTCGTCCATGTACTCGCAAAGGCTTTGCTGCGTCGTGATGGACCCGGTCAGCTTGCTTTCCAGCAGCTCCAGTCCCATGCCCTCGGGCGTCATGATCACGCCGTCATTGCTCATCGACTTGAGCGCATCAAACAGCGTACCCTTTTCCTTGGGGCCTGCCCCGCGCGGGTATTTTCCCCACGGCGTCGGCGAGCCAAAGCGGTCATTGAGTTTGTTCTAACTCAAAATCCCTTTGCGCTTGAAGAAAACCGGCCAGTACAGCTGCAGGCCCAACCCGGTTCCATAGGGGTTGTCATCTTCCGGGTTCACCCGGTGCACCATGAATTTCCGATCGGGCACCGCTTCGCCCTTGAGCATGTCCGACGCGGTCAGCAGGTGCAGCGCAGGCGCCGCATGCGCATCGTCCTGCGCATAGACAAAGCGGCGCTGCGCCCGCTTGACTACCCGCGAGGCCGCCACCATGTTGTCCCGGATCGTCCAGACAATCTCGGCCGGTACAAACCCCACGATCAGCGCATCCAGCAACTCAGAGCACAGCCGATACTTGTCCCGCGCATCGGCGAGCGCTGGGCCGAGCTGGCGGAAATGCCGGTCATGGCTGCAGTTATCTTCATTTCAGCCGGGTACGTTTTACGGCGCTATCCTGAAATAGCTTCGCCGTGCCGGTCGTTGGCCGCAGGCGTTCTGGCCTTGGCCCTGTCCGTCGCTGCCGAGTTGGGACTGGCAGTCGTCCTGCAGGACCAAACACTGGCCGGGTTCATCAAAAGCCGGGACAAAGTATCCGGCTCGGGATACATCGCGCTCCTGCTAGTGTTCGCCGCCATGCCAAGGCTTCGCCTGTCAAGCCATCTGCCGGCACCACACAGGCGCACCGATGCTTGATCTTCGCTTGATGCGGGCTTGTCTTCGGCATGCTGCTTGAGCCAAACTTTGCCCCTCATTACTCACCAGTCAGTAATTAAGCGTACAAATTTGGGAACTGTGTTGTTTGATATTTCTCATACGAGGCATGAAACGAGATGGACGCAAATTGGCCCACAACACGCTCGAAGAAATGCGGGTTCTGGCAGTGCAACGCATGAACGAAGGCGAGCATCCTGACGATGTGGCCGCATCGCTGGGTATGCACCGTTCGTGGGGCTACAAGTGCCGTGCGATGGCCAAGGGACGTGGACATGGACTGCGGGCACTGCGCTCCACCAAAGGGACGGGGCGACCTCGCAAGCTCTCCCCCGCACAAGAACGCCAGGTCTTTCGCTGGGTCAACGGCAAGCGCCCCGACCCGTACGGCTTTGACTTCGGGCTGTGGACGCGCCAAGTCGTGCAGGCGCTTGTATTCGAGCGCTTTGAAGGATCCCTTTCGCTGGCCAGCATTGGGGCGCTATTGGCCCGCTTGGGGTTGACCGCGCAAAAGCCCTTGGAGCGCGCCTACCAGCAGGGCCCCGACGCGGTGGCCCGTTGGAAGCGCGAGACCTACCCAGCCATTGCGAGTGAAGCCCAAGGCAACGGGGCCGACATCCTGTTTTGGGATGAGTCCGGCTTTCGTGCCGATGCAGTGCATGGCAAGACCTGGGCACCCCGTGGGAAGACGCCGGTGGTTGAACGCCCAGGGCAACGCCAGAGCATCAGTGCCGCATCGGCCGTCAGCGCCAAAGGTGCATTCTGGTTTGCCACTTGCAAAGGCGGGTTGACGGGAGAGTTGTTCGCCGAGCTGCTCAAGAAATTGATGCACCGGCGCAAAAAACCGGTGCGTCTGGTGGTCGATGGACTGCCTGCCCACAAGGCAGCTTGCGTCAAAGAATATGTGGCCAGCACGCACGGCAAACTGTTACTGCATTTCTTGCCCGGTTATGCCCCAGACCTCAATCCAGACGAATTGGTATGGAGCTACGCCAAGCGTACGGGTGTGGCGCGCTCACCGCTGAAGGCGGGTGAAAATCTGCAATGCCGTGTGGATGCGCAGCTGCAACATATCGCCAACGACCCAGCCTTGGTGAAGTCATTTTTCCGCCATCCTTCTGTCTCCTATATTACTGACTGGTGAGTAATAACCTCGTTTTTTTAGAAGCGACCAAAAAATCTAAAGCAGAGCCTGCATCAATAGCAGCGCTTTTCCCTGCGTTAGCCGCTCTTTACATAAGCCGAACCGCAACATTCCCATAATTTTGTACATAAATATGACGTTAATAAGATCCCGTAATAAATTGCTGGTTCGCTTGGCGCTTGTCTTTCTGACAACAGCAATGCTTTGGACGCAAGCCAGTGCCCTTGACTTTGGCGTAAATATCCACCGCGGCGGCTCGGCAGATCTTAACTCCCAGCGCGCAACTATCATGAATCAGCGTAACTTCAAAACAGCCCGTATGGACCTTGTGTGGAACGAAGATCAGACTCAAATGCGCGATCAGGCTATAAAGATTCGTGCCAATGGTGGCAGGGTTGAAGCTGTACTCTGGACATCGGCTGGTAATGATCACTCTTGTCCTCAAGACCTCGCCGCCGTGGAAAGCCGCGCCTACAGCGAGGCCTACGCCATGGTCAATGCTCACAAAGACTTGATCCAAGACTTTGAGTTGTTCAATGAAGTTCAACTGCGCTCTGAAATTCTTGCTGAAACTATCTGGAACAGCATTGGTCTAAAGACCTCCCCCTATGAAAGCAAGCCTTGCATCGCGACCATGACGGCGGCCATGCGGGGCCAGTCGCGGGCAATCCGGGACCTTCGCAATAGCTCCGGCTTACCACTTCGGGCAATTCTCGGACAGGTCGGCCGAGACTGGGGGTTCTTGACCTTTATGCAGCAGAAAGGTGTCATATTTGATGTGATTGGCTGGCACGTTTACCAAAGCGTCTACAGTCCCAGCATGCTCAACGACGCATGGTGGGGCCCTGGCGGTCCTTACGCCACACTCGCGACGTTCGGCAAGCCCGTTCACATTAACGAGTTCAACTGTGGCGAAATATACGAGGCTGGCTACGAGAACGAGGTGGGCCAACCTGTTACCGAGAACTGTCTTAAGGCTTTGAAAAACCATATGACCGATCTGCTCAACCAGAAGTTCGTCAACGTGGAGTCGGTTCATGTCTACGAACTGCTGGACGCGCCAGAGAAGGCTGCACCAGAAAATCGCTTTGGGCTAATGTTTAATCTCACGCGGAACAAGCCGCACATGTACCTGTACACGGCGTTCGCCGGCGGTTCGCTAACCACTCAGGAGCGCTATGAGGTCACTAGTCGCCGTCTGATGACTGACACCGAAATAGATGTGCGGAAGGTAATACCAGTAGTGCCAGTACCACCAGTACCACCAGTACCACCAGTAGTGCCAGTAGTGCCAGTAGTGCCAGACACCCAAGCACCCTTCGTAACTATTACCAACCCAGCGAGCGGTTCGGTATTTGCTCGGCGGAGCACAATCAACGTAACGGCTACAGCCACCGATAATGTGGGAGTTAGGGAGGTTCGCATTAGTCTGAACGGAGCCCTTGTCTGTGTCAGTACAAGCCCACCGTACCAGTGCCAGATGAGGTTGGCAAACAGTAAAAATTGGACGGGGTTGATTTATATGCAGGCGTTTGACGCGGCAGGAAATATTGGTTCAAGGTCTATTATGACTTTTACGAATTAGAGAATTGCGTCAACTTGGAATTTCTAAACCGTTTGAGCTCAGGTGCTGACCTGCTCTTCACACGAAGGGCAAAGCAATTTGTTTTAGAACAGGGTCACTTCAGCCCGGCCCCATGGTCCCATGTGTAGCTAATCAATAAGCTTTCTTATCGCCCAGTACGAGCATCAAGGCCGTCTTCCAGAGTATGAACAGGTCCAGTGCAACGCTCCAGTTACGCAGGTACTCAAGGTCGTACTGTGTACGCATGCGCATGGATTCGAGGTCATCACCTCCCCGGTATCCGTTGACTTGTGCCCAACCGGTGATTCCCGGCTTGACTTTGTGACGAACCATGTACCCGGGGATCTGTGTCCGAAACTGCTCGTTGACAGCCACTGCATGCGGGCGGGGGCCGATCAAGCTCATGCTGCCCGTGAGCACATTGAGCAGTTGCGGCAATTCGTCCAGCGAACTCTTACGCAACAGTCGTCCAACAGGCGTGACCCGATCGTCGTCTCGCGTGACCTGCTTGTAGGTGGTCACACCATCCTCAGTGACCTTCATGCTTCGGAATTTCATAACCGTGATCTCCTCGCCGCCTATGCCGAACCTGCGCTGCTTGAAGATCACAGGTCCTGGAGAGGTGTACTTGATGGCCACGGCAATGACACCGAGTACAGGCAAAAGCACAGGAAGTAAAAGAACCACGATCGCCAAGTCGAAAATGCGCTTGACAAAACCTGCGGCACCGACAAACGGAGTTTCGCAAACCGCAACCAAAGGTTGACCGCCGATGTTCGTAACGCGCCCTTGGATCATGTGGGACACAAAGATGTCTGGAACGAAGTAAATGGACACCGTCGTGTCCCGCAGTTGCTCGAGCATTTCAAGGATGCGCGGAACGCTAACCATCGGCAGCGCAATGTAAATGACGTCAGCGTTTCGCTGGTTGATGATGGCAGACAAATCCGCGAGCGTTCCAAGCACGTGCTGAGGCCCAGCAAGAGGTAGGCGGTCCCCTGAACGATCGTCTATGAAGCCGATCAAGTTCTGTCCTTCGGCTTCGCCGCGCTCAATCATGGCTGCCAGTCGCACCGAGCCTTCATTCACCCCAACCACAAGCACTCCCTGACTCTCATAAAGTCTTCGCAACACTGGCGCCACGTGCGGCGACACTGAGTGTACGACCAACAAAGTCGCAAGGCTGAAAAGTGCCCATCTCGCTGTGACGTTCCTTGTGAAAAGCGGCACCTCCCCCGGAAACATCAAGCCCATCAAGAGGCCGAAACCGACTACAGACAGCACCACAATTATCCAGTTTAGGATGAGCTCGAGCGTGGTTTCCCAATTGAAGTGGCGATATCCAATCGAGCCCGGATAAGAGACGGTTGTCATCACCATCAGAGCGATCAGGTCACGCGGAAGCAATGGTGCTTGTGCAAGTGCGATGGCTCCGAGGTAAGTGAGGGCGTAGAGTCCTGGGTCGATGGTCGACCGGACTAGAGAGAGCGGCCTGCCAGCGTGCAGAATCTTGGCTCGCAGACCATTCGAATAGATCTTCAACTGGTATTCTCCGGTTACTACTTTGATCTGGATGGTACCTGCTGCACTAAGCCTGTGGCGTGGTGCCTGACGACTTGCTCTTCGGCTTCGCCGACACCTCGGCGTACGCCTTCAGCGTTGCCGAGGTCATGGCTTCGAAAGAAAACAATTCCCGCTGACGAAACGCCCCACTTCTTCCCATCTGCCGGAACTCCTCAGCAGAATGGCTCACGAAGATCGCTTGGAGGGCGCTTGCGTCCCCGGGTGCGAACAGAATTCCCGAACCGTCCGCCACTGCCTCGGCAAGAGGTGGAATGTTTGAAGCGATGACCGCGCAGGAAAAGCTCATCGCCTCCAAAGGAACCATCGCGAAGCCTTCCCAACGACTGGGAACTACAACAACATCGGCCCATATGTATTCTTCAGCAAGCGCCCTTGGATCAAGCCACCCCAGCAGCTTAATCGTTTGCGGAATGGTGATATTGGAGTCTTCGCGGTCGGCTGCCCCTACCGCGTGGATCCGCAAGCGTGGCTTGTTTTCGAGAGACTGCAGGGCGTCGATGAGAATGTCGAAGCCTTTTTGGCGATCAAACCTCCCCACGAAAAGAACGCGAGTTAGTTCGTCCTGCGCCTTGGAAGGCTCGCCCTGATCCTGTACGCCGTTGTAGATCATTCGCAGCTTTTCTACGGCCAGTCCACCCTTCACTGCCGCGTCGAATTCATACCGACTCACGCAAATTACTGCGTCGCAGAGCGACGACAGCAGTCGCTCCGCCAGTGTATATATGCCTGCGAATCGCGTATGGGATAAAAATGAAAAAGCGTGCGGCGTGTACACGATGACGGTCGGACGGAAGGGGCGAATCAACGCAGCGGCCAGACGACACCAAAGTCCCGCAAAGGTGCTGTGGAGATGGACAATGGCGGGTTGCTCTTTCCACACGGCGTATGTGAATGCATAAATCAATCGGATGTGAGATGCCAAGTTTCTGCCAGTGCGCCGGAAGTGCAGATGGTGCACCCCTGAATGCTCAACTCGCGGGGCATCTTCTGGGCATAGCCGTATGACCTGCTGGAAATCGCCAGAATCAGCTTGCGATTTCACGAGCAGATCCATGACCGAAATGACTCCGCCCTTTGAAACTTCAGCCACGTGCAGAATTTTTTGCATCATCGATAAACGCTTCTCTGATTGTTAACTGGGCGGGCAAGGCAATCAGGCTTCATGGCGACGCGGTAGCGAGCCGCTCCGTATGGCGTCCAGTCTTCCCAAGGCCCGCACTCTTACAAGAATGTTACTCACGACTACCGATGTCGCTGCAGCCACTGCAACGGCTATCGCAGGTGGTGTATGCAACCCTAACAATATCGGGGTTAGTAGGAGCAGAACGCAGGCGGCAGTTCCACTGCTAAATGCCAGCCATCGATCTTCGTGGGCTGCCATGAGAACAGAGCCATACGGCAAGCTCCAGGTCGTGAACAACGAACCTATTGCAAGGGGTACTAGTAGGTACGAGATTTCGAGTAGCTGAGGCCAATAAAATGAAACTGCGACAAACGCGCTGACACCCAGCAGATAGACGATTGAGAAATACCTGAGCAGGCGGAACAACCGGTGTAGAAGATGGGTCATTTCGTCGTGATTTTGGGTCTTGTAGGCTCGAATGACCGCAGGATTGCTTTGGTTCAACAGTGGATTTGCGAGCGTGGAGGGAATCGAGGCAATTTTCCTGGCCAGTTCAAACACAGGAACGACAGCGAATGCGCCGAGCGAGCGCAAGAGGACCAGAGGCAGGTGTTCCGCTGCCGCCACGAGTGCGCCGCTTATCCCCAGCGGTACGGAGCGGCGAAGCTCCTCAAGAATGAGGCCGGGCGACTGATGCGCTGCTTTCCAGAGTAGTGGCACAGCTATGCGCTTGGCGGCAACCAAAGCTGCCGCCATGGCCAGCACATAGCCACTGCACTGCGCAGCAGCTGCCCACTCGTACCCGGCTCCGAGTTGTGCAAACGCCAAGAAGAAGAGGCAGGATAGTAGCGGGGGTAGCGCGTAATACGTGAGAACGGAGACTGCCACTCTCGACTCACTGATCAATGCCACTTCACAGATGCGCAATACAATAAGCGTTCCGAGGATGCAGCTCAGGTGCAGCGCCTCGGATCCACTGAGCAGCGCCCCGCCGTAACACGCATAGATGAGAACAAAACAGGCTGCGCAAAACATCAGAGCGCACGCAACCGGTTTCTCCCCAGGCCCATCAGAAACGAGAGTGCGCAACAGCCCCTGCGAAAGCACCAGATTCGCCGGACCGGTGACAACAAGAGCAACCGCCACCAGGGTCGCCGCAGCCCCGTACCCGACTCGGCCGAGAGCGTAGGATCCGACGAGGGGAGGCGCAACATTTGCCAGCGCGGCGAAGATGCGCAAGCCGACATTGAGCGCTGTGTTCATAACTTTGACCCGTGGTCGGTGACACTGCCAAGCTGCGCAGTCTTGTCTGGCGACTTCACCGTGCGTGTGCACGCCACCAGTAGCAGCGGCATCACGATGACCACTTCATGACGAAGAAATGAGCCGAAATCCGGTTCAAATATCGCTTGTGTCACCGAGTACGAAAGAACGAAGGCCGCGCACCGCCACCGCACGGGGTCCGAAGGAGCCGTTCTCGGCTGTCGCAGCAGATGCGCAAGGCCCGCACCAAAGTACGCGATGGACAAAAGTTGGAAGAAGACGAAGAAGACGTACTGCGGAGTCAATTCCGCGAGCAAAGCCACGGGCACATTGAGGAAGAACCATGCCGCGATGGTGTTTGCGATGTCGGTGGCTGCATTGGTGTTTATGAGGGGATTGGCAAACGCGGAGCGCGCATCAGGGCTGTCCACGCGGTCTGCATTCACAATCATTCTGGACTCGCTGAGCGGGACCATTTGGAAGGCTTCAGCCGCCAGAAACGGGACTACAAACCCAACGAGTAACACAGCGATAAAGAGAATCCGCCGCTCTGCTCGCCACTGCACAAGCGCAACGGTGACGACCAAGTAGTAAAAAAAGGTGATCGCCCAGTATTGGCGCACAAATGCAGTAAATATCACAAAGAGAAGGAAGGCACCGGCGCGAGCGACCGTCCCATGCGCGAAGCAAAATACCAGCGCAACCGGCAAGGCAAGCATTTCCTTGGAGAGGTTAGTCAGAAAAACGGCTGAGCACAGTAGCCAGCATGCTGCCAAGGCGTGGGCGTGCGCAGAAATGAAGCTTCCCACCTGCAACCGATGTATAAAGAAGATGAGGTACAGCGCAAAGCAGACGCTGACTACCAATCTTTCTGGACCTAGCTCGAGAAGAATTGCCCAAGCACGGGTGGCATTGACGAAACTGTCAAAGCTGACGCCTTCCCAAAGATCAGGGCGCCGCATAAGCGACTTTATTAGCTCCGAGTCGTAGGAAAATTTGGGCGGAAGGACTTCTGCGCCCAGGGTCACCACAGCCATGGCCAGCAAGGCAGTGGCGCACCACCAGGCGACCACAATAAACTCACTCCGATAAGCAAGTCCCTGGCCTCCCGTCGAGAGCTGGGTGCCCGAGTGATGCAGTACCTGATTGAACTTAGCCAAAGCGGCAGGATGGTTCTCTCATCGGCCGCCCCGGGCGGACGCTGAGGCAGGTTTCTGCAAGATGATGCTGGTAACCGCGACTCCGGCGTGTGCCATGCGCTGCAAGGTCTCGTCGAGGTCTCGCAGGTCGGTCCCGTTCTCTCGCAAGACGAGCATCACCGCACTTGCGCCGCGCGCCAATGTGAGCGTCTCTGGTGCCCGCAAGATGGGCGCGGCGTTCACAACAATGAGGTCGTACATTGCGGCCGCCGGTCCGAGGCAGCCAGGGAACATCACGTCTGTAACGCTGTCACCGCTGACGCCCTCCCCGGTCGGCAGCAAGTCCAGGTTAGGGAGCACATTGTGGTGGATGAAATCCTGAATACACCCGGCGTCAGGTCTGCATTGAGCGAGACCAGGCGCTTGCTCGACAGCAAAGAACTGCGCCAAGGGCTTGTGCTGAAAATCAGCATCCACGAGCAGCACGCGGGACCCGTTGGCCGCCAGCGCGGTAGCCAGATGCGCCGCAAGCCCGGGCATCGCGCGGTCTTCGTTTGGAGTCGTCAGGAGCAGCACATTGTTAGCGGCTTTGGACATGACAAACTGCACGGCGGGCTTGAGCGCGCGGAAGGCCTCTAGCAGTTGTGGGTCTAGCGACAGATGAGGCGGCCTATCTGCATCCAGCCGGTTCTTCGCTAGTGGCGCTCGTGAAGGCACTGTGCCAATCACATCTAGGCCCTTTTCCTGGAGTTCCTGTCGCGAGCGCACTGATTGTGAGAACGCGGCGCTCAGAAGGGCAAACAAAATGCCAATGCCGGTGCCGAGCAGTAGTGCTAGGGGAAGAATAAGCCCGGGCTTTGGCGAAACTGGCCTTTCCGGCAAATACCCAGTGTCCACAAGCCGTACGCGGCCGTTCATGCCCTCTTGCAACAGCTCGAGCTGCATGGCGTTGTTTCGCACTTGCGTGTACAGATCGTTATTGACCTTGATATCGCGCTCAAGGCGCTGCATGTCACGCTGAATCGACGGCAGCACTTGCGAGCGAGTTCGCAGCGCCGCGATCTCCCGCTCCCATGCCCTGATCTGCTCGCCCAGAGCAATCATGGACGGATGTTGCGCTCCTAGCGCTGCAAATTCCCGTTGCTTTTGCTGCGTCTCCACAAGATTACTCTGCAATTCAGCACTCCTTGCAAGAGCCAGCTTGGCTTCCTCGTCCACTGAAACTGTGCCTCCACGTCTACGGTATGTCGTGTAGAGCGACTCGGATTCCTCAAGCTGTCGCTTCAGACTCGGCAGTTGCGCGTCGAGGAATGTGACCATCTTGCGGGCCTGCTCGGTCTTTCGCTCCACATTCTCGCGCACATATTGACGACCGATCTCGTTCAGAACTGCGACGAGTCGATGTCGATCCGTGTCCCGCAAAACTACCTCGATAACGCCAGACTGCCGCCCTCTTTCTGCGATCTTCAGAGCCGCCTGCAATCGCTCGATGGTGTCCAATCTTGAATGCCGCACCAACTCGAACTCCTGGCCAGGGACCGCTTCGAGTTTGTCGATCAGCAGCCGAACTTCCCCACCGGCGGAGCTGACAGTGAGCGCCTTGCCAACGACCCCCTGAGCTACCCCTGGAATCTCGGCATGGGTCAGCTGATAACCCCCTCCTTTTGTAACTCGTAAACGGAACCGAGTTCCTTCCAGGTGCACAGGGACAGTAAATTCCTGTAGGGCAAGTGGCTGCGACTCAGCGGAACCAACCGCTCCTTTCACGCTCAGGTACGCGGCTAAACGCACGCCTGGGTGAAAGCTGCCCAGTTGTCGGATGTCAACGTAAGCGAGCGTGCGATCGGCAGCAAGACTGATCACCGAACGGGACCGGAGTATCTCGACCTCCGCGCTTGCCTGGGTCTTAACATCAAACAGGCTTACCGCCTCGCTAAGTGGCCCCTTCGCCGAGTTAGTGGCATCCTCGACCTGAATCAAGATGTTGGATTCGTATGCTGGCGTCGCCACTAGGAGAAAGCCGCACGCGGATGCCACGCTGATTATTGAGAATGCACCGATCAATCTTCTGCGAGCGACCAGCACTGGCAAGAGGTCCAACAACTTCATGAAAACATAATCCGTGCCATAGCGTCGTTGCAAAACCGTTCGGGGGTACAGATCGACTCGCACCGGCCATCCTGTCGATCACGTTCCACTTCAGCTCCTCGTCACGGACCATTCCAGGCTGTCAAGCATTGAAATACATAGTATCATCTTCTGCGCGCCGCCCTAGCAGGTTGCTGAAATACTGACTGCGCAGGCGCAGCAGTTGAGATGAAGCATTTTATTTTTGCGATTATTTTCATATATTGAAATTTCAGCGTTCTTTTAACCCTTTATTGCTGGGTTAAATCGCTCCCACCGCCTTCTTATCCATTTATTGCCCCTGCAGACGGATTTCTCTCAACGTGCGCATGCGCGTCAAGTTGTACGCGGCCATCGTCAACACAAACATCTGGTCCACGCGCTCCAACCCGCGCACCATCACCTGGCCAATCCGGCCCACCGTTTTGGCCCAGCCAAAGCCCTGCTCGATGAGCTTTCTCTTTTGCTGCGAGACGGTGTAGCCGTCTGTCTGCGCCATCGCATCAGGCACGGCCGAGCGCCGTCCTGAAGTGTTTTGCGCCACATGCGGCGTGACCCCCATCGCCAGGAACGCCTCGATGAACTCGTGCGCGTCATAGCCCTTGTTCGCGCCCAGCGTGATGGCGGTTTGCGCGTGCGGCAAGGCTTGCCGGGCATCGTGAATCATGACTTTGGCCGCTTCGCGCTCGGCATGACCATCGGCCCGCGTCACCACAGCGCTGGCAATCAAGCCGTGGCGGTTGTCACTCAGTGTGTGGCCCATGAAGCGCAGTTCGCTGGCCGTTTTCCCCTTGCGGTACAGCCTGGCATCCACGTCCGTGCTCGTAACTTCTCAATAACTCAAGGCAAGAGCGCAGATCAAGGGATCAGCAGACTGTGTAGACTGGCAGCCACGCCCAATCAGTTCCCAGACAAAGCCCCGAGTGCAACCGCAAAACGCCAACCCCCCTATTGACGAGCAAGAGATGACCCCGGTGGTCAAAAAGCTGGTGGCGCGGATAGACGGGCTGCTGCAGGCGCTGCAACGCGCCCAAGACGAAATCGGGCAGCTGCGCGATGAAATCGCCGTGCTCAAAGGCCAAAAGGCCAAGCCGAAGTTCAAATCCAGCAAAATGGATCAGGGCACGGACAAGAACAAGAACAAGAACGCTGAGCAAGGCGACGACGAAGGCGCATCGCCACAGGACGAGGAGAAAAGCAAACGAGCCGGCTCGGCCAAGCAAAGCAAAACCGCAGCGCTGCAGATTCACGAAGAACGCGTGCTCGCCCCGGCAACGCCCGTGCCTGCCGGTGCCCGGTTCAAAGGCTACCGGGACTTTGTGGTTCAGGGCCTGCTCATCAAAGCCCACAACATCCGTTACCGGCTGGAATCCTGGCGCACCCCGGACGGCAGTTGGCTGACAGGCCAGCTGCCTGTAGCGGTGCAGGGCCATCACTTTGACCCCCAACTGCGCAGCTACGTACTGCACCAGCACCACCACTGCCATGTTACGCAGCCCTTGCTGGTGGAGCAATTGAGGCAATGGGGTGTTGACATCTCGGCCGGCCAGATGGATGCCTTGCTCAGCGCCGGCAAAGAGCCGTTCCATGCGGAAAAGGACGACATACTGGTGGCCGGTCTGCAGGTCGGCCGCGCCATCACGGTCGATGACTCGGGCGCGCGCCACCAGGGCAAGAACGGCTACGTGCTGCACATTGGCAACGAGCTGTTTGGCTGGTTTGGCAGCACGGCCAGCAAGAGCCGGATCAATTTCCTGGAGCAGCTGCATGCCGGCGCCATCACGACCCGCGTCAATGAAGTGGCGCTGGACTACATGCAGGCCCAAGGCCTGAGTGCGCAGGTACGCGAGCAGCTGGCCCAGACGCCCGAGCAGATGCCATCACAGTCCTGCCGCCCCCTGCAGGACTGGCACGAGCACCTGGCGCGCCTGAAGATCACCGGGGAGCGCCATGTGCGCATGGCCACCGAAGGGGCGTTGCTGGGCAGTTTGCTGCACAAGGGGTTCAACCCGGATTTGGCCATCGTCAGTGATGGGGCCAGGCAGTTTGCGGTGGGCCTGCACGCGCTGTGCTGGATTCATGCCGAGCGGCTCATCCACAAGCTGATCCCCATCAATGAGGCCCAACGCCAGAGCCAGGAGCGGGTGCGCGGGCAGCTCTGGGACTTGTATGCTGATTTGAAGGCGTACAAGCGGCAACCGGAGCCGGGCAACGTCGCGCCGCTGCAGGCGCGCTTTGATGCCTTGTTCACGCAAAGCACGGGCTACTACACGCTCGATGATTTGCTGGGGCGACTGCACCGGCGCAAAAGTGAGTTGCTGCTGGTCTTGAAGCGCCCGGACATCCCGCTGCACACCAACGGCAGCGAAACCGATATCCGGGACTACGTGAAAAAGCGCAAGGTCAGCGGGGGCACGCGCAGTGATCTGGGCCGCCAGTGCCGGGACACCTTTGCCAGCCTGAAGAAAACCTGTCGCAAGCTCGGTGTGTCTTTCTGGCTGTACCTGCTCGATCGGGTGTCTTTGAACCATGCCATCCCGCCGCTGCCTACTCTCATTCGCCAGGCTGCTGCGGCTGGCTTGCCTTGAGTTATTGAGAAGTTACCCGTGCTCGATTCGTGCGTCTCGTTCAAACGGCTCTGGCCCTTGAAACTGCCGCCGCTGCCGGGCTCATCGCTGCCGTCCTTGCGCACAAAACTCTTGTGACTGGCCCACGCCTGAACAAGCGTGCCATCCACGCTGAAGTGCTCGCCCGAGAGCCAGCCGTGCGCGTCGGCGCTTTGCACCACATGGTTGAACAATTCGATGACCGCGTCGTGCGCCAGCAACCGCTCACGGTTTTTGGAAAACACCGTGGGCACCCACACCGCCTCCTCCATCGCCAGGCCAATAAACCAGCGGTAGAGCAAGTTGTACTGCACCTGCTCCATAAGCTGGCGTTCTGAGCGGATGCTGTCTTGGGACATCACCAAACTCAAGGGACCCGCCAAGTGGAGTTACTTCCACCTTTACGTGATCCTGGACATCTTCAGCCGTTACGTGGTGGGCTGGCTCATTGCCGAGCGGGAGTGCTCCGAGCTGGCCAAACAGCTCATTGAGGACACTGCCCAGCGCCAAAACATCGCGCCAGGCACACTCAGCTTGCACGCAGACCGGGGCTCGAGCATGCGCTCCAAGCCGGTGGCCAGTTTGCTGGTTGATCTGGAGATCACCAGGAGTCACAGTCGGCCCTATACGTCAGATGACAACCCCTATTCAGAGGCGCAGTTCAAGACGCTCAAATACCGCCCCGACTTCCCCGAGCGCTTTGGCTCCATCGAGGACGCCCGCGCCCACTGCCAAACCTTCTTTGCCTGGTACAACAACGAGCACCGCCACGGCGGTATTGCTTACATGATGCCCCGCAGCGTTCACCATGGTTTGGCGCAAGACTTGATAACGACCCGGCAGGCCAGTCTGGACGTGGCCTTTGCAAAACACCCCAACCGTTTCAAAGGTCAGCGACCCGTGACCGCCAAACTACCGACCGCCGCCTGGATCAACCCGCCACCTGAAAAGAAAGTCGACGCCCAAACCTCCAACGACACAACGCCCATTGCTCAGTAATTATTTGTTCAACGGTGATGCAAAGTCATTGACACGTTCCGTTGCGCAACCCTTCAAGGAGTACCGCGATGAGCAACCATGTCTACAAGCTGCTGGAGCTGACCGGCTCTTCCCCGATTGGCATCGAGCACGCAGTCAGCACCGCCATTGCCAAGGCCCATGAGACGGTGCGCAACATCCACTGGTTCACCATCACCGAAACCCGGGGGCATGTGGAAGACGGCAAGGTGGCGCACTGGCAGATGTCGCTGAAAATGATAAAGCAACTTCTTTTCTGTAAATTTCCGAGATTCGGTCTTGGGTACTGGTGATTGGCAATGCTCAGGGCTTCATGGAGAGGTAGATTTTTGCGGTCATCCACTCCTCGTCTTGTTCGGCCAGCAAGGCGCTGATTAAGCGCAGGCAGCTGGCCGAGTTAGGAAACAACGTGGCGACACGGGTACGCCGCTTGAGCTCCTTGTTCAAACGCTCCAGGCCGTTGGTCGTGCGCATGCGCACCCGATGGGCCTCGGGCAAGTCGAAGACGGCAAAACCCTCTGTGGTGGTCTAATTTAAACGGACACAACGATAGGTTTTTTCCAAACCTAAATGGCGCAAGACGTGAAGAATCCAAAATTCAGAAGAAGCTTTGATGCGAGTTTCAAACTCCAGGTCGTTCAGATGATCAAGGCCCAAGGCCTGAGTGTCGGGCAGGTTTGCCAAGACATGAACCTTGTGGAAAGTGTCGTCAGGCGCTGGCTCGGCCAGTTTGAAGCCGAGCAGGCCGGTTTGCCTGGTATCGGCAAACCTATCACCGCCGAGCAGCAGCGCATTCGCCAGCTCGAATCGGAAAATCGCCAACTGCGAGGCGATGTGGAAATATTAAAAAAAGCATCGGCCTTCTTTGCCCGCGAACTCAGATGAGCTACCAACTCGTGGAGCAGTTGCAAAAGAAGGCCGTACCCGTAAGCCAGGTGTGCCGGGTTCTGGGCGTCAGTCACTCGGGGTATTACGCCGCTCGCCTGCGCAGCTGCCAAGCACCCGTGGCGTGCGCCGACAGTGTTCACTTGAAAGCCGCTTTTGCCGCCAGTGGCCGCGCCTACGGCAGCCGTAGGCTGTGCGCAGTGCTCAAGCAGCAAGGCGTGACCATGGGACGCCGCCGGGTACGAACCCTAATGCGAGCCAATGGCTTGCGTGCGGTTTGGAAGCGAAAATTCATGCACACCACCGACAGCCGGCACGGCTTGGCCGTCTCGCCCAACGTGCTGGCGCGGCAGTTCGAGCAGCCCAAGCCCGATCGGGCCTGGGTATGCGACATCACCTATATTCGTACCCGCAGCGGCTGGCTGTACCTGGCGGCGGTGCTGGACCTGCATTCACGCAAAATCGTTGGCTGGGCCATGGCCCCTTCGATGCCTGCAACGCTGGTATGCACCGCCTTGCAAATGGCGATCGGGCAGCGCAATCCCGCCAACGGTCTTGTCGTGCATTCCGACCGGGGTACTCAGTACGCCAGCGCAGAGCATCAAGGGCTGCTGAAAAAGCATGGCCTGGTGGGCAGCATGAGCCGCAAAGGCAATTGTTGGGATAACTCGGTCATGGAGCGCTTCTTCCTGAGTCTGAAAATGGAGCGGGTCTGGCAACGCGACTACGCCAACCACGGCGAGGCCATCCATGACGTGGCTGACTACATCGTCAACTTCTACAACTCCGTGCGGCTGCACTCCAAACTGGGGTACTTGTCACCCAATGCTTTCGAGCATAAATCGGCAACTCAACCCACCTATTAAGTTGTCCGAAATAACTTGACCACCACACTCCGGCAGGTTTTTCTCGGCCCAGGCGGCCAGTTGCGGGTGGCTGACTTGCCAGTCTTTGAGCGCCGCGTTGAGCAGTCGCTGTGCCTCAATGGCATCGCTCGCATTGAAGATGCCGCGTATTTGGCGCGCTACCGGCGTGCGCTGGTCCAGCCGGCTGACGTAGCCCTGTGCGTTGTGTTGGAGGTGAAACTGGCAGCGCTGCCAGGGCACACCGGGAAACATCGCCTTGCGCGCGGCCTTCAAACCGGCATGGTCGTCACTGGCGAGAAACTTGACCCCGCGCAGGCCGCGCTCAATCAGGCTGTCCAGAAAGGCCCGCCAATGCACCTCAGCTTCTGACAGCGCCACCGACACGCCCAACACCCGGCGGTGGCCTGAAGCCGTCACGCCGATGGCCACCAAAACCGCACAATCGACTACCCGGCCGGCCTCGCGCACGCGCTCATAACGCGCATCCAAAATCACGTACGGTGTCTCATCCAGGGGCCGGGTACGCCAGGCGTGCAAGCCCGTGTCCAGCAGCGCTGTGCAACGGCTGATTTGCGTGCTGGAGATGCTCACCTCGGGCCCCACCAGCTTTTGCAACACTTCGATGACTTTTCGGGTGGAGACGCCCTGCACATACATCTCGGCAAGCGCCAGATTCATGGCTTGCTCCGAGCGACTGCCGCGCTCCAGGGCGCTGGGATAGAACCCGCCAGAGCGCACTTGCGGCACTTCGAAGGTGACTTCGCCCATGCGGGTCAAAACAGTCTTGTCCTTGTAGCCGTTGGCGTAATCGACCCGCTGGGCCGAGCGCTCGTACGGCGTGGCCTGAAGGTGCTGGGCCCGCTCAATGCGGGAGGCTTCATTGACCAGGATGCGCAAGGCTTCACCGGCGCCGTCCAGGCCATTGGCGAGCAGGCAGGCGTAGGCTTCATGCAGCGGGTGGCAGCTAGCATCGAGTTGGGTTCGTTGGGCCATGGAAATACGTTCTTTCTATGTCGGTCCAGGCTTGCCAGTCTGTGCCATCGGGGGGGGGCCTCCGGCGGCCTGGCAGGGGCCTGATTGAAAAATCCCAAAACCAGAAACTTCCAAACAGGTTCAGTTTCAATGGTCGGGGAAATTACAGAACGAATGTTGCACTACCCTGAAAATCGGCTTTACGCTGGACTGATCCGGCATTTTTAATGCTTTTGAAGGCGCGCCATGTACAAGAAAATCCTGTTGGCTTACGACGGCTCTGAACCCGGACAGCAGGCCTTGCTGGACTGCCATGAAATTGCCCAGTGGAGCCAGTCAGAAATCAGGCTGATCGCCGTGATACAGCTGCCCATGAGCGGCCTCACCTTCGAAGGTGGCATGTATGACGACACGCTGCTGCTCAGCGAGAAAGCGCGCTTCCAGGCCATCCTCAATACCGGCCTGCGCAGGCTGAACGATGCCGGGCTGTCGGCGCGCGGCGAGGTCGTGATGGGCGATGCGGTCAGTGAAATCACCCGCTGCGCCAGCAGCATCCAGGCCGACCTCATCGTCGTGGGCCACAAGCATTTGAGCGGCTGGGCCGCCCGCTGGTGGCGCGGCTCGGTGTCCAAGGCGCTAATCGAGCAGGCGCCGTGCAGCGTGCTGGTGGTCATTTCGCATTGACGAAGCAAAGGCCAGCGTGCCGCCCGCAGCGCGTCGGGCGCCGGCAGGCACGACGGCACTGTCCAGGGGATATGCGCCGGACCCGATAATGCCTTGCGCTGTCCGGCGCAGTGCCTGGCAACCATTCTGTCCGTGATCCGCCGGGAAGACAGACAACAGCCAAGGTACCCGCCGAATGCAGCACACCGCGTCGCTTTCCAAAAAACTGATCCGCATCGGTGCCAGCCTGCTGGTCGTTGCCCTGGCCTCCATCGGCCTGACCCTGTGGGTCACCTGGCAGCTCGAAGGCGGCGCGGCGGCAGTCAATGAAGCCGGGCGCATGCGGATGCAGACCTGGCGGCTGACCAGTGCGGTGCATGCGGGCGCGACGCCGCCGGAACTTCAACGCCTGGTCGAAAATTTTGAGCACTCTTTGTCGGTATTGCGCAATGGCGATGCATCCCGGCCGCTGTTCGTGCCGTGGGATCAAAAGGTCCGCACGCAGTTTGCCACCGTCGAGTCACTGTGGCAGGTGCAGCGCCGGCAGTGGCTGGCCGAACCAGCCCTGCCGGTGAATGCGTCGCTTCAGGCGGCGGGCAATTTTGTCGAGGCGATCGACCGGTTCGTACTGGCCATCGAGCAGCATCTGTCGCGACTGACGGCCATCTTGAACCTGTTCCAGTTCGCCATGATGGCGCTCGCGATTGCCGGGGCGGTGGTCATGCTCTATACCGGCTACCTGTATGTGATCAGCCCGCTCAGCCGGCTTCGCCAGAGCCTGGAAAAGGTTCAGCTGGGGGAGTTCGCCACCCGCATCGAAGTGGATACCGAGGACGAGTTTGGCCAGGTGGCCGCCGGTTTTAACCGCATGGCCGGCACGCTCGACGCGATGTACAAAGGGCTTGAATCGCAGGTTGACGCCAAGACCCGGCACATTGAGGCGCAACGGCTGCGGCTCGAAGCGTTGTATGAAGTCAGCGCGTTCTTGGCGCAGGCCGGCAGTATCGAGGAACTGGCGCGCGGCTTTGCCCAGCGGGTGCGCACGCTGATGAAGGCCGATGCCGGCGCGGTGCGCTGGTCCGATGACGCCAGCCAGCGCTACCTGATGCTGGCCTCTGACTGCTTTCCGCAGGACATGCTGGAAGAAGAGCGTTCGCTGCTGGCCGGCGCGTGTGCCTGCGGCAATTTGCAGCCTGAATCCCGCACCCGCGTGATCCAGCGCCAGGGCATCGCGCCCCATCAGCTCACCGTTCACTCTGACAACGGCTCGCCGATGAAGGGGGAAACGATGCTCGCCACCATGCAGCGTCTGGGTGTGGCGGCTTCTCGCAGACGACCGGCGGTCAGTAACGACAATCCTTACTCCGAGGCTTTGTTCAGGACACTGAAGTACCGGCCTCAACTGCCTGTCAAACCGTTCAACAGCCTGCTGCAGGCGCGGCGCTGGGTTACCGAATTAGTTCACCCGACTTCGACAGTTAAACGCGTAAGTCATTGATCCATATAGGGGTGCGATGCAATCGCACCACTACAAAAGGGTCAACTGGGTGTTCAGAGTGGGTTTTTTGACAGTCAGTGCAGACAAAATATCTGAGTGTTCCTGGTTGACCGTGGACAGGCCGGTCACCGGTTGCGTGTTGTTGAGCGTCACCTGGTGATGCTGAATCCGGCGCAGCTTGTCCAGCGCGCGCTCCGGGGAGATGGGGGTGGCGCTCGCGCGCAATCTCGATCGCATCACCCGGTACACAATCAGCGCCATGAAGCAGATCGCTGCGTGGGCGCGAATGCGCTTGGGCAGGCGGTGGTAGATCGGCCCAATCTCGATCTCGGACTTGAGCACCCGAAACCCGCGCTCAATATCGGCCAGCGACTTGTAGCGTTTGATGACCTCAGCGGGCGCAAAGTCCGGCGCATTGGTCACCAGCAATAGTTTGCCATCCATCAAGCGCGCATGCGTCAAGGCGCGCTCGTCAAGATGGTAGCTAAACAATTCACTCTTGAGGTCCACCTTGATGATGCGCGCCAGATGCGCCAGGCACACCTCATGGTAAAAGCGGGCTCTGGCACCCCCATCGGAGAGCTTGCGGCCGCGTTTGGATTGACCGGTATCCTGCTCGTCAAGCTTGCCTACCCACTGGGCGGCCTGCTTTTCCAGCTCCGCAATGCGGTTGTCGCGCTTGGTACTGGCCTCCAAGGCAACGTGTGGATCGTGCGCAATGATCAGGCGCAGCTTGTTCCACTGCACCTCGCCCAGCACCTCCTGCCTGGCACCGGCGCACTGCGCCGCATGAAACGGCCCCAAGAGTTCCACGAAGTCCCCATAACGACGCCCCGGCACAGCCAGAATGAACTCCAGTTTCCCGCCACCGGGCAGGGTGATGGCCTGCAAACCAGCCAGGTTGTCCGTTGACAGCAAGCCCCGATCAGCCACGGCAATCACGCGCTTGACGGGAAAGCGCTTGACGATTTTTTCGATCACACCCTTGATGGTGGTGACTTCCGCCGTATTGCCGTCAAACACCTCGTGGTACAGCGGCAAGCCCTCAGACGTTTGCACCACGCCGAGCATGACCTGGCGCGCCACCACGCCTTCCTTGGACATGCCGTAGTGGCGTACATCACCGTCCTCTTCTGAGAGGCCGGCCGCGCGAATGGTGGTCATGTCGTAGAACACCATGGCCAGGTCCTGATCGACCAAGGGGCGCAGCAGGGCGGACATGACCCCATCGACCGCCTCCTTGTGATCGACCAAGGCGTCCATGGCGCGCAGCAGGTGTTGGTGGTCAATCGATTCGAGCGTGACACCGGGCAAGCTCACGGTCTGCAGCCAGCGCAGCACACCGAGCTTGGAGTCCGGGTCACACAAACGGTTGAGCACCATCACGCGAATCAGCGACTCCACGTCAATACTGTGTCGGGTACGCCGAAACACTTTTCGCAAGCGATCAAAGCCCAGCGAATTCCACAACTCGGTCAACGTCCAGACGTCACCGAAATCACGCGCTGACTCGAAGCTCACCGTCGGGGTGGGCGGCGATGCAACAGGGGTCTGCCCGGTGATACGTTGCAGGCCCGAGATCACTGACTGGAGTTCGCCTCCCAACTGGTCAAGCCGCCCAAGGGTGGCGACGGTGCGTTGCTTGGGGCGGCCCGTGTCGTCACGAAACGCCTCGACGAGTTGGACGTATTGGTTGGGGCCGGAGCGGGTGAGCTTGATGAACACGCCATTACTTTAACGCAGATAAATAAGAATACAAGATAACATTTATACAGACAAATCATGCCATTACAAAAATTTCCAAAATTCGCCGCTAAGTGATTGATTTCATTGAAGTCGGTGCGAGTTTTTGGGTCTGAACTGTCGAGCCCGGGAGTTCATTGGTACAACCACGAACATCGCCACAGCGCCATTCGATTTATAACCCCAGCGCAGCGGCACTTAAAACTCGATGAGGCCATTCTGGCTGAACGCGCCAAGGTCTATGCCGCGGCCCGAAACGCCAATCCCAACCGCTGGTCAGGGGGGACTCGCAATTGGTCGCCAATCACCGAAGTGCACCTCAACCCGCAAACACCAAAGGATCAGAATCAACCAGAAAAACTAGCCGCCTGAGCATCGAAATTTTTGCGGCAACTACCTTGACAGCGGCCGATACTGTGTCGGGTGTGCCGGAACACTTTTCGCAAGCGGTCAAAGCCCAGCGAATTCCACAACTCGGTCAACGTCCAGACGTCACCGAAATCACGCGCTGACTCGAAGCTCACCGTCGGGGTGGGCGGCGATGCAACAGGGGTCTGCCCGGTGATACGTTGCAGGCCCGAGATCACTGACTGGAGTTCGCCTCTCAACTGGTCAAGCCGCCCAAGGGTGGCGACGGTGCGTTGCTTGGGGCGGCCCGAGTCGTCACGAAACGCCTCGACGAGTTGGACGTATTGGTTGGGGCCGGAGCGGGTGAGCTTGATGAACACGCCATTACTTTAACTCAGATAAATAAAAATACAAGATAACATTTATACAGACAAATCATGCCATTACAAAAATTTCCAAAATTCGCCGCTATGTGATTGATTTCATTGAAGTCGGTGCGAGTTTTTGGGTCTGAACTGTCTAACCCCGGTGTCGGGCTTCGTGTAGTTTGCCAAAAGTGCATCTATCAGGTCGTTGGGTAAGGGTTTCATTTCTACGGTCATCATTGCTCCAGGCAAGGCGGCAGTTTCCTGCCAAAAACCGTTTACAAAGAACTTCTTACACCCTCCCAGCGATTGACTACATCAGGGGTGCAATCGGTTTTGACAATTCTGCCGGGATTGCCAACTACAACACAGTGAGGCGGTACATCTTCAAAAACATACGCTCCACCTGCAATGCGGCTTCCTTTGCCAACCCTTACACCTACGATGATGGCATGAGGCCCGATCCACACGTCGTCTTCAATGACTGGATAGTTTGTTTTCCTGGTTCCATCCTTAGCAATAAAGTCACGCTGTCCTAATGTGACACCGTGGAACAGAGTGACATTATTACCAATGGATGTGTTCACATTGACCACAATGCCTCGCCCATGGGTCAAGGCCAATCCTGGCCTTATGTTTGTTTGCCAGGGAAGTTCAATGCCTGAAAAAAAACCTGCAAACAGGTGGAGAAACCTTGCCGGAAGTAGCAAGATTTTGCGCCAAACAAATGACTGGCATTGCGCCGATTGACAAAAACGTACTGTGGCGACGACAAAGAATGCCTGGTTCGACATCATTGCCTTAGCCACCAGTAACCAGTTAAAGCGCCCAAACAAACGAAAAGTATCTGCTTTCAACGCGTACATGCTGCACGATCTTTTTTCCCTACATTAATAGCCTGTTTACCTTCCCAGGCTACCGAGCTTCGTAACCCCGCAGTATATGTTGTCCAGACCAATTCAAGATGCTGGCTTGCTTGTGTTGAATCAAGATGAATATGTTGTGCCCACAGGCCCATTAATCCGGGTGTCATGTAATCGGGCAATGATGAGGCAGGCCATCGAAAGCGCTTAGACACCATTTGCATAAGTTTGAGTGGAGGTCCTGCCAGTAAGCCATCCAACTGGAGTTGTCGCTGATTGATTCGTCTGACAGGAGTGAACTCCAGTGCGAGTGCCAAATCTATAAAATACCTATTCCAACGTGGACTGTCAGGAGCTGCCAGGTTAAATACCGGAACTTTACCTGGATTAATAGGCAACCTTAGAGCCGAAAGTATTGCTTGACAGACATCGTCCACATGAACCAGATTGGACCAACCGTCCCCACTAGGGCCCAAATCGCCTAGTCTTCCGGCCCGTAACCATCTGGCTATTCGCCCGACCCAAAGTTCACTGTTCGGTCCAAATACGCAGCCAGGCCGTAGCAATACTGCTTTGCCTCCTTTGCGTGCATAGTCGCCGATGTGGTGTTCAGCCTCGATCTTGGCACGACCATACCAGCCAAGTCCCGGATTCAGCGGCGTTTCCTCCTGAATATTGCCTTCAACCGGCCCATATACCGACATGGTGCTCAAGTGGACGATACGCGGATTTCCTGCCTGCCGTGCTGCGTCTGTTAACGTCTTTGTTCCTTGCGCAATTGATCGCGCATCGCCTGCAACACAATTAACAATGGCGTCAAAGTTTTGCAACACAGTCTTTAATTCAGAAACGTTGCAAGTGTCGAGTTTTATCCAGTCCACTCCTGATGGCGGAGATACAGCTAATCCTCGTGACGCTCCGGTTAGCCTGTCAAGCGAAGCATTCGCCAGTGTTTCCAGCAGTCGCTTCCCAATATACCCAGAGCCTCCTAATACAAGTACCTTCATGCGAATTCCTCTTTATTGGCCGTTGCCAAGTGAGGTCTACTGAGCTTCTGCGCCAGAATGTGGGCTAGTCGAAGCGAAAGGGCAATAAGTGTGAGTGTCGGATTGGCTTGACTTGAAGTGGGGAAAACGGCACTACCGGCGATGAAGAGGTTATGGACCGAATGAACTTGGCATTGGGCATTAACGACGCTGGTGCGCTCATCTGTGCCCATTCGCGCAGTGCCAATATGGTGCCCGCCGTAAGCGCCAAAGCGTGTAAGGTCTTCCTCAAGAGTTTCTGCATCGTATTCGAACTGGGCGACACCACTGGCTGCAAACTCCTGTGACAGTACCTCCAGGGTGCCACGTATCGAGTCAATGTCTGCTGGGCTGTACTGCCAGTCGACATGGAGTTGTGGCATGCCAAGAGCATCGACTTTATTGCTGAGCATGACCCGGCTCCGCGCCTGCGGAGTTTGCTCACCATGCATTTCCAGACTGAAACGGTTGGTACGATTTCGTAAGATTACCGAGGGGAATTTTCGATCAGCCAGCGAACGGTGACTAAGCCAGTGCATCAGGAAAGCCGTGGTGTCTATCGGGTCCGTGGCCACATTGAGCAAATGTCGAGCGTAATCTGTCGTGGTTGTTGCATTGTTGCCATCATTCAGTCGTTTGCCATATTCATAACTAATAAGCCTGCGCGCAAGAAAGAGTCCTGAAAGTACCCCGTTTCGATGGACAGGGTCGGTAATGCGTGGAAAATGAAGTCGAGCTACCGCATTCGCCAGTCCCAGACGTCGCTGTTCTGCAGGCGATACCGCCAACCTGCGACGGCAATAGATGCCTTCGGGCGCCAACTCGTAGCCATGCCGCACATTTTTCGTGGGTCCTTGAATTGTGAGCTGCCCGACATTGCCGGCTATGTGGCACATGTAGTAACGACCCACTACATCATGAAAATTTCCAATACCTTCAAGTGCCACGTCACGCGAAGCCAGCAGCAAGCGGGCCGTTTCAAGGCCGCCAACGGCCATAACAGTGAACTGGCAAGTTGCTGAAAAGCGATTGCCCGCGATTGTGGCCACCTCTACAGTGCGAACTGCATGACCCTGTGGCTGCAGGCGAATCCCTGTGCAATTTGCACCCAGCAAAACTTTGACATGAGGTGCCAACCGAAGCTGCTTCGCATAACGGCTGCCGAAATGGGTTGGACACGAAAAACGCTCTAATCCATTGGTAAGAATGCGATGGCTATCAAATCCACGGATGAGGGGCAGCGCATCGGCTCCAAGTGCATCTTCTGCGCTGTAGCTGAAGCGGCCGGCTTCCGACAATTCATTGGCACGAGGGTAATAAGGCAGCAAGTCTTCGTAACAGATGGGCCATCCGCTGTGTGGCACATGGCTGCGGGTTTCAAAATCCAATGGGTCGAATGGCATGCACCGTCCCCCCCATATGGCACTAGAGCCACCAAAACGACGTTGACGGTATTTGTCGGGTGGGCTGTGGAGTTTTTCGTCGGCAACCTCACCCTCATAAAGTCTTTGCGTTGTACTGTCTTCTTTCATGAAGCCTGACTCTAGCAAAAGGACTGAAAATCCACGCTCTGAAAGGTCAAGCGTGAGCGCTATGCCTGCAGGACCGGCACCAATAACGCATACGTCAGCTTCAAGGCATGTCCCGTTGGGAACGCTGTCGGCATTGGAGATCACAAAACTTCCTTTTTGGTCGATGTAATGCCTGTCTTCACTTGACCTGCGGTGCCAAAGTGGCGTTGATGAATTCTTGCCACGCTGAGAAAAAAACGATGGATTGAAAAATTTTCTTCATACAGTTTTCGTCCATTTTTTTCAAGTGTCTGCCTGAATGTCGCGTCATCCAGTACGCGCTGCAACCCAAACGCGATTCCGGCGGCATCGCCAGGCTGCACAAAGCAGGCATTAACATCATGACTGAGCACGGCCGGAATTTCACCAACTGGTGTACAGACGACAGCTACGCCGTTGGCCAGTGCTTCAAGGATCACCAGAGGCAAGCCTTCGTCGTAGGACGGCAAAACAAGCACATCAGCTTGTGCCATCAACTGCGAGACCTGATGTTGATTTGACCAGCCAGCAAAACGTACAAAACTACCAATGCCAAGTTGACATGCTGTTGCCTGGTAAGCTGCTATATCTCCTCCGCCAGCAAATGTGACCTCGAGTCGGGAAATGTCGAATCCTGGTTTGGCGAGCGCCTGCAAAAGGTCTGAAACACCTTTACGCTCTGATAAGTTACCAAGAAATAGCACCCGCTGCACCGTGTTATCGCCTGATATGCGTCTATCGTGGGTTGGCTCTGGAACCCCATTGATCATGACCTCCACGCGACTTTCGGGAACCAGCAATTCTTCGGTAACAAAGCGATGTGCTTCGCTGCCAAGTACCAAGCAGATCGCGGGAAGCGAAAAAACCCACCGTGTCAGACTCCGGAGTGGGATTGGCAACTTGCGGTAGAAGTCGGGCAGTTGCGCAGCATGAAGGTGCAGCACCACCGGGATGCGAAGAGCTCGGCAGAGCACCACCACCGCGCTTTTTCGAAACAGGCTCAGGCGTTCGGCCATGTTGACATGAACGCCTGCCAACTGTCCGCTAAATCGACCGC
Organism: Polaromonas sp. CG9_12; assembly: GCA_000751355.1. Classification (GTDB taxonomy): domain Bacteria; phylum Pseudomonadota; class Gammaproteobacteria; order Burkholderiales; family Burkholderiaceae_C; genus Polaromonas. Next base: position 3,960,722 of record CCJP01000005.1, on the reverse strand, counting down.
GAACCAGTTTGATCAGAGCTATAGTCAGAATCCAGAATGAATAAATTGCATTTCCCCCACCGCGTGTATCAAGCGGCCGCAAGGCAGTCGCACCGATAGCGCAAGGGTCTTGTGCCTGGATAAGATAATCCGCGACCTTGAACATACCTCCACCCTTGGGCGTCCAAGGACAGGCAATATAAATATAATTTCCCATCTGGTCGCTAAAAGCTGCGGGGCGCATTGATTCGGTTTGCATCTTTGCTTTGGAGTCTTATAAAGAAAAACTTGGTCTTTTGAAGAAAGCTCGTTTAAGGAAGTTGGTCATTGGCGATTCAATCAATAAATAAGATATGCAACCACACGCAATCACCAACAGGCAGATGATCGGAATAATGAGCAAGCTTTCCTGGAAACCCAGCTTCTTAAGCATCAGTACGCCAAAAGGAACTGCAAAGGTGTGCGAAAGATAAATCGAATATGACGAGTCTCCCAGAAAAGATAACCGTGATGCCAGTCGAAGGCGCGCGATCCACGGTTCCAGCCATACAGCAACAAGCACAGTGAAACCGGCTCCGGCTTCCCAGGTTGAAAATCCGAGTATGGGATCGCCCCAGTTGATTCCTAATATCAGCGTGGTTCCGACAATTGCAGCGAGCAGTCCCATTTTTGGGGATACAGGTGGATAATTCAAGTAAACATGCGCAATACCCATGCCAAGGATAAACTCAAAAAGCAATGACTTCCCGTAAAAATTCAAGGCGACGGACTCGGGAAATAATTGCGCTGCCACAAAGACCAGCAAGAAGACAAAAAAGCAAAACTTGATGCGTGCAACTCCCCATGCTATGCCGATGGCAAAGACCAGATAAAAGAGCATTTCAAAATTTAGTGTCCACCCCACAGGCAGTGTCGGCTGAACAAGCCCCCATGGACTGATTGCCGGAATAAAGAACAGAGAAGCGAAAAGATGCCCGGTATCAATGGAAGACCTCAATGCCAAGCTTGGCAATATCAGCACTAGAGCTGCCTTTAGCAGTGTGTAGAACCAGTAGAGGGGCGCTACTCGCAAAAGGCGTCGCTTTAAAAAAATCCATGCCGCCTGGAATTGTGTTTGATTACCTGAAGGCAACCTTGCCGTTGACATGGCCATGACAAAACCGCTAATGACAAAAAAGATATCTACTCCAATAGCACCACCAGTCCAGTAGTGATCTGGCCCTTCACCGGTGATTCGAACCGAGATAGCCTCGGTGGTGTGCATCACCACGACCAGCATGGCTGCGATAAACCTGAGAATTTGAACGCCGATGAATTGCTTTGCAGGCATGCGTGTTCCGCGTGATTAATTGTGCCGATTTAATGTGGAACTTCCGGCTTTAAAAAAGATGACAGTCCATAGGGTTCTCTGAGAATCAGGCTTGGTATAAATGCGTTGGCAGGGCGTCTCGGCCGCAGAGCACCACGCACAAGCCCCGCCGCGTTAAAGCTCCAGGAAACCACGCTATAAAGTGCCTTTGAGAAGGAACGCTTGCGCAAAATCATCAACGCAAGCGGCGCTGCCAACGACATGCCAAACCAGATCAACCGTGTAATTCCAGAAAGCGGCCAGAACGCAATGCTGAGCAAAACCGCCCACCACCCAAGGATGCCCAGGTAAATCCAAAGTTCGCGAAGACCTTGAAGCACCATTTTCAGGCGAAGCTGACCCGTTGAAGCTCTGAGCAGTTCACCCAGACCCCAAACGTAATGGCTCTGCCAGCGACGCATAAGCAAGCGATAGGCCGGCGCATCGTGTCCCCTATGATGGACAACGTCCATCGGTAGTCGCCAGAGTTTCCAGCCCAAGCTACGCAGCCGAACGGCCAATTCAAACTCTTCGTAGCTGTGCAGGTTGCGGTCAGAAAAGTATCCTGCCGCCTCAATGGCACTACGCCGGTACAGACCGCCGCCGTCAAGTCGGTCTACAGCGCCAGGCTTCACGTGAGCGCGCAACTGTGCACTCCGGGCAATATATTCAAGGCTATCTGTATTGAGCTCGACCAATTGGCCTCCCACGCCAGCGATACCTGGATGCGACTCCATGAAATCCAGCGCAACCTCGAGAAAACCTTCGAGCATCTGCATGTCACCATCGAGAAGATAGACGAACTCTCCGCGCGAATGCTGGTAACCCAATTGCGGGCCAACTCCGCAACAGCGATCATCGGCATTGGCGAGCTTCACAATGCGTATTGGATACGCCAAAGCCAACTCAACGGTTTTGTCAGTCGAGCACGAGTCAGCCAGAATTACTTCGCCACCGACCGTGCGAATTGCACGCAATGCGCTCTCAATGGCGGCTGAAATGCGCTTTTCTTCATTCAGCGACTTGATGATGATTGAAACCCTGCAGTCCGTTGCCGAAAAGTTGCTGGAGAAATTTTCAGGTTTCATATTAGTGTCCGATATCCATGATGTTGGGGTGTAGGTACCTGCGGGTTGTGCGCCACTTTTCCCAATTTGCCACCAGCGCTTGCGGGCAGAAACAAACCATCGCGGCGGTCATCCACCAGCGTGTGCTGCTGAAGGCACCGCGTCCCCTGATCAACCATTTAAGACCCTGAACGCGCTCTCCGGAAGACAGTGCAAGTCGGGCCAGCGTTAACTTGTGTTGCGCAACAAACCACAAAGCCGATCGGCGTTGTGCCGCCGTCATTGATCCCGACTCAGCACGCGCTTCCATGCGTTCAAGCGAGCGCGGAATCTGGATCACCGTGTGCCGGGCTGAGAGGCTTCCATCCACATCGATGCGATACGCCACAAGTGGCGAATGTACCAAGGCAATTGGAGTTTTCTCGCCTAGACGGAACCAGAAATCGAGATCCTCTGCCTGCGACTCACCAAGCGGAAAGCACGGCTGCATCTGTTGCAGACGCTGTCTTCGAACCGCCACCGAACTGCTGCAAAGCGAGGGCCCGATCATCCACCTGCGGGGCAAATCGGTGATGAGTTCCACTTTTGGTACTTTGTTGCAAGTCGGCCAAGGTGGCGGCCAAGGCCCCTGTGCATCGGCAATCAAGATGAAATCAGATGCCACCGCATCTGCTTCTGGCCAGGCTTTATGGGCATCCAGCAGACATTCCAGATGGTGCGGATGATGCCAATCATCGGCATCCAGAAACGCAACCCATTCGCCTCTTGCCAAGGCAATGCCCCGGTTGCGGGCCGCCGAGACTCCAGCGTTAACCTGATGTACCACCCGAATGCGAGGATCGGTAATGGTCTTGACCAATTCAGCGCCGCCATCACTGGAGCCGTCGTCAATCACAATCACCTCAAAATCCGAAAACGATTGGGCCAGTACCGACTGCACAGTGCAGCAGATGTAAGACGCTTTGTTGTAAAGCGGAATAACAACGGAAAACTTCATGCACGCGTCCTTGCACCACTTAAAGGGTTTCTTACTGGACGTTGTTTTAAAAATGCACCGGGATATTTTGATATGTGGAGTGCCAGTGATGTTCGAATGCGAACATCACTGGCACTCGCTGCGAGCGCCATCAGCAAGAGCAGGTGGGCAATAAATTCTGGGCCATAACCAAAGAGGGAAAGCGGGACCTCGCTGACAGAACGCATCGCCAGCAAAATAAACAATGCGAGCGTTAGCCCTTTGCTTTCGCGCGCATAACGCACTGACAACACCATTAATACCAATGCGTAAATTAACAGCGCTGTTGCACCCACAATTCCCGAGCGCGACAATGTGTCCATGAACTGGTTGTGTGCATGGGTGGCATTAGGCATACCAATACTGATCCGAAAATCGGTTTCCCAGATCAAGGGACCATAACCAAATATTGGGTTGCGTTGCCATTCGTCATATGCAACAGCCCAAATCTTGTCCCTTCCTGTCAATGACGCAAGCTGCGCACCTTCAGCACTGTTGAAGAAGACGTTGATACGGGTTCCCAAGTCGCCGAGCATCAACACCAAGCCCACAGCCAAGACAGCCAGCATCATCATCAAAATTGAAACGATTCCGAATTCAGGACGAACAGGGTCGCCCACACGACGCAAGAAGGCAGGACCTTTCCGGACAGCAATAAAGCAGGTCCAGCAGAGGATAAAAGCAATCCATGTTGTTTTGGATTGGGCAAGAAAAAGTACTGTCAGCCCGACTCCCCAAGCTAGCCGATTCAGCCACTTCTGTTGATAAGGAAGCGTCAACAAGCATATCAGTCCGAGTTGGGCCAAAATTGCCAAAGATACCGCATGCGCAGCCAGGCCCGCCAGGCGTGGAATACCTGGGAGCAGTCCCTGCGAATAAGTGGTTTCCAACACCATGCCTGACTTGATTGGAATCAACATCAAGCTTGCCACCATGAATAGAAATAGAACATTGCGCGCGGCCTTGAATGCCACTTCACGTTCATCGCACGTAACCAGCACCGCTGCAGTTCCAATGACAAGCGGATAGGCATAATCATGACTGATATTAGGATGTGCTCCCAATAACGCAGGTGCAACCACGGTGCCAAGCCAAAAAATAATGTAGCTCAATAGCAAAGTTAAAGGGAGACGTGCAGTTTTTTCTCGACTGAACCAATAACTGAGAATGCGCTCGCCTGCGACCGTCAGCATTAGCAGAGAAAGCAGCGGCTGGGTCCATCGCATGAACGGATGACGTGGCGTTACGGCGGCTTCTTCCATATTCAGGTTGACAAAAGACAGATCGCGTCCTGACAAAATTGTACTGAGTGCCACCATCACGACCATTGCATAAAAAATCAGGTGCAGATAGCCATGTGATCGACGGGAGGTTAGCTGAACGGTACCGACCATGACTGTGGTAGCCGCCAATGCTGCGAGAATGGCGCCCGCTATTAAAATGAAAAGCGATATTGTTTCTTGCATTGCAGCCGGCCTCAAAGTCGCTGTTCGCTTACAGGGTTAGTAATTGGACCCCTTTGCGTGCTCGGATTGGCCCGGCTTAATAACTGAGCCATTCCCGGGAAAAATCTGATTACCATGGTCGCGCTTTGAACCCCCAGAATTTGCGGCCGAATAACCAGGAGCAATGTCAGTACGCCCAAGGCAGTAAGTGTGCTGGCAGCCAATGACAGCAACGGCATTTCGTAATCCGATACAGCCGCCTGACCTGCCTTGACGCTGATGGCGCACAAAGCACTGAGGATCATTCCGCGCCCCACATCAGGCAACAATTCAATCCAGCTCAATTTGAGCGCTCGAAATGCAGTGGTGCCCACCACCACTGCACGCAATACCAGCACCAAGGCCGCGACTGTCGCTGCAGCTTGGAGTCCCTGATGTGCAAAAAAATAAAAACCCAGCGCGCCGATGGCAAGAATTGGCAGCTGCAATACTGACTCGTAATACTTGCGACCTGTATTCCAGAGAACTGGCGTGGAAAGACCCCAGATTACATAGGCAGGCATGATCAGAAACAGAATACAAAGTACCGACCCGGCATCGCTCCATTTCGATCCGTACAGCAGGTGTACCAAGTCGTTTGACTCGAGCGCCAGAAACACGAAGACCGGAAACACCAATACGAAAATCGTCGCCAGCATCTGAAAATAGGCGCGGCCAAGTCGATCGAGTTCTCCTTGCAAGCGTGCGCCCGCTGCAAGAAATGCAGGTTGTAACGCGCCCAGCAGCAAGTTGTTTGGCATCGCTGCCAAGTTATAGGCTACGTTGTACAGACCCAAAGCCTGGGCATTCAACAGGCGACCAATCATCACCCGGTCCAGATTGTTCAGCATCCAGTTGACAATGTTGGTCAGGAAAACCGCCCGGCCCGTACCGACCGCAGAGGCCGCATCGGCATACCAGAAAAGTGGGCGGACCGCATGCGGTTTAACAACATAACTCGCTACAAGAGCGACCGCTGCCTGAACCAGCCAAGCAGCCACCAATGAGGTGGCGCCCCAGCCCAATATCGCCATGGGTACGCCGACGGTGACATAGCCCGCCATATAGCTGCCAACCTGAATCAGACCACCAGCCCGAAAGTTAAGGTCGCGCTGCAGCAGGTAAGTAGAAGGCGCGGCAGCTGCAGAAAGCAGGCAAGCAATCGAAAGCCACTCGATGACAGATTGGGCCCTGGGTTCCCTAAAGTAAGCTGAAAGTGCTGGTGCGAGAAGATAGACGCCCAGCATGGTGATCAGGCCAACGACCAGTTGCCATGTCCAAGCAAAACGCACATCCTCGTCGCATAGCGTGGGGCGCTGGAGCAGGCTCCAGCTAAAGCCGAAGCCTGAAAAGAAAGTGGCAAAGGTCAGCACGACCATTCCGATAGCAAAGATACCGAAGATTTCCGGACCCAGTGTCCTGGCCAAAATGATCTGAGCGACCAGCTGCAATACAAAACGTGCCAGCGTTGAAACAGCGCTCCATTTGACCGCAGTGACGCCAGATTGGCCGAGACCGCTCATGCCCAGGGCTTTCCTGGTTTGCGGCGCCGAACTGCAATGGTGCCGATGATGGCGATGGTGCCAATCAGCGCAGCTGTGAAGCGCCATTCGGAATTGACCCAAGTTGTTGCCTGGCTTGCAGCGGGATTATGAGCAGGACTGGGCGTGATCCGATCTATGTCCCGATATGCTGAAGAGATAACTGGACTTGGATCAGAATTTTTTCTGGCAGTCAATACCGTGGTTGATCTGGCTGTCTTATCGGCATCCAAGTGCTCAAGGATGGATGGACCGTTGAGACGGGGAACCCTTGATGGTGCCATGCTGGCAGCACCTATCTCGTGCGCTGGCACTGAAGATGACGCACCGATTAGGGCGGACAAAAATACGATCGAAAACGGTGCTCTGCACATGAATTTCCCATTACTTGAACAGGCTGAAGTTTGTTTGCCCAGCCTTCAATCTGCAATAGTCCGAATGGCCCACGAACTATTTGAAGGATATGAATCCTACGTTTCATGAAACGTAAAACTGCAATTGCGTAATTTTTATGCGTAGGTTTTACAAATAAAAACTAAAGTGGACCCCAGATTCGAGACAGCAGTTTTAGCAGGACACTGTCGCGAGAAATGGGTAAATCATGAGTGAAACGAAGAAACGCAAAGTCCACCTGCCGGAGTTCAATGCGAAAGTTGGACTGGAGGCGTTGCGCGGAGTCAAGACGATCAATGAGATTGCGCAGGATTAGGGAGTTCACCCGGTGCAAGTCAGCCAGTGGAAAAAAGAAATCCAGGAGCAGGCCAAGTCACTGTTTGAGGGCAAGCGGGGACCTCAGCCGGTGGCCGCTCACAGCGCACCGGATAGGCTGTATGGCGAGATCGGGCGCCTGAAAATGGAGCTCGACTGGCTCAAAAAAAAGTCCGGGATCAGCCTGCCATGATGCGCCGCACCTGGATCGACAAGGGGGACACGGTGGCTTTGACGTGGCAATGCGCCCTGGCTGGCGTATCGCGCAGCGCGGTCTATGCGCGGCAAAAACCAAAGCCGATCGCCCTTGACGACGAGGTGCTTAAACGCCTGATCGACGAGGAATACACGCGCCACCCGTTTTACGGGAGCCGCAAAATGGTGGTGTACCTGGGGCGCTGTGGCCACTGCGTCAACCGCAAACGCGCCCAGCGCCTGATGCGCTCGCTGGGCCTGGCGGGGATGGCGCCGGGCCCCAATACCAGCCGGGCGCACCCGAAGCATAAGGTGTACCCGTACCTGCTGCGCGGCGTGGCCGTCGTCAAACCCAACCAAGTTTGGAGCACCGACATCACTTACATTCGCCTGGAACGCGGCTTTGCCTACCTGGTGGCGGTGATCGACTGGTACTCCCGGCGAGTGCTGAGCTGGCGTATCAGTAACTCCATGGAGGCGGTATTTTGCGTGGACTGCCTGGAGGATGCCTTGCGATTTTACGGCAAGCCTGAAGTATTCAACACCGACCAGGGCTCGCAGTTCACCAGCGACGCCTTCACGGGTGTGCTCAAACGCGCGGGCGTGACTATAAGCATGGACGGGCGAGGCAGAGCGTTTGACAATATTTTTGTCGAGCGGCTGTGGCGCAGCGTCAAGCACGAGGACGTGTACCTCAATTTCCACAGCTCGATGGGCGAGCTGCTGATCGGCTTGACGAAATACTTTGCTTTTTACAACGGCGAACGTCCACATCAAGCGCTGCGCAATCTGACACCCGATGTGGTGCACCAGCGTGCTCAGGGCGGTGGCGCCATGATCGTGGACAACTATGGCGCAGCACAAGGACTCCCAATTGCGCTGCGCTCTACAGGGACTGCGTTCGATGAAGTCCGATTAGAGAAGACAGAAATATCGAAGGCAAAAAACCGGGGCAGCGCCGTCCAGCTGTTTGTTCAATCGGGTGCAACTTAAACTGAGTTCAAATTTGTCTTGACTCAGGGGTCGCTTTATCCCCCATTGTTAACGTCACATAGTTCGTGACGCGACACTAGGTAACAATTTTTTAGACAAACATCTGTAAAAGTCAGTAAGCTAATCGCTAACTGGTTCGCGCTTTAAGATTGTTTTGGAAGCAAAAGGCAAGGAGGAAATCATGGAAATTCGTAACGAATCACAAGTCGCTTCGGACTTTTTGATAAAAAATACTGCTGTTTCATCCAGTCAGCATTTGGCGCCGCATAGCGGCCTGCCGTCAATGTGGCCTGGGTTTTTAACCGGCCAGGCCGAACAACCGGTTCGTGTATTGTTGATTGACGATGATCCGCACATGAGCCGTGTCATTGCTCATGAATTACTGGCTGATCTGCGCATCAATCTGCTGGGCCAAGGAAGCAGTGTCAAAGAAGGCCGCCGCTTGATTAGCCAAAATGAGTTTGATGTGATGCTGGTCGACCTGAATTTGGGAGACGGTACTGGTTTTGCGCTCATCGAGTACATGAAGACCGTTCGTCCCTTGGCGGAAGCCATTGTTATATCGGCAATGGAAGATGAGCAGCATGCCTTGCACGCGTTTGAACTAGGTGCTACGGGCTACTTGGTGAAAAATTCCTGGTTTGGTAATTTTCCTCAAGCTGTTCTTCAGGTGGTTAACGGCGGCGCGTCAATCACTCCGAACCTAGCGCGTCGACTGCTTAATAAATTTGAACAGCCTCAGACCCAAACGCAAGCACTGCAGGAAAGCAAAAACAAGGAAAAGCTGTCGGAGCGCGAAAAGCAGGTTCTTAAACTGGTTGCAGCAGGCTACACGAGTACCGAAATTGGCTCTCGGCTCGTCATCAGCGCGCAAACTGTTAACACTCACATCAAGAATATTTACCGCAAACTCAATGTACGTACACGCGCCCAAGCGGTAAGCTTTGCAGCAAGTCGCGGCTTATTTTGAATCACCTTACTGAAGTGGACCCCAGAGTCACGACAGACTTGATGGCAGTTTAAGTTGCACTCGACTTCTCGCAGCTGAACGGCGCTGCCCCGGTTTTTCCAATTGGTATTGCTGACTCGCTCTCAATCCTGACTTCCTCGAACTCAGTCCCGCTGGAGCGAAGCGCAACTGGGAGTCTTTCTTTGGCCCGGTATTTATCCACGATCATCGCACCGCCCCCGCTTGAAGTCTTGTGAACCTCCTGCGGGGTAAGATTCACCAGGGACTGGTGCGGGCGCTCGGTGTTGTAGAAGGCAAAGTATTTCGTGAGCCCAATCAGCAGCTCGCCCATCGCGCTATAGCCGTTAAGGTACACGTCTTCGTGTTTGACGCTCCTCCAAAGCCGTTCTACAAAGATGTTGTCGTAGGCCCTGCCCCGGCCGTCCATGCTGATGGCGATGTCCTCGCGCTTGAGAACGCCCATGAAGGCATCGCTGGTGAATTGGCTGCCCTGGTCGCTGTTGAACACCTCGGGCTTGCCATGCGCGCGTAAGGCATCTTCCAGGCAGTCCACGCAGAAGGCCGCTTCCATGCTGTTGCTGATGCGCCAACTGAGCACCCGCCGGGAGTACCAGTCAATCACGGCCACCAGGTAGGCAAAGCCTCTGTCCAGCCTCACGTACGTAATGTCCGTACTCCAGTACCCCCCGGTGTCAGAATTGTTGTCGCATCTAATTCTTTGATGGCTAACTGCCCGGCAACTTCATTTCATGACCAGAACACCGCATTCACATCACTCTCCCGAATTCAAAGAGCAGGCACTGCTCAAAGCCAGGCATCGCGGCACGCGTTCCGTTATCAGCGTTGCCGGCGAGCTCAACATGTCCGCCGGCACGCTCAGGAAGTGGCTGCAAAGCGCAAGCAAGAAAACCGGCACGATAGCCCACCCGGTGCCCGCTGCAACTGCTGCACTGGACGGCCCAGCGTCTGCCTGGATGCCCGCACAGCGTTTGATGGCGCTGCAGCAGAGCTATGCTCTGGACGACATGGCCCGGGCCGGCTGGTGCCGCGAGCATGGTGTGTTCGAGCATCAGCTGGCGCAGTGGCACCAGGAGTTTTGCACCCCTGCCGTGCCCGCTTCGCGCGAGGCGAGCGGCGCCTTTCGCGAGTTGCAGCGTCAGCACGAGCAGCTCCAGCGTGAATTGCGGCGCAAGGAGAAAGCGCTCGCCGAAGTGGCCGCCTTGCTGGTGTTGCAAAAAAACTTGCCAAGGCGCTGTTGGAGGGCGCGGACAAATGACGTCCGTCCAGCAGCGCCAAAAGTTGCTCGGCCTGATTGACAAAGCCTGCGCCGCCGGCGCGCGTTTGCAACCGGCTTGCCGCCAGATCGGCTTGTCGTGCCGCAGCGTGCAGCGCTGGCAGCGCTCTGAGGCGGCCGCGAGCGACCAGCGCCCATCGGGCAAGCGGCGCTATGCACGCCCGGCCAACAAGCTGCTTGAAGAAGAGCGCCAAGCCGTGATGGCCACGCTCAACAGCGAAGCGTTCAAGGACCTGCCGCCGAGTCAAATCGTGCCTCGCCTGGCCGACGCAGGCGTCTATGTGGCGTCCGAGTCCACGATGTACCGCCTGCTGCGACAGGAGGGCCAGCTGGCCCACCGGCGTTCGGAACGTGCAGCGCAAAAGCGCAGCCGGCCGCGCGCCTTGGCCGCGACCGGACCCGATCAGGTGTTCTGCTGGGACATCACCTATCTGCCCACCCAAGTGCGCGGCCAGCACTTTTACCTGTACCTGTTCGAGGACCTATTCAGCCGCAAGATCGTGGGCTGGCAGGTGTTTGACTGCGAAAGCGCCGAGCTGGCCGGCCAGTTGCTGCGAGACATCTGCACGCGCCAGGGCATCGCCCCGGGGCAGCTGACGGTGCACTCAGACAATGGCGCGCCCATGAAGGGCGAAACCATGCTCGCCACCATGCAGCGCCTGGGAGTCGCGCACACGCGAAGCCGGCCGTCCGTGAGCAATTGAACAATCCGTACATCGAATCAGCGTTCAGAACCCTGAAGTACCGCCCCGAACTGCCGGTCAAGCCGTTTGAAGCGTGCTTATCCGGTTAACCCCCAAGACATACTAGATGTAGTGGGTCGGGATTTTGTAGCGTAGAACTCGGCATAAGTCAGGGAAGTGGCATCGCCCGCAATACCAAGCAAAGAACGGAATGCATTGAAAGGGTAGAAGCGGCGGTTGAAGCGGAACGTGAACTCGTTGAGGTACGCCTGTAGGTGCTGCGGGCTGACACCATGATGGATGCCACGCAACCAGGTCTTGAGGTTTGAAAATACGAGATGAATGATGGGCATAAACTCTTCGGCAACGTGCGGGTCGCCCCGTTCCGCGACGCTGGCGTGGTGGTAACCGTATTTGGTGAGCCCAGCGTAGCCGCCCCAATCATCTGTGATGATTCTGGCGCCTGGTGCCACAACACTTTTGACGAAGCCGCAGAGTGCGTCGGCGCCGCGGTCAGACACCACGGCAAGCCGAACCCGCCCGGCATAGCGACTATTGCGGCGGTCATTGAGAGCACTGTCGCGTTTGCGGCGCCGTACTTCAACGGCAGCGGCCACGATCGTCTTGTGGTGCACGCCTCGGCCTTCCCCGCGTGTTCGACCGCCCACATAGGTTTCGTCGACCTCGACGTGCTCGCCTGGTTTGCCCCCGATTTGGTCCTGATCCGGGCGCACCATGCCGACACGCAGTTTGTGAAGAATCTGAAAGGCCGTCTCGTAGCGCGACAGCCCGAGCTGGCGTTGAAACTGAATGGCCGAGATACCCGGCGTCTGGCTGGTGACCAGATAGGCCGCCCAGAACCATACCGAGAGAGGCGTGTGCGTACGCTCCATGACGGTGCCGGCGGTGAGATAGCTATTGATCTGACAGTGACGACACCGAAGAACAGTCGGGCGGTTGGCGAATCGATAGGGCTCGTCGGCCACCGTACAGCGCGGACAAACAAACCCGTCGCGCCAGCGCGCACGTTCAAGATAAGCCGCGCACGCCGACTCGTTCGGGAACAGTCTTTGGAACTCGGGAAGCGAGCGCGGAAACGGCAGATCGCCCCGCTCAAGTACATCGATAGCCATAGTCGCCCCATATCGACACGCATAGCCGACATACTACCTATGGTGTCCTTGGGTGTAAACCGGATAAGCACGGTTTGAAGATTTGCTGGCCGCAAGGCGCTGGGTCACTGACTTGGCCCATTGGTATAACCATGAACATCGCCACAGCACCATCGGCTTTGTGACACCAGCGCAGCGCCATGCCGGCTTGGACCGGGCCTTGCTTGAAAAGCGCTCGCTCGTCTATGAACAGGCCCGCCAGGAAAATCCCCAGCGCTGGTCAGGGCAGCCTCGCCAGTGGGCGCATGTCGATACCGTTCACCTCAACCCAGAAACCCCACACATCAAGGAGCCTCAAAACACGCAAAAAATAGCCTGACTCACTTCACTTCAGGCGACAACTTCCTTGACAGCCACCGATACCGGTCAATCCAAACGCGGCCGCAAGCTCTCCGATGGGGGCGCCAGAGCCCGCTTTTACCATGAGGTGTGCCTGGCGCATCTGGCGCGCATCATCAAGGTGGACCTCAAGAGTGAATTGTTTAGCTACCATCTTGACGAGCGCGCCTTGACGCATGCGCGCTTGATGGATGGCAAACTATTGCTGGTGACCAATGCGCCGGACTTTGCGCCCGCTGAGGTCATCAAACGCTACAAGTCGCTGGCCGATATTGAGCGCGGGTTTCGGGTGCTCATGCGTATTCCGTTGATCGTGACCGGGCATGGTGTTGCGCGGTTTAAATTGTAGAGGGTGCTGGTTTTTTGAGCGGTTTTGACCTTTCCTGGTATTCGGTTTTGGGTGTTTGTAATTTGTTAATTCAGGCCCCCGCCAGGGCCGCCGGCAGGCCCCCCGGTTGTGCATCTACCCATGCATTACCCCCTCGGCGAGGGCTGCGGGCCTATGCGCCCTCGGGGTTGGTCGCAGCTGTGCTGATATTGGCTTTGGTGGCGGTCTTTTTGCGCATCGACTCGCCCGTGAGCGTGAAGCGGTGGTTGTTTTGCATCAGCCTGTCGAGCATCGCGTCAGCAATCGTGGCGTCGCCTATCCATTCGTGCCAGTGCTCGATAGGCAACTGGCTGGTAATAATGGTCGCGCGTGCGTTGGCACGGTCATCAATGATCTCCAGCAAATCAGCTCGGGTCTGCGCGTCCATGGCCGTCATGCCCCAGTCGTCCAATAGCAATACATCCGTGTTCTTCAGTGTCTCCAGCCAACGCGTGAATGTGCCGTTGGCGTGGCGTATGCGCAGCTCCTCGCCCAGGCGCGGTACGCGCTGGTAATAGGCGCTTTGGCCGCGCCTGCAAGCGTGCTGCGCCAAGGCACAGGCCAGCCAGGATTTGCCCGCTCCGGTGGCCCCGGTGATCAGCACGGCGTGGCCCTGGGTCACCCATTCGCCCAAGGCCAGACTCATGACGGCGCTGCGCTCTATGCCGCGTGTGCGGCTGTCCAGGTCTTCAATGGCGGCCTGGGGGTATTTGAGTTTGGCCAGTTTGAGTAGGCGCGCACAGCGCCGGTCCTGGCGGCCATGGACTTCGCGGTCAACCAGAAGGCCCAAGCGTTCTTCGAAGCTCATGGCAGTGATGCCGCTGGTTTGGAGTTGCTGCTCCAGTGCCTGGGCCATGCTTTCCAGGCGCAAGCTGCGCAGTTGGTTCAAGGTGATGTTCATCATCATGGTGGAATCCTTTGATAAAGCAACTTCTTTTCTGTAAATTTCCGAGATTCGGTCTTGGGTACTGGTGATTGGCAATGCTCAGGGCTTCATGGAGAGGTAGATTTTTGCGGTCATCCACTCCTCGTCTTGTTCGGCCAGCAAGGCGCTGATTAAGCGCAGGCAGCTGGCCGAGTTAGGAAACAACGTGGCGACACGGGTACGCCGCTTGAGCTCCTTGTTCAAACGCTCCAGGCCGTTGGTCGTGCGCATGCGCACCCGATGGGCCTCGGGCAAGTCGAAGACGGCAAAACCCTCCGGCAGGTTTTTCTCGGCCCAGGCGGCCAGTTGCGGGTGGCTGACTTGCCAGTCTTTGAGCGCCGCGTTGAGCAGTCGCTGTGCCTCAATGGCATCGCTCGCATTGAAGATGCCGCGTATTTGGCGCGCTACCGGCGTGCGCTGGTCCAGCCGGCTGACGTAGCCCTGTGCGTTGTGTTGGAGGTGAAACTGGCAGCGCTGCCAGGGCACACCGGGAAACATCGCCTTGCGCGCGGCCTTCAAACCGGCATGGTCGTCACTGGCGAGAAACTTGACCCCGCGCAGGCCGCGCTCAATCAGGCTGTCTAGACAAGGCCCGCCAATGCACCTCAGCTTCTGACAGCGCCACCGACACGCCCAACACCCGGCGGTGGCCTGAAGCCGTCACGCCGATGGCCACCAAAACCGCACAATCGACTACCCGGCCGGCCTCGCGCACGCGCTCATAACGCGCATCCAAAATCACGTACGGTGTCTCATCCAGGGGCCGGGTACGCCAGGCGTGCAAGCCCGTGTCCAGCAGCGCTGTGCAACGGCTGATTTGCGTGCTGGAGATGCTCACCTCGGGCCCCACCAGCTTTTGCAACACTTCGATGACTTTTCGGGTGGAGACGCCCTGCACATACATCTCGGCAAGCGCCAGATTCATGGCTTGCTCCGAGCGACTGCCGCGCTCCAGGGCGCTGGGATAGAACCCGCCAGAGCGCACTTGCGGCACTTCGAAGGTGACTTCGCCCATGCGGGTCAAAACAGTCTTGTCCTTGTAGCCGTTGGCGTAATCGACCCGCTGGGCCGAGCGCTCGTACGGCGTGGCCTGAAGGTGCTGGGCCCGCTCAATGCGGGAGGCTTCATTGACCAGGATGCGCAAGGCTTCACCGGCGCCGTCCAGGCCATTGGCGAGCAGGCAGGCGTAGGCTTCATGCAGCGGGTGGCAGCTAGCATCGAGTTGGGTTCGTTGGGCCATGGAAATACGTTCTTTCTATGTCGGTCCAGGCTTGCCAGTCTGTGCCATCGGGGGGGGGCCTCCGGCGGCCTGGCAGGGGCCTGATTGAAAAATCCCAAAACCAGAAACTTCCAAACAGGTTCAGTTTCAATGGTCGGGGAAATTACAGAACGAATGTTGCACTACCAATCCTTTTTGTTTGTTTGTTTCATTGGTAGTAGTGGGGACCACGCACATGGGCGTGGGCGGGCGCACTCCACTCGGGGGTGCTGGCCTGGACCTGATCGCGCCCATTGGCCAGCATGTCGCGGATATGCGTGTATTTGCTGGTGCCCAGGCCCAGGGCGATGGCGCAAGCCGCCTCCAGTCGGGCCTCGCCATAGCGTTTGCACAGGGACAGCAGGCCAAGACAGGCGCGGTAGGCGTGCTCGGGGTGGCGCTGGCGCTCCAGCATCTTGGGTAGACCACGCCCGCACAGGCCACCCCGATACGCTCGCCCCAGGCGATGAGGCGCTGGGGCGTCCACTGGGCGTGGGCCTGGTGGGCCAGCGGCAAGTGCTCAACGGTGGTGGTGTAGCCGCCCTTGTGGGCGCAGCGCATGTGGCTGGCAACCCGCTCGCCCCGGTGCAGCACCTCCACGGCGTGGGCGGTGATGCGTAGCTCCAGCGCCAAACCCACCAGGGCATGGGGCACGCTGTAGCGGTGGCCTTCAAACTCGATGTGGCTGTCGATGTGAACGCGCACCGTCTTGAAGCTGGCCCACTCCCAGGGCTGTGTCGGCAGCGGTGATAGTGCCGGGGCATCGAGCTGTGCAAAGGCGCTGGCGCGGCTGCCGGGGAGCTTTTGAAACAGCTTGTTGTTCAGCCGCGTGAGCAGCGGCGCCATGGCGTCGTTGACTTCTTGCACGCTGGCAAAGCGCTGGTGGCGCAGGCACGCCAGTATCCAGCGTTCGACCAGAAGTACGCTCAACTCGACCTTGGCTTTGTCCTGCGGGTGGTAGGCGCGCGCGGGCAGCACCGAGCAGCCGTAGTGGCGGGCAAAGTCCATGACGCTGTCGCTCAGAAGCGGCTCGTAGCGGTTGGCCTGGGTGACCAGGGCGCGTGGGTTGTCGGGGATGATGAGCTGGGGCACGCCACCAAAGAAGGTCAACGCACAAGCGGTGCCATTGAGCCAGCCAGCCGCTGTCTGGCGCGGCGTGGCCAGCGCAAAGCTGTAGCCGGAGGCGGCCATAGCGGCCACGAAGATGTTGGCGCGGCCCACCTCCACGCCGTGCTCCATCAGGGCGATGGTGGGGCCGGCGTAGTCGATGAACATCTTCTCGCCAGCGCGGTGGGTCTGGCGCATGGAGCGCTTGAGCCGCTTGGCAAACTGGCGGTAGTTCTCGCTGAACTGGGAGTAGCGCAGGGCTTTGCGCGGCGAAGACTCGCAGTGTTCATCGCTTACTTGGGCGCTGTACTCCTGCCACAGCAGCATGACGGTGACGCCTTTGCGGCGCAGCTCCTGGTGCATGCGGCCATAGTCCGGGCGGGCATAGTTGGCGACCAGGGAGGCGCCGAACAATCGGTGCTCCAAATCGGTCTCGCTCATGGCCTCGATGGCGCTCCAGTCAAGGCCGGCCGTCGCAGCCAGGGCGCAGTATTTGGTGACACTGCCTTTGGCGCATCCCATTACACACAAGTCACCCATCGTTGAACTGCCGGGCATAACGGGCACCCTCGACGAAGATGGCAATCTCCTGCATGCCCAGCCAAATCGTCCTGGCACCCGGTTCGCCATCGTGCTTTCTGCCCAAAAAGCCGCCGCGCTGAGCAATCAAACGCACCACGGTGTTGAGCGTAGGGGTCTGGCGGGGCACGGGCTTTTTGTTCAGGATGAACGCCGCTCGCCACTCGTCAGGCTCGAACAATAGGTCGGCTGGTAAATCGGGCAACGTGCGCCCCAGCCGCATCGGTGGCTGTCAAGGAAGTTGTCGCCTGAAGTGAAGTGAGTCAGGCTACTTTTTGCGTGTTTCGAAGCTCCTTGATTTGTGGGGTTTCTGGGTTGAGGTGAACGACATCGACATGCGTCCACTGGCGAGCCTGTCCTGACCAGCGCTGGGGATTTTCCTGGCGGGCCCGTTCATAGACGAGCGCGCGCTCCTCAAGCAGGGCCCGGTCCAGGCCGGCATGGCGCTGCGCCGGCGTCACGAAGCCAATGGCGCTGTGGCGATGCTCCTGGTTATACCAATGGGCCAGCTCGGTGACCCAGCGCCTTGCGGCCAGCAGGTTCTCGAACGGCTTGACCGGCAGTTCGGGGCGGTACTTCAGGGTTCTGAACGCTGATTCGATGTACGGATTGTCATTACTCACGGATGGCCGGCTTCGCGTGTGTGCCACCCCTAGGCGCTGCATGGTGGCCAGCATAGTTTCGCCCTTCATCGGCGCGCCATTGTCCGAATGCACCGTCAGCTGGCCCGGGACGATACCCTGGCGCAGGCAGATGTCGGTCAGCAACTGACTGGCCAGAGCGGCGCTTTCGCAGTCAAACACCTGCCAGCCGACGATCTTGCGGCTGAACAGATCCTCGAACAGGTACAGATAAAAATGCTGGCCGCGCACCTGGGTCGGCAGATACGTAATATCCCAGCAGAACACCTGATCGGGCCCGGTCGCGGCCAGGGCGCGCGGGCGGCTGCGCTTTTGCGCTGCACGCTCTGATCGCCGGTGGGCCAGCTGGCCCTGCTGTCGAAGTATTCGGTACATCGTGGACTCGGACGCCACATACACGCCTGTGTCGGCCAAGCGAGGCACGATCTGGCTGGGCGGCAAGTCCTTGAACGCTTCGCTGTTGAGCGTGGCCATCACGGCTTGGCGCTCGTCCTCGCGCAAACGGTTGGCAGGGCGCACGTAGCGCCGCTTGCCCGATGGGCGCTGGTCGCCCTCGGCCACACCAGAGCGTTGCCAGCGCTGCACGCTGCGGCATGACAGGCCCACTTGGCGACAGGCCACGTCCCGGCGGGCGCCATCGGCGCAGGCCTGATCAATGAGACCAAGCAAGGTTTGGCGCTGCTGGACGGACCTCATGTGTCCGCGCCCTCCAACAGCGCCTGGAAGTTTTTTTGCAACACCAGCAAGGCAGCCACCTCGGCCAGCGCCTTTTCCTTGCGCCGCAGCTCTCGCTGCAACTGATCGTGCTGGCGCTGCAACTCGCGAAAGGCGCCGCTCGCCTCGCGTGAAGCGGGCACGGCAGGCGTGCAAAACTCCTGGTGCCACTGCACCAGCTGATGCTCGAACACGCCATGCTCGCGGCACCAGCCGGCCCGGGCCATGTCGTCCAGTGCGTAGCTCTGCTGCAACGCCATCAAACGCTGTGCGGGCGACCAGGCAGACGCTGGGCCGTCCAGCGCAGCAGTTGCAGCGGGCACCGGGTGGGCTGTCGTGCCAGTTTTCTTGCTTGCGCTTTGCAGCCACTTCCTGAGCGTGCCGGCGGACATGTTGAGCTCGCCGGCAACGCTGATAACGGAACGCGTTCCGCGATGCCTGGCTTTGAGCAGTGCCTGCTCTTTGAATTCGGGAGAGTGATGTGAATGCGGTGTTCTGGTCATGAAATGAAGCTGTCGGGCAGTTAGCCATCAAAGAATTGGATGCGACAACAATTCTGACACCGGGGGGCATCAAGCGGTTGATGCGCCAGGCAATCACCATGTACAGCGCCAGAGCGGTCTGTAGCCGCCCAACATCGCTCAGCTGCAGCCGCTCGACCCGACAGCCCTCCTTGAGCACCAGGAAAAAAAGCTCAATTTCCCAGCGCGCGCGGTACCAATCGATGAGTTCGACTGCCGCTGCCAGTGTGCTTGCCACCCGGTTGGTCAGCAGCCGCCAGACCACCGGCTTGGTGCCTGCCGGTGCGTTGACTTCCGAGGCAATAAGGCAGGTCACTTCGAGCTGGCCGCCCTGGCGGTCGGGCAGCATCACGCGCTGGGCGCGCACCTCCTGCTCGACCGCGCGCGCCTTGCGCCCGCGACCGGCCGGCATCTCAAAGCGAATACGCCCCAGCGGCGCGCTGGCCATGACGCCATCCCACAGCTTGCCCCCTTCGGGCAGCACCCGGTTGTGCTGGCAGCGCACCAGGTAATCGGCCGCGTGATTCATCTTGCGCGCCATCACCAGCAACGCCAGGATGTCCGACTCGCGGTCGCCAATGCACACATGACGCGTGCCGGGCAACTCGCCAGCCTGCTCGGCGATGCGCTCGTAGCTCTCCACCCAGCGCACGCTTTCGAGCACGCCGCCGCGCGGCGCATCGCCTTGCTTAAACTCGCGTGCCCACGTCCAGGCGTTCATCACCCCCAGCGGCTCGCGCTGGGGCGTGACCACGTAGGTCGGGTGCAGATACAGCCCGCGCTGGGCCTCGTAGCTCAGCGGCCCCAGGCCCGCCGTCGCCTGCCCGTTGTAGTCCAGCTCGGTCGTATCCTGCAGGCACAGCACCACCGCGTGCTCGCGGATGCGGCCCATCGTCGCCTGGCGGTGGGCCGTCATCACGTCTTCACAGCTGACCTGCTCGTTGCGCAGGAAGCGGTAGGCCGCCGCCGTCTCGGCCCAGTTCTCGTACGCCCCCGGAATGCTCGCGCCGGGCTTTTGCCCCAGCCGCTCAGCCAGCAGCACGGCGCGCCGGTTCAAACGCGGGTCGCCCAAATCAATCGTTTCAAATTCTCGTTCCGCCCAGCCCATCGCCTCATCCCTTCAGTGATTCAGCTGCCTATGGTACGGACTTGTGTGTAATGGGATGCCTTTGGCGATGCCAAGGGCGCTGGCTATTTGTTGGTGGCTTTGCCCACCAACGAGTTTGAGACGCAGGGCGTCTTTGAGTTTGCGCATGTTGATCTTGGGGGTGGGCATGTGGCTCCAGACAAACTGTCAGAGGCTACAGGCCCAACGGGTTGGTTTACATGCGCAACACCGTGCCTGCTGGGGCATCGGTCACGATCACCGGAATCTGCGGTCACGATGCCGGAATCTGTGATTTAACCCCCGGTCACGATCACCGGAATCCCTGGTCACGATGCCGGAATGTGCGGTCACGATGAAACGGAATACCCACTCAAGTCCGAGATCGAGATTGGGCCGATCTACCACCGCTTGCCCGAGCGCATTCGCGCCCACGCAGCGATCTGCTTCATGGCGCTAATTTTGTACCGGGTGATGCGATCGAGATTGCGCGCGAGCGCCACCCCCATCTCACCGGAGCGCGCGCTGGACAAGCTGCGCCGGATTCAGCATCACCAGGTGACGGTCAACAACACGCAACCGGTGACCGCCTGTCCACGGTCAACCCGGAACACTCAAATATTTTGTCCGCGCTGACTGTCAAAAAACCAGCTCTGAACACCCAGTTGACCCTTTTGTAGTGGAGCGATTGCATCGCACCCCTATATGGATCAATGACTTACGCGTTTAACTGTCGAAGTCGGGGGACTTCGATCGTCAAGGCATTCAACGACTTCGTCTGGGGGCCCGCCCATGCTGGGGCTGATTCTCGGCACCGGCCTGTTTCTTCAGCTGCGTTCAAGATGATGCCGATTTTACGCATCGTCACCGGCTTTCGCATGGTCCGGAAAGGCCGCAAACCCGAGTCGGGCGCCAAGGGTGAAATCATTCCCTATGCCGCCTTGACAACCGCGCTGGCCGCTACCGTGGGACACGGCAATATTGCCGGCGTTGCCACGGCCATTGTCATGGGCGGGCCGGGCACGCGTTCTGGATGTGGAGGACAGCGCTGGTCGGCATGGCCACCAAGTGCACCGAGGTGTTGCTGTCAATGCATTTTCGCAAATCCGAAGAGTATGGCGAGCGGATGGGCGGACCCATGTTTACCATCAAGTACGGTCTGGGCAAGCGCAGGGCCTGGCTATGCGCGGTCTTTACGTTGTTCGGCGGCCTGGCCGGCTTTGGCATACGCGACATGGTGCAGTCCAACACTGAATTGCCGCCGTGCTTACCGCCAGTTTTGGCATCTCGCCCTGGGTATCGGGCGTGGTGTAGATGGTGTTTGCCTGCCCCACCCTTCTGGGTTGGGCCTATTACGTTGAAAAATGCTGGGCCTACCTGTTCGGCAGCTAAGTCGAAATGCCTTACCGCGCGTTCAGGACGCTGTTTGTGATGGTTGGCTCGGTCACGCACCTGGACTTTGTCTGGCTGTTGGCCAACGCCCTGAACGCCTGCATGGCTTTTCCCAAACTGGTGTCGCTGGTGCTGCTGTCGCCGGTGGTGAGGAAGGTCACCACCGACTACTTTACGGGCAAGGCCCAATCGGTGCCAGTGCGCTACAAGATGGCGGCTTCCAAGTGAAGTCATCACGAAGCTGAGGGCGCTGCTGGCTCAGTCGTCGGCCGAGGCGTCCAGGCCCGGAAACAGCACCTCGGTGTAGCCGAACTGGCTCAGGTCGCGAATGCGCATCGGGTACAGCTTGCCGATCAGGTGGTCGCATTCATGCTGCACCACGCGCGCATGAAAACCGTCCACTGTGCGGTCGATCGGGTCGCCATACTGGTCAAAGCCGGTGTAGCGGATGTGCGAGAAACGCGGCACCATGCCGCGCAGGCCGGGCACCGACAGGCAACCTTCCCAGTCGCTTTCCTCCTCCACGCCCAGTGGTGTGATGACCGGATTGACCAGCACGGTGCGCGGCACGACCGGCGCATCAGGGTAGCGCGGGTTCAGCTGGTCGCTGCCAAAAATCACCACCTGCAGGTCTTCGCCAATCTGCGGGGCTGCCAGGCCGGCGCCATTCACCGACTGCATGGTGTAGAACATGTCCGAGATCAGCACATGCAGCGCGTCGGTGTCGAAGGCTGCCACGGGTTGGGCGATACGCAAAAGCCGCGCATCGCCCATTTTGAGAATTTCACGAATGGTCATGGCCGCAAGCATAGCGGCTGACGGCACCTGGCGCCCATGCGCTCGAAACATCGCCTCACGTCAAATGCGCTACGAACCAGGCTGCTGCCTGCGCTTGGGCCCAGTGCCACGGCTGGCGTGGCTTTGGCTGCACCCCGAGCAGGCCAAGAAAGCATAAATTCGTCAAGCGCCCGGTCGCAGGAGCACTTTGGTCCAGCCATCCTTGCGCTCATCGAAATTCTTGTAGGCTTCAGGCGCCTGGTCCAGCGGCAGCTGATGTGAAACGATGAACGACGGCTTGGCCTTACCGGCCTCGATCAAGTCGCGCAACGGGCGGTTGTAGGCCTTGACATTGGACTGACCGGTGCCGATCTTTTGGCCTTTCATCCAGAACTGGCCAAAGTCGAACGCCATCTGCCCCTGCTTTGCCAGCTCGTCCTTCGCGCCCGGGTCTTCGGCAATAAAGACGCCGACCACGCCTATGCCACCAGTAGCCCGCACTGTTTTCACAAGGTTGTTCATGGTCAGGTTGGGTACTTCGTTGCGATGTTTGTCGCAGCACTGGTAGCCGACGCACTCGCAGCCACGGTCGGCACCCTGGCCCTTGGTCAGCGCCAGAATCTGGTCGACGCAGGAACCGTCAGAGTCATCAATGGGAATAGCGCCGGCTTTCTCCGCCAGGGCAAGGCGGTCCTTGTGCGTATCGACCACCATGATCTTGCTGGCGCCCTTGATGGCCGCGGAATGCGCGGCCATCAGGCCGACCGGCCCCGCGCCGTAAATGACAACTGACTCGCCCGGCCGAACGCCGGCCAGCTCGGTGGCGTGGTAGCCGGTCGGAAAGATGTCCGACAGCATCACATAGTCGTTTTCCTTCTCCTGAGCGTCGGGCGGCAACTTCAGGCAGTTGAAGTCGGCGTAGGGAACGCGCAGGTATTCGGCCTGGCCGCCGCTGTATGGGCCCATGCCGGCAAATCCATAAGCCGCGCCCGCTGTTCCAGGGTTGGCAGTGAGGCAAAAACCGGTCAGGCCACGCTCGCAGTTCTTGCAAAAGCCGCAGCCAATGTTGAACGGCAGGCAGACCCGGTCGCCGATTTTGATCCGATCGACCGCGTTGCCCACTTCAACCACTTCGCCAAGATTTTCGTGGCCCAGAATGCGGCCTGTTTCCATATCGGTACGGCCTTCATACATGTGCAGGTCCGAACCACAAATATTGGTCACGGTAATCTTGACCAGCACATCGGTAGGGCGTTCGATTTTGGCGTCGGGCACCTCCTTGACGCGGACGTCGCGCGGACCCTGGTAGACCAGTGCTTTCATGGTGGATTTCCTTTGAAGTTGCCGATTGGAATGGTGTTTGCAGCCGCACCGGCAGGTGGACCACAAGCTCGCAACCTTAGTGACCGTGCATTCGGCCGCTTGTAAGCCAGTGCCAGGGGATCTCGTAAGTCGGCAAGCGGAAAAATACTGCGCGTCAGCCGTTCCCCCATATAAAAATTTAATGAAAACAGCCGCCAGCGCAATGAATATGGGCGCAAGCAGCTACATTTTTAATAGCATCAATGCGAACCCCGGATTACGCATGCGGTTAACCCGACCAGCAAGAAAATTCAAACCAGTTTCAACCCGGCAGCCCCTGCAGCAGCGTCAGCAAGACCGCCTCATCGATCACTGCAACGCCGAGCGCCTCGGCCTTGACGAGCTTGCTGCCAGCCTCGGCGCCAGCCACGACGTAATCGGTCTTCTTGCTGACCGAGCCGGCCACCTTGCCGCCGGCCAACTCAATCATGTCCTTGGCCTCGTCACGGCTCAAACCAGGCAAGGTTCCGGTGATCACAAAGGTCTTGCCCGACAGCGGCTTGGGCGCGACGGCAGCGGGCGCGCCCTCTTCCCACGTCACGCCACTAGCACGCAGTTGCTCGACCACTTCGCGGTTGTGCAGCTGGTCAAAGAAGGTGCGGATGCTTTTGGCGACGATGGGGCCAACATCGGCAACCTCCAGCAATTGCGCTTCGCTCGCATCCATGATGCTGTCCAGCTGGCCAAAATGGCGGGCCAGCGCCTTGGCGGTCGCCTCGCCCACATGCCTGATGCCCAGCCCAAAGACAAAGCGTGGCAGGGTGGTGTGCTTAGACTTTTCCAGCGCAGCCACCAAGTTGTTGGCCGACTTGTCCGCCATGCGGTCCAGGCTGGCCAGCGAGGTGAAGCCCAGCTTGTACAAGTCAGGCAGCGTGCGGATGACGCCCGCATCAACCAGTTGCTCGACCAGCTTGTCGCCCAGGCCTTCGACCTCGACCGCCCGCTTGTGGGCGAAGTGCAGGATGGCTTCCTTGCGCTGGGCGGCGCAGAACAGGCCGCCGGTGCAGCGGTAATCCGCCTCGCCCTCTTCCCGAACGGCCTCTGAGCCGCAGACCGGGCACTGGCGCGGCATGCGGAACTGCAGCGCGTCCAGCACCCGGCGCTCCAGCAGCACGCTGACCACCTCGGGAATCACGTCGCCGGCGCGCCGCACAATGACCGTGTCGCCGACGCGAACATCCTTGCGCCGTGCCTCGTCCTCGTTGTGCAGCGTGGCATTGGTCACCGTCACGCCGCCGACAAACACCGGCGCCAGCTTGGCCACCGGCGTCAGCTTGCCGGTGCGCCCGACCTGGATGTCGATGCCCAGCACCGTGGTCAGCTGCTCCTGCGCCGGGTATTTGTGTGCCACCGCCCAGCGCGGCTCGCGGCTGACAAAACCCATCCGGCGTTGCAGCGCCAGGCTGTTGACCTTGTAGACCACGCCGTCAATGTCATACGGCAGGCGGTCCCGCTGCTGGCGGATGCTGTCGTGAAACGCTATCAGTTCAGTAGCGCCTTGTGCAAGCCGGGTCTGCGCTGCGACCGGAAAACCCCATGATTTTAGGGTTTGCAGCAGCGCGTAATGGGTTTCGAACGCCACGCCGCCTTGCTCGGGCGGCGTGACCTCGCCCACGCCATAGGCAAAAAAGCTGAGCCGTCGCGCGGCGGCAATCGCCGGGTCGAGCTGGCGCACGCCGCCGGCCGCTGCATTGCGCGGGTTGACAAAGGTTTTTTCGCCCTTGGCGCCCTGCGCAATCTTTTCTCGCTGGCGCTCATTCAGCGCGTCGAATTCGTCGCGGCGCATATAGACTTCACCGCGCACTTCGAGTACCGCAGGGATGGCAAAGATGGGCAACGAATTCAGAAAGTCAGGGACCACGGAGCCACCATCTTCCCCAGCAAGGGCCACGGAACCGGCTTCGCCGGGCCGTAGGCGCAGCGCCCCCTCGGGGGGCAGCGAACCACGCGAATCAGGGACCGTAGAGCCACCATATTCCCCAGCAGGGGCCACGGAACCGGCTTCGCCGGGCCGTAGGCGCAGCGCCCCCTCGGGGGGCAGCGAACCACGCGAAGCGGGGAGCGTGGGGGCATTTATTCTGAGCGGAATCTGCCGGATGGTGCGGATGTTCTGCGTCACGTCCTCGCCCATCTCGCCGTCGCCACGCGTGGCGGCCTGCACCAGCACGCCATGTTCATAACGCAGGCTCATGGCCAGGCCATCGAACTTGAGTTCGGACACGTACTCGACCGGCGGGTCGGATTCCTTCAAGCCCAGTTCCTTGCGCACCCGGTTGTCGAAATTCCGGGCACCGCTGGCCTCGGTGTCGGTTTCGGTGCGGATGCTGAGCATCGGAATCCGGTGGCGCACCGTGGCGAACTGGCCAAGAGGCTTGCTGCCGACCCGCTGCGTGGGCGAATCCGGGCGCTGGAGTTCGGGATGCGCCGCTTCGAGCGCGTGCAGTTCCCGGAACAACCGGTCGTATTCGCTGTCAGGAATGCTGGGCTCGTCAAGCACGTAGTAGCGGTGCGCGTGCAGGTCGAGTTCGGCGCGCAGGGCAGCGATGCGCTCGGGTGCCGGCACGGCTTCTTGCGCCACAGGCTGCGGCGTAGGCTGGGCGAACAGGTCAGGAGTGGCCATGGAGAGGTCAGGATGCTTCAAAAAAAATCGGCCGCCTCAGGCAGCCGGAAAATGATCCAAAAATCAGGAGATCACGAAAACAGGCGCCGGCCCAGCGCCGAGCCGGCCGACAGTTCACGCACATCCATG
Source organism: Polaromonas sp. CG9_12 (assembly GCA_000751355.1). Lineage (GTDB taxonomy): Bacteria > Pseudomonadota > Gammaproteobacteria > Burkholderiales > Burkholderiaceae_C > Polaromonas. The sequence goes on along the minus strand of CCJP01000005.1, from coordinate 3,934,437 downwards.
CGGTCGTACAGCTGCTCCAGGTCGGCATGGATCGCCTCCATGGCCTCTGGCCTGACCAGGATGGCGTTGTCGTCGATGATCACGCCGTCCATGCTGCCCGCCAGGGCAATGGCCACTTCGCACATGCGGGCAAATGGCCGTTCCGAGCGCAGCACCTGCGGCACGTCCAGCGACAGCGTCACTTCATACAAGGCGGTCTGTTCGGGGTCTTCGGCCTGGGCCGCCTGCGAGTCAAAGCTCAGCCCCAGGATCGGGCCATGACCCGTGTGGGTGGCCGGCAGCAGCATGCGGCCGGGCGTCGCGGAAGGAACGAAGCCTTGGCCGGCTGCGCATTGTTGAACATAGCCCGGGCTCCAGGCGGTCTTCACGGCGCGCAGCTTGAAGCTCAGTTGCGCATCGTGCGCGCCCGCGAACTGGTCGAGTTCCCGGGCACGGGCCACCTCGCCCTGCATTTCGGCAAACTCGACTTCTCCGCCAATCGCATCGGCAAAGGCCTGCGTCTTCATGACGAATTCGGAGTATTCGATGGCGTTCAGCGCGCCGGTGCGGTTGGCCAGCTGGACGCCGCACTGAAAGGCGCTGTAGCGATAGCCAGCGGCGGGAATTTCCCATTCACGGCTGTCGTCGCGCAGACCCTCGATGGCAAAGGGCTTGCTGCCCACCCGGCGCGTGCTCGGCATGGCCGCCAGCGCGGCTTCGCCGGCGACCGGCGACGCCAGCGTGACCGGCGCCATCGCGTCGATCAGGATATCGAGCACCGGTTTTCTCTCCGGCGTGGTGAGCTGCGTCAGCGCGGCCAGGACGGCATCGGTGTCAAAGCTCGGTTCGTGCCGTTCCGGCAGTCCATCGCCGTCGTCCAGCTGAAGATAGTTCTCCTTTACTGGCACGGGTTCGATGCCGGGCGCTGGTTTAAACGTGGCTTGCTTGGGCAGGTTCTTGCGAGCAGACCAGGCGCCATGGGCAACGATGCCGACCAGGACCAGGCTGCCACCAACCGCCAGACTTATTTGTAATGTGCTCATGATGTGTGATGGGTTCAGGCTGTTTCGGCAAGACTCAGGGCGGCTTGCATGTCAACGGCGACGATGCGGGACACGCCCTGCTCCTGCATGGTCACGCCAATCAGCTGCTCGGCCATTTCCATGGCGATCTTGTTGTGGCTGATGAATAAAAACTGGGTTTCGCGGCTCATGCTGGACACGAGTTTGGCATACCGTTCGGTGTTGGCATCGTCCAGCGGCGCATCCACCTCGTCCAGCAGGCAAAACGGCGCCGGGTTGAGCTGGAATATCGCGAACACCAGCGCAATCGCGGTCAGCGCCTTTTCACCGCCCGACAGCAGGTGGATGGTCTGGTTTTTCTTGCCCGGCGGCTGCGCCATGACCTGCACGCCAGCGTCCAGGATTTCCTCGCCGGTCATCACCAGCCGGGCATTGCCGCCACCGAACAACTCGGGAAACATGCGGGCGAAGTGGCTGTTGACGGCGTCAAAGGTGTTTGAGAGCAAATCGCGCGTTTCCATGTCGATCTTGCGAATGGCGTCTTCGAGCGTCGCCATGGCCTCGTTCAGGTCGGCCGACTGCGCATCCAGGAACTGCTTGCGTTCCCGGGCAATGCTTAGCTCGTCCAGTGCGGCCAGATTCACCGCGCCCAGTGCCTGAACATCGCGTTGGATGCGGTCGATTTCGCCCTGCAGGCCGCTGATGCGGACATTGCCAGCCTGGATCGACGCCTCAACCGCCGGCAGATCGGCCTGCGCATCGGTTAGCAGCTGGGCATATTGCTCGAAACCCAGCCGCGCGGCCTGTTCTTTCAGCTGGAATTCGGTGATGCGCTGGCGCAGCGGATCAAGTTCGCGTTCCAGCGCGACGCGGCGCTCGTCACTGCTGCGCAGCCTGTGGGTCAGGTCGTCGTACTGGCTGCGCTGGGCCAGCAGCTCGGCTTCACGCACCACCTTGGCATTCAGCGCATCCTGAAGTCCGCCCTGCGCCGCGGCATCGGTCAGCCGCGACAGTTCTTCCCGGGCGCGGCCTTCTTCGGCGGCAATCGACGACGCCTGGGCGGCAGCTATGGCGATGGAGCGCGCCAGTTCCTCGCGCCGCGCCGCCAGGGTGCGCAGCGCAAACTGCGCTTCCTGCAGTTGCCGCTCCAGCGTGCGCTGCTGCTCGCGCGATTCGGCCCGCCGGCGCTCGGTGGCAATCACCCGGTCTTCCAGCTGGGCATGGCGCTCCTGGCTGTCGGCCAGCTGCATGTCGAGCGCTTCAAACCGGCCCTCGGCAGTGATCTTGCGCTCCTGCAAGGCCTCAAGCTGGGCTTCGATTTCAGCCAGGTCGGCCTGGATCTGATGACTGCGCGCACGCGCCTGCTCGGCCAGTTGCGTCAGGCGCAGCACTTCGACCTGCAGCGCATGGCTCTGGTTCTGTCCTTCGCCCGCTTCACGGCGGGCCGTGGCCAGACGCTGGCTGGCATCCAGGTAGCTGGCTTCGGCACGGGCCAGCGCCGCCCGGGCTTCCTCGCTGATCAGCACTTGTGCGCGCAGGCTTTTTTCCAGGTTGTCAATTTCCTGCGCGCGGGCCAGCAGGCCGGCCTGCTCGGAATCGGGCGCATAAAAACTCACGCTGTGCTTTGTGATGGCATGGCCGCCCATGACATAGATCGCCTGGCCGGGCGCCAGACGGTCCCGCGCAGCCAGGGCGTCGTCGAGCGTAGGGGCGGTGAAGCAGCCGTCCAGCCAGTCGTCCAGCAGCGCCGACAGTCCGGCATCGTTCAGGCGAAGCAGGTCGGCCAGCGGCTTGAGCTGGAGCGCCGGATGGGCGCGGCCTGGCGCAGCGGCCAGCGGCGGCGTGTAGAACGACAGCTTGGCGGGCGGCCCCTGCGCCTGGCCGCGCGCGTCAGTGCCGGCAAAACCACGCACGATGTCGAGCCGGCTGACTTCCAGCGCGCCCAGGCGCTCGCGCAGTGCAGCTTCCAGCGCGTTTTCCCAGCCCTGCTCGATGTGCAAACAGCTCCACAGGCCCTGCAGATTTTCAAGGCCATGCCGGGCCAGCCAAGGCCTGAGCTTGCCGTCGGTCCTGACCTTTTCCTGCAGCGCCTTGAGCGCCTCCAGCTTGGCCGACAGATCAGCGCGCCGGGCCGACTCGGCATTGGCTGTCTGCTGAAGGGAACGCCGCGTGTCGTCGAGCTGCGGCACGGCTTCGGTCAGTTCCTGCAGGCGTGCCTGCGCCACCATCTGCGCTTGGCGGGCCTGGTCCAGTTGCGAATTCAAGCTGGCCAGACGTGCCTCGTCGGGTACGCCCTGCGCCTTGCGGTCGGCTGACAGCCGCTCGTGGCGCAGGCCCAGCATGCGCAGTTGCTCTTCAACATGGCGCTGCTCGGCGGCCAGCACCTGGAGTTGCTGCTGAACCTGCGTCACGCCGGCGCGTTGCCCATTTGCTGCAGCCTGGGCCTGGCGCAGCGCCTCTTCAAGCGCCGGCAACTGGTCCTGCTGCTCTTCAAGCTGCGCCGCCAGCAGTTCGGCTTTTTCCTCGGCGTCAAAGCTTTGCCCGGCCAGGCTTTCAGACTCGATCGCCGCATCTTCGCCGCGCGTGGCCCACTGGGCCGATTGCTCTTTCAGCTGGACCAGGCGTTGCTCGACACGCAGCCGGCCATCGACCACGAAGCGGATTTCCGCCTCCAGCCGGCCCACCTCGGCGCTCGCCTCGTACAGCCGGCCCTGCGCCTGGTTGACCTGGTCGCCGGCCGCATAGTGCGCCTGGCGGATGGTTTCCAGATCGGCCTCGACATGGCGCAAATCGGCCACGCGGCTTTCCAGGTCGTTGACCGATTTTTCGGCCTCCAGCCGGACCTTGGTCTGGTCGGCTTCGCTCTCAGTGCGCTTCAAAAACCACAGCTGGTGCTGCTTCAGCGTGCCGGCGGCCTGCAGCGTGTTGTAGCGCAAAGCCACCTCGGCCTGCTTTTCAAGCCGCTCCAGGTTGGCATTGAGTTCTCGCAGGATGTCGTCGACGCGGGTGAGGTTCTCGCGCGTGTCGCTCAGGCGGTTGGCTGTTTCGCGGCGGCGTTCCTTGTATTTGGACACCCCGGCGGCTTCTTCAAGGAACAGGCGCAGTTCTTCGGGCTTGGATTCGATGATGCGGCTGATCGTGCCCTGGCCGATGATGGCGTAGGCGCGCGGCCCCAGCCCGGTGCCCAGGAACACGTCCTGTACATCGCGGCGGCGCACCGGCTGGTTGTTGAGGTAATAGCTTGACGTACCGTCGCGCGTCAACACCCGCTTGACGGCGATTTCCTCGTACTGGCCCCACTGACCGCCGGCCCGGTGGTCGGCATTGTCGAACACCAGCTCGACGCTGGCGCGGCTGGCCGACTTGCGCGTGGTGGTGCCGCTGAAGATCACATCCTGCATCGACTCGCCGCGCAGCTCCGACGCTTTGGATTCGCCCAGCACCCAGCGCACGGCATCCATGATGTTGGACTTGCCGCAGCCGTTGGGGCCGACCACGCCGACCAGTTGCCCTGGCAGCTGGAAATGGGTCGGGTCGGCAAAGGACTTGAAACCGGCTAACTTGATCGAATTGAGACGCACGGCTGACCTGTGTTGTTGAGCCTGGGGCTAACGCGTTAGTGCTTTTGAGTCAACGGACCCGGCGCGCCACACGGGGAGCGCGAGCGCACGGCTTGCCATGTTACCCGAGCGCAGGGTCATTTTTCGAACGGCAAAGGCCCGCACCGCCACAGGCCGTGCGCCCCGGCGCAAGCCACAATCCCCCACCTTGGAATACGCACCATTTTTTTAGCCAAAAAAGCCTCTGGCGCAGGAAGAATATACCCAAGCAGCTATTTAATTCATAGTAAAACAGCATGCGGCCCAAGCATGAAACCGCCCGCCATTTCCCCGTTCTCTGTCGCCCTGCCGGCCAACTCCAGGGAGCGCATGCGGCAGAAAACCGCAGGCGGGGGTGCCGCGCCGCTCCTGTGACGGGCAAGTGAAGGCACAGCAGGTGGCCGGGGGATAATCGCGCCCCATGAACCCCCTGCTTTCCCGGCTCCAGCCTTACCCCTTCGAGCGGCTTCGCCAGTTGCATGCCGACATCACCCCCAACCCGGCTTACAAACCCATCAGCCTGGGCATTGGCGAGCCGCGCCATGCCACGCCGCAGCTCATCAAGGATGCACTGACAGGCAGCCTGGCGGGACTGGCCAGCTACCCCGGCACGCTTGGCGAACCCAAGCTGCGCCAGACGATAAGCGACTGGCTGGCGCGGCGCTATTGTGGGCTGAAGGTTGATGCGGCGACGCAAATTTTGCCAGTCAATGGTTCGCGCGAAGCGCTGTTCGCGCTGGCGCAAACCGTGATCGACCCGAGCCGGCCGGGCGCGACGGTGATCAGCCCCAATCCGTTTTATCAAATCTACGAAGGCGCGGCGCTGCTGGCCGGCGCGCAGCCGTGGTTTGCGCCGAGCGAGGCGGCGCGCAACTTCGGCATTGACTGGGCTGCCGTGCCTGAATCGGTTTGGGGAAAAACCCAGCTGCTGTTTGTCTGCTCTCCGGGCAACCCGACCGGCGCGGTGATGGGGCTGGATGAATGGAAACTGCTTTTTGAACTCAGCGACCGCTACGGCTTCGTGATTGCCTCCGACGAGTGCTACAGCGAGATTTATTTCCGCGATGAAGCCCCGCTGGGCGGACTGGAAGCAGCCACCAGGCTCGGCCGGCATGACTTCAGGAACCTGATTGCAATGACCAGCCTGTCCAAGCGCAGCAATGTGCCCGGCCTGCGCAGCGGTTTTGTCGCCGGCGACGCAGCGCTGATCAACTCGTTTTTGCTTTACCGCACCTACCACGGCAGCGCCATGAGCCCCATCGTGCAGACCGCCAGCATCGCCGCCTGGGCCGACGAGGCGCATGTGGTGGACAACCGAGCCCAGTACCGCGAAAAATTCGCACGGGTCACGCCGCTGCTGGCGCAAGTCATGGACGTGGCCCTGCCCGACGCCGGTTTTTACCTGTGGGCCGCTGTGCCCGAAGCGTTTAACGGTTCGGACACGGCGTTCTCCCGCGAATTGCTGGCTCTTTACAATGTCGTCGTGCTGCCGGGCAGTTACCTGGCACGCGATGCGCAGGGGTTCAACCCCGGCGCCGGCCGAATCCGCATGGCGCTGGTCGCCGAAACCGGCGAATGCGTCGAGGCCGCCCGGCGCATCGTCCAATTTATTCAATCCAAAGTTCACTGAAAAACTCAAAATGACACAAGACAATCTGCAAGCCACCATCGACGCCGCCTGGGAAAACCGCGCCAACCTGTCGCCCGCTGCTGCGCCCAAAGAAGTGCTGGAAGCTGTCGAGCACGCCATCGAGCAGCTCAACAATGGCACCTTGCGTGTGGCCACCCGCGACGGCGTGGGCCAGTGGACGGTGCACCAGTGGCTGAAAAAAGCCGTGCTGCTGAGCTTTCGCCTGAAGGACAACGAACTGATGCGCGCCGGCGATCTGGGTTTTTACGACAAGGTGCAAACCAAGTTCGCGCACCTGAGCGAGCAGGAAATGCGTGCCACCGGCGTGCGCGTGGTGCCGCCCGCCGTGGCGCGCCGAGGCAGCTTCATTGCCAAGGGCGCGATCCTGATGCCCAGTTACGTCAACATCGGCGCTTACGTCGATGAAGGCACGATGGTCGACACCTGGGCCGCCGTGGGTTCCTGCGCGCAGATCGGCAAGAACGTGCACCTGTCGGGCGGCGTCGGCATTGGCGGCGTGCTCGAACCCATGCAGGCCAACCCGACCATCATCGAGGACAACTGCTTCATCGGCGCACGTTCCGAAATCGTCGAAGGCGTGATCGTCGAGGAAAACTCGGTGATCTCGATGGGCGTGTACATCGGCCAGAGCACGCCCATCTATGACCGCGAAGCGGACACGGTGAGCTACGGCCGCATTCCGGCAGGCTCGGTCGTGGTGTCGGGCAACCTGCCCAAGGCCGGCGGCAAGTACAGCCTGTATTGCGCGGTGATCGTCAAGCGCGTGGACGCCAAAACCCGCGCCACGACCAGCCTGAACGACCTGCTGCGTGACTAATCCGGATCACGGCGCGCGCACAAACTGACGGTGAGCGAAAGGCGAATATGAGCACGATGGAAAGAATTCTGCGCTTGATGGTGGACAAGAAGGCGTCTGACGTTTACCTGTCGGCGCACTCGCCGGCCATGATCAAGATCAACGGGCTGTCCATCCCGATCAATTCGCAGATCCTGCCGGCCGATGCCACGCGCACGCTGCTGGCCGAAGTGCTGTCGCCTTCGCGGATCGAGGAACTCGATGAAACCGGCGAGCTCAACATGGCGCTGCCGGTCGAAGGGCTGGGAAATTTTCGCATCAGCGGTTTTCGCCAGCGCAGCACCTACGCAGCGGTCATTCGCTACATCCCGAACAAGATTCCGGCGCTGGCCAGCCTGAACCTGCCGCCGCTGCTGGGCGAACTGATCATGGAAAAGCGCGGCCTGATCCTGATGGTGGGCGCTACGGGCGCCGGAAAAAGCACCACGCTGGCTTCGATGATCGACCGGCGCAACGAAACCACGACCGGGCACATCCTGACGATCGAAGACCCGATCGAGTATTACTTCACCAACAAAAAGTCGATCATCAACCAGCGCGAAGTCGGCGGCGACACCGAGTCGCTGCAAGTGGCGCTGAAAAATGCGCTGCGTCAGGCGCCTGACGTGATCATGATCGGCGAGATCCGCGACCGCGAAACCATGTCGGCGGCGATTGCCTATGCGCAGTCGGGCCAGCTGTGCCTGGCCACCATGCATGCCAACAACAGCTACCAGGCGCTCAACCGCATCCTGAGCTTCTACCCGGTCGAGGTCCGTCCGACCATGCTCGGCGATCTGGCGGCAGCGCTGAAGGCGGTGGTTTCCCAGCGCCTGCTGCGCAGCCAGGACAACGACCGGACTCCGGCAGTGGAAGTCATGCTCAACACCAAGCTGGTGGCCGAGCTGATCGAGAAAGGCGACTTTGCGGGCGTCAAGGAAGCCATGGAAAAATCCATGGCCGAAGGCTCGCAGACCTTCGAGCAGCACATCGCCAAACTGATCACCGACGGCACGGTGGCACGCAAGGAAGGACTGGCGAATGCCGATTCGCCGACCAACCTGATGTGGCGGCTTGAAAACGACTTCACTGCAGGCAAGCCCAAGGCCGACGAGTCCGGCATCGACCCGGATGACGAACCGTCGTTTACCGAGATCACCTTGGACGTCAGGCACTGAAGAATATGGTTCTCGCGCTGGCCACTGCGTGTGCTGGGCTGCTTCAGAGGGGTCTGGCCTTTGCTTCGGCTGGTCCGGCGCGCTGGCCGCTGTCTTCACATTTTTCAATTCAAGCCGCCCAGGCACCGACTGCATCACCATGTCCCGAACACTCCACCTTGCAGAGCAACTGATTTCCCGCGCCTCGGCGACGCCCGACGATGCGGGGTGCCAGGACCTGCTGATCGCGCGACTCAAGCCGCTCGGTTTCAAGTGTGAAACCATCATCAGCGGACCTGAACACTTCCGGGTTACCAACCTGTGGGCAAAATTTGAGGGTTTCAGGGCAGTTGCGCATGCTGAGCCTATGCAAGCAGCTATTGAATCTATAGCAAATCCAGACAATGCCGAAACCCGCGTCAAGACGCTGGTGTTTGCCGGCCACACCGACGTGGTGCCAACCGGCCCGCTGGAGCATTGGCACAGCCACCCGTTCACGCCCAGCCACCGGGCGGGCAAGCTCTACGGACGCGGCGCAGCCGACATGAAAACGTCGATTGCCGCCATGGTCGTGGCGGTCGAGGAATTCCTGGCGGCGCATCCCCGGCCGGCGCTGTCGATGGCTTTCTTGATCACCAGCGACGAGGAAGGTCCGGGACTTGACGGGACGGTCGTCGTCTGCAACCAGCTCAAGGCGCGCGGCGAAGTGCTTGACTATTGCATCGTCGGCGAACCGACCTCGGTCAAAAATCTGGGCGACATGATCAAGAACGGCCGGCGCGGCACGCTGAGCGGCAAGCTCACGGTCAAGGGCGTGCAGGGCCACATCGCCTACCCGCATTTGGCAAAAAACCCGATCCACCTGTTCGCGCCGGCGCTGGCCGAACTCGTCGCCACGCAGTGGGACCAGGGCAATGATTTTTTCCCCGCCACCAGCTGGCAGGTGTCCAACATGCACGCCGGCACCGGCGCGACCAATGTGATTCCGGGCGACCTGGTGGTGGACTTCAATTTCCGCTTTTGCACTGAATCGACGCCTGAAAGCCTGCAGCAGCGCCTGCTGGCCATTTTGAGCCGGCACCAGTTTGAATACGACCTGAAATGGACACTGGGCGGCCTGCCCTTTTTGACCACGCCCGGGACGCTGGTCGATGCAGTGCGCGGTTCAATTCTGGCCGAAACCGGTTTAAAAACCGAACTGTCCACGACCGGCGGCACCAGCGACGGCCGTTTCATCGCCAAGGTCTGTCCGCAGGTGATTGAACTGGGGCCGGTCAATGCCACCATCCACCAGATCAACGAATGCGTGGCGGTCAGCTCGATCGATCCGCTCAAGAATATCTACAAAGGCGTGCTTGAACGCCTGGCAGGACTGGCATGACCACAACCCCCCTCCCCGCCCCCACCGTGACCGTGCTGGCGCTGATCGAGCAGATGGCCGACCGGCTGGACGCCGCCGGCCTGAGTTTTGCCGATGGGTATGGCCAAGGCACGACCAACGCATTTGACGAGTCCGCCTGGCTGGTGCTGTGGAAACTGGGCCTGGAAATCGACGACCTGGAAGCGGTCGAAAACCGGCCGGTGTCGCCCGAAGACCAGGCGCAGGTCGCCCTGCTGGTGGACCAGCGCATCAGCACCCGCCAGCCCGCCGCCTATCTGACGAACGAAGCGTGGTTGATGGGCGTGCCCTTTTATGTCGATGAACGCGTGATCATTCCGCGCTCGCTGATCGCCGAATTGCTCGACGACGGCAGCATTGACGACTGGCTGAGCGACGAGACGCAGCGCGTGCTGGACCTGTGCACCGGCAACGGCAGCCTGGCGGTGCTGGCCGCCATGGCCTTTCCGGACGTGGTGGTGGATGCCGCCGACATCAGCTCGGACGCGCTGGCGGTGGCGCGCATCAATGTGGACCGGCACCAGCTGGACAGCCGCATCACCCTGATCGAATCAGACGGCCTGACGGCTTGTACCGGCCAATACGACCTGATCTTGTGCAACCCGCCGTATGTGAACGCTGCCAGCATGGCCGCGCTGCCTGCCGAATTCAGGGCTGAACCTGGACTGGCGCTGTCGGGCAATATGCACGGTGGAAGCGACGGCATGGACTTCATTCGTGGCCTTTTTCTGACCATTGCCGCGCAAATGAACGAAAATGCGGTATTGGTGCTGGAAATCGGCAACGAGCGCGAAAATTTTATACGCGCTTTTCCGCACCTGGAGCCGCTCTGGTTTGAAACCAGCGCCGGCCCTGACCAGGTCTTGCTGCTGACGCGGGAACAGCTGGCCTGAACCTTGACTTTCGTATGTCGGACCGTAAGCGCTTTGCCGGGCGCCCTGCGGTCCGATCCTATTTCTTCAGTCTGTTAATAAATGATTACTCTTAAAAACGTGGTGCTGCGTCGCGGCTCCAAAGTGATTCTCGACAGCGCGTCTGTCACCCTGAACCCTGGCGAGAATGTCGGCCTGGTCGGCCGCAACGGCGCGGGCAAGTCGTCGCTGTTCGCCATGCTCAACGGCTCGCTGCACGAAGACGGCGGCGAATACTACATTCCGGCGCAGTGGAAAATGGCGCAGGTTGCGCAGGACATGCCTGAAACTGAGCAAAGCGCCACCAGCTATGTGATCGAGGGCGATGTGGTGCTGCTGGCCGCACAGGCCGAAGTCGATGCGTCCGAAGCCAGCGGCGATGGCGACCGCATGGCGCACGCCTACATGGACCTGTACGACTCCGGCGCGCACGACGCGCAGGCGCGCGCGCAGGCCTTGATTCTGGGCCTGGGTTTCAAGCTCAGCGAACTCGACAACCCGGTCAACAGCTTTTCCGGCGGCTGGCGCATGCGCCTGCAACTGGCGCGTGCGCTGATGTGCCCGTCAGATTTGCTGCTGCTTGACGAGCCGACCAACCACCTGGACCTGGACGCGCTGGTGTGGCTGGAAGCCTGGCTCAAGCGCTACCAGGGCACGATGCTGGTCATCAGCCATGACCGCGAATTCCTCGATGCCGTGACCGATGTGACGATGCACATTGAAAGCGCCAAACTCACACGCTACGGTGGCAACTACAGCAAGTTTGAAGACCTGCGAGCCGAACAGATGGCGCTGCAGCAAGGCGCTTTCAACAAGCAGCAGGACAAGATTGCCCACCTGCAAAAGTTCATCGCCCGCTTCAAGGCCAAGGCCAGCAAGGCCAAGCAGGCGCAAAGCCGGGTCAAGGCACTCGACCGCATGGAGAAAATCGCGCCATTGCTGGCCGAAGCCGATTTCACCTTCGAGTTCAAGGAGCCGGCGAACCTGCCCAACCCGATGCTGTCGATGCAAAACGCCTACTTCGGCTACCCCGCGCCTGAAGACGCGCCCGAAGACACGCCGCCGACCGTCATCGTGCAAAACGTCAGCAAATCCGTGCTGGCCGGCCAGCGCATCGGCATTCTGGGCGCCAACGGCCAGGGCAAATCGACGCTGGTGAAAACCGTCGCGCGCGCGCTGGCGCCCATCGAAGGCGAGATGACCGAGGGCAAGGGCCTGAACATCGGCTACTTTGCCCAGCAGGAACTCGACGTGCTGCGCCCGGCCGACAACCCGCTGGAGCACATGATCCGGCTGGTCAAGGAAGTCAGCGCCGCCGGCAAACTGGGCAACCAGCCGACCCGCGAGCAGGACTTGCGCAGCTTTCTCGGCAATTTCAACTTTGGCGGCGACATGGTCAAACAGTCCGTCGGCAGCATGAGCGGCGGTGAAAAGGCCCGGCTGGTGCTGTGCATGATCGTCTGGCAGCGGCCGAACCTGCTGCTGCTCGACGAGCCAACCAACCACCTGGACCTGGCCACGCGCGAGGCGCTGTCGATGGCGCTCAACGAGTTTGAAGGCACGGTGATGCTGGTCAGCCACGACCGCGCCTTGCTGCGCGCCGTGTGCGACGAGTTCTGGATGGTCTCGCGCGGTGGCGTGGAGCCGTTTGACGGCGACCTGGACGACTACCAGCGCTACCTGCTTGACGAGGCCAAGCGCATGCGCGAGGAAGCGAAGAAGTCAAATAACAGCACTGCCGCCCCGGCCGCTACCAAAAAAGTAGCTGCCAGTGCAGATGCAGCAAGCGCTACAAGCACTTTAGATGCTAAAAATTCGTCTAGCAAGAAGGAAGACGCCCAGCGCCGCCAGCAGCAATCCGATGCCGCCAAGCCGCTGCGCAAGGATCTGGAAAAAATCGACCGCCAGCTGCTCAGCATGAACAGCGAAAAAGCCAACCTCGAAACGCTGCTGACCAGCTCCAAGTCGGCGGCTGAAATCGCCCAGGCCGGCAAGCGCCTCAAGGTGATTGAAGCCGACCTGGCCAAACTGGAAGAGCGCTGGCTGGAAGTGACGGAAAAGCTCGAAGCCGTCGCCGCCTGAAACGCCACAGGCTCAGCCGGTGATTGGCTAGAGATGATGGGCTGCATGCCTTGCCGTGTGATACAAGCCATTGCACGCAAGACGACATCCCATGAAAGGTTTTTGAGCCATGCCTACTCCCCTGCAACTGGCCGCTGACGATGCGGCGCTTCAAGCGGCGGTGATTCGCAGCCGCAAGCTGCTGCACAAGCGCGCGATGTTCGCTGCTGTTGCCAGCGCTGTGCCGGTGCCCGGCCTGGACTGGGCGGTGGATGCGGCGCTGCTGTCCAAACTGATTCCCGCCATCAACAAGGAGTTTGGTCTGGCGCCCGAACAGATCGACCAGCTCGACCCGAAAAAACGCGAGCAGGTGCAAAAAGCCGTGGCCATGGTCGGCTCGGTGCTGGTGGGCAAATTCATCAGCCGCGACCTGATCATCAAGGCGACTACCCGGATTGGCACGCGCATGGCGACCAAGCAGTTGGCCAAGTACATCCCGCTGGCCGGCCAGCTCGTGGCGGCCAGCGTGGGCTATGCTGCCATCCGTTACTTTGGCGAGGAGCACATGAAGGACTGCATCCGGGTGGCCCAGCAGGCGCAACTGCGGTTGAACTGAAGCGGCCGGGCTGGCCTGTCTACCGGAACCAGGCCGCACCGGAAACCGCTGCTTAAACGGTTTCCATCCGGTCCCGGATCTGCTGCAGGGCGCCCGGATCATCCATGGACGTCAGGTCACCGGCATCGCGGCCTTCGCACACCGCCTGAATCACGCGGCGCAGCAGTTTGCCGCTGCGCGTCTTGGGCAGAGCCGTCACAAAACGAACCCGCGCCGGCCGGGCCACCGCGCCCAGGTCACCGTCCACGCGCTTCATGATCTCGGCCTCCAGCTTGCCGCAGGCCGCGCTGTCGCCCATCACGCTGGAATCCTTGAGCACCACAAAGGCCATGGCGACCTGGCCCTTGAGCCCATCGGCCACGCCAACCACCGCCACCTCGGCCACCTGCCCATGGCCAGAAATACTTTCCTCGATCTCGCGCGTGCCCAGGCGGTGGCCGGCCACGTTGATCACGTCGTCGGTACGGCCCAAAATGAAGAAGTAACCGTCGGCATCGCGAATGCCCCAGTCGAAGGTGCTGTAGACCAGCTTGCCCGGAATGCTCTTCCAGTAGGTGTTGACGAAGCGCGCATCATCCTGCCAGATGGTCTGCATGAAGCCCGGGGGCGTCGGGCCTTCGATCACCACCACGCCTTTTTCGCCGGGCGCGGTGAGTTCTTCGCCGGTGGCTTCGTGCAGCAGCTTGACGTTGTAGCCGTACATCGGAATGCCGGGGCTGCCGAATTTGCTCGGTTTCGGCTCAACACCGTTGGCAATCGTCAAAATCGGCCAGCCGCTTTCGGTCTGCCAGTAGTTGTCGATGATCGGCACTCTCAAGCCTTCGCTGATCCAGCGCGCCGTCGGTTCGTCCAGCGGCTCGCCGGCCAGGAACAAAGCGCGCAGGCTGGACAAATCGTATTTGGTCAACAATGCCGGGTCCTGCTTTTTCAGCACGCGCACGGCAGTCGGGGCGCTGAACATGACCGTAACCTTGTACTTTTCAACCAGTTCCCACCAGATGCCGCCATTGGGCTTCTTGTCCATGCCCTGCGTCGGCAGGCCTTCGTACATGATGGTCGCCATGCCGGCAATCAGCGGGCCATAAACGATGTAGCTGTGGCCGACGACCCAGCCGATGTCGCTGGTCGAGAAGAAGGTTTCGCCGGCACGTCCGTCGAAGATGTGCTTCATGCTGGCGGCCAGCGCCACGGCATAGCCGGCGGTGTCCCGCTGCACGCCCTTGGGCTTGCCGGTGGTGCCGCTGGTGTAGATGGTGTAACTGATGGCGGTCGAGTCCAGCCATTCGCACGGCACTTGCGCATCGACATGCGTTGTGCGCAGTTCGCTCCAGAGATGGTCGCGCCCGGCCACCAGATCCATGGGCGTCAGGCCGCGATCGGCCAGCAGCACGGCGCCGGGCTTGTGGCTGGACAGGCGGATGGCTTCGTCGAGCAGCGGTTTGTAGGGCAGCGCCTTGCCGCCACGCGAGCCGCCGTCGGAACTCACGATGACCTTGGGCGCGGCATCTTCAATGCGCGAGGCCAGCGAGCCACTGGCAAAGCCGCCAAACACCACGCAATGCACCGCGCCGATGCGCGCGCAGGCCAGCATGGCAAAAGCAGCCTCGGCAATCATCGGCATGTAGATCAATACCCGGTCGCCTTTTTCGACGCCGAGGGCCTTCAGGCTGGCGGCCATGCGCTGCACTTCGCCATGCAGGTCGGCGAAGGTGTAGATTTTTTCGGTGCCGGTTTCGCTGGAAACGGCAATCAGCGCGGGCTGGCCAGCGCGGTCCAAAAGGTGCCGGTCCACGGCGTTGTGGCACAGGTTGGTCTGGCCGCCTTCGTACCAGTTCACGAAGGGCGGGTTGTCGTAGTTGCAGACGCGGTCAAACGGCTTGTGCCACTCGATCAGTCCGGCCTGATCGGCCCAGAAGGCGTCGGGCTGGTCAATGGACTGGCGGTAGAAGTCTGCATAGCTTGTCATGAAAAGTCTCCGTAATTTTGAGGCAACTGTCGGGTCGAATTTAGTCGGCCCTGCGGCCGATGGCTTTGCGCGTCGTCAAGGCCTTCGGATTTTTCTGCGACGCATCCTGGCAATTTCGTTCACATTGCAATCAGGCTGAAAAAAATTCCGCACCTGGAACGCATAAAAACTGAATTCTTAATTATGAACAGCGGTCTTTCTGCAAGCTGACGTCCAGCGGACGCTCATCGTATGAGCGCTCTTTTTGCTATTACAAAGATAGCTTTAAATGTCCAACAGCATTGCGCTAACGGCATTTTTTCATCTGAAATTCAATTTTTTTAGTTTCGGCTGCGGGCTTTGGTTATTTCAGATTAAATCGGCGGCTGGCCCACTCACCGCAGAACTTCATGAGCGCAGCAGAAGATCCCGGCTTCAATGCCCGCCTGTGGCGTCGCTTTGCAGCGATCGCACGGCCTTACTGGTTTTCAGACGAACGCTGGCGCGCCCGGAGCCTGCTGCTTCTGCTGGTCGTCCTGCTGCTGGGGCAGACCGCGTTCAACGTGCTGTTCAACCAGGAAACCGGCGAGTTCACCTCGGCCCTGGCCGCGCAGGATACTGACCGCTTCTGGGCCTCGATCTGGCGCTACACGGCGATTCTTGTGGCGGCGGTGCCAATTTATGCCTTGTACTACTACGTCCGCGACACGCTCGGGTTGCGCTGGCGCCGCTGGCTGACGGATTCGTTCCTGGCGCGCTATTTCGACCAGCGCGCCTACTACCGGCTGGGCGTTGCCGCCAGCATCGACAACCCCGACCAGCGGATTGCCGAGGACATCAACACCTTCACCCAGCAATCGCTGTATTTTTCAATGATCGTGCTGGGTTCGGTGCTGCAGCTGGTCGCTTTCTCCGCCGTGCTGTGGTCAATCTCGCGGGGGCTTGTGCTGTTTCTGATCGGCTATGCGGTGTTCAGCACCGTGTTCACCGCTTCGGTATTTGGCAAGCGGCTGATCGGGTTGAACTTTCGCCAGCTGCAGCGCGAAGCCAACTTCCGATTCGGCCTGGTGCGGGTTCGCGAGCATGCCGAGCCGATTGCCTTTCACGACGGCGAGGCGCGCGAGATGACGGCGCTGCAAGCCATTTTTTCCAGGGTCTATGCCAACTACCAGCAGGTGCTGCGCTGGCAGTTCGGGCTCAACCTGTTCCAGTACGCCCATGGTTTCCTGACCATCGTGCTGCCGACGGTGATCATCGCCGGCGATGTGCTATCGGGACGGCTGGAGGTCGGCCGCGCCATCCAGGCGGCGGGTGCGTTTGCCGCCATCCTGAGCGCGCTGACGGTGATCGTCGAGCATTTTGAAAGCCTCAGCCGTTTTTCGGCCGGCGTCGAGCGGCTGCACGCCTTTTCCGATGCCCTGCAAGCCAATGCCAGCCGCCCGGCCGACGGCAACAGTGTGCAGCATATCCAGACGCAGCATGGCTTCGAGTTGTCGCTTGATCAGGTGACCGTTCTGACGCCGGGCCGCGAGCACCTGCTGCTGCGTGACCTCACGCTGGCCATCAAGCCCGGCAGTGGGCTGCTGATTTCCGGCCCCAGCGGCACCGGCAAGAGTTCCCTGCTGCGGGTGATTGCCGGACTGTGGACCACGGGCTCGGGGACGATCACGCGCCCCGCCGGATCGGACATGCTGTTCATGCCCCAGCAACCCTACCTGTTGCTCGGCGACCTGCGCAGCCAGCTGACCTATCCGCGCATGGACCGCGACATTTCAGACGAGGAGCTGCTGCATTGGCTGGAACGGGTGAACCTGCCGACGCTGGCCGAGCGCTTCGGTGGCCTGGGCGCCGAACTCGACTGGGCCCGGGTGCTGTCGGTCGGCGAGCAGCAGCGGCTGGCCTTTGCCCGCGCGCTGCTTTCCAGACCGCGCTACCTGCTGCTGGACGAAGCCACCAGCGCGCTGGATGCGGCCAACGAAGCGTTGTTGTACAGCCAGCTCGCGGGCTTGTCGATCACGCCGGTCAGCATCAGCCATCATCCGGAAGTCATGAAATACCATGAATGGGTGCTGGAACTGCCTGGGGACGGCCGGTGGGCTCTGCAAAGAGCAAACAGTTATCAGTGACTGCCAGGGCGACGCGGAATTACTTCACCAGCGCAAGCAATTCCCTGAACGCGCCGTGCTCACAGGTGCGCGCCCATTCAAAGGCCACCATTTCGGTGGTGACCAGTTCGGCGCCGTTGCCGGCCAGACGGTCGAACGCGGCGTCGCGGTTGCGCTCGCTGCGCGAGCTGCAGGCGTCGGTGACGACCCACACATCAAACTCTTCTTCCAGCAATTCCAGCGCGGTCTGCATTAGGCAGACATGCGCTTCGCAGCCAGCCATCACGATCATGCTGCGGCCCGCGTCCTCGGGCTCTGCAGGCTTTTGCAGGTGCTTGGGCAGGCTGCGCGCATTGCCGCCGGTCGGTGCCTTGCGAACCGGCGGACGCAGCCATTCGACCAGGCCGTCGGCGGCGGCGCTGAAATGCATCTTGGCCATGGTCTTGCCGCCGGCCGAATCAATCGCCGCCTGCAACTCGGGCAGGTTCTGGCCGAGCTTGTCGGGATTTTGCGCCGTGCCCCAGACCGGCACCTCCAGGATGCGGGCCATGCGCGCCAGCCGCAGGGCGTTGGCCACGACGATTTCATTTTCAAAAATCACCGGCATCAGGCGGGTCTGGTAATCAATCAGCACAAGCTGGGAGTCGTCGGCATCAAGCAACATGGTTATTCCTTAGGGTTGGCGGCCATTATCCCAGCCCTTGCCGAGGCTGACGGCTACTCTGGCGCACCAGTCCGGACGTCGTGGCAGGCTCACCCTGAAGCAGCAGATCCGGGCCATCGGGTTTTCCTCAATGAAACCGTTGACGCCGTGGCATTACAGGGTTTCTGATCGGCTGCTCGATCAGCGTACGCCCGAAACCCCTGCGGGTGCCGGCATGGTTGAGCGCCAAGGTCAGCGACTGGCACATCAGGCCGGCTGACCCGACGGCAAAATCCAGCCGTGTCAGGTGCGCCTGCGACAGGATTTCGCGTAGCACGGCGTTGTGTTTGAACCCGTTGAAACCAGTGAGCGGACTCGCCTGGTTCCTGACACAAGGCGTGGCATGGTGGCTTGCGCTGTCCGGCACGGACAACAGCTTGCGGGCGTTCATCGGTGCGTTCATGGGGGTTACCGGCTTGGTTGTCAGGGGGCCTTGCCACGGGCCAGGCGACCGGGCAAGTCGTCAAGATAACGGGCAAACAGGTCGGTCGCCGCCTGGCCAAACATGCGGATGCGGCCGGTGTGTTGAAGCAGCAGCAGGCCAACGCCGTGGGCAAACAGTGCGGTGTTCTCGCGCAGCGCCTCTTGCGCCGTCAGCCCCATCGCCTGCAATGCCGCTTCGCACGGGCGCAGCGCATCATGCAGGCGGTCGTTGAGCCGGACATTGAGCTCGGCGTTCAGCCCGCGCGGCTGCATGCCCTGCACCAGATAAAACCCCAGGTCCAGATCGCGCGGATTGGCGGCATAAAAACCGAACCAGGCGCTGGCCTTGGCCTTCAGCACATCAGCCGCCGAACCGTCAGGCGCATCGGCGGCATCGACCACGGCATTGAGCCGCTCCAGGGATTCAGCCAGCAGCGCGCCGTAGATGGCTTCCTTGTTCTCAAAATAGGAATAGATGGCCCCGGGCGTGTAGCCGGCCGCCTTGGCGATTTCGCGGATGCTCGCGCCTTCAATGCCGAGCCGCTGGAACACCGAACGCGCGGCGTCCAGCATCAGCGC
This sequence comes from Polaromonas sp. CG9_12, assembly GCA_000751355.1. Taxonomy (GTDB): domain Bacteria; phylum Pseudomonadota; class Gammaproteobacteria; order Burkholderiales; family Burkholderiaceae_C; genus Polaromonas. The sequence continues at coordinate 3,915,452 of CCJP01000005.1, read as the reverse complement.
GCGGCGCGAGTCGTTCAGGGCCTGCTGGCGTTCGAGTCTGGCTTGCATGGCCAGAATATAAACCCAAACCAGCTAAAAAAATGCTTCAAATTAAACGCTTGCCGATTAAATTAAACAGCGTTTAAAATTTGAAAAAACCTGGAGACTCGATCATGAATGCTTCACAACCTGCCGCCACGTTGATGTCCGGCGACGATTTCCGCGAATCGCTGCGCCGCTACCGGCCGCGCGTTTTCCTCGACGGCCGGCAGGTTGCCAGCGTGGCCGACGAGCGCGGCTTCGGTCCCGGCATCAATGCGATTGCGCTGACCTACGACTACGCATTGAAGGAAAAATACGCGCCGGTCATGACCGCCGTGCAGCACACCAGCGGCAAGCGCGTCAACCGTTTGAGCCACATCAACACCAGCAGCGGCGACCTGCTTAACAAGCTCGAAGCCGTTCGCCTGGTCTGCCAGGAAACCGGCTGCGCCCAGCGCTACCTGACGCACGACGCCCTCAACGCCATCGGCCAGGTATCGGCCCGCATCGACGATGCGCGCGGTACCCACGAAAACACCGCCCGTTTCCTGAACTACCTGCACCGCGTGCAGGACCAGGACCTGACGCTGGGCATTGCCATGACGGATGCCAAAGGCGACCGCAGCCGGCGTCCGCACGAGCAGTCGAACGTCGACAGCTACCTGCATGTCGTCGAGCGCAACGCCAGGGGCATCGTCATCTCGGGTACCAAGGCCATCGTGACCGGCGCGCCGTATGTGCATGAACTGCTCGTCATGCCGTGCCGCAACATGGGCCGCGAGGATGCGGACTTCGCCGTATGCTGCGCCGTGCCGGTCGATGCGCCCGGCATCACCATCATTGCGCGCCCGGCCGGCCGGCCCGGCGAGAAGGTCGAGCATGGCGCGCCGCTGTTCAGCCGCAAGTACGGCCAGAGCACCGGCGTGGTGATGTTCGACCAGGTATTCGTGCCCTGGGACAGCGTGTTTTACGCTGGCGAATGGGAGCATTCGGGCCACCTGACCTACAGCTACGCCACGCACCACCGCCACACCTGCATTGGCGCGCGCGCCGGGTTTGGCGACCTCTTGATTGGCGCCGGCGCCCTGATGTGCGAGGCCAATGGCTTCGATCCGGGCAAGGAAACACATTTGCGCGAACAGATGGTCGAGCTGATCACCATCACCGAAAGTTTTTATGCCTGTGGCGTGGCCGCCAGCGTGTACGGCAAGCCAGATGCACACAGCCAGACCTTCATGCCTGATCCGGTGTTTTCGAACATCGGCAAGCTGCTGCTGGCCACCAAGATCTATGACATGCACCGGATTGCCCACTACGTGAGTGGCGGCCTGATCGTCACCCTGCCCGGCCCGGATGAAGACCACAATCCCGAGACCGGCGCGAAACTGTCGGAAGTGTTGCGCGCCAATCCGGACGTTCCCTACGAGCAGCGGATTGAAACCGCGCGGTTTATCGAAGACCTGACGGCCGGCTACCAGGGCGGCTGGTACAGCGTGATCAGCCTGCACGGCGGCGGTTCGCCGGCGGCGATGAAGCAGGAGATCTACCGCAACTACCCGATCGGATCAAAAGTGGAACTGGTAGAGCGCATTCTGGAGCGCGGCATTGCCGCCGATGGCTCGCCTGCCGCAGCGCCGCATGATCCGCAGCGCGCCATCACCCAAAACCGCCAGCCCGGCAAATGCTGCGATACCGGCTGCACTACGCCCGGCCAGCCGGTGATGGTCGATTTGCCAGTGGTGCAGGCGAGCCTGCCCTCACGGCGCGCGGGTGCTTCCAGAGCTGGTGAGTAGCCGCTCAGATTGGCATGGGCCCCGTGTTCGTCACGTAATCCAGGGATTCCGGCATGGGTGGATGCCAGAAACGCAGGAGCTGCGAAATTATTCCAGGGGCAAGGTGAAAACGCCCGAGGCAGAAGACATGCCGTTTGAAGGCAGACACATTCCTTCGCATGGCATGGCTTGGAGAAGCATCACAAATTACTTTTTTATTGATAGCAACAAAGCCTTGACAGCAATGCGCCAACCGACAATTCTTTATGGTTTCTTCATGGTTTGACTGGCGCGGGCAGTTCCGCAAACTTCAACAAATGCGTCGCCAGCAGGGTTTCCGCCAGAAAGCAGACCAGCGCCGACAGGAAACACATCACGCCGGCCAGAAAACAAACAGTCGCGATCTTGAAAATCGGCAGTTCGCTGGTTTCGCCCAAAAACAGCAAGACGATGGTGGTGCCAATCAAAATGGCGCAAAACGTCAGCAGGGCCAGGCAGCCATTGACCAGCCAGCCCCGGTGCCTGAGCCGGCGCAGTTCGTCATACATCCTGGCGGCGCGCACTGGTTCGACAACACCGCTTTCAAGCCTGCCCTCAAGAAATCGGGCCCGGTCGATGATGCGCGCCAGTCGCCCTGCCACGGCGCCGATCATGCCGGACACCGCAGTCAACAGAAAAACCGGGGCGACTGCCAGTTGTATGCCATGGGTCACGGTCGCAAGGTCGGTTGCAAAATTCATCCGGGCTCCGCTGCATGAGGTGATAAGGCCGCTATTTTGTCATGCGAAAGCGCCAGACCCAGACGGCTGCAACGCAAGGAACAACCCGAAATCACCTGACTGAAACTTTCCGGAGCAGCGCCGAAGGCTGACAGCGGGCCGTTGGCCCGAATGTCAGGAATGCAGCGGCTGGCCTTCCGCGACATGTGCAGTCATGGGGAAAAAGCCGTTCGCCAGGGGCGGCAGGGCCGACTGAAAGATTTCCATCGGCGACTTCATTCCCAGGTCTTTTTCGCGCGCCAGAACGTGGGTCGCGCTTCTGATCATTTCCACTTGCGTCTGCATCGTGCAGGCGGCAATTTGCAGCCAGTATCTGCCGACGCCTTGCAGGGTGAATCGCCTTACTACGGACTGGAGGGCCGCGAGTTCGGCAGGCTGGGAGGAGGCAAAAAGTTTTTGGGCTCTTTCTTCGTGAAAAACCGAAGCTTCATGCGCTGCATCCTGCTGGATTTTTCGCAGGGCTTCGCTGCCGCGGCACAGGGCCGTGGTGCCCTCCACAGCCCTGTGCCAACGGGCGGCTGCACAGTTCTGAAAGAAAATTCGGCGGCTCGCTTGGGGCACCACGCTTGGCGGTGCTGTCTTTGAATTGCGTATTCATTGCAGTTCCCTTTTTAAAGAATGATCTGAACGGCCGGTCATCAGGGGATTACCACGCGCTCAAGTTTTGAAGGCTTGTGCGCCTGGCCTGCATGGAAAGGTTTGTAAAAAAATTAACAAGGATTGACCAGAGAATTTGCATGGCACACTGGCTGGCTGAATTTTTTCCATGTCTTACCCCTCTTCCAAGGATCACCATGCTGCCGAACAAAGAAGGACAACACGTCCCCCAAGCCACCTTCAAGACCCGCAAGAACGACAAATGGGTTGACATCACCAGCGACGACTTGTTCGACGGCAAGACGGTCGTGGTGTTCTCGCTGCCCGGTGCCTACACGCCGACCTGCTCGTCCACCCATCTGCCGCGCTACAACGAACTGGCCAACACCTTCAAGGCGCATGGCGTCGATGACGTGGTGTGCATTTCGGTCAACGACGCCTTCGTGATGAACGAATGGGGCCAGGCGCAGGAAGCGGAAAACCTCACGTTGATTCCCGATGGCAATGGCGAATTCACCGAAGGCATGGGCCTGCTGGTGGACAAGAGCAGCCTGGGGTTCGGCAAGCGTTCATGGCGCTATTCGATGCTGGTCAAAAACGGCAGCGTCGAAAAAATGTTCATCGAGCCGGAAAAGGAAGGCGACCCGTTTGAAGTGTCCGATGCCAACACCATGCTCAATTACCTTGCCCCGGGTGCCAAGGCGCCCGAGCCGATCACCGTGTTCACCAAGCCCGGCTGCCCGTTTTGCGCCAAGGCCAAGTCGCTGTTGCGGGAAGCGGGCCTGCGCTTTGAAGAAATTTCGCTGGGCCATGGCATCACCTCGCGCAGCCTGTACGCCGTTTCCGGCGCAGGAACCGCGCCCCAGGTGTTTTGCGGCGGTCAGAAAATTGGCGGCTCTGAAGACCTGGAAGCCTGGCTGGCCAAGCGCGAACAGTAAACCGGACGCTCTGACAAACCCGACATTCAGGCAAACTTTCGCTGCGCATCAAGCGCCAGGCCGGCACCGATGCTGCCGAACAGGTCGCCTTCGACGCACCGGGCCTGCGGCGTCAGCGCCAGCACCCGCTCGCGCAGCAGGGGAACGCCACTGGAACCGCCGGTGAAAAACACGGTGTCGATGCCAGCGGCGGTGATGCCCGCATCGACCAGCAGCCGGGCAACAGTTTGCTCGACAGCGTTCACCAGCCCGTCAATCGCCTGGTCCAGTTCTGGGCGGTGCAGGGTCACGGTGTCACCCGCTGAAATTCGTCCGATGTCGATCTGCGCTGCATCGGCATTTGACAGCGTAATCTTGGCGTCTTCAACCTGAAGCGCCAGCCAGTGGCCGGCGCGTTCCCTGACCAGGCTTTGCAGCCGTTCCATTTTGGGCCGGTCCGCCGCATCGCGGTGCAATTCGGTGATTTGCGCCCAGGATTTTTTGGTGTAGGCCAGGTTGATGGTGTGCCAGGTCGCCAGGTTGAAATAATGGCTTGACGGCATTTCGCGCCCGCTTTTCAGCAGGCTGCCCAGCCCCAGCATCGGCATCATGCTGGCCAGGCTCAGGGCCTTGTCAAAATCGGTGCCGCCAATGTGCACGCCGCTGGTTGCCAGGATGTCGCCCCGCCGCTCGACACACTTCGCACGCTCGGGCCCCACGCGGATCAGGGTGAAGTCGGAGGTGCCGCCACCAATGTCCACCACCAGCACCAGTTCCTCGCGCGAGATCTGTGATTCATAGTCATACGCGGCCGCGATCGGCTCGTACTGAAAGGAAATGTCGCGCAGACCTGCCTGGCGGGCAATGTCTTCCAGCGTATCCTGCGCGCGTTGGTCGGCCGCCGCATCGTCATCGACAAAAAACACCGGTCGTCCCAGCACCGCGCGGGAGAAGGGCTGCCCCGCTGCCAGTTCGGCCCGGCGCTTGAGTTCGCCGATGAACTGCGCCAGCAGCGCCCGGAACGGCACGGCGCGGCCCGCCACCTCGGTGTGTTCGTCCATCATCGACGTGCCAAGCAGGCTTTTCAGCGACCGCATCATCCGGCCTTCATGGCCTTCCAGGTAATCGGCCAGCGCCGCGCGGCCGTAACTGACATGCGCGTCTTCGGCATGGAAAAAGATCACCGACGGCAGCGTCAGCTTGCCATCCTCCAGCGCCAGCAAGGCGCGCTGGCCCGGTCGGCTCCAGCCAGCGGTGGAGTTGGACGTGCCAAAGTCAATGCCGCAGGCGGCTGCGGGCGCCGTCGGCTCCGGCATGGCGCTCATCGCCCGGCCGGCTTGCTGAAGCCGCCTTCTGCCCAGGCTACTGCGCTGGCGCGGTTCAGCTTGAACGACGGCGCCACGCGCACTTCAGCCAGCAACGCACCGGTTTCATCGTGTGCGCTCAAGACCGCGTGCGGATGGTCTTCATCGGGAACGATGTCAAGCGACACCGTGAGGCGTCCGGCATTCGCCGTCACCGTGATGCGCTGGTGCAACGAGGCATGCAGTTGCTGCTCATGCCGGCGCACAAACTCCGAAGCGGTCTTGACCAGGGTGTTGAAGGCATTGATGTCCAGCGGCTTGGGGTTCTTCTTGTCACGCCCCATGGTCCAGGGGCCGACCAGTGCGGGTTCGGGCTCGCCGTCCTTGACCATGGCCACGGCCCAGCCGTCGTCGTCTTCGTTCTTGATGACCTTGGCGGTCCAGCCATCGCCGCTCCACAGGCGAGGCTCCTGGATCTTGGCTGGGTCGGTTGAAGAAGATTCGTCGTCGGAACCAGGCAGGGTTGGTTGGGAATCAGTCAAGGCGCTTCACTCAGGTCAAAAATCATGCCACAAAAGGGCATCTACAAAAGGGATTCGGGAGGGGATAGGGATTTTACTGTCGGCCTGAAAGCCAATGCACATCACGACCGAACTCAAGGCGCCAGAATGATTTTAGCTACTAAATTTATAGCTATTTCGACATACCAGGCGTGCGTGAAGGGCACATTTACGCTAAAACATTGTTTCATCGAAAAGAAACGCGCCAGGCGGATCAATTGCCAATCTCGAACTGCGCATCCCCCATGTAGCGGTTTGGTCCCAGAGCGGCGTTCAATGCAGCGGCTTCGGCGGCCTGCCACTGGGTAAATATTTCCAGCTCTTCGGGCGACAGGATGTCTTGCGACGGGTGCTCGCCGTAGGTCGCCACCATCCGGCGATACGCGGCATGCACCGGCGCCACCAGGCTGGCATCGCCCAACGACTCGTCCAGGGCCTTGCGAAAACGCAGCTCAGCCGCCTGCAGCTGCTGCGGGCTGGCGTCTTCGAAGGCATAGAGTTTGAGGGTGTAGCTCATTTTTCTTCCTTCCGAAATTGTTTCACGGCCGCATCCGGGCCTTGCACGATGGCCATGCGCCGGCGCAGGCGGGCCGCCTCTGGCGCATCGCCGCTTTGTTCTGCTCGCTGGAGCTGGACCCCTAGCCAGGCCAGCAGCGGACGCCGCCAGCCCTGGGCGGAGGCCGTGTCAATCGCCAGAGCAATCACGGACGGACTGGCGCGGCCAGTCTGCAGCAACACGCTAGCTGCCAGAAGTTGCGACAGCGGATCTGCAATGCCCGCAAGCGCGCCGGCATCACCCGCCGCTGCGGCGCGCTGGGCTGGCGGCAACAAGGCGATGCTTTCAGCCTGCGCCTGTCCCCGCAGGTAGTCGGCATAGGCGCGCTGGGCAGGTGTGGCATCGGCCCGGAGCGACTCGAACCCCGCGCAAGTCTCAAACACCAGGCTGGCCACCCGGCTGGCGCAACGCAGAAGTTCGGCAGTGGCCAGCAGGTCGGGCCGGCCTGTGCGCGACAACTGGCTGCGCGTACGCGCCAGTTCAGCGGCTTCCACGCGGCTGTTGCCTTCCATGTAAGCCGCGACCGAACGCTCCATGGAACCCTTGGCTTCGACTTGCCAGTCCGGCGGCTTGGGTCCGCTGCTGCAAGCTGCCAAGACCAAAACGGTGCTGAATGCAAATGCGAACTTCATCGACGCAGGGAAATTTTTCACGGCAGTTTCATTTCTGCATCCTGGGCAAACGGCCATTTGCGGTTGATCTCGCTGACCAGGCCTTCGACTTTGCGCAGGCTGGCTTCAACGTCGCCGCGCAAGGCGCCCAGGTCGTTCGTGGCGTCCCTGGCATTTGACGTGATGGCCTGGGCATTGACCAAAATGGCATCGACCTTTTGAAGGCTGGTGCGCGCCTCGCCCAGCATGGCATTGAGCTGGACGACGGTGGCGCGGGTTTCGGGCAGCACGCCCTTGTCGCCAAATACCTGGGTATCGGTCTTGATAGCGATGCCGTCAAGCCGGGCCAGCAAGGTGTTGGTGCGGTCCAGCGTGGCGGAAAACTTTTTGGCCTCGGCCTCGCTGCCGAGCAGTACCGTCAGCGCGCCACCCGGTCCGTTGAGCCGACGGGTCAGGACCTGCAGGCTGGCCAGACTGGCGCCCACCGAGCCGCTGCTGCCCGTCAGGCTGTTGAGGTTGTCGATCAGTTCCTTGGCAGAAGCAATGACCCTGGGAATTTCCGCGCTGGCATCGCCCTGCAGAACGGTTCGCACCGCATTTTCGGGCAGGGGCGGATCGTTCAGCAGCCCGGTGTAGGCGCGGATGTTGGGACCGCCCACGATACCCTTGACGAGCGTGAAAACGCTGCTGCTGCGCAGCCAGTGGGCGTCCTTTTGGGCCACATCGACCAGGATGCGCGCCTTGCCGTCTTCAGCCAGTTCGATGCGGCGTACCCGGCCGATCGGAAAGCCGGCAAAGGTCATGTCCATGCCGACCACGACGCCTTCGGAATCATCGGCCATCAGCACCAGTCGCTGCGTGCTTTCAAACGCACCGCGTGCATAAAGCACAAACAACGCCGAGCCGCAGACCAGCAGCAGCATGAACAGCAGCAGCATCCGGGCCTTGAATTCCAGGCTGGCCGTGTTTTCAGGCGCGCTGCTGTCCGGCAGGCGCTCGGAGTGCGCCGGGCCATGGCCAACGGAAGGGAGCAGCGGCGGGGATGAATCGGGAGGTGAACTCATAAAAAGTGTGTCTCGGGCTCAGTAATAATTGCCAACCAGCGAAGCCACTTCAACCAGCAGCAAAACGGCAAACATACGAACCAGGCCGCGCATTTCGGCACTCGATCGGATGCTGGCGCCGCGCATACCGTACAGGGCCGAAGCCATCGGAATCAGCGAAACGGCCAGGCAAAAAAATACCGTCTTCAGCATAAAGATCAGCGTGACGGCCGGCGTGAACACCTGGCCGAACAGCCGGGTATAGCCAGCCAGTCCTGACACGGTGAATCCGTACACCGCGACATAGGCCACGACCAGCGCCACCACACAACTCAGCGCGGCCAGCGTGATACCAGCAAACATCCCAGCAACGACGCGCGGCAGCACTTCGCGGCGTATCGGCTCCACGCCCTGCCGGCGCATGTCGTCGAGTTCGCCACTGGCCTGCAGGGCGGTGAGTTCGGCGCCATCGGGAATCGTGCAGCGCAGCGCAACGAACAGCGCGGCGGTCAGGGGAATCAACTCCAGCACCAGCACACGAATCACCAGTTGCAGCGCATATTGGGACAAGCCGTAACTCAGCGCCGTCACCATCACGATGCGCGTGAGCACCACCGTCACCAGCGCGCACAGCAGCGAAAACCCCAGCAGCACCGGCGCCGTGCTGGTGTAGACATGGCGCCCCAGGACCAGGCGGTTTTCGCGGCTGTAGCTGGAGGGAGAAAGGGCCAGCACCAGGATCACCGCGCCCAGATGCACCAGCTGCCACCATTCCATGAACCACTGCCTGGCAGACTGGCGCGTCTGGATCAGGCGGCTGTGCCAGGGTGTGGTGGAAGTCATGCCTGCATGATAACGGGGCGTTTGTCGGGGAAAAACGCCAAACGCATCCAGGAGACGTCACCGGCGGGCTGCAGGCAAACGGCCTGGAGGCCGCTCCTTCACTTGGCGGCCTGCTGCGGCAGCAGCCGGATGAGCTTGCCATTGCTGCTGTCGGTCAGCACATACAGCAGGCCATCGGGGCCTTGCCGCACATCGCGGATGCGCTCGCCGACATCGGCCAGCAGCTTGTGCTCGCGAACCACCTTGCCGCCAAAAGGCGCCGAGAGTTCAATCCGGTCAAGATAGGAAAACTTCAGCGACCCGACAAAAAGGTTGCCCAGCCAGGCCTGGCCATAACGCTCGCTGGTTAAAAAAGCCATGCCGGACGGTGCGATCGACGGAACCCAGTAATGCAGCGGCTGCTCCATTCCGGTCTTGCGGCTCAGGCCTTCGCCGATCTTGCCGCCACCGTAGTTCTCGCCATAGGTGATGTCAGGCCAGCCGTAGTTGGCGCCCGGCCGGGGCAGGTTGATTTCGTCGCCGCCCTGCGGCCCGTGCTCATGCATCCAGAACGTGCCATCGGGCGCGAGCGTGGCGCCCTGGCCATTGCGATGCCCGTAGCTCCAGATTTCGGGCAATGCGCCCGCCTTGCCGGCAAAGGGATTGTCGGCAGGAACCGAGCCATCCTTGTTGATGCGCACGATCTTGCCGTGGTGGTTGTCGAGTTTTTGCGCATCCTCCTTGCGTGAAAAACGATCACCCAGCGTCAGGAAGAGCTTGCCGTCGGGCCGGCCATGCATGCCAGGCGTTCGGCTTTCAACAATCCGGCAGCCGAAGTGGGCCGAACTGGCAACTTTAGGTTTCTGGCTGAAAAGCACCTTGAGATTTTCCAGCCGCGCGCCGTCAGTAGTCAAGCTGGCGCTGGCCAGGGCCGTGCTGTTGGCTCGGCCGGTGACGGCAGGCTCCGCATAGCAGAAATACAGGGTGCGGTTGCGGGCAAAGTCACTGTCCGTTACCACGTCGAGCAGGCCGCCCTGCCCGGCCGCCGCCATGTCAGGCAGGCCGGCCACGGTTGCCAATGGCTTGCCATCGGCAGCCAGCAAGCGCAGGCGGCCGGCACGTTCGGTGACCAAAAAACGCCCGTCAGGCAGGAATGCGAGAGCCCATGGGTTTTGCAATCCCGATGCAACGATGTCGGTGCGGACTTGCTGCGCCTGCGCCCCAGGCGCCAGCAGGTTTGAGGCTATTGCAATGGCAGCAGGTATCCCCCGCAAGCCCAGGGCTGTAAGCATCTTCTGCTTCCTTGAATTGTTGTGATGACTTTCCGATATTGACGGATGGGAATAGTTCAAGTCATGAAAGCCCTGAAACATGGACCACTTCAGGTATCTTGTCGATCCGGCAGCGCACATTGCCAGACAGCTGTTTTCAAAAATCCAACACTTAAAAAAATCAGAAACGACTTTTTCAATCAAATACAAGAAACTTTAACTGCAAGAAATGAAAATAGGATAGTGATTTTTTATTGACGTAGGATCAATCCGTCAAGTATGCTCGGCGCCATGCGAATATTTCCCCCTGTACTCGTCCTGGCCCTTGCTGCACTTTGCACCCTGAGCGCCCATGCCACCCCTGCCATTTCCAGCGACGAAATCGACAGGCTGCTCGCCGACCGGGGACTTCTGAATAAAATTGACCATGTCCGCCAAAACGTCAGCCAAAAAGCGTCCGAGCTGGTCGTCAACGCCATGGGCTTTCTGGGGGTTCCCTATAAATGGGGAGGAACCGATGCCGACACCGGTTTTGACTGCAGCGGTTTTGTGGTCTCCGTGTACCAGCAAAGCATCGGTTTGCTGCTGCCCCGCAAGGCCGAACAACAGGCGGCAGCCACCCAAAAAATAGACCGGACCGACCTGCAACCCGGCGATCTGGTGTTTTTCAACACCATGCGGCGCGCCTTCAGCCACGTCGGCATCTACGTCGGCAACGGCAAGTTCATTCACGCACCCAGAGCGGGCGCCGAAGTCAGAGTCGAAAGCATGGGCGGCAGTTACTGGCAGAACCGTTTCAATGGCGCACGGCGCGTGATCAGCACTGGGACCGAACCGGTCAACCCGATGCCCGTCGCCGCTTCAGTTGGCGACGCAGCCTCGATTCGCTGAATCGCATGCCAGCGCTCACCGATAGGGCAAGGAAAATTCATTTTTGATAGCCGCCTTGCGCATACACCGTATGCGCAAGGCGGCTTTTTTGTTTGCCTGCGACTGAACTCCGGCGATGGACAAGATCAAGCATCCCGCATCGCTGATCGCTCAGGCGTAGCGGGCGCCTTCGACAAAGACGGCCACCTCATGCAGACCCCGCCACAGGGTACTGGCGCCGGGCGATCAGGCGGATGACTTCGTTCAGGCCAGGCATCTTCTTGGGGATGGGCTTTTGATTGATGATGCAGGCTGTGCGCCACGCGTTAAGCTCAAACACCTGGCAAAGAGTCTGAAACTCTGAAAAGCAGCCTGATTCACCAGCTTTATGCGACCACTAGCTTGACAGCCGCCACACCTGGGCCGTGTCGGCAAGGCTCAGACCATGGTCCAGCGGCAAGACGACCGCCTGCGCCTGGCGCAGCTGCCGGGCCGTCTGCGCCGAAGCGATCACTTGAGCGCCTCAGCATCTCTACGGGCAGGATGAGACAGAACTTTCTCTATCAACACAGATGAGAAGAAATTATTTCACCAATGAGCTGTGAATGGCATTACCGGGGCGAGGCGGTCGCTTACAACCACCTGATTGCGGGTCCATGCAGATGGTGACGAGCAATTTTGCAGCGGCCTATGCCTTGCTGGGTCCGGGACGGCTTCGCGCGCTGCCCGTCACCGACAAACAGCGCTCAGCGCAGTTTCCCGACGTTCCCACCGTGGCCGAAAGCGGCCTGCCGGGCTTCGAAAACAACGGCTGGTTTGATGCGCTGGCCCCCGCGGGCGTCGCTGTGGCAGCGGGGTAGCAGAAGCAGTACCAGCTTCACGGCCAGGACGACCTCGACCTTGGCAGCCCTCTGCGCCGTCTTGCCCGGCGTGACAAGGAAAGCGACACTCACGAGAAACCTGTCCAGCGCCAATGTGATGCTGACGGCGATGGGCAGCGGGCACAGCGAGGAGCGGCTCATCTCAAGCCGAGCCGGTCTCAACGTCGCGGTGGGCAGCACTCAATCGACCAACTTTGCCAGCAGCAGCTCGATCATTTTGAGTGCCAGCAACGGCCGCGACGCCATCTGGTCAGGCGCGTGTGCCGGCAGCGGCAACAAGCCCAAGATTTGTAAAGTCACCATCACCGGCAACACCTTGGTCACTTGAGCCGTGCAGCAGGCAACATGGCCATCACCGGTTTACGGTTGGTAGCCAACGATAACAAATCCACTCTCGACCCGCCGTGGCATTGGGCGTACACCGCAAAGGAGAACCGCCAGGAGCCGGTGCGCGAGCTTTCTTTTCAACAGGAAACACATCATGAAATCGACAGATCTCAGAGGCCACATGGGCAGTCGCGGCCTGGCGCTCATCGCATGCACCCTGGCGCTGCTCATGCCTGCCGCCCATGCGCAGGGCGTGACATCACTGACTTGCAGCCCCACACCATCGGCCGAGGCAGCGGCGGCGCCACCTGCACAACGACCCTCAGCGCGGTAGCCCCTGCGGGCGGCACGGCAGTGGCGCTTACAAGCTCGCTGACCAAGCTTGCCACCCCGGTGCCGAGCGTCACAGTGCCTGCCGGACAAACGGCCGCAAACTTCACGGTCGCCACCAATGCCAGGTACCGGCGCTACAGCGGCCTGGCTTTCGCCGCCACCATCACCGCTTCGGCCAATGGCACGAGCCGAAGCGCCCCGCTCTCGGTTACCGCACAAGCCCGGCCGAACGACGTTGTGCTTAACCCGGAGCCCAGTTTCAGCGGCCTCAAATGTGCTGGCGATCCGGGCCTCCTGTTCGATTGCCAGAAAGGGCCGAATTCCGCCTGTTCATTCAAACAGGAATGCACACTGGGTTGCCTCGGTCGGCCTCAAGAGGGCACCAGCTGGAAGGACGTGTGCGCCGCCGCTGGGCCGTTTCCGATTTCACTCAACCCGAAATCGGTGGTGGGCGGCAAACCGAGCGCAGGGACCTTGCTGCTGAGCGCACCAGCCCCTGCGGGAAGCTTCGCCTTGGCAGCCTCCAGCAGCCTGATCGCAGCGACTGACAACAGGTTGAACATGCCGATCCCCGCGGGCGCAACCAGCCTGGGCTTCAGCGTCCTGACAGCTCCCGTGAATGCGATCCAGTTCGCGAACATGGACGCTCACCTCACGACACCCGAGGCACGCCCAGAAGGCGGGACCTTCTTCGCAAGCCGCCATCAGCGGACCTGGCTCGTCGTGACGCCCGGAACGCGTCCGCCCGTGAACCTGACCTCGCTGGCTCTCGACATCCCCAGCTTGCGAGGGGGGCTCTTCACCGGCGCAACAGCCTGCATCGATCAACTCAAACCAGCGCCCGAGGTCGGCGATGTCTCCGTGGCCATTACCAGCAGCCAACCAACGGTGGCAACAATCCTCACACCGTCGTTTTCCCAAGGCAGCAACTGCGCGCTGTTTGGTGTGCAGACCGCCGCCGTGGCGGTAGACACCCTGGTGACCATCACGGCCACGCTGGGCGCGCAAAGCCTGACCGCGCTTTTGACCGTGAAGGCCACGCCGTCGGCGACCTTCATCAACTCATTTTTCCTGGATCCGCTGTCAGTGGTCGGCGCCAACACATCGACCGGAACGGTCGTGCTGAACGGACTTGCTCCAGCGGGCGGCGCGGTGGTTCCCCTGGCGAGCGCCAACACAGCCGTGGTGGACCTGCCCGCAAGCGTGACGGATCCCGCGGGATCCGACCGGTTGAGCTTCGCTGTCGCGACGAATGGGGTCGCCGTCAGCACGTCCATCACCCTCACTGCGGCCTATGGCGTTTCCACCTTCACGTCGCTGAGCGTATTGCCCGGCGGGGGGCCGACGGTGACCTTGTCCTCGCACACCCTGAGCCCGGCCAGTGTGGCCAACGGCGGCGCCTCGACTGGGACGGTCACTTTGAGGGGCGTGGTGCCGGCCAACTCGGCGGGAGTGGTCGTGACGCTGTCAAGCCCGCTGTCCTCCCTCGCGAGCGTGCCTTCGAGTGTGAGCGTGCCAGCGGGTGCGAGCAGCGCCTCCTACACCGCGATCGCTGGAACTGTCAGCGCGACGTCGTCGTCGGCAACCATCGCCAATTTCACGGTATCCACCAGCACGGTCGCGGCAGCGACTGTGGCCAGTGTTAGCGCAACGTATGACGGGGTGTCGCGCACCACCACCCTGACCGTGAACTCCCCCGCCTCGGGCGCGGAGCCAGCACCCACGCTTCTGAGTTCTTTTGATGACGCGCGCTTCTCGCCGGGAGCGAGCATCACGTTCGACTGGAGTGATGCGGCCGGCGCAGCGTCCTACACCATCGCGTTCGACGATTCCAGCACCATTGCCGCGCCGTTGATCGCGACACAGACCCCGATCGTGTCGCAAACCACTATCAGTTCACTGCCGGCGCGGCGCATGTGGTGGCGGGTGCGGGCGAACAGCGCGAACGGCAGTGCAGGTGCCTGGTCGGTGGTGCGCAGGTTCGAGATCAAGTAGCGGGGTATCTGCATTGCCGCCCAGCGCAATGGCCCCGTTATCGCCAATGTGCAGTGAAAGCGCATTCGAGTTCGTGATGAAAACACCGGCTCCGACCCGACGGAGTCAGGCGAGTCAGGCGAGTCAGGCGAGTCAGGCGAGTCAGGCGAGTCAGGGATTCTTGTGCGAAGGAGCTTGTTCACCATGATGCTCAAAACTGCATCCGCTGGGTGCGCTTTCTTGCAGCCTTTTTCGCCCTCGCCGTGTTGCTGTCCGCCGTCAGCGTCTTGGCCCGATGGCTGACCTTTGCCAGCATCAAGCCGGGTTGTTAGCACATTGCCACCAGTCGGCACACTTCCCGGTCATGGTCTGATTCGTCATGCACCTTGGGTTCACCACGCCTACGCATATCCCCCACCCACACAGAAAAAGCCCGAACCGATCAGGGCTCGGGCGTTGCAGGGTAGTCAGGATGTTTGCTCTACTTCCGCGCAGGCGGCAAGTCCGTGCAGCTGCCGTGCGCCACTTCCGCCGCCATGCCGATACTTTCGCCCAGCGTGGGGTGCGGGTGAATGGTCTTGCCGATATCGACCGCGTCGGCGCCCATCTCGATGGCCAGCGCAATCTCGCCGATCATGTCGCCGGCATGCGTGCCGACCATGCCGCCGCCCAGGATCTTGCCGTGGCCGTGGGCTTCCGGGCTGTCGTCGAACAGCAGCTTGGTGATGCCCTCGTCGCGGCCATTCGCAATCGCTCGACCCGAGGCCGTCCACGGGAACAGGCCCTTCTTCACCTTGATGCCCTGCGCCCTGGCTTGGTCTTCGGTCAGGCCGACCCATGCCACTTCGGGGTCGGTGTAGGCGACGCTTGGAATCACCCGGGCGTTGAAGGCGGCGCTGGCCAGTTCCTTGTTGCCCTGCAGTTCGCCAGCAATCACTTCTGCCGCCACATGCGCTTCATGCACCGCCTTGTGCGCCAGCATCGGTTGGCCGATGATGTCGCCGATGGCGAAGATGTGCTTTACGTTGGTGCGCATCTGGATGTCCACCGGCACAAAGCCCCGGTCGGTGATGCTGACGCCAGCCTTCTCGGCGCCGATCTTCTTGCCGTTGGGCGTGCGGCCGACAGCCTGAAGCACCAGGTCGTAGGTTTGCGGTGCAGGCGCAGTGCCGCCCGGCTCGGCGCTCTCGAATGTCACCTCGATGCCTTCGGGCGTGGCCTTGGCGCCCACCGTCTTGGTCTTGAGCATGATGTTGTCAAAGCGAGGTGCGTTCATCTTCTGCCAGACCTTGACCAGGTCGCGGTCGGCGCCCTGCATCAGGCCGTCGAGCATTTCCACCACGTCCAGGCGCGCGCCCAGCGTGCTGTACACGGTGCCCATTTCCAGGCCGATGATGCCGCCGCCCAGGACCAGCATGCGCTTGGGCACTTCCTTGAGTTCCAGCGCACCTGTTGAATCCACCACGCGCGGGTCTTCAGGCATGAAGGGCAGGCGCACGGCTTGTGAGCCGGCGGCAATGATGCAGTTCTTGAAGCCAATGGTCTGCTTCTTGCCGGTTTTTTCCTGCGCGGTGCCGCCGGTTTCCTCGACTTCCACGTGGTTGGCACCGACAAAAGCGCCATAGCCGCGCACCACGGTGACCTTGCGCATCTTGGCCATCGCAGCCAGCCCGCCGGTCAGCTTGTTGACGACCTTTTCCTTGTGGCCGCGCAGCTTTTCGATGTTGATACTGGGCGCGCCGAAGTCAACGCCCAGCGCCGCCATGTGGCTGACCTCGTCCATCACCGCAGCCACATGCAGCAGTGCCTTGGACGGAATACAGCCAACGTTCAGGCAGACGCCGCCCAGGGCGGCGTAGCGCTCGACCAGCACGACCTTGAGGCCGAGGTCGGCGGCGCGGAAGGCCGCCGAATAGCCGCCGGGGCCGGCGCCCAGCACCAGCAGGTCGCAGTCCAGGTCAGCCGTGCCGCCGAAGCTGGCAGCGGCTGGCGCTGGCGCTGGGGTTGGTGCTGCTGCTGTTGCAGAAATCGCTACTTTTTCAGGAGCAGCTGGGCCAGGTGCGGCCTGCGCAGGAGTGTGTTTTGGTGCTTCAACCAGAGCAGCAGCCGCGCCTGTGGCGCCAGCGACTTCCAGCTTCAGCACGACCGAGCCCTGCTTGACCATGTCGCCGAGCTTGACCAGTATTTCCTTGACCACGCCGCCCTGCGACGACGGGATTTCCATGGAGGCCTTGTCGCTTTCCACGGTGATCAGGCTTTGCTCGGGCTTGATGGTGTCGCCGGGTTTGACCAGCACTTCGATGACCGAGACTTCGTCAAAGTCGCCAATGTCGGGCACCTTGATGTCGATGAGGTTTGCAGAGGCACTCATGAGGAGGCTTTCAGTTTGAGGGTGAATACGTCAATCGGTCCGCCGGAATTTTTGTCGAATTCGCAACCGGCGTTCATTCCAGCCAGGGCCACCTCGCGGGCGGTCCTGGCCTTGGCCCAGCTGGCGTGCATCGCGCCGAGCGCAAAGCTGCGGCCAGAGCCCACGCCCCAGAATTCCTTGAACTCGAAGACTTCGCGGTAGCTGTAGAGGCCATAAATGCCGGTGGCGTTGGCAATGAGCACGGTGAACTGGCTGGACTCGTAGGGGTCGTTGTCGTCTTCCTTGCTTTGCAGGAAAAAAGATTCCTTGAGCAGGGAATGCAGCTTGAGGAAGGTGTCAAACACCTCCTCGCGGCTGTTCAGCCGGAGTTCCTCGGGCGCCAGTGTGGACATGGCCTTGCGCAGCACGGGAAAGTGCGCCACCGTGCCGGCCATGCCGATGTAGCTGACGCCCTGCGGCGTCTCGACCTTGAAAATCTTGCTGTTGGCTTCAAAGCGGTGGCTCAGGCGGGTGTCGCCAAAGGTCACGAGCGTGTCGGCGGCCATCACCACCTGCCCCGCTTTCTTGACCACCACCAGCGTCGTCACAGGAAGACGCGACGGAAATCCGCCAGAACCTGGCCGAAATACGCATTGAAACGCGCCGCCGCCGCGCCGTCGATCACGCGGTGGTCCCAGCTCAGCGACAGCGGCTGCATCAGGCGCGGCTGGAAGGCCTTGCCGTCCCAGACCGGTTCGATGCGACTCTTGCACACGCCCATGATCGCCACTTCGGGCGCGTTGATGATGGGCGTGAAATAGCGCCCGCCAATACCGCCCAGCGACGAGATCGTGAAGCAGGCGCCCTGCATGTCGGCCGGACCGAGCTTGCCGTCGCGCGCTTTCTTCGCCAGCTCGCCCATTTCTTGCGAAATCTGGATGATGCCTTTTTTGTCGGCGTCTTTGATGACCGGCACGACCAGGCCGTTCGGCGTGTCGGCGGCAAAGGCAATATTGAAATACTGCTTGAGCACCAGCTGGTCGCCGTCGAGCGAGGCATTGAACTGCGGAAACTTCTTGAGCGCGGCCACGGAGGCCTTGATCAGGAAGGCCAGCATGGTGATCTTGACCCCTAGCTTCTCGTTTTCCTTGTTCATCTGCACGCGAAAGGCTTCGAGTTCGGTGATGTCGGCGTCGTCGTGGTTGCAGACGTGCGGAATCATCACCCAGTTGCGGTGCAGGTTGGCGCCGCTGATCTTCTTGATGCGCGACAGGGGCTGGCGCTCGACCGGGCCGAACTTGGTGAAGTCGACCTTCGGCCATGGCAACAGGTCCAGGCCGGCACCGGTGCCGCTACCGCCTGCAACAGCTGACGCGGGCGCCTTGCCTGCCTGCGCCTGGGTGCGGGTGTCGCCCGTCATCACTGACTTGGTGAACGCCTGGACATCGTCCTGCGTGATGCGGCCCTTGGGGCCGGAGCCCTTGAGTTCGGCCAGCGGCACGCCCAGTTCACGGGCAAACTTGCGCACCGAAGGCGAAGCATGCGGCAGGCTGGTGGATGTTGCGGCCATGGGTTCATGCGCGGGCTGGGCCTGGGCGGCGGCTGGTGCTGGCGTTGCAGCGGTCGGCGTTGGTGCAGGATCGCCATAGCCTTTGGCGCTGCCAGCTGCATTGGCCGCGGCCGGGTCGATGCTGCCGCCAGCGGTGGCGGGTGCTGGCTGCGCAGGTGCGGCGGTGGGCGTGGGAGCAGCAGCAGTGGCAGCGCCTTCCAGAATCGCCAGCAGGTCGCCAATGTTGATGGTGTCGCCCAGCTTGACCTTAAGGTCCTTGATCACACCGGCATGACTCGACGGGATTTCCATCGAGGCTTTGTCGGATTCCACGGTGATAAGCGATTGCTCGACCTTGACGGTGTCACCCGTCTTGACCAGCACCTCGATCACGACCACATCCTTGAAGTCGCCAATGTCGGGAACCATGACTTCGACCAGGCCAGCCGCAGCGGCTGGGGGAGCGGCGGCTGGCGCGGCAGGTGCCGGCGCAGCGGGTGCTTCGGTTTTAGGAGCTGCAGCAGCAGGCGCAGCCTGCGCAGAAGCCTGTTTTGGCTCCGATTCCGCAGCGACTTCGACTTCCAGTGTCAGCACGACCGAGCCTTGCTTCACCTTGTCGTCGAGCTTGATCTTGATCTCCTTCACCACGCCGGCATGACTGGACGGGATTTCCATCGAGGCCTTGTCGGACTCGACCGTGATGAGCGATTGCTCGGCCGTCACGGTGTCGCCGGGCTTGACTAGCAGTTCAATGACGGTGACTTCGTCAAAGTCGCCGATGTCAGGGACTTGTATATCTACCAATGCCATGTTGTTGTCTCCGTTTGCTTGCGTCTTGGGCTGAATTTTTTACGTCAAGCGTAAAGCGGATTGATCTTGTCGGCATTGATACCGTACTTCTGGATCGCTTCGGCCACCTTGGCCACCGGCACCGTGCCCTCTTCGCTGAGCGCCTTTAACGCCGCCACGACGATGTAATGACGGTTGATCTCGAAGTGCTCGCGCAGCTTGCTGCGAAAATCGCTGCGGCCAAAACCGTCGGTGCCCAGCACCTTGTAAGTGCGGCCCTTGGGAATATAGGAGCGAATCTGCTCGGCATAGGCCTTCATGTAGTCGGTGGAAGCGATGACCGGGCCAGCATGGGCTTGTAGCTGGTCCTCGACAAACGAGGTGCGCGGTGTTTCGAGCGGATGCAGCAGGTTCCAGCGCTCGGTGTTCTGGCCATCGCGCGCCATTTCGTTGAAGCTCGGGCAACTCCACACATTGGCCGAAACGCCCCACTCCTTCTCAAGCAGTTCCTGCGCCGCAATCGATTCCCGCAGAATGGTGCCCGAGCCGAGCAACTGCACACTCGGCGCCAGCTTGGGGCCTTCCTTGCACAAATACATGCCCTTGATGATCTGCTCTTCGGTGCCGGGCTGAAGGCCAGGCATGGCGTAGTTTTCATTGAGCAGCGTGATATAAAAATAGACGTTTTCCTGCCGTTCGACCATGCGCTTGAGGCCATGGTGCAGGATGACGCCGACTTCATGCGCATAAGTCGGGTCGTAGCTGATGCAGTTCGGAATCGTGCCGGCCAGGATGTGGCTGTGGCCGTCTTCGTGCTGCAGGCCTTCGCCGTTCAGCGTCGTGCGGCCCGACGTGCCGCCGAGCAAGAATCCGCGTGCCTGCATGTCGCCGGCCGCCCAGGCCAGGTCACCGACGCGCTGGAAGCCGAACATCGAGTAGTACACGTAGAACGGCACCATGATGCGGTTGTTGGTGCTGTACGAGGTGGCTGCAGCAATCCAGCTGCTCATGCCGCCGGCTTCGTTGATGCCTTCCTGCAGGATCTGACCCTTCTTGTCTTCCTTGTAATACATCACCTGCTCTTTGTCGACCGGGGTGTACTGCTGGCCAGCAGGGTTGTAGATACCGATCTGGCGGAACAGGCCCTCCATGCCGAAGGTGCGCGCTTCATCGACCAAAATGGGCACGACACGCGGGCCGAGGGCCTGGTCGCGCAGCAACTGGGTTAGGAAACGCACATAAGCCTGGGTGGTCGAGATTTCGCGGCCTTCGGCGGTGGGTTCCATGACCGACTTGAAGGTTTCGATCGCCGGAACGGTGAAGTTTTCATCGGCTTTGGTGCGGCGATGCGGAAGGTAGCCGCCCAGCGCCTTTCGACGTTCATGCAAATACTGCATTTCAGGCGTGTCATCGGCCGGTTTGAAGAACGGCAGCTCGGCCAGCTGGCTGTCGGGAATCGGAATGTTGAAACGGTCGCGGAAGGCCTTGATGTCCTCGTCGCCCAACTTCTTGGTCTGGTGGACATTGTTTTTGCCCTCGCCAATCTTGCCCATGCCAAAACCCTTGACGGTCTTGATCAGCAGAACGCTTGGCTGACCGGTATGGTTCACGGCTGAATGGAAGGCAGCATAGACCTTTTGAGAATCGTGACCGCCACGGGTGAGCTTCCAGATGTCGTCGTCACTCATCTTGGAGACCATCTCCAGCGTGCGTGGATCGCGGCCGAAGAAATGCTTGCGCACATAGGCGCCATCGTTGGCCTTGAACGACTGGTAGTCGCCATCGTTGCATTCCATCATGATCTTGCGCAACGCGCCGTCCTTGTCGCGTGCCAGCAACGGGTCCCATCCAGAGCCCCAAATCAGCTTGATGACGTTCCAGCCGGCACCTCGGAATTCGCCTTCGAGTTCCTGGATGATCTTGCCGTTGCCGCGCACCGGGCCGTCGAGCCGCTGCAGGTTGCAGTTGATGACAAACACCAGGTTGTCAAGGTTTTCACGCGCGGCCAAACCGATGGCGCCCAGCGATTCCACTTCGTCCATTTCACCGTCGCCGCAGAACACCCAGACCTTGCGGTTTTCGGTGTTGGCAATGCCGCGCGCATGCAGATACTTGAGGAAACGGGCCTGGTAAATTGCCATCAGCGGACCGAGGCCCATCGACACCGTGGGGAATTGCCAAAAATTGGGCATCAGCTTGGGATGCGGGTAGCTGGACAGGCCCTTGCCATCGACTTCCTGGCGGAAATTGAGCAACTGCTCTTCGCTCAGGCGGCCTTCAAGATAGGCGCGGGCATACACGCCGGGCGACACATGGCCCTGAATGTAGAGACAGTCGCCGCCGTGGTTTTCGCTCTCGGCATGCCAGAAATGGTTGAAACCGGCCCCGAACAGGCTGGCCAGCGAAGCGAACGAACCAATGTGGCCACCCAGGTCGCCGCCATCGGCCGGATGCAGGCGGTTGGCCTTGACGACCATGACCATGGCGTTCCAGCGCATGTAGGCGCGCAGCCGCTGCTCGATGATCAGGTTGCCGGGCGAGCGTTCTTCCTGGTCAGGCTCTATGGTGTTGACATAGCCCGTATTGGCCGAAAAAGGCATGTCGATGCTTTTCTGGCGGGCATGTTCAAGCAGTTGCTCAAGCAGGAAGTGGGCACGCTCGGGGCCCTCGCTTTCAATGACGGCGGACAGGGCATCCATCCATTCGCGTGTCTCCTGCGTGTCTTTGTCTTGCAGCGTGTCAAGGGACATGCTTGTTGGGGGAATTCCTGTTTGCTGGTTTTCGTCTGGGGTGGCTGCCATTTTGTCTCCTGAATAAATCTTTTCGCTGGTAACTTTGAACCCATGCGAGGCATTGTTCAGCCTGCCGTGGGCGCGTCTAGGAAATGCTTTTAAACCGAAATTAAGTTTAATTCCTTAGTTTCTCACAATTATTTAAAAATTTCAAATTATGCTTATTAATTTTGCATTATGAAATAATACGAAATAAAAAACCCGGTATGCCTGCCTTAAACTGAACTTGTGAATTCGAGCCTGACTCTGCCATGTAGGTTCACTTCCTCTAAGATCATCAGTTTTTCTTATGCCGCAGTTTCCGATTTCCCCCACCGCTGACACAACAGCCAGTCCTGCGTCTGTGGCGTTGTGGCGACGCTGGTGGCGCAAACAGTCCCCGTCTCGCCAGGACCGGTTCATTGCGCTGGGACCGCTGTTTTCCGTGGTTCTTTTTCTGGCGGCCGTGATTGCAGCCTTCGGCTACCTGCGCATCGAAGAGATAGACCGCGAACAGCAGGCCGTCACCCGCGATGTCGAATATGCCCAGCAACGTCTTCGGCTGCGGCTGCTGGAACGGCAGGAGCAACTGATGCGAATCGGCCGGGACGTGTCCAACCACGAGATTGATGCCGAGGAATTCCTGATTCAGGCGGAAGCGCTGGTCAACCAGAATCCGGAATTGATGGCGATAAGCTGGATCGACAATCGGCGGAGCATCAAGGCATCGTATGTTTCGCCCAGTGCGAACGCCATCGGGTCGCGCAATGTCGGTGAGCAACTTAAACTGGGTGAAACCGACGGAACCTACGAACTGGCGCGCGACCTGCGCCAGCCGGTTTATTCCAGGCCGCTGATCGTGCAGGACACGCGGCGCTCTAACGCAGCTAGCCTGCAGCTGCAGGTTCCGCTGGACGAACAGGGCAGGTTTGCCGGCGTGATCATGGGGGAGTATTCAGTGGACGGGCTGTTGCGCTTTGGCATTCCGACCGAAATCACGGCCAAGTATGCCGTTGCCTTGGTGGACGACAAGGAGACGGTGCTGGCCGGTAACCTGCCACCGGTCCGCGACGGCGCGGCGCGGCTCCTGCCCTGGACCGAAGGCGCGGCCAAGTACGAGATTCCGGTATCGCCAGTGGGCAATGGCCTCCTGATCCGCGCTGAAGGCTACCGCGCCTCGCAGGGCGTGGTGGGCAGTGGCTTTTTCTGGCTGGTCAGTGCGCTGAGCGCATTGACCGTATGGATGCTGCTGGGCAACTGGCGCCACACCCGACGCCGGGTCCAGGCGCAGGAAGCGCTGCAGACCGAAACCCATTTTCGGCGTGCGATGGAGAACTCGATGCTGACAGGCATGCGCGCGCTTGACCTGCAGGGCCGCATCACTTATGTCAACCCGGCTTTTTGCCAGATGACCGGTCTCAACGAAGATGAACTCGTCGGCTGCACCGCACCATTCCCGCACTGGCCCGAATCGGAAATCGGCATCTTGATGGGCCGGCTAGAGGACGAACTGCACGGCAGGACGCCGGCTGGCGGATTTGAAGTCCGCGTCAAGCGCAAGAACGGCAACATCTTTGATGCCCGCATGTATGTGTCGCCGCTGATCGATCCGCGTGGCCAGCAAACCGGCTGGATGACGTCGATGACCGACATCACCGAACCCAAGCGAATCCGCGAGGAACTCACCGCGTCCTACGAACGTTTCACCACGGTCCTTGAGGGTCTGGACGCTGCCGTTTCCGTGGCGCCCATGGGCGGCAGCGAGTTGCTGTTTGCCAACCGGCTGTACCGCTCCTGGTTTAGCGGCCAGGCGTCAAGCCATGTGAACCTGGTGGCGCAGGTCGGAGTACCTACCTTCAAACCGTCGGGCGATGCCCTCGACGCAGTGGATGACATGGCTGGTTTTCCGACCGATGCGCTGACCGATGCCCAAACCGCCAACGCCGAGATCTTCGTTCCCGAACTGGCCAAATGGCTGGAAGTGCGTTCGCGTTATTTGACCTGGGTAGATGGCCGTCTGGCGCAGATGGTGATTGCCACCGACATCACGCCGCGACGCCATGCCGAGGAACAGGCTGCGCAGCAGAACGAACGTGCGCAGAACGCCAGCCGCCTGATCACCATGGGCGAAATGGCGTCGAGCGTGGCCCACGAACTGAATCAGCCGCTGACCGCCATCAACAACTACTGCAACGGCATGGTGTCGCGCATCAAGGCCAACCAGATCAGCAACGACGACCTGCTGGTGGCGCTGGAAAAAACTGCCAAGCAGGCCTGGCGCGCCGGGCAGATCATCCAGCGCATCCGCGCCTTCGTCAAACGCAGCGAACCCAACCGCACGTCGGCGGAGGTGGCGACGCTGGTGAGCAATGCCATGGAACTGGCGGAAATCGAACTCCGGCGTCACCATGTTCGGCTCACCCATCACATTGCCGCACGCCTGCCCGACGTAATGGTAGACCGGATTTTGATTGAGCAGGTGCTGATCAACCTGATGAAAAATGCGGCCGAGTCGATTGCCCAGTCGCACCGACCCACAGCCCAGCGTAATGTCGAGTTACAGGTGTTGCCGAAGCAGATCAACGGCCAGGGCGTGGTGGAGTTCTCGGTTCTGGATTCCGGCCAGGGCATCTCGCCGGAGGTCATGGAACGTTTGTTTGAGGCCTTCTATTCAACCAAGGCCGAGGGTATGGGCATTGGCTTGAAACTGTGCCGCAGCATTGTCGAGTCCCACCAGGGCAGGCTGGAAGCGGTCAACCTCTACAATGGAGAAGACGTCGTCGGCTGCCGGTTTACCTTCTGGATTCCGGTAATATCCTTGACATCACCGGCAGCTTCAACCACCGACACCATAACCCCCGAAGTTGCGGGCAGCTCCTAGAAAAACTCCACCATTTCCATTCAAGTTTACGAAGAAAGCAAGGCATGAGTTTGATACCCAAAAAAGGCACGGTCTATGTCGTCGATGACGACGAAGGTGTTCGTGACTCGCTGCAATGGCTGCTTGAAGGCAAGGATTACCGGGTGCGCTGTTTCGACTCGGCCGAAACATTCCTAAGCCGCTACGATGCGCGCGAAGTGGCTTGCCTGATTGTCGACATCCGCATGGGCGGCATGACCGGGCTGGAGTTGCAGGACCGTCTGATGGAACGCAAGTCACCGCTGCCCATCGTCTTCATCACAGGACACGGCGACGTGCCGATGGCGGTGGACACCATGAAAAAGGGCGCGATGGATTTCATCCAGAAACCCTTTCAGGAAGACGCGCTGGTGGACTTGGTCGAACGCATGCTGGCGCAGGCCAAGGATGCCTTCAACGACCATCAACAGTCGGCCAGCCGCGACGCGCTGCTGGCCAAGCTGACGTCACGAGAAGCGCAGGTCCTGGACCGAATTGTCGCCGGCCGCCTGAACAAGCAAATTGCAGACGACCTGGGCATCAGCATCAAGACGGTCGAGGCGCACCGCGCCAACATCATGGAAAAGCTCAATGCCAATACCGTTGCAGACCTGCTGAAAATCGCACTGGGTTCCATCGCGCCCAAGGCTTGAGCCCCACCAGAAACTCCTCTTTTAATAGCACTTTACGCCCGTGGCACTTGCGCTGACGGGCGTTTTTACTTGAAGCTCAAGAACATGACCGCCCAACTCATCGATGGCAACGCCCTTTCACGCCAACTCCGAGGCGAAGTCGCCCAGCGCGCCACGCTTCTCCGCGCCCGCGGCATCACGCCGGGACTGGCCGTGGTGCTGGTCGGCGACAGCCCGGCCAGCCAGGTGTATGTGCGTAACAAGGTCAAGGCTTGTGAAGACAACGGCCTGCATTCGGTGCTGGAGCGCTACCCGGCCGATTTGAGTGAAGCCGAACTGCTGGCACGCGTCGAGGCGCTGAACAACGATGCGGCGATTCACGGCATCCTGGTGCAGTTGCCGCTGCCGGCACATATTGACGCGCAAAAGGTCATCGAGGCGATTTCACCGGCCAAAGACGTGGACGGCTTTCATGTCGGCAGCGCCGGTGCGTTGATGGTGGGCCAACCCGGCTTCTGGCCGTGCACACCCTACGGCTGCATGAAGATGCTGGAGAGCATCGGCTACGACCTGCGCGGCAAGCATGCGGTGGTGATTGGCCGCAGCAACATCGTCGGCAAGCCGATGGCGCTGATGCTGCTGCAGAAAAACGCCACCGTCACGGTTTGCCACAGTGCCACGGCCGACCTGAAGGCCATCACGTTGCAGGCCGACGTGATTGTGGCGGCAGTTGGGAAGCGCAACGTGCTGACGGCCGACATGGTCAAACCCGGCGCGGTGGTGATTGACGTGGGCATGAACCGCGTTCCTGAAGGCGAGCCTGGCGAAGGCAAGCTCTGCGGCGATGTGGATTTTGACAGCGTTCGGCAGGTGGCGGGCTACATCACGCCGGTGCCCGGCGGCGTCGGTCCGATGACCATCACCATGCTGCTGGTCAACACCTTGGAAGCGGCAGAACGCTGCTGAAGCTGGCAGCGACCCGCTCACTCAAGCGGTGCCATTCGACGCCGCGCCGAGTGGCTAGCGCTCAGGTCGGCCGCTCAGGCGCCAAAGCGTGGATCCGGCGCACAGCCACTGGCCCAGCAGCATCGCGCTGCCCAGTCCGTGCCAGAGCCGCAGGTTGCCGCCGTCAGCGCGGGCACTGACAATGCGCGGTGCCACGGCAAACTCGACCAGCAAGGCCAGCAACATGCCGGCCACTATGAATTTCATAGCTGCCTGTGCTTTCCCAGCTTGCGCAATACCATTTTTTTGCTTAAAAACCATGAGCATCAACAGGGCGCAGCCGCTGCTGATCCATGTTTGCGCGCCAAACAGTTTGGCGGCCATGGCGCCGGCAGCCGCCGGACTTCCCAGGTGCATGAACAGCATCGGCACGACGACAAAACCCAGCGCCGTCAAGCTGCCCCACCACAGGGCCGCCGCCAGCAGCCCGATTCGCTGACGCGCCGGCGGCTGCATCAAAGGTAGCTGACCGACACGATCTCGTAGCGGCGGATGCCGCCAGGTGCCTGCACTTCGGCGCTGTCGCCCTCATCCTTGCCGATCAAGGCGCGGGCAATCGGCGAGCCGATGTTGACCAGCCCCAGCTTGATATCGGCCTCGTCTTCACCCACGATCTGGTAGGTCACGCTGTCGCCGGTGGCTTCGTCTTCGAGCTTGACGGTCGAGCCAAACACCACGCGGGTTCCCGGCTCGAAGGTGGACGGGTCGATGATCTGGGCAGCCGACAGCTTGCCTTCGACTTCCTGGATGCGGCCTTCGATGAAACCCTGGCGGTCCTTGGCGACTTCGTATTCGGCGTTTTCGCTCAGGTCACCCTGTGCCCTGGCTTCGGAAATCGCGTTGATGACCCACGGGCGCTGAACCGTCTTGAGGTTGTGCAATTCGGCTTTCAGCTTTTCCGCGCCGCGCTTGGTGATGGGTAAAGTGGTCATGTTTGGGTCCTGCAAAATGCGAAACCGCCACCAGTCACCTGGCGGCGGTATGTTGAATCGTCTTGACGTTTTAGTTTAATGCATGTTCGGCTAGGTCAAGCGGGTGTTTCACCTGATCGTCAGGCCGCCTGCGCGCCCAGCTGGGCGTGCAGTTCCTGGATCGAATAAATGCTCAGGTTGTCCAGGTACTTCATGCCCTCCACTGCCGCTTCTGCGCCGGCAATGGTGGTGAAGGTCGTCACGCGGGCCAGCAACGCCGAGGTGCGGATCTGCCGCGAATCGGCGATCGCATTGCGCCGCTCTTCCACGGTGTTGATGACCAGCGCAATCTCGTTGCTCTTGATCATGTCCACAACGTGTGGCCGGCCTTCCGTCACCTTGTTGACCACGCCGCAGGCAATGCCGGCTGCGTTGATGGCTGCGGCCGTGCCCTTGGTGGCGACCAGTTCGAACTTGAGATCAACCAGTGCGCGCGCCACGTCAACAGCACGCGACTTGTCATTGTTCTTGACAGTCAGGAAAACCTTGCCGGACGTTGGCAGCTTGGTACCGGCGCCGATCTGCGACTTCACAAACGCCTCGCCAAAGGTCTTGCCCACCCCCATGACCTCGCCAGTGGACTTCATTTCAGGGCCAAGAATCGTGTCCACGCCGGGGAACTTGACGAAGGGAAATACCGCTTCTTTCACGCTGAAGTAAGGCGGCGTGACTTCATGAATCACGCCTTGCGATGCCAGCGACTGGCCGACCATGCAGCGCGCCGCCACCTTGGCCAGCTGGATGCCCGTGGCCTTGCTGACAAACGGTACCGTGCGCGAGGCGCGTGGATTCACTTCCAGTACGTAGATGACATCCAGGCCATCGATGTGTTGAATGGCAAATTGCACATTCATGAGGCCGACCACATGGAGTGCTTCTGCCATGGCGGCGGTCTGGCGCTTGATCTCGGTGACGGTCTCCAAGCTTAGCGAATACGGAGGCAGCGAACACGCCGAGTCGCCGCTGTGAACGCCGGCCTGCTCGATGTGCTCCATCACGCCACCGATGAAGGTCTTGCCTTCCGAATCCCGGATGCAGTCGACATCGCATTCAATCGCATCGTTCAGGAAGCGGTCCAGCAGCACCGGCGAGTCATGGCTGACCTTGACGGCTTCGCGCATGTAACGCTCCAGGTCGCGCTGCTCATGGACGATTTCCATGGCCCGGCCGCCCAGCACATAGCTCGGGCGCACCACCAGCGGATAACCCAGCGCAGCGGCTTTTTCAAGCGCTTCAGGCTCGGTGCGGGCCGTGGCGTTGGGCGGCTGGCGCAGCGCCAGCGCATGCAGCAGCTTCTGGAAACGCTCGCGGTCTTCGGCTGCGTCGATCATGTCGGGCGAGGTGCCGATGATGGGAACGCCGTTGGCCTCAAGGTCGAGCGCCAGCTTCAAGGGCGTCTGGCCACCGTACTGGACGATCACGCCAAACGGCTTTTCCTTGTCAACGATTTCCAGCACGTCTTCCAGCGTCAGCGGCTCAAAGTACAGGCGGTCACTGGTGTCGTAGTCGGTCGAAACCGTCTCGGGATTGCAGTTGACCATGATGGTCTCGTAACCATCTTCACGCATCGCCATGGCAGCGTGAACGCAGCAATAGTCAAACTCGATGCCCTGGCCGATACGGTTCGGACCGCCGCCCAGCACCATGATCTTCTTCTTGTCGGAGGGCGCCGCTTCGCATTCGCTGCCCTCGGCCTCATAGGTCGAGTACAGGTAGGCGGTGTTGGTTTCGAACTCGGCCGCGCAGGTGTCGACACGCTTGTAGACCGGGCGCACGCCCAGCGCGATACGCTTTTCACGGATCGCCGTGTCGGTGGTCTTGAGCTGACGCGCCAGTCGGCGGTCGGAAAAGCCTTTTTGCTTCAGCGCGCGCAGCGTGACGGCATCGATCTGGTCCAGCGTCGTGGTTTCCAGCTCCAGCTCGATCTTGACGATCTGCTCGATCTGCACCAGGAACCAGCGATCGATTTTTGTCAGTTCAAACACTTCATCGACGCTCAAGCCCATGGCAAACGCGTCGCCTACATACCAGATGCGGTCCGGGCCCGGCGCGCCGAGTTCCTTTTCCAGCACTTCACGGTCCTGGGTTTTCTCGTTCATGCCGTCCACGCCGACTTCCAGCCCGCGCAAGGCTTTCTGAAACGACTCCTGGAAAGTGCGGCCCATCGCCATGACTTCGCCAACCGACTTCATCTGCGTCGTCAGGCGCGAATCGGCAGTCGGGAATTTTTCAAACGCAAAACGTGGAATCTTGGTGACTACATAGTCGATGCTGGGCTCGAAGCTCGCGGGCGTCGCGCCGCCGGTGATTTCGTTGCGCAGTTCGTCGAGCGTGTAGCCGACAGCCAGCTTGGCTGCGACCTTGGCAATCGGGAAACCCGTGGCCTTGGAAGCCAGTGCCGACGAACGCGACACGCGCGGATTCATCTCGATCACCACCATACGGCCATCATCCGGATTGATGGAAAACTGCACGTTGGAGCCGCCGGTATCGACGCCGATTTCGCGCAGCACGGCTAGACTGGCATTGCGCAGGATCTGGTATTCCTTGTCGGAGAGCGTCTGGGCCGGTGCCACGGTGATCGAGTCACCGGTGTGAACGCCCATCGGGTCGAGGTTTTCAATCGAGCAGACGATGATGCAGTTGTCGGCGGTGTCGCGCACCACTTCCATCTCGTACTCTTTCCAGCCGAGCAGCGATTCCTCGATCAGCAGCTCGCTGGTCGGTGACGCTTCGATGCCGCGCTTGCAGATTTCCTCGAACTCTTCCGGGTTGTAGGCAATGCCGCCGCCCGTGCCGCCCAGCGTGAAGCTGGGGCGGATCACGGTGGGGAAACCCAATGTTTTCTGCACGGTCCAGGCTTCTTCCAGCGTGTGCGCAATGCCCGAGCGTGCCGACCCGAGACCAATCTTGGTCATCGCGTCCTTGAACTTCAGCCGGTCTTCGGCCTTGTCGATGGCTTCGGGCTTGGCGCCGATCAGCTCGACATCATATTTTTCCAGCACGCCGTTGCGCCACAAATCGAGCGCGCAATTGAGCGCAGTCTGGCCCCCCATGGTCGGCAGGATGGCATCAGGCCGTTCCTTGGCGATGATTTTTTCCACCGTCTGCCAGGTGATCGGCTCGATGTAGGTCACGTCGGCGGTGGCCGGGTCGGTCATGATCGTGGCCGGGTTGCTGTTGATCAGGATGACCTTGTAGCCCTCCTCCCGCAGCGCCTTGCAGGCCTGAACGCCGGAATAGTCGAACTCGCAGGCCTGGCCGATGATGATCGGGCCGGCGCCGATGATGAGGACCGATTTGATGTCTGTGCGCTTAGGCATTCTTCTTCTCCTGGCTTTGCGCCATCAGCGCCGTGAAGCGGTCGAACAAGTATGAAATATCGTGGGGTCCGGGCGACGCCTCAGGATGGCCCTGGAAACAGAACGCCGGCTTGTCGGTGCGGGCCAATCCCTGCAGCGTGCCGTCAAACAGGCTGATGTGCGTCGGCCGCAAATTGGCGGGAAGCGTGGTTTCATCGACCGCAAAACCGTGGTTCTGGCTGGTGATGCTGACGCGGCCGGTGTCCAGGTCTTTGACCGGATGGTTGGCGCCGTGATGGCCGAACTTCATCTTGAAAGTCTTGGCACCGCCGGCCAGCGCCATGATCTGGTGGCCCAGGCAGATGCCAAATGTCGGGATGCCGGTTTCAATCAGTTCGCGGACCGCTTCAATCGCGTAGTCGCAGGCCTGCGGATCACCGGGGCCATTGGCCAGAAAAATGCCGTCGGGTTGAAGCTTGAGCACGTCAACCGCCGAGGTCTGCGCCGGCACGACCGTGATGCGCGCACCTCGTTCGGCCACCATGCGCAGAATGTTTTTCTTCACGCCGAAGTCAAACGCCACCACATGAAAGCGGGGCGTGATCTGCACGCCGTAACCTGACCCGAGTTTCCACTCGGTCTGGGTCCATTCATAGGTGTGCTTGACCGACACCACTTTGGCCAGGTCCAGCCCGTCCATGCTGGGCGCCGCCTTGGCCGTTGCAACCGCCTTGTCGATGGCCGGCTGGCTCACCGCCTCGCCAGGCGCGAGCGCCAGGATGCAGCCGTTTTGCGCGCCGTGCATGCGCAGGTGGCGGGTCAGTTGCCGGGTATCGATCCCGGCAATCGCCACGATGTTTTCCCTGACCAGGTACTCGGCCAGGGTCATGGTGGCGCGAAAGTTCGACGCAATCAGCGGCAAGTCCTTGATGATCAGGCCGGCGGCATGCACCTTGCTGGCTTCAATGTCTTCGGCATTGATGCCGTAGTTGCCGATATGCGGATAAGTGAGGGTGACGATCTGCTGGCAATAGCTCGGGTCCGTGAGGATTTCCTGGTACCCGGTCATGGCGGTGTTGAACACCACCTCGCCGATCGTGGAGCCGGCAGCTCCAATCGAATTGCCAATAAAGACCGTGCCGTCTGCGAGCGCCAGAATGGCGGGAGGGGTATTTCCCTGTAGAGACAAAAGCACTGGGTTCTCCGGTTGTGTACGGTTCGCCCAAACGTCCACAAAAAGGTCTTGTCAGACGCTTGCGGGCTGCTTTTGTGAAGGGTTTTGCTTGGTTTGCGCTTGGGCGAAGCTGTGATTTGAAAAGCCCACGATTATAGCGCCCCCACGCTCCCCACTTCGTGTGGTTCGCTGCCCCCCCCGAGGGGGCCGCTGCGCCTGCGGCCCGGCAAAGCCGGTTCCGCGGCCCTTGCTGGCTTTGGGAAGCCTTGCGCCTCTTGCCGTGCATTGCCTCGCACCTGGTACTTGGCGTTTCGCGTTTGGAGCTATGCAGTTTTTGCTGCGCCTTCAGAGCTTCGTGCGTTTAAAGTCGCTTATTGGGCTAGATCAGCGCGTGGCAAGCGACAGTGAACTGGCGTACAGGCAGATCGCGGCGGCGGCGGCGACGTTCAGGGATTCTTCGCCGCCGGGTTGGTCGATGCGCACCTTCAGGCTGGCGCGGGCCATGAGGTCATCGCTGACGCCCTGCCCTTCGTGGCCCATCGCCCAGGCGCACGGCATGGGCAATTTCTGCTGATGGACGAAGCTGCCGTGGTGTGAACTCGTCACCACAATCGGCACCGCGAGTTCCGCCAATACCTCGGGGTCAACGCCTTCTACCAGGCGCAAGGCAAAGTGCGCACCCATGCCGGCGCGCAGCACTTTGGGCGACCACAGCGCGGCCGTTCCCTTGAGCGCGATGATCTGGCTGAAGCCGAAAGCTGCCGCACTGCGCAGGATGGAGCCCACATTGCCGGCATCCTGCACACGGTCCAGGATGACCGACGCCACGCCGGACTGGAGTTCAGGCACGGCGGGCAGTTCGAGCACAAAGCCCATGCGCGCTGGCGATTCGAGTCCGCTGATCTCGGGCAGGAGCGCATCGGCCATAACTATGTTTTTCATAGCTACTGATGCCCACTCAGCATGCGCAAGAGGCCAAAAAGACTCTGAAAATACGGCCAGTGCAGGTTTCAGGCCGCGCGCCAGTGCGGCACGGCACAGGTGGTCGCCCTCCAGCCAGACGCGGCCCTGTTTGCGGTAAGCGGTGTTGTCGTGCGACAGCCGGTGCAGGTCCTTGACCAGGAGGTTGTCGCGTGACGAAACATGCGTGACGGGAACGGAAAAGCCGCTGGTCATCGCAACACCCCGGCCACGGGCGCAAACGAACGCCGGTGCTGGGGGCAGGCGCCGTACTGGCGCAAGGCGGCCAGGTGTTCGGCCGTGCCATAGCCCTTGTGGCCGGCAAAACCGTACTGCGGGTACTGCAGGTGATAGTCGCCGCACCAGCGGTCGCGGTAGACCTTGGCCAGAATCGACGCCGCCGAAATGGCCGGCACCAGTGCATCGCCCTTGACAATCGCCTCGGCCAGGATCAGCAACCGGGGCAGCTGATTGCCATCAACCAGTACTTTTGAAGGCTTGAGCCGGAGGCTTTCCACCGCCCGCTTCATCGCCAGCAAGGTCGCCTGCAGAATATTCAGGCGGTCAATTTCTTCCACGGTCGCCATGGCAATCGAGCAGCACAGCGCCTTGGCCTGGATTTCGTCATAAAGCTTCTCGCGCCGCAGAGCCGTGAGTTTTTTTGAATCGGCCAGGCCCGCAATGGGATTGAATGGGTCCAGAATGACGGCGGCCGCAACGACCGGC
The DNA here is from genome assembly GCA_000751355.1 of Polaromonas sp. CG9_12. Lineage (GTDB taxonomy): Bacteria > Pseudomonadota > Gammaproteobacteria > Burkholderiales > Burkholderiaceae_C > Polaromonas. The sequence continues at coordinate 3,881,686 of CCJP01000005.1, read as the reverse complement.
CCGGCCAGCGGCCCGCGCCCGGCTTCATCGACTCCGGCCATCAAGCCAGGCGTGTCCCACGAAAGGACAGTCTGCTCAGGTTTCAAGGATTTTCTGGATTGCATCGGTGGCCAATTGAGAAGTGTCTCGCTGCAGTTCTGCATGCAGTTGGGTGAATCGCTGTTCGACGGCCCTTATTTTCTCAGGGGCCGAGGATTTTGCATCAATCCATTCACGCAACGCGTGCGCCAGTGCCACGTGCGATGCCTGGTCCTGCAGCAGTTCAGGCACGACAAAATCGCGGCACAAAATATTCGGCAGGCCGACCCAGGGCTGCAGTTGCTTGCGCTGCATGATCTGCCACGACAGCCAGTTCATGTTGTAGGCAATCACCATGGGACGCTTGAACAACGCCGCTTCCAGCGTCGCAGTGCCGCTGGCAATCAGCGTGACATCGCAGGCAGCCAGTACGGTGTGCGACTGGCCTGCGACGATCTGCATATGGGCGCGGACGCCAGCCTGATCCGCCAGCTGCTCGATCAGGTCTTTCAGCGCGGGAATCGCCGGCACTATGAATTGAATAGCGGGATGTGACTGCTTGATCAGCGCTGCAGCCTGAAAGAATCGAAAAGCCAAGTACTCGATTTCCGATTTCCGGCTGCCCGGCAAAATGGCGACGACCGTGTCTTCGTTGCACAAGCCCAGCGCGTGCCGGGCCGCCTGGCGGTCCGGCTGCATCGGAATCACGGCCGCCAGCGGATGGCCAACATAGGTCGCGGCAATTCCGTGGGCTGCTAGCAGGGCCGGCTCAAACGGAAAGATGCACAGCACATGGTCCACGCTGCGCCTGATTTTTTCCACCCGGTCAGCCCGCCAGGCCCAGATGGAGGGACAGATGAACTGCACCGTCCTGATACCCTCGGCCTTCAGCGCCGCCTCCAGCCCGAGGTTGAAATCAGGGGCATCGATGCCGATGAAAACATCGGGACGCGGCCCTGGGCCCGTCAACAAGCGCTTTTTCAGTTGCTCGCGGATGCCAGAAATTTCACGGTAGTGGCGCAGCACCTCGACATAGCCGCGCACGGCCAGTTTTTCGCTCGGCCACCAGGCCTGGAATCCCCGACAGGCCATTTGCCCACCACCGATGCCGCCAGACGTCAGGGCCGGCCAGCGCGACTTGAGGCCGTCAAGTAGCAAGCCTGCCAGCAGGTCACCCGAGGTTTCACCTGCGACCATGGCAATGTTGGGAGCCGAGGGTGCGCTTGAATCATAAGAAGACCCCTCCTCGCTCCGGGGGTGCGGAGGTCGTGACACGGCCAACATTGCGGCCCTAGCGAACGATTCCGCGCTGCGGCGTGGCTTGCTCTAAAAACGAGAGCATCATCTGCACGTCTGGCTTGGATTCTGTATGCTTTTTAGTTAATTCAGCGATCTGCAGCTTGGCCTGTTCCAGCGTCAGGCCGTCACGGTACAGCGCCTTGTGCATGGCCTTGACGGCTGAAATACGGTCGGCCGAAAAACCCCGGCGGCGCAAGCCTTCAAAGTTCATCGAGCGCGCTTTGGCGGGCTGGCCCTGGCACATGACAAAGGGCGGCAAATCAGCCAGCACCACCGAAGAAACGGCAGTAAAACTGTGCGCACCCAGCCGCACGAACTGGTGCACTCCGGTGAAGCCGCCAAGGATCACCCAGTCGTCAATATGTACGTGACCGCCCAGCGTGGTGTTGTTGGCAAAAATCGTGTGGTTGCCCACTACACAGTCGTGCGCCACATGCACGTAAGCCATGATCCAGTTGTCGTTGCCCATGCGGGTCACGCCCAGGTCACCGGGCGAGCCGATGTTGAAGGTGCAGAACTCGCGAATCGTGTTGCGGTCACCAATCACCAACTGGCACGGCTCCCCTGCGTATTTCTTGTCCTGCGGCACGCCGCCCAGCGCATTGAACTGGAAAATGCGGTTGTCAATGCCAATGCTGGTGTGGCCTTCGATCACGCAATGCGCGCCGACCGTCGTGCCCGCGCCTATGCTGACATGGGGGCCGATCACCGTGTAAGGCCCGACGATCACCGAACTGTCGAGCTGGGCCTGGCGGTCAACCAGGGCCGTCGCATGGATGCCCGAAGGCGCGGCTGGCAGCGTCATGACCGCCTCCTCAGGCCACCGTGCGCATGGTGCACATTAGTTCGGCCTCGCAGGCAATGTTTCCGTCGACGCGGGTCACGCCCTTGAACTTGAAAATACCGGCCTTCATGCGCAGCAGGCTCACATCCATGATCATCTGGTCGCCAGCGGTCACGGGACGCTTGAAGCGCGCGCCATCAATGCCGGCAAAGTAATACACCGTCTTGTCGTCAGGCGTGACGCCCAGCGTGGAGAAAGACAGCAACGCCGCCGCCTGCGCCATCGCCTCGATCATCAGCACGCCAGGCATGACCGGATGCTTGGGGAAATGGCCCATGAAAAAAGGCTCGTTGATGGTGACGTTTTTCAACGCCTTGATGCTTTTCCCGGTTTCGATCTCCAGCACCCGATCGACCAGCAAGATGGGATAACGGTGCGGCAATAACTTGAGAATCTGGTGAATGTCCATCATGATTTTTCTTTTTTGAGGCTGTCCTGCAGTTGCAGCAGGTTTTTTTCTGTTTGTTTGAGCCGTTCACGCAGCGCATGAAGCTGCTTGAGCGTGGCGGCATTTTTTTCCCAGGCGGCATTGTCGTCGATGGGGAACAGGCCGGTGTAATGGCCCGGCTGCAAAAGCGATCGGGTCACGGTCGTGGCGGCCGATACATGCACGCCATCGGCCAGCCGCAAATGACCCAGTACGATGGCGCCGCCCCCCACGGTGCAATGCGCGCCAATCGTCGCGCTGCCAGCGACACCGGCGCAGCCCGCCATCGCGCTGTGCTGGCCTACCCGCACGTTATGGCCGATCTGCACCAGGTTGTCGAGCTTGACACCGTCTTCGAGCACGGTGTCCTGCAGGGCGCCCCGGTCAATACAGGTATTGGCGCCGATTTCCACATCATTGCCGATGCGCACCGCGCCCAGCTGCTCGATCTTGACCCACTGGCCTGCATGCGGGGCAAAGCCGAATCCGTCCGCGCCAATCACGGCGCCTGGATGGATGATGCAGCGCTCGCCGATGCTGCAGCCTTCAGCCACGGTTACGCGTGCCGAAAGCCGGCTGCGCGCACCAATGAAAGCGTTCACACCAATGACACATTGAGCGCCGATCCGCGCGCCTTCGCCAATCACCGCACCGCCATCAATGCAGGCGAACGCGCCTATCGACACATTCGGGCCAATGCTGGCGGTCGGATCAATGAAGGCGCTCGAATGGATGGCAGGCGCGGCATCCGGTGCATGCAGCCGTTTCCAGAGTTGGGTAACCAGGGCAAAGTAATGGTAAGGATCGTCCACCACAATGCACGGAACGCGCTTCAGGGCGGCATCGCGCAGGGAAGGCGCGACGATCACGCAGCCCGCCGCTGTTTGCGCAAGCTGGGCAAGGTACTTCGGATGGCTGAGGAAGGTCAGGTCGTTCGGACCCGACGCTTCCAGCGTTGACAGACGGTCAATCAGCAATTCCGGATTGCCTACCAGTTCGGCCGGCACCTGGTCAGCCAGCAGCCGGATGATGTCAGCAAGTTTAAGCGTCATGAGGAATTTGGCCTTTCCCCGCTCATGCGCATGCGGGCCACTGGAAAAATTACTTGGAAGCGTTCAGCGCCTTGATGACCTTGTCGGTGATGTCATGCTTGGGATTGACGTACACCGATTCCTGAAGAATCAAGTCGTATTTTTCGCTTTCCGCCAGGGTTTTGACGACCTTGTTGGCGCGCTCGATGACCAGTTGCAATTCTTCATTCTTGCGGGCACTCAGGTCTTCCTGGAATTCGCGGCGCTTGGTCTGGAAGGTCCGGTCCTGATCAACCAGTTGCCGCTGGCGCACGGTGCGCTGGGTTTCCGCCAGCGTCGGGGCTTCACGCTCGAACTTGTCCGATTGCGTCTTCAGCTGGCTACCAAGGTCAGTCAGTTCCTTTTCACGCTTGCTGAATTCCTGTTCCAGCTTGGTCTGGGCAGCCTTGGCCGAATTGGCCTCGCGGAAAATGCGGTCAAGGTTGACGACGCCCACCTTGAATTCCTGCGCGCTGGCCGAAAAGCCGGCAATTGCCATCACCAGGCCGAGGAGAATTTTGCTGGAAAAATTTTTCATTAAAAAGAGGTACCAATTTGGAATTGCAAACGTTCGATTTTATCGCCGGCCTGTTTACGCAGCGGCACGGCATAGGCTATGCGCAGCGGGCCGACGGGAGAAATCCAGCTGATGCCCAGGCCGGTTGACGCCCTGAGGCCATCGGGGCCGCTGAGTTTATAGCTGTCCTTGAACACGTTGCCGGCGTCAACAAATCCGTACATGCGCAAGGTGCGGTCGTTTCCGGCACCTGGAAACGGTGCGATCAGTTCGGCGTTGAGCGTCAGCTTTTTCGGTGCGCCAACGGACAGGCCGGAGCTGTCGCGAGGGCCCAGCGATCCCTGCTGGAAACCGCGCACCGAGCCCAGGCCGCCCGAATAGTAATTCTTGAACAGTGGATATGGTTGGCCGTTCAGCCCTTTTCCCCATCCCAGTTCGCCGTTCAGGGCCAGTGTGAATTGCTTGTTCAACGGGATGTACTGCTGGACTTGGTAATTAGCCCGCACAAAGCGGATATCACCGGCAATACCCCAGTCGCCATAGACACGCTGGAAACGTCCGGAAGTCGGCACCAAGGCACTGTCACGGCTGTCGCGCGACCATCCCACGGTCAAGGGAATGGAGTTGCTTTTTTCGCCAAACTTATTGATGTAGTCTTGGTAGCTGACCGGCAGGTTGTTGCCAGGAACGATCGTCAGCGACTCGTAGCCGGAGCCAAAGTACACCGTGTCGGTTTCGGTAAACGGAACGCCAAAACGGATGCTCGCGCCGCGCGTCTTCAGTTTGTAGTCGCCCCCCTGCCCTGAAAGGGGCTGTGACGTCCGGTCGTAAACGTCGATGGAGCGAGAAATTCCGTCAGCGGTGAAATAGGGGTCGATCGTGCTCAACACCAACTGGCGATTCGATTTGCTGGTGTTGACTTCAATGCCCAGGTAGTTGCCAGAGCCAAAGACGTTTTCCTGCTTGATGCCGAACATCAGCGAAACGCTGTCGGCGCTGGAATAACCGGCGCCGAGTTGCAGGTTGCCGGTGGGCTTTTCAGCAACATTGACGGTGATGTCCACCTGATCAGGCGTGCCGGTCACTTCTTGCGTTTCCACATTCACTTCGGTGAAGAATCCCAGGCGGTCGACGCGGTCACGCGAAAGGCGGATCTTGTCGCCGTCATACCAGGACGATTCGAACTGCCGGAACTCGCGGCGCACAACTTCGTCGCGGGTGCGGTTGTTGCCCGATACATTGATGCGCCGCACGTAGGCGCGGCGGGAAGGCTCGGCCTGAAGCACAAAAGCGACGCGGTTGTTTGTACGGTCGATGTCGGGAACCGCCTCGACCCTGGCAAAAGCAAAGCCAAAAACGCCGAAGTGGTCAGTAAATGCCTTGATGGTTTCAGCCACCGCATCGGCGTTATAGGGCTCGCCTGCCTTGATGGCAACCAGCGACTTGAATTCTTCATCTTTGCCCAGGAAGTTGCCTTCCAGCTTGACGCCGGACACCACAAAACGCTCACCTTCAGTCACATTCAGCGTGATGGCAATGCTCTGCTTGTCGGGAGAAATCGCCACCTGCGTGGTATCAACCTTGAACTCCAGGTAGCCGCGCGACAGGTAATACGAGCGCAGGACTTCAATGTCAGCATTCAGCTTGGCACGCGAATAACGGTCGGACTTGGTGTACCAGCTCAGCCAGCCGCCGGTATCCAGATCGAACAGGCCGAGCAGCGTCGACTCGCTGAACGCCTTGTTGCCGGTGATGTGGATTTCCTTGATTTTTGCCACATCACCTTCGACCACGTTGAACGTCAGGTTGACGCGGTTGCGCTCGATCGGCGTGACGGTGGTGATGACCTCAACGCCGTATAGGCTCTTGTTGATGTACTGGCGCTTGAGTTCCTGCTCGGCCTTGTCAGCCAACGCCTTGTCGAATGGCTGGCCGTCAGCGATACCGGCATCGCGAAGCGCCTTTTTCAACACGTCCTTGTCAAACTCCTTGGTGCCGACAAAGTCCACGTCGGCAATGGTGGGACGCTCTTCGACAATCACCACCAGCACATCGCCATTGACTTCAAGCCGCACATCCTTGAAAAGGCCCAGACCAAACAAGGCGCGAATGGCGCTTGAGCCCTTGTCGTCGTTGTAGGTTTCACCCGCCCGAAAAGGCAACGAAGCAAAAATGGTGCCGGGCTCGACGCGCTGCAGACCTTCGACCCGGATATCCCGAACGGTGAAAGGATCAACGGCCCAAGCCGTGTTGGCGAGAAACAGACTGGCGACGACGGCACAGACAGCACGAACTTGATGACGATTTAATTTCTTTTGCATGAATTGGTAGGAGTTAGCCGACAAGCCGGGCGACATCGTTGAAAAGGGCAATGCTCATCATGCCCAGAAGAATCGCAACGCCACCGCGCTGCAAACGGTCCATCCAGGCGTCTGACACGCCCCGGCCGGTGATCCATTCCCAAAGATAATACATCAGGTGCCCACCGTCCAGAACCGGCAACGGCAGCAGGTTCAGAACACCCAGGCTGACGCTGACCAGGGCCAGAAATACCAGATACGACGTCCATCCCATGGTGGCAGACTTGCCGGCGTAGTCGGCAATGGTGAGCGGGCCGCTCAGATTCTTCAGCGATGCTTCGCCGATGAGCATTTTCCCCATCATCTTGAGCGTCAGCGCAGACACTTCCCAAGTCCGGACAGCGCCTTGCCACAGGCCATCAAGCGGTCCGTAACGTACCGTGACGAATTCGGGCGGTGCGCCGACGTAAGCGCCGATGCGCGCCACTGCAACATTGTTTTCCTGTCGGATTTCAGGCGCGACCTGCAGCGCCACGGACTGCCCTGCCCGCATAACCTGCCAGGGTTGCGGCACAACGGCGCCCTGACTTGCGCCTGGCGATTGGGCATGGGCACGAATCGTTTCGCGCAATTGCTGGCCATCAACGATCGAGATATCGCCAATGCGCTGGACCACATCGCCCGCCTTGAGGCCTGAGTTTTCAGCGGCGCTGGCCACTATGACCTCCCCGATCACCGGTGCGGTCCACGGACCGACAATGCCAATTTTTCGGAACAACTGGGCATCAGCATCAGCTGCATTGAGCTTGCTGAGCGGCAACACAACCGTTCGTGTCGATGCGCTGGCGTCGTCGCCTAGCACCAGCTGCAAATCCCGCCCATCAAGCGCGCCCTGGGTCAGGCGCCAGCGCAGGTCTTCAAACGAACGAACTGTTTGCAGCTCCTCGCCGTCCAAAGCCGCCTTCTGGACAATCTCGCCGCCGCTCAGCCCGGCCCGCTCTGCCAGAGAGCCGGCCACCGGAGTGGCCAGAATCGCCTTGGGTTCTTGCACACCACTCCAGTTCACCACCGCATACAGCAGCACGGCCAGTAGCAGGTTGGCCAGCGGCCCCGCCGCCACGACCGCGGCGCGGGACTTGAGCGGCTGGGTATTGAACGCCAGATGGCGCTCGGCCGGATCGACCGGCGCTTCCCGTTCGTCGAGCATCTTCACATAGCCGCCGAGCGGCAGCATGCCGATGGAAAAATCAGTGTCCTTGCCCTTGAGGCGCCAGGTGAATATCGGCTTGCCAAAGCCGATAGAAAACTTCAACACCTTGATGCCGCAGGCCACGGCTACCCGATAGTGACCGTATTCGTGCACGGCAATCAGGATTCCAAGCGTCACCAGAAAGGAAATCAGCGTCAGCATGTCAGGACTCCAGTCGTTCGGCAATATGACCCGCAACCCGGCGCGACTGGGCGTCGAGCGCCAGCAGGCCTTCAATATCGTGGATATCAGAGACGCAAACCGCTTCAAGCGTTGCATGGTTGACCTGATGAATCTGGTCAAAGCGGATTCGCCTGTCCAAAAATGCAGCCACTGCTATTTCATTGGCAGCATTCAGGACGGCGGCGCTACCGACGGGCGCCTTGAGCACCTCCCAGGCCAGCGGCAGGCCCGGAAAGCGCGCAGCGTCGGGGACTTCAAACGTCATGTTCGCCAGGTTGGTGAAGTCCAGCGTCTTGGCCCCGGAAGTGATGCGCTCGGGCCAGGCCAGGCCATAGGCAATCGGCACCCGCATGTCGGGCGTTCCCAATTGCGCCACCACCGAGCTGTCGTGGTACTGGACCATGGAATGGATGATGCTTTGCGGATGGATCACCACTTCGATTTGCGTCGGTGCCATGCCAAACAGGTATTTGGCCTCGATGACTTCGAGCGCCTTGTTCATCATGGTGGCTGAATCGACCGAAATTTTGCGTCCCATCACCCAGTTCGGGTGCGCGCACGCCTGTTCGGGGGTGACATGGCGCAAGCTGGCAGGCGCGTGGGTGCGAAATGGGCCGCCTGACGCGGTCAGGATGATTTTTTCAACCCGGCGCGGCCAGCTTGCCACATCATCGGGCAGCGACTGGAAGATGGCCGAATGCTCGCTGTCAATCGGCAACAGCCTGGCCCCCCCGGCTTCAACGGCCCGCATGAACACGTCGCCACCGACCACCAGTGCCTCCTTGTTGGCCAGCAGCAGGCGTTTTCCGGCCCGTGCCGCAGCCATGCAGGACGGCAACCCGGCAGCGCCCACAATCGCCGCCATCACGGCATCGACCTGATCGTGCGATGCTATCGTTTCAAGAGCATCCTGCGCACACAGGACTTGCGCAGACAGCCCATTTGACTTGATTTTTTCAGCCAGCAAGCGGGCATGCGGCTCGCTGACCATCACGGCGTATTGCGGTTTGAACTGCGCACACTGGGCAAGCATGAGATCGACTTGTGTGGCGGCACTCAACGCAAACACCTCGAAACGGTCAGGGTGCCGTGCAATCACCTCCAGCGTGCTGACGCCAATGGAGCCGGTAGAACCCAGGACGGTAATGCGCTGCTTTTCGAAAGTCATGGATGAGAGGGTCCAGCCGCAAAGGGTTACAGGGTGATCAGCATCATGGCCAGCGGCAAGGTGGGCAACAGTGCATCGACACGGTCGAGCACGCCGCCATGGCCGGGCAGCAGACCGCTGGAATCCTTGACACCGGCGCTGCGTTTGATCAGCGACTCGACCAGGTCGCCCACCACGCTCATGGCCGCCAGAAAAATAACAGCCAGCAGCATCAAGGCGATGCCGTGACGCTGGGCCAGTTGGCTGTAGAGCGTATTGCCGCCCCAGAAAACCCAGGCCAGCGAAAGCGCAACCACACCGGCCATGCCGCCCCAGACCCCTTCCCAGCTTTTGCCGGGACTGATGGACGGCGCCAGTTTGCCCTTGCTGAAGCGACCACCCAATGCACGGCCGGCGAAGTAAGCAAAGATGTCAGCTGCCCATACCAGCACCAGCACTGACAACAGGAACTCAATGCCCATGACACGCGCCTGGGCAATCGCCAGCCACGCCAGCCACAGCGCGATCAGTCCGCCGCAAAGACGCAACGCCTTTGGAATTCTGGACCAGCCGGCAACGCCGACACGCAAAAGCCAAGCACCTGCCACTACCCAGGCAGCACCTGAAGCAGCCCAAAGAAGAGGCAGCGGCCGATCAAGCAAACCGCCGTACCATGACAAGCCGCAGGCCAGGACGCACAACGTTGCCAACGCGAATGAGCCGTCCTGCCCGAAGGCATTGAGCCGGCCCCACTCCCAGGCTCCTGCGGCAATCATCAGCAAGGCCAGGACGCAAAAAGGCACCGGTGTCCTGTAGAAAAGAGCAGGAAGCAAAATCGCCAGCAGAACGATAGCAGTGATGACACGCTGTTTAAGCATCAGGCAGCGTTTTCAGTGGAAAGCTTGTGCGGCGTGCCCAACTGGGCCGAGGTCTTGCCGAAGCGGCGTTCGCGTGCGCTGTAGGAGGCAATCGCTTCGTCGAGCGCCGCATCGTCGAATTCAGGCCAGAGGCGATCTGAAAAATACAGTTCTGAATAAGCAGCCTGCCAAAGCATGAAATTGCTGATGCGCAGTTCCCCGCCGGTGCGGATCAGGAGATCGGGATCCGATACATGCGCCAGCGCCATTGCCCTGTCCAGGGACTGCTCGGTGATGGCTTCGCCCCGGCTGGCCAGTGTCTGCGCCGCTTGGGCAATGTCCCAGCGTCCGCCATAGTTGAAACACACATTGAAGATCAGTCGATGGTTTCCCGCTGTATTGAATTCGGCCTTCAGCAGGCCAGCTTGGACTCTTTCGGAAAGCCGTTGGCGATCTCCGATGAAGTGAAGCTGGACACCGTTGGCGTTCAGGCGTGGCACTTGCTTGGCCAGCGCGAGCACTAGCAAATCCATCAATCCAGATACTTCGTCCGACGGCCGGTTCCAGTTTTCGGAGGAAAAAGCAAACACCGTCAGCACGTGGACACCACGCTCAAGGCAAGACTTCACGCAGTCACTGAGCGCATCAACGCCCTGCTTGTGACCCGCAATGCGTGGCAAAAAGCGTTTCTTGGCCCATCGGCCATTGCCATCCATGACGATAGCAATATGGTGTGGAACGATCAGGGCGGAAGTGGCCATGGGCTGTTTCGGGCCAGATGAGGCGAAGTCAAACCGCCATCAGGTCATGTTCCTTGCTGGCAACCATCTTGTCGACCTCAACAATGAAACGGTCAGTGGATTTCTGGACTTCATCCTGGGAACGGCGTTCGTCGTCCTCGGAGGCCAACTTGTCCTTGACCAGTTTCTTGACGCCGTCATTGGCATCGCGGCGAAGGTTGCGGATGGCCACTTTGGCATGCTCGCCCTCGGCACGCACGACTTTGGTGAGTTCCTTGCGGCGCTCTTCGGTCATGGCTGGCATCGGAACGCGGATCAGGTCGCCCTGCGACGCCGGATTCAGGCCCAGATCGGAATCGCGGATGGCTTTTTCGATCTTGGCGCCCATTGCTTTTTCCCATGGCGAAACGCTGATGGTCCGGGCATCGAGCAGCGCCACATTGGCCACTTGGCTAATGGGCACCATCGAGCCGTAATAGTCCACATGCACAGTATCCAGCAGACCGGGGTTGGCACGGCCGGTGCGAATTTTGGTCAGGTTGTGCTGGAAGGACTCCAGGGATTGCTGCATTTTTTGCGTTGCCTGCTGCTTGATCTCAACAATGCTCATTATCGAATCTCCTGATAACTGAATTCAAAAAAATGCAAAACCGCTCTCATGCGCCAGACAAGTTCAGACGTGGACCAGGGTACCCTCATCCTCGTCCATGACCACGCGCTTGAGCGCACCATGCTTGAAAATGCTGAAAATCTTGATCGGCAGTTTTTGGTCGCGGCACAACGCGAACGCCGTGGCATCCATCACTTCAAGATTTTTTCCGATGACTTCGTCAAAACTGATGTTGGTGTAACGAGTTGCCGTAGGATCCTTTTTCGGATCTGCGGAATAAACACCGTCAACCTTGGTCGCCTTGAGCACAATTTGGGCACCGATTTCAGCACCGCGTAATGCAGCGGCCGTGTCGGTGGTGAAAAACGGATTTCCCGTGCCAGCCGCAAAAACCACTACCTTGCCCTCTTCCAAATATTGCAGAGCCTTGGGCCGGACATAAGGCTCGACCACCCGCTCGATGGCAATGGCAGACATCACCCGGGCAATCAGGCCGGCCTTGTCCATGGTATCGCCAAGCGCCAGGGCATTCATGACCGTGGCCAGCATGCCCATGTAGTCGGCCGTAGCGCGGTCCATGCCAACTGATCCACCAGCCACGCCGCGAAAGATATTACCGCCACCGATGACCACAGCCACCTGGACGCCCATGCGCGTGACCTCGGCAATTTCCTCCACCATGCGAACGATGGTTGCGCGGTTGATGCCGAAGGCGTCATCGCCCATCAGAGCCTCACCTGACAGTTTTAACAAGATGCGCTTGTAGGCTGGCATGCAGAGGCTTTCGTGATGAAATGAGTAGGAGAAAAAGGACCTTCCGGATGGACGCAAAGGCTCAGGCGCCTTTGGCGGCGGCCACTTGGGCAGCAACTTCGGCAGCGAAGTCGTCAACCTTCTTTTCAATGCCTTCACCGACGACATACAAGGTGAAGGATTTGACAGTGGTCGCCTTTTCTTTGAGCATCTGCTCGACAGTCTGCTTGTCGTTCTTGACGAACGTCTGGTTGTTCAGACTGACTTCCTTCAGGTATTTCTGAACGCCGCCCTCGATACGCTTGGCGACGATCTCAGCGGACTGGATTGGCTTGCCAGCGGCCTGCGCGACCGACGCGTCTTCCGCAGCCTTGGCAGCAGCGACCGAACGCTCCCTGGCGACCAGATCGGCCGGCACATCGGCGCTGGACAAGGCCACGGGCTTCATGGCGGCCACATGCATGGCCACGTCCTTTGCAGCGGCTTCGTCGCCTTCAAACTCGACCACCACACCAATGCGCGTGCCGTGCAGGTAGGCAGCGGACTTGCCATCGGCAAAGCGCTTGAAGCGGCGAACCGTCATGTTTTCACCGATCTTGCCGATCAGTCCGGTGCGCACATCTTCCACGGTAGGACCGAAGCTGTCCATGGACAACGGCATTGCCGCCAGGGTTGCCAAATCGGCAGGGTTATTCTTGACAATGCCTTCGGCGACCGCTTCAGCAAAAGCCAGGAAACTGTCGTTCTTGGTCACAAAGTCAGTTTCGCAGTTGATTTCCACCAGCGCGGCATTGTCGCCTTCGCGGGCCATGGCCACCACGCCTTCAGCGGTGATGCGGGATGCCGCCTTACCAGCCTTGCTGCCGAGCTTGACACGCAGCAGTTCTTCAGCTTTTTCGAAGTCGCCTTCAGCCTCGGTCAGCGCCTTTTTGCACTCCATCATCGGCGCGTCGGTCTTGGCGCGCAGTTCAGCCACCATCTTTGCAGTAATTGCCATTGCCATTTTTAATTCTCCGTAATTTCGTTTCAACCTGGAAGTGCGCTTAGAACAGCGTCCTTGGTCTCGTTAGCTTGCAAAAAAGGGGCTACGCGAGCCCCTTTTAAGCGCTTGGCCCGAGGCCATTGCACTTTAGGAGGCTGCGTTTTCCACTTCGACGAACTCGTCCGAGCCTTCGTCAGACACAGCGCGGACAACGTTGTCCATGGCGCTGGCGCGGCCTTCGATAACGGCGTCGGCAATTCCGCGGGCATACAATGCCACAGCCTTTGATGAGTCATCATTGCCAGGAATCACGTAGTCGATGCCCAGAGGGGAATGATTGGTATCGACCACGCCGATCAGTGGAATGCCTAGTTTCTTGGCCTCGAGGATGGCAATCTTGTGGAAACCAACGTCGATCACGAAGATGGCGTCTGGCAGAGCGGTCATGTCCTGAATGCCGCCGATGTCTTTTTCAAGCTTTTCGATTTCGCGCTTGAACGTCAGCTGTTCTTTCTTGCTGATGGTGTCCAGGCCGGCTTCCTGCTGGGCCTTCATTTCCTTGAGGCGCTTGATCGAGGTCTTGACCGTCTTGAAGTTGGTCAACATGCCGCCCAGCCAGCGCTGGTCAACGTAAGGAATGCCGGCGCGCTGTGCTTCTGCAGCAACGGTTTCGCGGGCAGTACGCTTGGTGCCAACCATCAGGATGGTGCCATTGTTGGCGGTCAGTTGCTTGGCGAATTTCATCGCCTCCTGGAACATCGGCAGCGATTTTTCCAGATTGATGATGTGGATGCGATTGCGATGGCCAAAAATGAATGGGGCCATTTTTGGATCCCAGAAGCGGGTTTGGTGACCGAAGTGGACGCCGGCTTCCAGCATTTCGCGCATGTTCGTTGACATAATTCATAACTCCAAAGGTTGTTTCTAAAACCAGCGCTTATCGCCGGAAGAATTTCCGGACAACACCTTGTGTGGCTGGTTTGCGATTTACCTTGCAAACGACCTTCTTGTCATTTGCAAAGGCTGCTGAGTATAACATTCCCTCCCCATGAACCTGAACACCTCCCCATCTCCGACCGACCTTCATGCCGCGCAGCAATCCGTCCAGGATGGGCAGAACAGCACCGAGGAAATCCTTGCGCAGGCAGCGGCCATCGCCTTGGGCGACGCCTGCCGCCATGCCTTCATGCCCAACCAGGCAGATGGCACACCCAACGCATCATCACCTGACGCCATCAGCGATCCGGCTCTGCTACTGGCCGGTATTCCGGTTTCGATAAAGGATCTTTTTGATGTGGCTGGCCAAGTCACGATGGCCGGATCGACTGTGCTTGCCGCATCGCCGCCCGCCCAGGCCGATGCGATTGCCGTTGCACGTTTGCGCGCCGCGGGCGCGGTGTTGGTCGGCCGCACCAACATGGTCGAGTTTGCTTTTTCAGGAGTAGGCATCAATCCTCATTACGGCACGCCGGTGAATCCAGCCGATGTCGACATCGAGCGCATCCCGGGTGGCTCGTCATCAGGTGCGGCCGTCTCGGTCGCCACTGGGGCGGCTTTGGTGGGACTGGGCTCTGACACTGGAGGCTCGCTGCGGATTCCTGCAGCGCTGTGCGGCATCGTTGGCTTCAAAAGCACCGCGCGCCTTGTGCCGGTGGCCGGCGCCGTGCCGCTTTCGAGTAGCCTTGACACGGTAGGCGCGCTGACCCGCTCGGTGCGCGATGCGGTGGCGGTGCATGAAATCCTGTCGGCACGAACCGTCCAACTGACCGGCAAACCACTGTCATCGTACCGGCTGGCGGTCGTCCGCAACCTGATGCAGGACGGGCTGAGCAGCACGGTGGCCACATCATTCGAGAAAAGTTTGCAGCGATTGCGCCAGGCGGGCGCTCGGATTGAAGAGATACCGCTGGAGGAACTCGAAGAACTGGCCACCATCAATGCTACGGGCGGCCTGTCAGCAGCCCAGAGCCACGCCTGGCACCGCAGGCGACTCATCGACCACGAGGCGCAATACGACCCGCGCGTGGCGCTTCGCATCCTGCGCGGCGCCCGAATGAGCGCTGCGGACTACATCGACCTGCTGGCTGCTCGGCAGGACTGGATTGCACGCATGGAAGTGCGGCTGAACAGTTTTGACGCCGTGCTTTCGCCCACCGTGCCCATCGTCGCCCCGTCGATTGCCAGCGTGCTGCACAACGACGATGAATTCTTCCGCATCAATTCACTATTGCTGCGCAACACATCGGTAGTCAATATGCTCGACGGCTGTGCCATTTCCATTCCTTGCCACACGCCGGGCCAGTTACCGGTGGGACTGATGCTGTGGCATGCAGCACTGCATGACGATGCAGTGCTGGACTTGGCGCTGCAGGTCGAGACAGCACTAGCGCATCACACATAACAATAGCAACGTTCACTTGCTGGTATGGCGGTAACAGCCTTTTTTATCAAAATATGAATCGCCTCCCAACGACATGGTGGATGGCTTGCCCCCCGTCATGCGCCGGCGCATGAGGGCAGCAGTTGTCGGTTCCGGCATCACCGCGGCATATGAATTGGCCATGGATGGGCATGAAGTCACGGTTTTTGAGCGCCGAAGCGCGGCCTCAAAGGAAGCCAGCATGACTGAACCGGTATCTTCGGCTCGGTTACGTCACGCCCAAAGCCGCACCTGGAATACCGGGCAAGGTGCTACGAGACCTGTTCAGCCACCATGCGCTGGTCTGGATCGCTAAGCGGCGCCAGCGCACGCGCTTTAGCGTACCTGTGGTTTGAAGGCTGGCTGAAATTGACCTGAAAGGATTTGATGGCAGCCACCTGATAAAAAAACCCGTTGTCATTGCGGACTTGTCCTACAGGCTCTGTAACAGAGCCGTTGCGGCTCGGGCAGGAGAAAGCTTTACAGTGATTCCAGTCCCGGCATGTTGCACCGGGCAAATCATTCTGATTGGAGAACTCCTATGGGCATGCTCAGTTTTATCAAAGAAGCCGGCGAGAAGTTGTTTGGTCGCGGCGAAGCCAAAGCGGCCCAAGAAGCCGCAGCCGCAACACCCACGCCCGAAAATGTTGCCGCTCTGAGCAAGACTGCCGGCGATGCGATTGCTGCCTACATTAACAATCAGGGCCTGAAGGTCGAGGGCCTGCAGGTAAGTTTTGACGCGCCCAGCAGTACGGTGACGGTGGCCGGCGTGGCGCCAGACCAGGCGACGAAGGAAAAGGTGCTGCTGTGCTGCGGCAACGTGGAAAAGGTGGCTGCGGTCAAGGACATGATGACTGTCGCCAGCAGTTCGCCCGAATCGAAGATGTATGTGGTCGTCAGCGGTGACAACCTGTCCAAGATCAGCAAGCAGTTCTACGGCTCTCCCAACAAATACACACAGATATTCGAGGCAAACAAGCCCATGCTGAGCGATCCGGACAAGATCTATCCGGGACAGGTTCTGAGGATTCCACCTGATGCCTGACTCCCTGTAGCGCCTGCACACCAGGCGGTGCACTGATCAGCCCGGTTCGCCGGGCTTTTTTGCGCTTTTTGTCAGGACAAACGCTTTGCTGGAAAGCCCGAAATAACGGCAAACCCTCACAATGGCGGAATGCAAAAAATAGCCAGTCTCACAAGTCATCCGCTTTACGATGTTGCCGGTACACGCCTGATCGAGCAGCAGATGGCCGGGGAGCTCGCCCCGCACACGCTCATGCAGCGCGCCGGATTTTCGGTTGCGCGTCTCGCATTGGCATTGGCACCGCATGCACGCTGCATCTGGATCGCGTGCGGGCCCGGCAACAACGGCGGCGATGGTTTCGAAGCAGCGCTGCACCTCCACCAATGGGGCAAGTCCGTGGTCGTGACCTGGACCGGTATTCCACTTGGCAAGGCTGAACCGCCGCTGGATGCCCAGGCATCGCGCCAGCGGGCCCTGACGGCGGGTGTGGTCGTGGCCAGCAAGCCGCCCCCAGACTTTGATCTGTGCATCGATGCGCTGCTCGGCATCGGCGCCGTACTCGACCCGGCGCGGCTTGGGAGCGCCCTGATGCAGGAATGGCTGGATGTCATGGAATGCAGTCCGGCGCTGCGGCTGTCGGTCGATGTTCCGACCGGGCTGAATGCTGACACCGGCGCGCCAAGCTTCAAGACAACTACTAAATACATAGCAAATAATGCTTATGCAGCATGCGCAAACCGTCTTTTTACCTTGAGTTTATTGACATTGAAGCCAGGCTTGTTCACCGCCAGCGGACGGGACTGCGCAGGCGAGGTATGGATTGACCATCTCGGGGCCAGCCTCGCGCACCCTGCCGACCAGGCATTCACCGCCGAACCTTGCGCCTGGTTGCTAGGGGCAGACCGCACCTGCCAGACCTCGCGCGCTCAGGCAGCGCATGCCAGCCACAAAGGCAGCTTTGGCGATGTCGCGGTGATCGGAGGCGAATCGAGCGTCTCCACGCACATGACCGGGGCGGCATTGCTGGCCGCCAGTGCGGCCCTGCATGCAGGCGCCGGCCGCGTGTTCGTGGCTTTGCTTGGCAATGCGCCCGGTTTGCACGTTGACACGGAACAGCCTGAATTCATGTTCCGCTCGCCAGACGCGCTGGACATGGCAAATCAGGTCATCGTGTGCGGCTGTGGCGGCGGCCAATCGGTGGCCTCCATCCTTCCAAAGGTGCTGTCAACGGCCAAGAGGCTGGTACTGGACGCCGATGCACTCAATGTAATAGCCGCCGACCCGCAACTACAGATCCAGCTCAAGGCCCGACATGGCCGCGGCTACAGCACGGTGCTCACGCCCCACCCGCTTGAAGCGGCTCGCCTGATCAGCAGCAGCGCTGCGGCGGTGCAGGCCAACCGGCTGAACACAGCAGTTCAACTCGCCGAACGGTTCAGCTGTGTGGTGGTGCTCAAAGGCTCTGGAACGATCGTTACCGGACCGGCCCAGCTCGCCTGGATCAACCCGACCGGCAATGCGCTGCTGTCAACTGCCGGCACTGGCGATGTACTGGCAGGATTGATGGGCGCTTATCTGGCGAGGGGCCAAAGCAGTCTGGAGGCGGCTCACAACGCTGTGTTCGAGCATGGCCGGAGGGTTGATACCTGGGCCGCAAGCAGGCCAGGCATGGCCTTGACCGCGTCAAGGCTTGCCCGATGGCAGGCCGCCTAAATCAGGACCATCATGCCAATCTGGAGCACGACCAGCAGGACCAGGGCCGACAGGTCAACACCGCCAATGGTGGGAATCACCCGCCGGAACGGAGCCAGCAGCGGCTCGGTCAGCCGGGCAAGAAGCCCATACACCCAGGAGCCCGGCTGAACCCAGGACAAGATGGCATAGCCCAGGACCAGCATGAAGATGGTCTGCAGCGCAACCCGAAGCAGCATCTTGACGGCAATCAGGGGCAGCATCAGAAAAACTCCCGGCGTCCAATCCAACCCGTCTTCGCCAACATTACCCAAGACGCCAAACAGCAAGCCCACCAGCGCCGCATAGGCCAGCGCCATCAACGTCGCTGCCAGCACACTGGCCCAGTCCACGCGGGACTTGGTCCAAACCTTGGGCAGGGAACGGCGCAACGGCTTGATCAGCCAGTCCGTCAAGGCCATCACGAAGCTGCCAGGCTGGCCAGTCATGCTGACGCGCAGCCAATTCATCCAGGCGCGCAGGAGCGACGCAGCAATCAGCACAAAAAAGACTGTTTCCAGCAGGAACGCGAGAATTCGGATCAGCATAGGTGTCCACCGGCTTGGTACATACAAGATTTCATACTGCCCTATCGACGGGGCTTGTTGCCATGTTTCGGTACCGCGCCGGCGGCTGGTTTTTTTGCCGCGGACTTGCGCGCTCGGGGCGGCGAAGGCAATGCACTGTCAGACGGAGCCTGGCGGCTCTTGTTGCCCAAGTCACGCTCGCTACGCCCGCCGTGCCGTGATCCGGGGCCGCGATCCTGCATGGGCAATTCGCCCGCAGCGCCGCCGGCCTTGTCTTTCATGGCCCGGCTCACCAGCCCTGCCTTGTCCTCACCCTCGTGCACCAGGCGGAAATCGATTTTCCGGCCATCCAGATCGACGCGGCTGACCTGCACGCGCAGCCGGGTGCCCAATGCATAGCGCATGCCGCTGCGCTCGCCGCGTAATTCCTGCCGGGCTTCGTCAAAGCGGTAGTATTCGCCGCCCAGTTCGGTGATGTGCACCAGACCTTCGACGTACATGGCGTCGAGCGTCACAAAAACCCCGAAACTGGTTGCCGCCGTGACCACGCCGCCAAACTCCTCGCCCAGATGCTCGCGCATGTACTTGCACTTGAGCCACGCTTCCACGTCGCGGCTGGCTTCGTCAGCCCGGCGTTCATTGCCACTGCAATGCAGTCCAGCTGCCTGCCAGGCCAATTGGTCCACACTGGCTTTTTTCGGTTTTTCAGTCGGTTCCTTGACGCGGGCTGCCAGCCGCTTGGAAAGTTTGGCTTGCGCTTCGCCCGGTGTCGGTAACACCGGCAACTGGTATTTCGTCTTTTTAAGGATCGCCTTGATCACACGGTGCACCAGCAGGTCAGGATACCGGCGGATCGGACTGGTGAAGTGCGTGTAGGCCTCGTAGGCCAGACCAAAGTGGCCCGCGTTCATCGGCGTGTAAATCGCCTGCTGCATGGAACGCAGAAGCATGGAGTGAACCTGCTGCGCATCCGGCCGGTCCTTGGTCGCCTTGGCGATTTGCTGGAACTCGCCAGGCGCCGGGTCGTCGCTGACTGCCATGCCGATGCCGACCGCCTTGAGATAGTTGCGCAACAGCTCAATCTTCTCGGGTGTCGGGCTTTCATGGACACGAAACAGCGCCGTGTGCTTGCTTTGCGCGATAAAGTCGGCAGAGCAGACATTGGCCGCCAGCATCGACTCTTCAATCATCCGGTGTGCCACATTGCGGGTACGCGGAATAATTTTCTCGATCCGACCGACCTCATCACAGACGATCTGTGTTTCCGTCGTTTCAAAATCAACCGCGCCGCGCATGCCACGTTCCTTGAGCAAGGCTTGGTACACCTCGTGCAGATGCAAAAGGTGCGGCACGATTTCCTTGCGGTGCTGCGCTTCCGGTCCACGGGTATTGCTCAGAATGGCCGCCACTTCGTTGTAGGTCAGGCGCGCCTGGCTGAGCATCACTGCCGGGTAGAACTGGTAAGCGTGAACCTCGCCTTTGGCATTGACAAGCATGTCGCAGACCATGCATAGCCGCTCGACATGCGGGTTGAGCGAGCACAGGCCGTTGGACAGCTTTTCAGGCAGCATGGGAATCACGCGGCGCGGAAAATAGACGCTGGTGGCACGGTCATAGGCGTCAATGTCAATTGCGCTTCCGGTCTCGACGTAATGGCTGACATCTGCAATCGCCACCAGCAGGCGCCAGCCCTTGCTGCGCCCCACCTTCACGGGCTCACAGTACACCGCATCGTCGAAGTCGCGCGCGTCCTCGCCATCGATCGTCACCAGGGTGATGTCGGTCAGGTCAACCCGATGCTGTTTGTCGATAGGACGGACCGCATCGGGCAAGACACGCGCGAGCGCCAGCGCGTTGTCGCTGAAGATATGCGGCACGCCGTATTTACGCACGGCTATTTCG
Organism: Polaromonas sp. CG9_12; assembly: GCA_000751355.1. Lineage (GTDB taxonomy): Bacteria > Pseudomonadota > Gammaproteobacteria > Burkholderiales > Burkholderiaceae_C > Polaromonas. The sequence continues at coordinate 3,861,087 of CCJP01000005.1, read as the reverse complement.
ATTTCCATTCCCGGGTCGTCGATTTCACCCAGCACTTCCGTCACACGTCCCACCGGCTGGCCGAACAGGGCCGGCGGCTCGGTCAGTTGCACGACCACGATCTGGCCGGTCTTAGCAGTGCCGGTGGCGCCCTTGGGAATCAGCACATCCTGACCGTAACGCTTGTCTTCGGGCGCCACCAGCCAGACGCCGCTTTCCTGAAGCAGGCGGCCGATGATCGGATTCGGCGAGCGCTCGATGATTTCGGTGACTCGGCCCTCGGGCCGGTTCTTTCGGTCATGCCGCACGATGCGCGCCTTGACGCGGTCGTTGTGCAGCACGGCACGCATTTCATTCGGCGGCAGGTAGATATCTGCCTCGCCGTCGCTTCGCTGGACGAACCCATGACCATCGCGGTGGCCGGACACAATGCCCTCGAATTCAGCGAGGAGTCCTGCGGTCGCACCGGAATTGGAAAGATTTGTTTTGATAAGAAGTCTCTTTCATGGAATCGCGCTGGAGAGGACTGTCCCGCTAAAGCGCGTGAAGAATGTAAATTGGCCAGTTCCGTTTGATGTTGTATCAGTTTAGAACCAGATACTAGCCGCGATTTGTGAAAAGCCTATGTTCACGTTCAATGGAACGGTTGATCTGATTCAGGAATGAAAAACTGAGTCTGTTTTCGTGACGCCATTTCGTCACCGATCAACATTTTCAAATCTTGGAAATTTTTTAGGCACATGCCCGATATGCCACAGATGTAATGTTAAACTGCTTGCTGTGCCCGGGTGGCGGAATTGGTAGACGCGCACGGTTCAGGTCCGTGTATCGCAAGATGTGGAGATTCGAGTTCTCTCCCGGGCACCAAAATTACCTAAAATAAAAAAGCTACTGCTGACACAGTGGCTTTTTTTTCGCCTGCACGATGTTGAGGCTTGCAGCACATTCCCTGTGAAGTCAAGGAATGGTAAGAAATACAGAGGCCGAAAAGCCTCAGACAGGAACACCAATCAAGTCGTGCCCCTGTACACCCACGATGCGGGCACGCGTGAATTCGCCAACCTTCATGGTCTTGCTGATTTTTTCCGGTGGCAGCAACTTGACCACGCCGTCAATCTCGGGCGCATCCGCATAGGACCGCCCTGTTCCGCCCTTGCGTCCCAACGCAGGCGCATGATCAACCAACACCTGCATGGTTGCGCCAATGCGCTGATGGAGTTTCTGGCTTGACACAGCTTCGGCCACGGCCATGAAGCGCGTACGGCGCTCTTCGCGCACCTGGAGCGGCAGCATTCCCGGAATTTTGTTGGCGGCGGCACCTTGAACGGGGCTGTAGGCAAAACATCCGGCACGATCAATTTTTGCCTCACGCATAAAGTCAAGCAGATGTTCGAATTCGGATTCGGTTTCGCCGGGAAAGCCGGCAATGAAAGTGCTGCGAATCACGATTTCTGGGCAAATCTCACGCCAGCGCAAAATTCTCTCCAGGTTCTTTTCTCCGTTGGCCGGACGTTTCATGCGCTTCAGCACATCGGGATGACTGTGCTGCAAAGGTACATCCAGATAAGGAAGCACCTTGCCAGTCGCCATTAATGGAAGAATCTCGTCCACGCTGGGGTACGGATAAACGTAATGCAAGCGAACCCAAGCACCAAAAGGCGCGGCAATTTCGCCAAACGCCTGGACCAGTTCAAGCATACGTGTCTTGACCGGCCTGCCATCCCAGAAACCAGTTCGGTACTTCACATCGACACCGTAGGCAGACGTATCTTGGCTAATCACCAGCAACTCCTTGACGCCTCCTTCAAACAATGCCTGCGCTTCATTGAGGACATCGCCAACAGGCCGCGATACCAAGTCACCACGCATTGAAGGAATGATGCAGAAGGTACAGCGATGGTTGCAACCTTCACTGATCTTGAGGTAAGCGTAATGCCGGGGCGTGAGCTTGATGCCGGCGATTCCAAAGGCATTGGGCACCAGGTCCACGAAGGGATCATGGGGCTTGGGCAGGTTCAGATGCACTGCATCCATCACTTCCTGTGTCGCATGCGGGCCAGTAACCGCCAATACGCTGGGGTGCATCTGGCGCACCAGATTGCCCCCACCATCGCCTGTCTTGGCGCCAAGGCAGCCTGTCACGATAACTTTGCCGTTTTCGGCCAGCGCTTCGCCTATCGTGTCCAGACTTTCTCTGACCGCATCATCTATGAATCCGCAGGTATTGACGATGACCAGGTCGGCGCCCTCGAAGGTTTTGGAGGTCTGGTAGCCCTCGGCACTGAGCCGAGTCAAAATAAGCTCGGAATCGGTCAGGGCTTTGGGACAGCCCAAGCTGACGAAACCTACGCGCGGTGCGGGCTTGACAGGGGCAACAGGGGAAAGGGGAGATTGGGAAAGTACTTCGCTCATGGATGTATTGTCTCAGAGCAGAAGAAAAAGCGATAAAGTCATGCATATCGCTTTCAAACCGCTTTCAAACCGATCAACAAAGCAGTTGCTTGCTAGCGCTTCAACCCCAGTGCGGCAAGCATTTGTTCGCTCTGCTTTTGCATCTGCTCCTGCATTTGCGTAAAGACATTTTTGGATTGCTCAACATAGGCACCCATCATGCCCTGCATCATGGGCGACTTCGCATTCACGAACTGCGCCCACATCTCCGGGCTCAATCCTTTGGACTGCTCTGCCATCTTCACCTGCAGGTCCATAAAACTTTGGACATTTTTTTCAAGATATGCCCCCATGAAGCTCTGCATCGCATCGCCGTAGAAACGAATGATGTTGGACAGTACGGCTTCTGTAAACATGGGCGCGCCGCCAGCCTCTTCCTCAAGAATGATTTGAAGCAAAATGCTGCGCGTGAGATCTTCGTTGGTTTTGGCATCCCGTACGACAAAATGCGTACTACTCATGACCAACCGGCGTACCTCGGCAAGCGTGATATAGGCCGATGTCTCTGTATCATAGAGACGCCGGTTAGGATACTTTTTGATGATACGTGCTAGTTCGACGGAGTCGACAGCCGTTTTTTTGCTTTCGGTGCCAGAACTAGGAACAGCAGAAGCTCCTCCTTTTGGAGAAGGTAAAGCGGTTAGCGAAGTAACGGATTTTTTGTTATGCAATGATGACTCCAGGAAATAACGACTGCCTGCCATGTTGGGCGGGGTTCGGTACATTCTAGGAATGTCTTGATCTACGCAATTGTTTATGAATTGTCTTTTGCAAATGTTTTTCTCGATGGAGACAAAACATACAAAGGAAAACCAATTCATAAAAATTGGTAGGCGCGATTGGACTCGAACCAACGACCCCCACCATGTCAAGGTGGTGCTCTAACCAGCTGAGCTACGCGCCTAAATAACTGTTCGAAGCTCGTATTCTAGCAGTGCAAAACACGGGTATTGAAAGCGGCATAAAAATAAGTTCAATCAATTCACCGTCTTCGGGCTGTACGTACACCGGGTACATTGCCGACGATCCCGAGCACCTGATGAAGCCGACCTGACTGAGGCACCTCGACCGTGAAGGTCATCCAGGCAGTTCCGCCGCGATTGTCCTTGACCGACTGGGTCTGCACGCCGATGACGTTCATTTTTTCTTTGGCGAACACTTCAGAAATATCGCGCAGCAGGCCTTGCCGGTCGGCCGCTTCCACGGCGACATCCACCGGGTAAACCGCTTTATCCGGAGCCTTGGCCGAATCCCATTCGACTTCAATTACCCGGTCAGGACTGCCACTGGCCATATTACGGAAATTGCTGCAGTCGCTTCGGTGGATGCTCACGCCCTTTCCCTTGGCAACAAACCCGAGGATGACATCCGGGGGCGCAGGCTTGCAGCATTTGGCCAGTTGGACCAGTAGCGAATCCATCCCCACCACCAGCACACTGCCTTGGCCGCCTTTTCCGGCACTGCCGGACTTGTCGCTCTGCCGTGGCTTCTTGGCCAGGACAAACTCGTCTGGCGACAGGACGGGTTCTGCAGGCCTGAGCATGGTTTCAATGGTTCGCAGGGAAAACTCGTCCTTGCCCACCACCTCGAACAGATCGTCGGCTGTTTTGAAACCCAGCTGGAGCGCCAGATCCTGAAGCTTCATGGCTGTCTTGCCTTCACGTTGCAGGAGCTTTTCAACGGCTTCCCGGCCCTTGGCTACTGTCTGCTCTACAGCCAGCGCGTTGAACCAGGCCCGCACCTTCGATTTGGCACGGTTGCTCAGCAGGAAGCCCAGTTCGGGATTGAGCCAGTCGCGGGATGGCCCGCCCTCCTTGGTCGTAATGACTTCGACCGTCTGACCGTTTTGCAGCGGCGTATTGAGCGGCACCATCGCGCCGTCGATGCGCGCACCACGGCAGCGATGGCCCAGGCTGGTATGGACGCTGTAGGCAAAGTCGACCGTCGTGGCGCCTTGGGGTAATTCCACGATGGCGGCATCGGGCGTCAACACATAGATACGATCTTCGAACAGGCCTTGGTTGGCATCGCGGGCGCGCTGCGCGGCTGGCGCGGAAAGTTCCCGCTCCCAGGCCAGCAACTGCCGCAGGACCGCGATCTTGGCGTCGTACTCTCCGCTGGCCGAAACGCCGGCGTAACCTTTGGTACCCGCCTCCTTGTAGGCCCAGTGCGCCGCCACGCCATGTTCGGCATGGTCGTGCATGGCCTGCGTGCGGATCTGGATTTCGACTGCACGCCCGTTTTTCTCACGGACCACCGTATGAAGCGACTGGTAACCATTGGCCTTGGGTTTGGCAATGTAGTCGTCAAACTCCCCGTCTATGGGCTCGAAACATGAATGCACAAAACCCAGGGCGGCATAGCAGCCCTTCACGTCGGCGGCAATCACGCGCATCGCCCGAATGTCGAACACTTGGTCGAAATCGAGCGATTTGCCGCGCATTTTCTTGACGATGCTGTAGATGTGCTTGGGCCGACCTTGCACCAGGGCGGCAATGCCGTTGCAGTTCAGGTCCCGTTCGAGTTGGATACGGAGGGCTTCCATGAAAACTTCGCGCTCGGCGCGTTTTTCATCGAGCAGCCTGGCGATCTGTCTGTAGGTTTCAGGTTCGAGGAAGCGAAAAGACAGGTCTTCCATCTCCCACTTGACCTGCCAGATGCCCAGACGGTTGGCCAGCGGTGCAAAAACATGCAACGACTCATGCGCCAATGCCCTCGGTGTGGCCTGCCGGCTGGCCGCGTAATAGCGCAGGGTCTGCAGACGGGAAGTCAGACGGAGCATGACCACTCGCAGGTCGCGGGAGAATGCCAGCAGCATCCTGCGCACGTTCTCGGTCTGGGCGGCGGGGTCGTCATGCAAATGGGACTTGCCGTCAACTGCACGCGTCTGCCGCTGCACATAGATCAGCTTGGTGGTTTCCACTGCCAGCGCGGCATAGCTGGGGCCAAAAGCCTTGGCAATCACGTCCAGCGGCTTGTTCAGGTGCTGGCAGGCGTGCACCAGGTAAGTGGCCGCCTGCATGGCCTCTGAGCCGCCAATGGATTTGAGAATCGCCACCACCGCGTCGGCATGCGCCAGAACGTTTTCGCCGGTGTCCATCACTTCGCAGGAAATCAGCGGTTCGGCAAAAGCGCGCGCGCGCGCTACCGCGTGCGGCTGATCGGCCAGGTTGTCCGCCGTGGCCATGACGATGGGACTGGGTGCGTCTGTGGAAGCCGAAAGGATATGCGTTCCGGCCGCTTTGTTTTTCATGAAATCTCTGTCGCCTTGTTGTCATTCCTCATCGGATCAGGAAACCTGTCACTGCAGCGACCTGGTCTTGCGCAAGCAGTGTTGGCGCATGCCCGACGCCGCCGAACTCGACCAGTCTGGCGCATGGCCCGCGCTGCGTCATGGCCAGTGCAGTTTGCGGGCTCAGCAGATCGGATTGCGCTCCGCGCACCACCAGCGTTTTAGCCTGGATGGCATCGTAAAGCTGCCAGAGCATGGCCTCGCCCTGTTGCGCACCCTCTTCGTCAGCCAGCCTGAACGGAACGGCAATGGCCGGATCGTAGTGCAGCCGCAGCGGACTTGCGGCATCCGGCTCCACCGGCCTGACCATCGGCCGCGACAGTGCCAGCCATTGCTCGGGAGTGTGTGGGCCAAAACTGCTGGAGATGGTCCACATCGCATCGGCCGCTTCCTGAAGCGTATCGAAATGACCGGACTGCCCCAGGTAGGCACCAATGCGTTGAATCGCCCGCCATTGCAACGCGGGACCGACGTCGTTCAACACCAGTTTTCGCACCGGCGCCGGCAGCGGCAAGCCCGGCTGGCCACACACCACCATGCCGATCAACCCGCCCATGCTGGTGCCGACCCAGTCGAGCGTGGCGATGGGCGCCTGCGCGTGAAGCTGCGCCAGCAACGCCAGCATGTCTGCCGCATAAGCGGGCACCTGGTAGCCCATCGGGTCTTTCAGCCACTCGCTTTCTCCCCGGCCTGCCACATCGGGACAGACAACGCGAACACCCGCCCCTTCCAATGCGCCGGCTTGCGCGCACAAGGCTTGCGCCAGCACGTCGAAGTCTCGACCCTGGCGGGTCAGACCGTGCACGCACAACACCACATGCGGGCTGTCAGGTTGGCCCCATTGCCAATAGGCCATGCGGTGGCCGTCAGCGGCATCGGGACAGGTCACGTGGTTCAGGCTGGGCTGGGTCATGGTGTGGGTCTCAGGAAAAGGCTGGAGTAAGCTTGATGATTGTGTGTGCAGGTTTTGCGCCAACTGGCGCACCAAATGCGGTCCCGTTACAAGTCAACCATCGTAAATCATCCGGAGGAATTTCATGCTCAAAGGTAAAACAGCTCTTGTCACCGGCTCCACCAGCGGTATCGGCCTGGGCATTGCCAAGGCGCTGGCCGAACAGGGGGCCAACATTGTCCTCAACGGCTTTGGCGATGTAGACGGTCCCAAGGCCGAGATTGCCGCGCGGGGTGTCAAGGTCGCCTACCACGGTGCCGACATGAGCAAACCGGCCGAGATTGAAGCCATGATGAAGTTTGCCGCTGCCGAGTTTGGCCAGGTCGATATCCTGGTGAACAACGCCGGCATCCAGCATGTCGCCCGCATTGAAAATTTCCCGACTGAAAAGTGGGACGCAATCATCGCCATCAACCTGAACAGCGCCTTTCATGCCACGCGCCTGGCGTTGCCGGCCATGCAGGCAGCCGACGGCGGCAAGGGCTGGGGCCGCATCATCAACTTGGCATCGGTGCATGGTCTGGTGGGTTCGGCCGAAAAATCGGCCTATGTGGCGGCCAAGCACGGCCTTGTCGGACTGACCAAGGTGACGGCACTTGAAAACGCCACGTCCGGCGTGACCTGCAATGCCATCTGCCCGGGCTGGGTGCTCACGCCACTGGTACAGAAACAGGTCGATGCCCGGGCTGAGTCAGCCAGCATCAGCAACGAACAGGCCAAACAACAACTGCTGGGGGAAAAAGAGCCTTCAATGCAGTTCACCACGCCCGAGGAACTGGGCGCGCTGGCGGTGTTTTTCTGCTCGCCGGCCGGCGCCAACGTTCGGGGCGTGGCCTGGAACATGGACGGCGGCTGGGCTGCGCAATAAGCCGGTTTGGTTGGTTGCCTCTCCTATTCAAGATAAAGATAGGAGCCCGCCACGAACAGGGCCGTAGTACGGCATGGCAGGCGCTACCAACTGCTGCTTTAAAGCAGAAATGGCATCACGTTTCGGACAGCATCCGACTCACACACTCGCCAATGGCCAGTGAGCTCGTGAGTCCCGGCGACTCGATGCCGAACAGATTGACCAGCCCGGCCACGCCATGCGCGGCAGGCCCCTGGATCATGAAATCCTTTGCCGGTTCGTCTGGTGACTGGATTTTGGGACGCATGCCGGCATAGCCCGGCAACAAGGCGCCGTCTTTCAGGTCCGGCCAGTACTTGCGCACCTCGGCATAAAAGGCATCGCCGCGCGCCGGATCCACGACCAGATCATCGGCCGATTCAACCCACTGCACATCGGGTCCGAACTTGGCCTGTCCGCCCAGGTCGATGGTCAGGTGAACGCCCAGCCCTGCGGCCTCCGGTACCGGGTAGATGAGCCGGGAAAACGGCGAGCGGCCGGCCAGGGTGAAGTAATTCCCTTTGGCGTAATAGCTGGGAGGCACCGCCTGCGCAGGCAGTCCGGCAAAGCGCCGCGCCAGCGCCTGTGCCTGCAGTCCTGCCGAATTGACCACCCACCTGGCCTGCAATTCGGTGCCGTCCATTGCTACCAGAGTGATAGCGCCTGGTGCACAGCGGGCTTGCGCCAGAGGCGAATTAAGCACCACAAGCCCGCCCGCATTCTCCAGGTCGCCCTGGTAGGCCAGCATGAGCGCATGGCTGTCGACGATACCGGTACTGGGCGAATGCACGGCAGCCACGCATTGCAGCGAAGGCTCCAAGGACTGGGCTTGCTCGCGCGACATCAGCACCAGGTCATGCACGCCGTTGGCTGCGGCTTTCCTGATGATGCCCTGCAACTGCGCCACCTGCTCGTCGCTGGTGGCCACCAGCAGCTTGCCGCAGCGGCTGTAGCCCACGCCACGCGCCGCGCAGTAGTCGTAGAGCATGGCCCGGCCCTGCACGCAGAGCAGGGCCTTGAGCGAGCCCTGCGGGTAATAGATTCCCGCATGAATGACTTCGCTGTTGCGCGAACTCGTACCGGTGCCGATGGCGTCGGCCGCTTCCAGCACCATTACCTCCCGGCCCTGCAAGGCCAGGGCACGCGCGACGGCCAGCCCCACCACGCCCGCACCAATCACCACGCATTCGATTTTTTCCATCAAGCCTCCTCAAAACCTTCAATCACATTGACCGCATTGACCCCCAGCGCGGCCGCCGCATAACCGCCTTCCAGCACAAAGACCGTGGGCAGGCCCAGCGCACCTAGTCGCCGGCCCAGCCGGCTGAAATCGCCTGACTGGAGCGCGAATTTCGAAATCGGGTCTTCTGCGAATGTGTCCAGACCCAGCGCGACCACCAGCGCATCGGCGCGGTAACGGCCGATGCGCTGGCACGCCTGCTCCAGCGCCTCGAACCAGCGCGATGCGGCGCAGCCGGCAGGCAAGGGCAGGTTCAGGTTGAAGCCTTCGCCCTCCCCTTGTCCGGTCTCGTCGGCATGGCCCAGAAAAAACGGGTATTCGGTCAGCGGGTCGCCATGCACGCTGATGCACAGTACATCGGGGCGCCCGTAGAAGATGCTTTGCGTGCCGTTGCCATGGTGGTAGTCAACGTCCAGGATCGCCACGCGCCCAGCCCCGGCGTCGCGCATTGACTGCGCCGCCGCTGCCGCGTTGTTCAGGAAACAGTAGCCGCCCATGAAATCGGCACCTGCATGGTGCCCGGGCGGGCGGCTGCAGCAAAAGGCCGCGCGTATGCCGCCGTGGCCCGCAGCCACCAGGGCCGCGGCGCTGGCCGCTGCATCGGCGCCAGCCTTCGCGGCCTGCCAGGTGCCCGCCGAAAGCGGCGAGCCGTTGTCCATGGAATACAGGCCAAGACGCGCGATGAAATTGAGCGGCTCAATGTCGCTGCGAAGGCTGCGAACCGGCCAGATGGAAGGAAAAGGCTGGCAGCGGTCATTGCCCGGTGCCAGTGCGAGCCAGTCACGCCAGGCATGCTCCAGGAAGTCCAGGTAGCGCGGCGCATGAACCGTACCCAGTACGGCGCGGCTGTCAACCTGGGCGCTCTGCAAATGATGGCCACGTTCGGTCAGCCGAGCCTTGACGTATTCGGCACGTTCCGGGGTTTCAAAGCAGGCCACGCGCTCGCCCCGGAAAAACTCAAATTCCGGTGCATGCGCCTGATGGCTGTCATTGAAAAAAGTGATCATCGGTTGTGATCCGGAAATGCGAACCCGCAACGCCCGCATGGAAAAAGACAGACTTTGCAGCAGCCTGGCACGGTCACAGCTGCCGGGGATCGGTCTTGAGCAGCATCTCGACCAATGACCGCAGATGCGTCTTCAGCGTGTCAAAACCGGCCGTCAACTCGAGTGTTTCCTCGTTCATGTAGAGCTTGCGGTTGATTTCAAGCTGAATGCTGTGGCGTTGTGATGCCGGGTCGCTGTAGCGCCGCACCAGTTCCACGCCTTTGTACGGATGGTTGTAGGCCACGCGGTAGCCCAGCGCCGTCAGATGCGCGCAGACCCGTTGAGACAAGGCCGGGATGGCAGTGCTGCCGTCGCGGTCGCCGACGACGAAGTCGGCGTGCTTTTCGCCCGGGAAATTGGTCGCGTGGCTGGAGGCGATCGCCGGCATCGAATGGCAGTTGACATGAAGGCTATAGCCGTGTCCAGCATGCGCCGCATCAATCGCCTCGGCCACGGCCGCATGGTAGGGCTTCCAGCAGTGTTCGATGCGATGCATCACTTCTTCCACCGACAGGCTGCGCTGGTAGATCGGCAAGCCGTCGTCCGTCGTGCGCCAGATCAGCCCCTTGCCGAGCCGTACCTTGGAAAGCACGACCGGATCAATTGCGACCGGGTCAGGCCAGGGCTCGTCCAGCAGGGAAACATCGAGCTCCGTGGTGTTGCGGTTGGCATCGAGGTAGCTGCGCGGAAAATGCGCCTCGATCCAGTGCGCGCCCAAACCGGGCGCAAAGTCGTAGAGCTTTTCAACATGCGTGTCTTCGGCCTTGCGCAGAATCGACGTTTCGCAGGTGTACAGGAAGTCCGGGGGATAAACGACACCACTGTGGGGTGAGTCAAGCACCAGCGCACTGTTGCCGGGAAGATAAGTGATGAGCTGCATGATGCGACTTTATCAGCTGCCTTCGCGCTGCGCACAAGCAGGTTGAAGGCAGTTGCGGAGGGTTGAAAAAAGGCGGGGTCAGCCAAAGGTTTTAGAAAATCCTCTTAAACCAGCCTTCTGTCCTACAAAGCTTTGCCTGTTGCCCCCACAGTCGCAACAGCCCGTTTCCCTAAAATTAATCAACAATTGTTGCCCGAAGTTCTGGTCACAACTCGGTGCCTGCCCCACTTACCCACCTAAGGAGCATCATGAAATTAACCAACCGTAGCTTTTCAGCCGCCATCCTGTCGGTCGCTGCGATCACGGCCGCTGCGGGTGCACACGCCCAGAGCAATTACGCCTTGTATTCCCCCGGAGCGAGTTATGCGGGCCTGAATCTTGGTTCATCAAATTATTCGCTGGGCAGTGGAATCGGGCCTTTTGCATCGGATGACACCGACACGGTCTACAACATCTACACCGGCACGTTCTTTACCCCGAATTTCGGGTTTGAACTGGGTTACACCAATTTCGGCAAGATTCAGCGGGCCGGCGGCAACACCAAGGCCGAAGGCATCAACCTCAGCCTGGTCGGCCGGGCACCGATCACCCAGTCGTTCAACATTTTCGGCAAGCTTGGCACTACCTATGGCCGCACCGACGTGTCGGCGCTCCCGGGCTCGCGTATCACCTCGGGCAAGGAAAACGGCTTTGGCGTTTCGTACGGCATCGGCGCGGAATATTCCTTCAATCCTCAGCTGTCGGCCGTATTGCAGTACGACGAGCACAAGCTGAAGTTCGCCGGCGACGGGCGCGACCGCGTCAATGCCACCACGGTTGGCCTGCGTTACCGTTTCTAAGCTTTTCGCCTCGGCTGGTGCCGGGAATCCAGGGCCTGTAAACCGTTGTTTGCAGGCCTTTCGCTTTTATACTTGCATTATTGCTATTGAATACATAGCATGCGCCCTTATGCATGCTGCAGAAATGGCAGATTCGGTTGCTAGTTAGTTTCCAAATCAATCCGGTATGACCTTGCCTGACCTTGTGGCCCGGTTGAACGGTCAAAGGCTTCACGCCAAGGTAAGGATTGATTCAAAGACGGAATCAAATCCGGCAGTCATGTCCACTTGGTCCGTTGCAATCCGGTGGCCCCCCGATCAGCGAAAATGCGTTTTTTTTGCGCTCTTGCTCGACTCCAGAACAGAATCCCGCCCCATGCATCCCGACAAGTCAGTCAGTGAACGTTTTTTCCAGGCTTTGCTGTTCGAGGTGCTGGCCATTTCCATTTGCGCGCCGCTCGGTGCCTGGCTTCTGGGTTACCCGCTGGCGCATATCGGATTGCTGACACTGATGATCTCGCTCATTGCGATGAGCTGGAACATGCTGTTTAATTTCCTGTTCGACCGCACCCAGCGCCGCCTGGGCTTTGACCGGACAATGGTGGCGCGCACCGTTCATGCCGTGCTGTTCGAGATCGGACTGGTGCTGGCGATCGTGCCACTGGCCGCTTGGTGGCTCAACATTGGCCTGTGGCAGGCTTTCGTGCTGGACATCGGCATTGCACTGTTTTTCCTGCCTTACACGTTTTTCTTCAACTGGACCTACGACGTGCTGCGGGCACGCCTGATTGCCCGAAAAATCCGGCGCGCCCAAGCGGGAGCATGACAGCGCATCAGCCCATGACAGCGCGCCCAAGCGGCAACTCGCTGGACTCGACGCATTCGAAACAGCCGCTGGCAGCCTGAAAATCCCAGCGCTCCAGGCGGCACGAAGGTGGCTCGCCAGGGCCTTGACAGCGCAACAGATTGACCGAATTGGGGATGCCCGCACGCACCCGGCTGGAAAGCGCAGTACCCGCCTGAACGCTCCAGAGCCGACGCTCCAGCCCGTCGAGGCGCGCCGACAGGTCGCACAGGGAGGGCAGGTGGATATGCCCTCCCATGACGATGTCTGCGCCCGCTTTTGACCATGCCCGCACGGCCGTTTCCCAGCCGCGCAGGCGGTCGTGCTGGTCCTCGGCATGCATCACATGCACCGGCTGGTGGACCACGACGATGCGCAGTTGACCCGGGTCGGAACGCTGCAATTCGGCCACCACCCGCTTGACTTGCGCGCCAGATACCTCGCCGTTCTTGTGCCGCCAGCGCCGCGTCGTCTTTACACCAATGACATGCAGCCAAGGTATCGACAGCACCGGCTCCAGCGCCGGGCCGAAAGCCTGGCGCAAGCGTGCATATGGCGTGAACAGACGCTGGTACAGGTTAAACAGTGGAATGTCGTGGTTGCCTGGTATGACCAGCCACTGCGGAATTGTCAGACTGTCGCAAAATGCACGCGCCTGAGCAAACTGCGACGCTCTTGCGCGTTGCGTGATGTCTCCAGACAGCACCAGCACATCGGGCCGCTGCTCCCTGGCAAGTTGCGCCAGCGCCTGCATCACTGCCGGCTGGACGGTGCCGAAATGCGGATCGGAAATTTGCAGCAGGCTGCTCATGGGCCAGCCCGGGTCAGGTCATCGCTCATGCAATCTGCGCCTCGTCTTGCGGCATTGGCACCAGCAGCAGCAAAGGCTCGGACGCTACTTCAAAAACCAGCGGCGTCTGCATCCAGACGATTTCGCCATCGGTGGCCACCTTGATGCGTTTCATCCGGCGCGGCGTGACCGTCAGCCGGCGAAAGGAAAAACTGCGGATGTTCTCGGCTTCCCCGAGCCGCCCGAGAACGCCGCGCAACAGCAGGCCAAACAAGGCCAGCGTGCCTATCGGTCGAACCGCCACTGCAGCCAGTTGCCCCTGTTCCATTGCATCGGTTTGCTGCATATTGATGCCCGCCTGGACAAGCTGAAGGCGATTGTTGCCGACAAACAGCGTGGGCGTTCGCAAGGACACGGACTGGCCGGCCGACTCAATGCGCAGGTCAAGCTGGCCCCGGGCCTGCAGCAGCGTCGCCATGCCCGAGACAAACGCCACGAAGCGGCTGCGCCCGAACTGCTGTTTCCAGGCTTCACGGTCCTCCAGCAGCTTGGGATAAAGGCCAACGCTTGCATTGACCAGGAACAGCCGGCCATTGACTTTGCCGGCCTGGACCGGTGCGACGCGGCCCCTCAGCAGGACCTGGGCAGCCTGGCCGCTGTCCTGCGAAATCGCATTGTCCCGACCAAAATAATTGAAAGTGCCCTGGGGAATCACACCAAAAGGGCAGCCACTTCCGAGCACGGCATTGGCAACGGCATTGATGGTGCCATCGCCGCCTGCGGCCACCACTACGCCGCGGCGTGCCGTAGCTTGGTCCACAGCACGCCTTGCCAGCGTGTCAATTTTCTCGCTCCCTTCACATTGCAGGAATTCGAATTCACGTCCACCTTCCTGCAGCACGCGGCTGATGGTCTGCTTTTCCTCTTCGGCGTCGCGACGACCCGACCCCCCGTTGAATACGATGAACAGCGGCCCGTGGCGGGCGATTTCCTGGGTGTCGGTCATGCCGGAAGGATAAGCCGGCGTTACTGCCCCCGCTGTCAGCCAAATCCGCTTTTCAGGCCGGTCCCCGGGCTTGCCTTGCTACGCCAGGCCTAGCAGGCCGCTGAAATACCTCAAGGCAAAGCCTGCAGGTTCTGCAGCCTCACTCGACAATCTGCAGCAGCCCTTTTTCTGACCCGATACAAACCCATTGAACCCATGCGCGGAGCCGATACCTTCACCGAAAGCCCTTTCACGCTGCACCGCCTGGAGGACTTTGTGCCGGCCGAGCATCCGCTGCGCCCAATACGCCAGATGGTCAACGAGGCGTTACTCAAGATGGATGGGCTGTTTGCCGGGATGTACGAGGTGGACACCAAAGGCGGGCGGCCCAGCATTGCGCCCGAGAAACTGCTGCGCGCCATGCTTCTCCAGGTGTTCTACAGCATCCGCTCAGATGCGTCAGCTCATGGAGCAGGTGCAGTACAACCTGCTGTACCGCTGGTTCATCGGCCTGGCAATGGAGGATGCGGTGTGGGTGCCTACGGTGTTCACGAAGAACCGCGAGCGCTTGCTTGAGCATGACGCGGTCATCGAGTTGTTCAACCACGTACTGCAAAGTGCCGACGGGCACGGCTGGCTTTCGGGCGAACATTTCAGCGTGGACGGCACGCTGATCCAGGCCTGGGCGAGCCACAAGAGCTTTGTGCGCAAGGACGGCAGCGACGGCGACCAAGGAGGCGGCAGTTTCAAGGGTCATAGCCGTTCAAACGAGACGCACCAGTCAAGCACTGATGCTGACGCCAGGCTGTACCGTAAGGGCGGGGCGGCCAGCGAGTTGCGCTTCATGGGCCACACCTTGAGTGACAACCGCCATGGCTTGATTGCCAGCGCCGTGGTCACGCGGGCCGACGGCTACGCCGAGCGCGAAGCGGCCAAGGTCATGATTGACGATGCCCGGCAGGCCTTGTCGGACGCGCAAACCGCCATAACGTTGGGCGCTGACAAAGGCTATGACGCGCAGGAGTTCATTGAGGCGTGCCTGGCAATGAACGTCACGCCGCATGTGGCGCAAAACACCTCGGGCCGGCGCTCGGCCGTCCCCGATGAGATTGCCCAAAGCGAGGGCTACGCCGTCTCTCAGCAAAAGAGAAAGCTCATCGAGCAAGGCTTTGGCTGGGCCAAAACGGTGGGCCGAATTCGCCAGGTGATGGTGCGCGGGCTGGAGCGGGTGGACCAAATGTTTGTGCTGACGATGGCCGCGTACAACTTGACGCGCATGCGCACGTTAGGACAAATCCGTTTGCAGGGTCAATAAATGGCTAAAAAAGGCGGTAGGAGCGATTTAACCCAGCGATAAACGGTTGAAAGAACGCTGAAATTTCAAAGTATGAAAAATAATCGCAAAAATGCAATGCTTCACCTCAACTGCTGCGCCTACGCAGTCAGTATTTCAGCAGCCTGCTAGGGACGGGCCGGCGAGGTCAGCATCTGCACGGATCCCGAAATATTGACAAGCACCGTGCTCTTTCCGGCCTCGACGGGCACCGGGGCGTCGGCCATCTCGGATTTGGCACTCATGGCCATCGCACGCGGACGCGGCATTGGGCCTTGGTCGTTGGTGTTGATCGAGACTTCGCGCAAGGCGTAGCCGCCAAAGCCGAAAGCGCTGGACACCTCGCTCGCCTTGGCCTTAAACCGCTCGATCGCCTGCGATTGGGCTTCGCCTTCGACCCGGGCGCGCTGCTCGCGGCTCAAGGCAAAGCTGACGCTGCCCAGGCTCAGGGTTTGTATTTTGCCGGCCGCACCAGTGATACGCGGAAAATCCTTGCCTTCAAGTACAAGTTCGGTTGATCCCTGCCAGCCGTTGATCTTGCCATCCTTGCCGTAACGCGGGTACAGGCTGAAATTGCCGGTGCGCACGTCCATCTGGCCGGGCGATGCGGCCATCCGGGCCTGCGTCAGCGCGGCGTCAAGCGCCTGCCTGAGCTGCGTTTGCACAGTGCCGGCATCCAGCCCATCGCGGCTCGTGGTCAGCGAAATCGACAACAGGTCCTGCTGTACCTCGACCGAACCACTTGCGGAAAGCTGAGCCACGTTCTTCAGCGCTTCATTCGGCATATTTTGAGCAAAACCGCCATTTGCGCATATTGCAATTGCACATGCAGCTATTGATTTAGTAGCAGTCAGCATATTGGATTACCTTTGACTAAGACATAAAACGCACTCGAACCGTCAAAGACCGGTCTTCGGTCCAGGCCGAGACATAACGGGACCCAGACAACAAACTGCGGCTTCGCGCTCGTCATGCGTACAGCCACTCAGCATAAACCCACTAAAACCCGGTAGAGCCTTCGGGCCTGCAACGCCTTTTTTAAAACGAATCCTGTCAACGCCACCCTCCCACTACTGTCTTTACAGTAGCCATATTGGATAGAAGAAAGCAGCGATCCAGACCCCTGCCAGGGTAAATGGCATAAATAGAAATATTGGTAATAAAAAGTTTTATTGATAGAAAAAAGAGACATTGATTTTTTTCCGCCCTCAAAATGGCCTCTGTTACAAATTAAAAGACCACCATGCTCCAATCACAATCCAACGCCCGTGCCGACAAAATCCTGATTCTTGACGACGACGCACGCATTCGCGATCTGTTGCGCCGCTACCTGGCCCAAGAGGGATTTGACGTGATACTGGCTGAAGACAGCAAGGCGCTGAACCGCATCATGCTGCGTGACGCGGTGGACCTGATCGTGCTTGACCTGATGATGCCGGGCGAAGACGGCCTGTCGATCTGCCGGCGCCTGCGCGCGGCCAATGACCGCACACCGATCATCATGCTGACGGCCAAGGGCGAGGATGTGGACCGCATCGTCGGCCTTGAAGTCGGCGCCGACGACTATCTGGCCAAGCCCTTCAACCCGCGCGAACTGCTCGCCCGCATCCACGCCGTGCTGCGCCGCCGGCCCACCGCCGAAGTGCCGGGCGCGCCGTCGAGCGACCAGGAAGTCATCACCTTCGGCCCGTTCTCCTTCGACATGAGTTTGCGCACCCTGCAGAAAAATGGCGAGGAACTGCCGCTGACCACCGGCGAATTCGCCATGCTCAAGACCCTGGTCCGCCATCCTCGCCAGCCGCTGTCGCGTGAAAAGCTGGCGCAGCTGGCACGCGGCCGGGAATTCGAGCCCTTTGACCGCAGCCTGGACGTGCAGGTGTCGCGCCTGCGCAAGCTGATTGAAACCGATGCGGCGGTGCCGCGCTACATCCAGACCGTCTGGGGAATTGGCTACGTGTTCGTGCCGGACGGCAACAACTGAGCACCGTCCGGCTTTTTCCGGATTCCGGATTCCGGATTCCGGATTCAAACAAAGCCTGCCCCACGTCAAAAAAAGGCATGCCGGCCGGGTGATAATGGACAATTATCCTGCCAGCGCGCCGTTCCGGATTCAATGTTCCGTCTGAATTCCGAGGACGCCTGCCCTTTGCCATGCAAACTTCCCGCCCCTCCCCGCTTGAAACCGCACCTGCGCCGCTGGAAGTGCGCCCGCGCCGACGAATCAACCTGTTCTGGCGGACTTTTTTCTTTCTGGCGCTGCTGCTGTTCGGCTCGATCATTGCCTGGTTGCAGACATTTCGCTCGCTTGAGACCGAACCCCGGGCCATTCAAAGTGCACAACAGCTGGCGACTCTGGTCAACACCGCCCGGGTGGCGCTGCGCTATGCCGACCCGATCGGACGCGGCATGCTGATCAAGACGCTGGCCGAGGAAGAGCATGTGCGCATCTTGACGCGCGACCCGAAGGATGCCTTCGAGCCTTACGTCAGCGATGAATTCGGTGAGCGGATTGCCAATGAACTCACCCGTCGGCTTGGCAAAGGCACCGTGGTGGCCGGCGCCGTCAACCACAAGGAAGGTCTGTGGATCGGCTTCTCCATCGATAGCGAGGCATACTGGCTGTTGACCGATCCTTCCCAACTGGGACCGTCACGCACCAGTACCTGGGCGATCTGGCTGGTCACGGCGGCGGCGCTGTCGCTGGCCGGTGCCGCAGTGATTGCGCGCCTCATCAACCAGCCGCTCAAGCAACTGTCATTCGCCGCCAGCCGGATGCGCGACGGCGATTTTGACGCCAGCCGGCTTGACGAGCAGGTGGCAACCAGCGAAGTGCGCGAGGTCAACATCGGCTTCAACCGAATGGCCGCGCAACTCTCCAAAATCGAGCAGGACCGGGTGGTGATGCTGGCCGGCATTTCGCATGACCTGCGCACCCCGTTGGCACGGCTTCGGCTGGAAACCGAAATGAGTGTCGCAGACCCGGACGCGCGCCAGCACATGGTCGCCGACATTGCCCAGCTCGATGCCATCATCGACAAATTCCTCGATTACGCCCGGCCTGAACCGGCCCACTTGGAGCCCATCGTGCTCAACGACGTGATTGCGCAGTCGCTGTATGCGGTGGCCGACTACCCGGACATGAACGTCGCCATCAGCATTCCGGAAAACACCCGGGTGCTGGCCGACCGGGTCGATCTGTCGCGGGTGATAGCCAACCTGCTGGAGAATTCCAGGCGCTATGGCAAAAGCAGCGACACCGGCATGGCGCAGGTGGACATCTCGGCACGGGTCAGCGACGCCTGGGTGCTGCTGAAAATCCGCGACCATGGCAACGGCGTGGCATCCGAAGTGCTGTCCAGGCTCACCAATCCGTTTTTCAGGGGCGATGTCGCCCGTACCGAGGCGACCGGCGCAGGTCTGGGGCTGGCGATTGCCGAAAAAACCGTGCTGCGAATGGGCGGGCTGTTCAGCCTGTCCAATACCGGCTCCGGCGGACTGGCAGCGCACATCAAGCTGCGCCGGGGTTGAGCACAGGCGGCATCTTCAGGCATGGCATTTTTATAGTAAAAAAAGGCTTTTCCGCAGTATCCACGGGCATTCAAAGCTATCAATAAAGTAGCACTATGGCGCGAGCCTCCAGGCTCAGGCCCTGGCCGACAGGGCCGAGTTTCTCGGCGGTCTTGGCCTTCACGTTCACCCGGTCTTCCTGCAGACCCAGCGTCTGGGCGATCTGCAAGCGCATGGCCTGAATATGCGGTGCCAGCCGGGGAGCCTGGGCCACGATGGTGCTGTCAATGTTGCCGATACAGTGACCGCGTTCGGCCAGCAGCCGGCCGGTCTCGCGCAGCAGAACCATCGAATCGGCACCCTTGAAACGCGCATCGGTGTCCGGAAAATGGCTGCCGATGTCGCCCAGTCCGGCCGCGCCCAGCAGCGCATCAATGATGGCGTGGAGCAGCACGTCCGCATCCGAATGCCCGAGCAAGCCCAGCGTATGGCTGATTTCAACGCCGCCCAGAATCAGCTTGCGGCCGGGCACCAGTGCATGCGTGTCCCAGCCTTCGCCGATGCGAAAAGGGGGAAGTTGGGCGGGAGCGACTGAATTCATGGCGTGCGGCTTTCTTTGCAAAAATGGGTCAGAGGTTTGTGCAGCAGGCACCAAGACTCAAGCCGGCCGACGCCGGTTCAACAAAATGGCTTCGGCCAGCGCAAAGTCTTGCGGGTAGGTCACCTTGAAGTTTTGCGCGCTGCCGGACACAAGCTTCGGGGTCAGGCCGAGGGCTTCAATGGCGCTGGACTCGTCTGTGACTGCGCTGCCCGTACTTTCGGCGGTGTCCAGTGCCTGTAGCAAGGTACCTATCCGAAACATCTGCGGTGTTTGCGCCAGCCATTTGTCGCTGCGGTCCAGCGTGGCGGACACCCGGCCATCCACTTCGCATTTCAGCGTGTCCGGCAGTTTGTGCGCCAGCAGCCCGCCGACGTCATCGTGCTGGCAGGCGTCAATCAGCTGGTTGATCTGTTCCGGCGTCACCAGGCAGCGCGCCGCATCGTGGACCAGCACCCAGTCGCTCGCTTCAGCCCCGGCTTGGCGCAGCACGTCAAGCCCCTGGCGCACACTGTCGGCGCGGTGGGCGCCACCACAGGCCGCCACATCAAAACGCGCTCCGGCCCTTGATTCAAAAAAACGGTCGTCCTGGGCCACCACCACAAGTGTTCGAGCCAGCCGCCCGACGGCCTGGAACGCCGCCAGCGTGTGCAGCACCATCGGCAGGCCGTCGATGGCCTGGTATTGCTTGGCCTGCCCGGCCGCCATGCCGGCCCGGCTGCCCTGGCCAGCGCAGGGAATGAGTGCAAAAAAGCGGGCGCTGCAGCGGGTATCGGCGGGGTCAGTCATCATCGCCTCATCATAAATTCTAAAATCAGGATGATGCACCTTCCTTCACTTGTGACCGGCAAACGCTACACCCTGCCCCAACCCCTTGGCTCCGCCGACGCCCTGCTCCTGGCAAGCCTCGGGCAACGCGAAAAAATCGCTGGCAAGCTCACCGCCATCGTCACTTCGGATGCCGCCACCGCCCAGCGCCTGATGGACGAGATGGCGTTTTTTGCGCCTGACCTGCGTTGCGCGCTGTTTCCTGACTGGGAAACCCTGCCCTACGACGCTTTTTCGCCGCACCAGGACTTGATCAGCGAACGGCTGGCCACGCTGTGGCGCATCCAGCAGCGCAACAAGGACACCGGTGCCGACGTGGTCATCGTGCCGGCCACCACGGCACTGTACCGCCTGGCACCGCCCAGCTTTCTGGCCGGCTACACGTTTGAATTCAAGGTCAAGCAAAAGCTCGATGAAGCCAAGCTGAAAGGCCAGCTCACGCTGGCCGGCTACAGCCATGTCACGCAGGTCGTCAGCCCCGGTGAATACGCGGTGCGCGGTGGCCTGATTGACTTGTTTCCGATGGGCTCGCTGGTGCCCTACCGGGTGGACCTGTTCGACGACGAAATCGACAGCATCCGCACTTTTGACCCGGACAGCCAGCGCAGCCTGTACCCAGTGCCCGAAGTGCGCCTGCTGCCGGGACGCGAGTTTCCGATGGACAACGATGCGCGTGCCAAATTTCGCAACCGCTGGCGCGAACTGCTGGAGGGCGACCCGACCAAGAGCCGCATCTACAAGGACATGGGCAACGGCGTCGCCACGGCGGGCATCGAGTATTACCTGCCGCTGTTTTTTTAAGAAACCGCCACGGTGTTCGACTACCTCGGCAAGAACGCCACGGTGGTGCTGCACGGCGACCTGGAGCCGGCCTTTCAGCGCTTCTGGCAAGACACCAAGGACCGTTACCGGCTGGTCAAGGACGCGCCCGACCGCCCGGCCCTGCCGCCCGAGTCGCTGTTTTTAAGCGCCGAACAGTTTTATTCGCGCGCCAATGACTATCCGCAGTTGGCGTTGCGCGGCACGGTGGAAGACGTTGCCGACAACGCGCAGTTTCAAAAACTCAGCGAAATGGCCGTCGTGCGCGGTGCCGAAGACCCGCTGGCCGGCTTCAAGCGCCATGCCAAAAACACCGCCCACCGCGTGCTGGTGCTGGCCGAAAGTGACGGCCGGCGCGAAAGCCTGCTCGATTTTTTACGCGCCAGCAATGTCAGCCCGCCCGCCTTCGATTCGCTCGAAGACTTCCAGACGAGTGCCGAAAAAATCGGCATTGCCACGGCCGCGCTGAACACCGGTTTCAGCTGGCTTGAAGAAAGCATTGATTTCGTCACAGAGACCGAGCTCTTCGCCGCAGGCCCCACCACGCGCAGGCGCAACAAGCGGCAAGAGCAGGTCAGTGACGTCGAAGCGCTGATCAAGGACTTGTCCGAACTTCGCATCGGCGACCCGGTGGTGCACAGCGCCCACGGCATTGGCCGTTACCAGGGATTGATCAACCTGGACCTGGGCGAGAAAAATCCGGACGGCTCCCCTGCGGTACAGGAATTTTTGCACCTGGAATATGCCGACAAGGCGACGCTGTACGTGCCCGTCAGCCAGTTGCACCAGATCAGCCGCTACACCGGCGTCAGTGCCGAAGAAGCGCCATTGCACCGCCTGGGCAGCGGCCAGTGGGAAAAAGCCAAGCGCAAGGCCGCCGAGCAAATCCGCGATTCCGCCGCCGAACTGCTCAACATCTATGCCCGCCGCGCCGCGCGCGAAGGCCACGCCTTTCGCTATTCGCCGGGCGACTACGAGGTTTTTGCCAACGACTTCGGCTTTGACGAAACCCCCGACCAGCGCGCCGCGATTCATGCAGTGATTCAGGACATGATCAGCCCGCGACCCATGGACCGGCTGGTTTGCGGCGACGTGGGTTTCGGCAAGACCGAAGTCGCCCTGCGCGCCGCCTTCATTGCGATTACCGGCGGCAAGCAGGTCGCCTTGCTGGCCCCGACCACGTTGCTGGCCGAGCAGCATTACCAGACGCTGGTGGACCGATTTGCCAAGTGGCCGGTCCGGGTCGCCGAAATGAGCCGTTTCCGTTCGGCCAAGGAAATCACCGCCGCCATCAAGGGCCTGGCCGACGGCACGGTCGATATAGTCGTGGGCACCCACAAGCTGCTGAGCCAGGACGTGAAGTTCAAGCAATTGGGCTTGCTGATCATTGACGAGGAACACCGTTTTGGCGTGCGCCACAAAGAGTCCATGAAAGCCATGCGCGCTGAAATCGACGTGTTGACGCTGACCGCTACGCCAATTCCGCGAACGTTGGGTATGGCGCTTGAAGGTTTGAGGGATTTAAGCGTGATTGCGACCGCCCCGCAACGCCGGCTTGCGATAAAAACCTTTGTGCGTACCGAAGGCAACGGCGTGATCCGCGAGGCCGTGCTGCGCGAGTTGAAACGCGGTGGTCAGGTTTATTTTCTGCACAACGAAGTCGACACGATTCAAAACCGCCGCGAAAAGCTCGAATTGCTGCTGCCTGAAGCGCGCATTGCCGTCGCCCACGGCCAGATGCCCGAGCGCGAACTGGAACGCGTGATGAAGGACTTCGTGGCCCAGCGCTTTAATGTGCTGCTGTGCTCGACCATCATCGAGACCGGCATTGACGTGCCCAGCGCCAACACCATTTTGATGAGCCGCGCCGACAAGTTCGGCCTGGCGCAGCTGCACCAGTTGCGCGGCCGTGTCGGCCGCAGCCACCACCAGGCCTATGCCTATTTGATGGTGCCCGACCTTGAAGGCCTGACCAAGCAGGCCAGCCAGCGCCTTGACGCCATCCAGCAGATGGAAGAGCTCGGCTCAGGCTTTTACCTGGCGATGCACGACCTGGAAATTCGCGGCACCGGCGAAGTGCTGGGTGAAAACCAGAGCGGCAACATGCTGGAAATCGGCTTTCAGCTCTACAACGAGATGCTGAGTGAAGCCGTGGCGTCGCTAAAGGCGGGCCACGAACCGGATTTGCTGTCGCCGCTTGGTGCCACGACCGAGATCAACCTGCATGCGCCGGCGTTGCTGCCGAACGATTTTTGCGGCGACGTGCATTTGCGCCTGTCGTTCTACAAAAAGCTCGCCACGGCGAAAAAGACTGAACAGATCGACGCGCTGCTGGAAGAAATCGTCGACCGCTTCGGCAAGCTGCCAACCCAGGCCCAGACGCTGATCGACGTGCACCGCCTGCGGGTGATTGCCAAGCCCTACGGCGTGGTCAAGGTCGATGCATCGCCCGCCGCCATCACCATCACCTTCAAGAAAGACCCACCCATCGAAGCCATGGCCATCATCCACCTGATCCAGAAAAACAAGCACATCAAGCTGGCCGGCAACGACAAGCTGCGCATCGAGCGCGCCTTGCCCGACGCCAAAGACCGGGCGCAGATGGTGCGCGACGTGCTGCGCAGTCTGGGGCAGCCGCAAAAAGAAGAAGCAATGCTGACACTATGACTGCGGAGGAAAACAATCTGGCGATTGTGCAAGCTGTCGACTCGGCCAGTCTGCCAGCGCAAGCGCCAGGTTACGGCGAATTCCTTGTAGAAATCAA
Organism: Polaromonas sp. CG9_12; assembly: GCA_000751355.1. Lineage (GTDB taxonomy): Bacteria > Pseudomonadota > Gammaproteobacteria > Burkholderiales > Burkholderiaceae_C > Polaromonas. Next base: position 3,837,075 of record CCJP01000005.1, on the reverse strand, counting down.
GTCACAGATTCGGCAGCGGCAATTTCAGGCTTTACGCGCGGCCAATCGAGAACTTCTGGCGCTGTATTGGTGGCTGGGTGAAAACATCAGCCAGCGGCAAGCCGCACTTGGCTGGGGCAAGGGCGTGGTGGAAAACCTGGCGCGCGACCTGCAGGTTGAGTTTCCGGGACGCAACGGATTTTCAGCGCAAAACCTCTGGTTGATGCGCCAGTTTTTCAACGAATACAGCGACAAGCCAAAACTCCAATCGCTGATTGGAGAAATCAGTTGGGCGAAAAATCTGCTTGTCATGGCGCGTTGCAAGGACGATCTCGAACGTGAGTTTTACCTGCGCGCTACGGCCCGCTTCGGATGGACCACCAACGTGCTGCGGCACCAGATCGACAACCACAGCTACGCCCAATACCTGAACGGACAGACCAACTTTGACGCCGCCGTACCGGACACCCTCAAGGCCCAGGCCCTGCTGGCGGTGAAGGATCACTACACTTTCGACTTTTTAGGGCTGGCTGAAGAACACTCCGAGCGGGAGTTGGAGCAAGCGCTGGTGCGCAACCTGCGCAGCTTTTTGAGTGAAATGGGCGGTGCCTTCACCTTTGTCGGCAACCAGTACCGACTGGAAGTCGATGGCAAGGAATACTTCATCGATCTGCTGCTGTTTCACCGCCGCCTGCGCTGCCTGGTCGCCATTGAGCTGAAAATTGGCGACTTCAAACCAGAGCACAAGGGACAAATCGAGTTTTACCTCGACACGCTGGATCAGCAGCACCGACTGGAAGGCGAAAACCCACCGATTGGCATCGTCATTTGCCGCAGTAAAACCAAAACGATGGTCGAATACGCCCTACGCACCATGACGCGGCCGCTGGGTATTGCCACCTATACCGTCACACCGCAGTTGCCCGCCAGTTACCGCAACGACCTGCCCAGCCCTGAGCAAATTGCTGCGCGCTTGCAAGGCTGGGCCGGGAACGACGACCAATAGATGCTTGCCGCCGGCTTTACAGCCTGAGATTTATATTAAATAAGCCTTTAGCGCACGCCAGCCTTGCGCCACCAGCTATCAAAATCGTAGTAACTAATCCCATGTCCACACCCATCCTGAACGCCCCGACCCCTGACCAGCGCAAGCTGGAGCTACTGCGCGAGCATTTTCCGCAAGCCGTGGAAACCGACGCGCAAGGGCGCATCCGAATCAACGCCAGTGCGCTGCAACTTGCCCTTGACCCGACCAATCCGGCGGGGATTCAGGTGGAAGAAGACGGCTACGAGCTGCGCTGGGTTGGCAAGCGCGAGGCGTATCACAGCGCGTTTTTGCCGGTGCAAAAAATCATTGCGCCGCTGCAGGGCGACAGCAAGCATTGGGACACCACCGGCAACCTGCTCATCAAGGGCGACAACCTGGACGCGCTGCGGCTGCTGCGCCAGAGCTACTTCGGCAAGGTCAAGCTGATCTACATTGACCCGCCCTACAACACGCAGAGCGACGCCTTCATTTACCGCGACGACTTTTCTGCCAAACAAAGCGAGGTGCTGGCGCAACTGGGCTACACGGCGGACAACATCGACTACATCAAGAACATCTACGGTGCCCGCACGCACAGCGGCTGGCTGTCGTTCATGTACCCGCGCCTGCTGCTGGCCAAGGACTTGTTGCGCGACGACGGCGTGATTTTTATCTCGATTGACGACAACGAGCAGGCGCAGTTGAAGCTGCTGTGCGATGAGGTGTTTGGGCAGGAGAATTTTGTCTGCACTTTGATTTGGAATAAACAGCATTCACAGCAACAAGGTCTTTTCAAAAAATACCATGAGTACGTCTTTTTGTATGGCGAGGACATAGAGGCTCATGAAAATATCTCGGGCGGGGAAGGGTTTATTGACGCAGGAGCAATGAAAAAAGTATCCAAGGCCAATCCAGCAAGTGATTTTTCTTTTCCTGCTGGTGTCAGGTTTGGTGCGCCAGATGGCACTGAGTTCAGCGGCACTTTTGGAGACGCTGAGAAGGTCACGGTCATCAAAGGTCGCTTGCTCGCCATCAACGGAAAAACTGCTGAGGAAGTTACTTTGTCGGCAGGCTGGACGCAGAGAAAACAAATGGAGAGCTTCTTCGCTGGAGAAGAAGTTTTAGATTCCAAAAACCAAAAGGTTGTTGAGTTCTATTTCAGCCCCACGGGGAAAATAAAGTGTTTGAAAGAGCGGTCGAAAGTTACCCCACCGACAATCCTTCCTCCCTACGGATTGGTCAGTGAACAATCCAGTTATCTAATGTCATTATTGGGCGCTAATGTTTTTGACACACCAAAGCCAGTTCAAATGATTCGTGACTTTGCCGATTGGCTTAGTGGAACTGACGATATTTGTCTGGACTTCTTCGCAGGCAGCGGCTCCACCGGCGAAGCCGTGATGCGCCTGAACGCTGAAGACGGCGGCAAGCGCCAGTTCATCCTCGTCCAGATTCCCCAGCCGATTGACCCCAAGGCACAAAAAGAAGCCCACACCTTCGTCACCGAAACCCTGGACAAACCTGACGCCACGATTTTCGAGATCACCGCCGAACGCCTGCGCCGCGCCGGTGCAAAAATCGAGGCCGAGCAAGCCGAAAAAGCCAAAGCCGCCGCCCTGCTCCCGGCACCGCTTGAAGGTTTTTCGCCCGACACCGCAGCCAGTTCAGCACCGGCGGCGCATGTCGATACCGGCTTTCGCGTCTTTGATCTGGTGGACGATCCCGATACGCTCATCCTGCAAAAACCGCTGCAGCAAGCCAGCCAGGCCGATGTGCTGGCCCTGCAAGCGGCCATTGCCACGCCCCAGCCGGCGCAACTGCCGCGCATTCTGTACAACCTGCTGCTGGCCGAGGGCTTGCCGCTGACGACCCCGATCCGCACGGTGATGGATGAACAGTTGTATGTGGCCGCCAACGTGGCGTTTGTTGTGCGCGCCTTGCCGCTGGACGTGCTCACCGACACGCTGCGCGCCTTGCAGCAACACGCCGTGCCGCCCGCCTATCTGACGGTGTATGCGCCGTGGATTGCCGACGACAACTTCATGCTGGGCATCAAGACGATGGCCGAGACGCTGGGGTATTCAGAAGACAAACTGCGGCTGCGGGGCTGACAAATAAAATCGCTGCACCAACCAACCTGGACAACCTCTATGAAACCCTCTGAAGCTCTGGCAATCCATCGCAATGCGATTCGCAGCATTGTGCTGCGCCATCGTGCCTGCAATGCGCGTGTCTTTGGATCGGTTCTGTACGGTGAAGATACGGATGCCAGCGACCTTGACATCTTGATTGACCCCACACCCGAAACAACGCTCTTTGACATTGGTGCCATTCGCCATGAATTGCTGTTGCTGCTGGGTGTTCAGGTCGATGTGCTGACGCCAAAAGCATTGCCTGAAAAATTTCGAGCATTGGTGATTGCCGAGGCGCAACCTATATGAGCCGCGACAAACAACGGCTTTCAGACTATCTGGGCCACATGCTGCAAGCGATTGAGCGCATCAACCGCTACACCGCCAACATGACGCATGCAGGGTTTCTTGACAACGAGATGGCCCAAGATGCGGTGATTCGCAACTTCGAGATCATGGGCGAAGCCAGCCACAACATTGAGGTGGACTACCCGGAATTCGCAGCCGCTCACCCCACACTGCCATTGTCATTTGCCTATCAAATGCGCAACGCCGTGTCGCACGGTTATTTCAGTGTTGACCTGGACATCGTGTGGAAAACAATTTCAAGCAATCTGCCCGCCTTGTACAAACAAGTACAAGACATCCGGCTGGTGCAGGAGCGCGCCGATGGCACGTTGATTGAAGTGAAGCTCGATGACTTGTAGTTAATAGCTTAAAAGCTGCGATTTCACAAAAAAACCTGGGCCGAATGGCAAAAGCTGGACGACTCGGTACGCACCGTTTTCACACTCAAATTGGCTCAATGCCCATGACCGCCCAATTCCAGTACACCACCCTCGCCCACCAGACCCAAGCAGTGCAAAGCATTGCCGACGTTTTCAACGATGTGCGTTTTGCCGCGCCCACGAATGCGCAGAGCAACCCGTTCATGGCTCCTGCGGAAGCAGAGCTGGTCTTGCGCGGCAACATCGCTGCCATCCGCGAGCGCAACCATATCCATGCCGGTGACGTGCAGGTGGCCGGCACGGCCACGCCCGCGCTGGGGCTGGATGTGCTGATGGAAACCGGCACCGGCAAGACGTTTACCTTCATCGAGACGATTCACCGGCTGCACAAGGACAAAAAGCTTGCCAAGTTCATCGTGCTGGTGCCGTCCAACGCCATCCGTCAGGGCACGCTGAAAAGCCTGCAAACCACGGCGGAATTTTTTGGCAAGCAGTACGGCCAGAAAATCAGCGTGTACAACTACTCGGCGCGCACGGTGCAGGGCTTCATTCACGCCGCCAATGCCGGGATTTCGGTGCTGGTCGCCACCTACCAGTCGTTTGCCGGCGACAGCAAAGTCATCAACAAGCGCGGCGTGGAAGCCAACCTGTTTGGCCACGCCAAGAGCTTCATGGAAGCGCTGGCGGTGATTCGCCCGGTGCTCATCATTGACGAGCCGCACCGTTTCGAGGGCAAGCAGACGCAGGACTACCTGGCCAGGTTCAATCCGCTGCTGACGATTCGATTTGGCGCGACTTTCAAAGACAAGGCCGCCAGCGACGGCCTGAAATACAACAACCTGATCTACACGCTGGACAGCCTGGACGCCTTTCGCCAGCGGCTGGTGAAAGGCATCACCGTGGACACGGTGGGCACGGGCGCGGACATGGCGCAGGTGCTGTGCTTCGTCTCTAGCAGCGGCACGACCAAGGAGCGCGCCGCGCAAATAAGCTACCAGACGCTGGCTGGCAAGCATGCCAGCGCACAGCTGAAGGCCAAGGACAACTTGGGCGAGAAAACCGGCCTGGGCTTTCTGGACGGCCATGTGGTGGAAGCGGTGACGGCCAAGGAAGTGCGTTTTACCAACGATTTTGCGCTGCCGCTGGGCGAAGCCACGTCCTGCGGCATGCTGGCCGAGCAGATGCAGGCGTTGATCATCGAGCGCAGCATTTCAAACCACTTCGAGCGCGAGGAAGCACTGCATAAACGCGGCATCAAGGCGCTCAGCCTGTTCTTTATCGACTCGGTGGCCAAGTACCTGCCGGACGGCACCAAGCCAGCGGTGATCCGTGTGGCCTTTGAGCGCCATTACCGGGCGCAACTCACGCAGATGCTGGAAAAACCCGATCTGGACCCCGGCTACCGCGCGTATTTGGAACGCAGCGCAGCTGACATTGGCCGGGTTCACAAGGGGTACTTTGCCCGCTCGCACAGCGAAAAAGGCGAAGAAGAAGCCATCAAGCTGATCTTGCAGGAAAAGGAAAAACTGCTGTCGTTTGACACCGACTTGCGGTTTATCTTTTCAATGTGGGCGCTGCAGGAAGGCTGGGACAACCCGAACATTTTCACGTTGTGCAAGCTGGCCCCGAGCAACTCCAAAATCACCAAACTGCAGCAAATTGGCCGTGGCCTGCGGCTGGCCGTGAACCAGCAGTTAGAGCGCGTTCAGTCCGACGACCCGGCGTTTGACGAAGTGAACGAGCTGGTGGTGGTGGTGCCCGCCAGCGAAGGGGATTTTGTCGAGGCAATTCAAAACGAGATTGCCGCGCACAGCGTGCAGCGCGTGGCGCGGGTGTTTGACGATGCGGTGCTGGCCGAATTTGGCGTGGCGCCCAGCACCCGCGTGGCCAACCGCGTGCTTGATGCATTGGCCGCGCTGGGGGTGATTTCGCTGGATGACGTGTCGGGTCAGGCAACCTTGCTCTTGGCCCGCACCGCCTATCTGGCACGGCGCGATGAAATTCTGGCGCGCCTGAAAACCATTAACGGCATTGAAGACCAGAACGCGGTCAACATGCAGGCGTATCTGGACACCTATTACGAAGGCTATGGAAAGGTCAAGCGCAAGGAAGACAAGGCAAAACCCACGCTGCGCCTGAACACGGGCAACTACCAGAATTTCAGGGAACTGTGGGAAAACCTGAAACGCGATGCGGTGCTGCGCTATGAACTGGATGCGGCACAGTTGGCCGACAAAATCGTTACGCGGATTGCGACTGACTTTGAAGTGCGGCCGCTGACCATTAGCGTGACGCGCACCGAGTCCGTGCAAAGCCTGCACCAGGCCAAAAGCACGGAAACGCCTTATCTCATCTTGCCGCAGTCGGTCTATACGCTGTCGGAATTTGTGCGCGAACTGGCCAACCTGACCAAGCTGAGTTACCACACCGTCGCGCATATTTTGAGCCGCATGCCGGCGGACAAGTTTGCGCAGATTCGCCACAACGAGAACCGCGCCTTGAGCGCCCTGCGCGATGTGATGCTGGGTTGCATTTACGAATTGCTGGTCAACAAGGTGACATACGAGCTGCGCGAAGTGCGGGTTAAAACGTCGCTGACCGACAAGAAAGGAAACCTGCTTGAAACGCTGCCGGTGTCGCTGTGCGGGGTGGAAACGCACGCCATCGGCAATGCCGAAATTCAGGCGCGGTCGCTGTACGACGAGGCTTTCATGCCGGTGGACAGCCAGATCGAGCGCGTGACCGTAGACGAATTGAACCAGACGCGGGTGACGGTGTTTGCCAAGCTTCCCAAGATTGACATTCCCACGCCGGCGGGCAAATACAACCCGGATTTTGGCTATGCCATCACGCAGGACGGCACGCCGCAGGCGCTGTACCTGGTCGTGGAAACCAAGGACTACGACGACCGCAGTGAGATTCCGGTCAAGGAGAAATGGAAAATTGACAGCGCCCGGCAGTTTTTCAAGGCACTGCAGGCGTTGCCGGAACTGAAAGACAAAGGCGTGCAAATCCGCTTTGAAACCAAAATCAATGGCGAACGCCTTGCGCAGTTGATTTCAAGCATGAAATAAGTCTTTTGCGCACGCTCCATATGCGCAAGCAGCTATCAAAACCATAGTAACCAGAATTATGAACCCTATCGAACATTCCCAAGGCCTGATCGTGAAGATTGCCACGCCCGATCTCCAGCTCAGCGACTTCAAGCTGATTGCCTTTGACATGGACTCGACGCTCATCAACATCGAATGCATCGATGAAATTGCCGATGCCGTGGGCCGCAAGGCTGAAGTCGCGGCGATTACCGAGGCGGCGATGCGCGGCGAGATCACCGACTTCAAGGACAGCCTGCGCCGGCGCGTGGCGCTGCTCAAGGGCGTGAGCGTGGCCAGCATGGACGCTGTGTACCGCGAGCGCCTGAAGCTCAACCCGGGTGCGGCAGAACTGGTGCACGCCTGCAAGGCCGCCGGCCTGAAGGTGCTGCTGGTCAGCGGCGGTTTTACCTTTTTTGCCGACCGGGTGCGTGACGAACTGGGCATCGACTACTTGCGCGCCAATGAACTGGAAATCGACCATGGTGTGTTGACCGGCCGTTTGGTGGATCAGCCCTGGGGCGACATCTGCGATGGCGAGGAAAAGCGCCGCACGCTGCTGGACACCTGCGCGCAACTCGGCATCAACCCGTTGCAGGCGATTGCCATGGGCGACGGTGCCAACGACCTGCCGATGATGGGCGCGGCCGGCCTGTCAGTCGCCTACCGTGCCAAGCCCAAGGTGCGCGAGCAGGCGATGGTGGCGATCAACGAAGGCGGGCTGGACCGGCTGCTGGAGCTGCTTCGCTGACGCGTTGAATTGATCAAGCGCTGAACGACCCTTGCTCCCATGAACCTGTTCCAAAAATTCGAAAGCCTGCTGCATTCCTACCCGGAAGCAGAACCGGCGCTGCCGCCCAAGGGCTTTATTGCCTTTATCTGGGCCTGCAGCCGGGGCGCACGCGGCTTCATCTTGGGGATGTCGCTGCTGTCCGGCCTGCTGGCGGCCTTCGAGGCCTTGCTGTTCGCCATGCTGGGGCGCATCGTGGACTGGCTGGGCCGCACGCCACCGGCCCGTTTGTGGATTGAACAGGGCACGACGCTGAAAGTGCTGGCCGGTCTGGTGATTGGCAGCATTGCGGTGGTGGCCTTGCAAACCGTCATCAAGCACCAGACGCTGGCGATCAACCTGCCAATGCGTTTGCGCTGGAATTTCCACCGCCTGATGCTGGGCCAGAGCATGGCGTTCTACCAGGATGAATTTGCCGGACGCCTGACCACCAAGGTCATGCAGACCGCCCTGGCGGTGCGCGACACGCTGTTTGTGCTGGCCGATGTGCTGGTGGCCATGGTGATTTACGTCGCCACCATGACGGTGCTGGCGGGTGCCTTTGACCTCAAGCTGGTGCTGCCCTTTTTGGTCTGGCTGCTGCTGTATATCGGCTCGCTCTTTTTCTTTGTGCCCCGGCTGGGCCATGTCGGCAAGCAGCAGGCCGATGCGCGCTCGCTGATGACCGGCCGCATCACCGACGCCTACACCAACATCACCACCGTCAAGCTGTTTTCCCACACCCACCGCGAAGCCGCCTTTGCCCGCTCGGCGATGCAGGAGTTCATGGACACCGGCCACAGCCAGATGCGGCTCGTCAGTGCGTTTGAGGTCGTCAACCATGCGCTGAGCATGGGCCTGATTCTCGGCATGGCCGGCACATCGCTGTGGTTGTGGCAGACAGGCGAGGTCGGCGTCGGAGCGGTCGCGGCGGCCACCGCCATGGCGCTCCGGCTGCAGGGCATGTCGCACTGGATCATGTGGGAAATGACCAGCCTGTTTGAAAGCGTGGGCACGGTGCAGGACGGCATCAACACGCTGTCAAGGCCGCGCGTGATCGAGGACGCCGCCCACGCCAGCGCGCTCAAGGTGCCGCACGGTGAAGTGCGCTTTGAAGACGTGAGCTTCAGCTACGGCCAGGGGACACGGGTGATTGAAAAGCTCAACCTGACGGTGAAGCCGGGCGAAAAAATCGGCTTGATTGGCCGTTCCGGGGCGGGCAAATCCACACTGGTCAACCTGTTGCTGCGCTTTCATGATGTCGAGGCCGGGCGGATTCTGATCGACGGCCAGAACATTGCCAACGTGACGCAAGACAGCCTGCGCAGCCACATTGGCATGGTCACGCAAGACACGTCGCTGCTGCACCGCTCGGTGCGCGACAACATCACCTACAGCCGGCCCGGTGCGACCGAGGACGCGATGCGGCTGGCGGCGCAGCAGGCCGAAGCCGACGGTTTCATTGCCGGCTTGACGGACTTGCAGGGGCGTACGGGCTTTGATGCGCATGTTGGCGAGCGCGGCGTGAAGCTTTCGGGCGGCCAGCGCCAGCGCGTGGCCATTGCCCGGGTGATGCTGAAAGACGCGCCCATCCTGCTGCTCGACGAAGCCACCAGCGCACTCGACTCCGAAGTGGAAATTGCCATCCAGACCAGCCTGAACACCCTGATGAAAGGCAAGACCGTGATTGCGATTGCCCACCGCCTGTCCACCATTGCGGCGATGGACCGGCTGATCGTGCTGGACCAGGGCCGCATCGTGGAAGAAGGCAATCACCGTGAACTGCTCGCCCTGAGCGGTGTGTACGCGCGGCTGTGGGCGCACCAGAGCGGCGGTTTTCTACCCGACGAGACCGACGAGGAATAGTCGCAGGCTGTCAATGCCCGCCATGCAGCTTGGCATGAATGCGCCGGATGTTGCGCCAGACAAACCACAGCACCAGCGGAATCAAGGCGCCGGCCAGCATTTCCGGATTCACCGGCGCGCCCGCCGCCTTGGCGGCCTTGCCGGCGTAAAGCAGCAGGCTGATCACGTAATACGAGATGGCGGCAATCGACAGGCCTTCCACCGTCGATTGCAGCCGCAGTTGCAGCTCCTGCCCGCGCGTGAGCTTTTCCAGCAGGATCTGGTTTTGCGTTTCGGTGGCAATGTCCACCCGCGTGCGCAGCAAGGCGCTGGTGCGCGTGATTCGCTCCGACAGCGACGTCAGGCGCTGCGCGGTGGCGGCCACCGTGGCAATGGCGGGCGAGAGCCGGCGCTGCATGAATTCGCTCAGCGTCTGGGTGCCGGAAATCGGCTTTTCGCGCAGTTCGGTCAGGCGCTGGCCGACCAGCGTGTTGTAGGCCCGGGTGGCTGAAAAGCGGTAGATATGCTCGGCCGTGGCGCGCTCGACCCGGGCGGCCAGCGACACCAGTGTGTCAAGCAGTTCCTGGTCGGACGCCGACTTGCCTTCCAGCCGGGCCGTGATGTCGGCCAGCGCGCTTTCGGCTTCGGACAGCATGGGCGCGAGTTGTTTGACCACCGGCAGGCCGCGCAAGGCCATCAGCCGGTAAATCTCGACTTCCAGCAGGCGCTGTGAAATGCGGCCGGCGCGGCTTTGGCTGGTGCCGGGCGCGGCTATCACCAGCATGCGCTCGAAGCCGTCGGCGCCGATCTGGAAGTCGGTCACGGCCCAGGAATGCCCGTGGCCGAGCTGGGAAGCAATCACCGAGCGGCCACCGAACCAGGCCTGCGCCTGCGTCATGAGCGCAGGGGCATCGCCCAGGACGCCTTCCACCATCACCAGCAGGATGGCCGACACGGTGCGCCCCGGAATGCCGCGCAGCCATTCGGGCGCGACGGCCAGGCCGCTGAGCAGTTCGGGCTCCGACGCCCCAAGCAGTGCGCCGTCGGGCAGTGCCTGCACGATGGAATAGCGGGTGAATTCGGTATGCCGCTCCCATTTCACGGTGAAGTGGCCGCACGGCAGGCGCAGGAAATTGCCGCTCAGGCGCTCCAGCGGCAGCAGCGCCTGGCCGCTCAGCCGGCGCAGATGCGCGCACTCATCTTCGCGCGTGACACCGGCATTGAGCACGGCCACCTGGACGATCAGCGCCGGCAGCCGCACCCGGGCGGGCGGGCGGGCATGCACCTCGTTGTGCAACGCGCTGCGTTGCGGGTCGTCAGGCGGCAGGTAGCTGGCCGGTGTCAACAGCGACGGCGAAATGGAAGGCGGGCTGGAGGTCATGAATAAATACTACTTTTTTTTAACCGCTGGATTCGGCCTGCGCACATCCGGGCATGCGCAGGAAAACCTGTCCGGAACCAACTGGTGGGGTGCGCGTGACGCATGTGGTCCTGCTGGCCGGCGCGCCGGTTTGCCGCCGCTGCACCTGCCCTGGCAAGGTGATGCTTACCGGAACCAGCCCGGTCGCGTGGCGCTGGCCGTTGCAGACTTCGTGGCTGATGGCAAGGTTGTCGGCATGGCTGTTGCCGCCGTCGCACAGGGCCTGGATGTGCTCCAGCGTGGCGGCCTCTGGCGTGACATGCTGACCGCAAACCCAGCACGGGACGACGCCATGCAGCTGGCGCGCCACGGCTCTGTACATCTTGATGCGGAGGTGTCTCAAACTGCTCATACGGGGATTTTCCTGCAAAAAATGCGCTTTCCGGACCCGCAGTGCCGACTGCGGTCTTGCAATTGGCCTTTGGGTTGCCTGATGCTGCGGGCATGCCGACAATAGCCCCTTTCAAAATATCAAAGGATTGCCATGAAAGGCGACGCACAAGTCATTTTTTTCCTGCAGGCCCAGCTCAAGAATGAGCTGACCGCCATCAACCAGTATTTCCTGCATTACCGCATGTACAAGCACTGGGGCCTGGACAAGCTGGCCAAGAAGGAATACGAAGAATCCATCGGTGAGATGAAACATGCCGACCGGCTGATGGACCGGCTGTTCATGCTCGACGCCCTGCCCAACCTGCAGGACCTGGGCAAGCTGATGATTGGCGAGGATGTGCTGGAAGTCCTGAACTGCGACCTGAAGCTGGAGTCGGCCGCGCAGGTCACGGTCAAGGACGGCATGGCGCATTGCGAAATCGTTCGCGACTATGTGTCGCGCGATTTGCTGCAGGACATCCTGAACGACACCGAAGAACACATCGATTTTCTGGAAACCCAGATCGAGCTGGCCGGCAAGGTTGGCATCCAGAACTACCTGCAGAGCCAGATGGGCGAGCTGCGCTGAAGGCGTAGCGCCAACTGCCGTTTCATTCAGGGCGGCTGCACTGACAACAAAGGGGCTTCGTGGCCCCTTTGTTGTTTCAAGTCATCAAAACCGGACAAATGATGCGTTTCAACTCCAAAACCAATTAAGAATCATTCTCATCTGATGTAAAATCTGTACTCAATCCACAAGCCAGCCAACTCGCTTCCCAGAGGGACAGGTTCGAGCACAGCCAAGCCATTTTCATGAAACCTGGTCCGCAGCTGATCCAGCCGGACCCTGCTTGGAGTCCTTCTTTTGGCACACCCTTCTGCACGTCCTGTGCGCACCAGGCGCATCGCAACGTCGCGCCCTGAGGGCATCACGAACCACTCATCCACCGCCCAGGCCAAATCGTCGTCCGAGCGGGCGCTGCTGCCGCTGGGTGCGCTGATGCTGGCCGCTTCCGTTTCAGGCTGGGCGCAAAGCCTGACGCCCGACACCCCTGCCCCTGCCACGGCAACGACAGGCGCAGCCCAGGTCGAAGGCAAATCCCTGGCGCCTGTCACCGTGACCGGAACCCGCGACCGTGCGGCGCAAACCTACCAGAGCGGCATCACCAGCGTCGGCAAAATGCCGGTGCCGGCCAAGGACATTGCGCAGTCGCTGACGGTGGTCAACGAAAAGCTGATTCACGACCAGGGCAAGGACAGCTTCAAGAGCGCACTCGAAAACGTTGTCGGCATCACCTTTGAAGCTGGCGAAGGCGGGCGGGTCGGCGACAACATCCGGCTGCGCGGCTTCAGTGCGGCGGGCGACATCTACCTCGATGGCATGCGCGACATTGCCCAGTACAACCGCGACGTGTTCAATGTCGAACGCATCGAGGTGCTGCGCGGCGCGGCTTCGATGCTGTTCGGACGCGGCTCGACCGGCGGCATCATCAACCAGGTCAGCAAGCAGCCGCGCCTGATCACCGAGCACGAGGTCAACGCAACCATCGGCAGCCACAACTACCAGCGCTTGCAGGGCGACTTCAACTTCAAGCTTGAGGGCGATGCGGCCCTGCGCATCAATGCCATGGCGACTGACGGCGATGGACGCGGCGACAATGCCGGCGCAGCGACCCATCGCCGGGGCCTGGCGCTGGACTACCGGTTCGGCATCGGCGCGGCCAACGAATTTGAGATCAGCTACTACCACCTGCATTACAACGACAAGCCGGACTGGGGTTTCCAGTGGCTGGAAGGCAAGCCGGCGCCCTCGCCTACCAACCAATACTGGTACGGCCTGGACAGCGACTTCCAGAACGACAAGGCCGACGCACTGACGCTGGCCCACACCCACCGCTGGGCTGACGGCAGCAGCCTGAAAACCACCCTGCGCGACGGCTACTACACGCGTGCCATGTGGGCGACGCAATCGAGCTTTGCCCTGGGCACGACCAGCCTGAACTTGAATCCGGCCACCGTTGTCAACCGCCGAACCAATGCCAAGTCGGGCGAAGAACACCACACCTTCCTGCAAACCGACTACCTGACCACAACGAACTGGTTCGGCCGCAAGAACCAGTTGCTGGTCGGGGCCGAATATGCGCTTGAAAAATCCAGCCGCTCGACCTATCCCCTGCTGGCTTCCGCAAAACCACCCACGACGGTCGGCAACCCAGGCAGCGCCGGCATCGCCGGTAACCTGACCAAGCGGCTGGCCACGGAATTCCAGGCCACCACGCTGGGCCTGTATGTGCAGGACACGGTCGAGATTGCCCCCGACTGGAAGCTGGTCGGCGGCCTGCGACTGGACCACTTCAAGGGCGACTACGAGCGCACCGGCAACGCCGCGCCCAACAACACGCCGCTGTCGCGCTCCGACACGCTGCTGAGCAAGCGGCTGGGCCTGATGTACCAGCCCACCGAGGAGGTCAGCTATTACGCGGCCTACGGCACCTCGTTCAACACCTCGGGCGACCTGTACCAGTTTGACCCCAGGTCGGCCAACACGCCGCCCGAGCGCAGCCGCAACATGGAAATCGGCGCCAAATGGGAACTCCATGGCGGCGACCTGTCGCTGCGAACCGCCCTGGCGCGCACCGAAAAGTACAACGAGCGCAACACCGACATTGACACGGCCAACAATTCCTACCTGCTGTCGGGCAAGCGCCATACCGACGCGCTGGAGTTTGAAATCGCCGGCCGCCTCACGCCGCAGTGGGATGTGTTCGCGGGCATCGGCTTCTTGCGCGCCGTCATCGACCAGTCCGGCTCGAATGCCGCCGGCCAGCTCGAAGTCGGCAAAAACCCCGGCCTGAGCCCCAGCCGCCAGGCCAACCTGTTCACCACCTACCGCATGGGCGACAAATGGCGCGTGGGCGGCGGCTTCACGGCGGTCAGCCAGAACAAGCCGGCCAACAGCGTGACCAGCCTGAACCGGGCACCGGGCTATGTCAAGGCCGACGCCTTGGTCGAATACCGCGTCAACGAGGGCACCAGCTTGAAACTCAACCTCGACAACCTGTTTGACAAGGTCTACTACAACACGCTGTACCGGGGCTTTGCCGCGCCGGGCGACGAACGCAGTGTTCGGCTGACCCTGACCAGCCGTTTCTAACAACGCACCACCTGCCATCAGGCGCACTTGAACCCTCGGACATTTCGGCTTCGCGCCGCAATGTCCGATTCCATTTGGAATTACCCATGCTGCTTCGCATTCCCCAGGTCCTTGCGCCCGAAGAACTCGCACAAGTCCGCCAGCTGATCCTGGGTGCGGACTGGGCCGACGGCCGGATCACCGCCGGCAGCCAGTCCGGCGGCGTCAAGAAAAACCTGCAATTGCCCGAGGAACTGCCTGCCGCCCTGCAGGCGCGTCATCTGGTCTCGGTGGCGCTGGCCCGCAACCCGATGTTCGTGACGGGCGCCCTGCCCCGGTCGGTCTATCCACCGCTTTTCAACCGCTACTGCGGTGGCGCCGACACCCACCATTTCGGCAACCACATCGACAACGCGGTGCGCACCCATGCGGCCACGGCCCGCCATGTGCGCACCGACATTTCCTGCACGCTGTTCCTGAGCGATCCGGCCAGCTACGACGGCGGAGAACTCGTGGTTCAGGACACCTACGGCGAGCAGCGCATCAAGTTCGAGGCGGGCGACCTGGTCATGTACCCCGGCACGTCGGTGCACCGGGTCGAGCCGGTCACGCGCGGCGAGCGGCTGGCCTGCTTTTTCTGGATCGAAAGCATGGTTCGCGCCGATGCCCAACGGCGGCTGCTGTATGACATGGACATGGCGATCACCTCGCTGCGCCACCAAGACCTGGCGCAGTCCGCACCAACAAGCGCCGAAAGCAGCGAGGTCATCAAGCTGACCGGCTGCTACCACAATCTGCTCCGCATGTGGGCCGACGTTTGACAGGCAGGCTGATGATCAGCACCCGTTTTTTGTCTGAAGCAAGCACATGCACTTTCGATGATTGCTATCAAATACAGAGCACAAACCTATCGACCAGCATGCGCAGCAGCCATTTCTTCGTCAAAAATAGATTTCCTGATCAGGAAGACATTGCAAATGCGACCCATTCTCATTTATAATCGACAGGCTTGATTAAACTCCTCAATCCCAAGGGTCTCTATGATCATCTGTGTCTGCCGCCGAATCTCTGACCGAGAAATTGCCCGCCATGCGCATGCCGGCATGGGCTTTGACGACATCCAGCTCGAGCTTGGCGTGGCCACGCAGTGCGGCCGTTGCGAAGGCAGCGCTCGCGACCTGGTGTCACAGTGCAGCGCCACCTGCCCGAGTGCCAACATTTCGCTGGCCGCAGACCTTGCGCTGGGCCCGTCATGGAACACTCAGGCAGCGTGATCGCCGCCCTTCCTGTCAGCCTGATTCTGGTGATCGGCTCTGCGTGGTGGGTCTTTCGCCGCTGAAAGCTGCCAAATACCTGTTGCGCACGGGTGTTCTGCTGCTCTGCTCTGCTCCGCTCCCTTTTTGAATATTCTTTCTTTCATGAACGCCACCTTTTCAGGTCTTCCCTACGATCCGCCCAAGCCGCCATCGTGCTTGAGCCGCCATGCGGTGATTGCCCTGGTTGTGGTGGCGTTGCATGTCGGCCTGATCTGGACACTGCAAACCGGCCTGCTGTTGCGCATGGCCGAATTGATCGTACCTGTCGAGGTGCTGGCCGAGTTGATCGAGTTGCCCCAGCCACAGCCGGAGCCCGCGCCACCAGCTCCACCGGCCCCGCCTACCCTGCCAAAGCGACCCGTAACGCCTGCGCCTGCGGTGCAGAAAAAAACCGTGCCCAAACCGGTCATCCGGCCGCAGGCGCAACCGCTGGTCACAGCCGACCCAACGCCCGCGCCCAATGCCCCTGCGGGCAGCCTGACCCCGGCGCCCGCGTTCACGCCGGCCCCGGTGGCCGAAGCGCCCGCAGGGCCTGCAGCACCGGGCGGTCCACCGGCATCGCCGTCCATCCAGCTGCCGTCAAGCAATGCCGATTACCTGCAAAACCCCAAGCCCGCTTATCCTGCGCTCAGCAAGCGCCTTGGCGAGCAGGGCAAGGTCGTGATCCGGGTGCTGATTGGCGCCGACGGCCTGCCGCAAAAGGCCGAGCTTCGCCAGTCCAGCGGCTATGAGCGCCTGGACCAGGCCGCGCTGAACACCGTCCTTAAATGGCGCTACGTTCCCGGCAAGCGCGGCGGTGTGGCCGAGAACATGTGGTTTAACGTCCCGATCAATTTTGTACTTGAATAACTTTTTACCTTCCCTGGAGTTGCACGCAAATGGAAACCCAATTCGGCCTTGCCCATGTCTGGTCACAAGGCGACATCGTCACCAAAAGCGTCGCGGTGCTGTTGCTGCTCATGTCGCTGATGTCGTGGATGGTCATCATCACGAAGGCTCTGGACCTGCGCCGGCTGTCAAGTCTTGCCAAGGCAACCGAAAGCTTCTGGCACAGCGCCGACTTTGCCGATGGCCTGGCCAAATTCGGGACTGATCCCGCCAATCCGTTCCGCCTGCTGGCCGTCGCGGGGCGAGAGGCCACGGCCCACGTGCTGCACAAGGACGACAATGCCAAGCCCCAGTTGCACGATGCCTTGGACCTGAGCGAATGGGTCACGCGCAGCCTGCGCAATTCAATGGACGACATCATCGCCAAGATGCAGTCCGGCCTGGCCGTGCTGGCCTCGGTTGGCTCGACCGCGCCTTTCGTCGGCCTGTTCGGCACGGTCTGGGGCATCTACCATGCGCTGCTGGCAATTGGACTGAATGGCCAGGCCAGCATCGACAAGGTGGCCGGCCCGGTGGGCGAATCCCTGATCATGACGGCGCTGGGCCTGGCCGTCGCCATTCCGGCGGTGCTGGGTTACAACGCCCTGGTGCGCGGCAACAAGTCGGTCAGCGGCAAGCTCAACCGCTTTGCCCATGACCTGCATGCCTATTTCGTGACCGGCGCCCGGGTCAGCGGACCGGCGTCCGTCAACGTCGTGGCAATGCGAAAAGGAAGCTGAACATGGCCTTCGGAACCCAGGACGACACCGACGAGGTGATGAACGAGATCAATATGACGCCGCTGGTCGATGTCATGCTGGTACTGCTGATCATCTTCATCATCACCGTGCCGGTGATGAAGCACTCGGTCAACATCGACCTGCCGCGTGCCAACAGCGAGCAGCAACTCATCAAGCCGGAAACGGTCCGGCTGAGCGTCGATGCCGATGGCAGCTATTACATCAACGACGCCAAGGTCGCCGACGACGCGCTGGCGCCCCGGCTACAGGCTGCGGCAGCGCAGAATCCGCAGCCCGACCTGCACATCCGCGGCGACAAGGCCGTCCGCTACGAGCGCGTGGCGCAGGCCATGGCGACGGCGCAACAGGCTGGCCTGCGCAAGATCGGCTTTATCACCGAACCGAAGAACTGAAACTCAGGAGCTTGCATGCACCAAACACCACCCCAACCGGCCAGTGCAGACGAGCACGCGACTGCCATAACACCAGTCAGGTCGACAATCCCTCAGCCCGTCAGCACGCATTCGGGCTGCGTGGACAGCAT
Source organism: Polaromonas sp. CG9_12 (assembly GCA_000751355.1). Classification (GTDB taxonomy): domain Bacteria; phylum Pseudomonadota; class Gammaproteobacteria; order Burkholderiales; family Burkholderiaceae_C; genus Polaromonas. The sequence continues at coordinate 3,819,111 of CCJP01000005.1, read as the reverse complement.
CGAGTTGCTGCGGGGGCAAAAAACGGTCGAGATCAGCCACAACGGCTCAACCTATCGCCTGCAGGCGACGCGACTGGGCAAGCTGATCCTGACCAAATAGGCAAGGCTTTCCCTGACCTCGATTTCATCTTAGTTAACCGTTTCATCGTGGGACGATCCGGGCTTCCTGCCCCAAGGTCGTTTTTGCCAGCCACGGGCCTTGAACAGGTCGAATAGCCAGGCTTTTTTTACCTTAAAGAAACGACGCCTTCATCACAGATGCCTAAAAGCCGACGATCATTGCGTCGGCTTTTTCCACGTCAGGCTGTAGCCTGATTGAAAGAGATACGCGTTTTACAGACCGATGGCGGCAATGCCGGCGCGGGCAACCTGCGCATCCTCGGTCGACTTCACGCCGCTGACGCCCACGGCGCCCAGGCAGTGGCCATCCTTGACGATGGGCACGCCGCCTTCAAGCAGGCCGGCCACATGAGGCGCCGACAGGAAGGACGTGCGGCCGCCATTGATCATGTCTTCATAGACCTTGGTCTCGCGCCGGCCCATGGCGGCGGTGTTGGCCTTGGCCGGGGCAATGTGCGCCGACAGCGGCGCCGCGCCATCCAGACGTTGCAGGTGCAGCAAATGGCCGCCATCATCGACAATGGCGATGGTCACGGCCCAGTTGTTCTTCAGCGCTTCGGCCTCGGCGGCGGCGGCGATGGCCTTGATGTCGGCATGTTCGAGCAGGGGTTTGGACTTCATGGTGCGCAGTGCTTTCCGGATTTTTGTAAAAGGTGTCGAGCATACGCACATTTGGGGAACCCCGGCGCCACGATTGACTCGAATACGGTCAAAAGAACCCTTACAAATAGTAGGAGCTGCACCGTGCCAATGGTTTGAAAAAACCGGCATGGCCCATAAAATGAAGACATCGCCCGCACACGCGGGTTTTAAAGGAGTTGAAATTATGACTGACAACGTACGGACCTTTGGCTACGGCGGAGTCGCACAGTCGGCCGAGCAGCGCAACAAGGTACTGCGCAACACCTACTGGCTGCTGGCGCTGAGCCTGCTGCCCACGGTGGCTGGCGCCTGGCTGGGCGTGGCTACCGGCATCACGCAGGCATTGACCGGCGGGCTGGGACTGGTTGTGTTCCTGGGCGGTGCCTTCGGTTTCATGTATGCCATTGAAAAAACGAAGGATTCGGCTGCCGGCGTGCCGGTGCTGCTGGGCTTTACCTTCTTCATGGGCCTGATGCTTTCGCGCATGATTGGCGCGATCCTGGGTTTCAGCAACGGGTCGCAGCTGATCATGACGGCCATGGGCGGCACGGCCGGCGTGTTCTTTGTGATGGCGACGCTGGCCAGCGTCATCAAACGCGACATTTCCGGCATGGGCAAATGGCTGTTTGTCGGCGCGCTGGTGGTGATGGTGGGCGCCGTCGTCAATGTATTCGTTGGCTCAACCGCCGGCATGATGGCCATTTCAGTGGCCGTGATCGGCATCTTCAGCGCCTACATGCTGTATGACCTGAAGCAGATCCTGGACGGCGGCGAGACCAACTACATCAGCGCCACGTTGCGGCTCTACCTGGACATCTTCAACGTGTTCCAGGCGCTGCTGGCCCTGCTGGGCATCATGGGTGGCGAACGCGACTAAATTTCTCGTCAAGTAATAAAAAAGGGCCTTGACGGCCCTTTTTTCATGTCTGGACGACTCTGCTGCGCGTTCAGCCAATCCGTTCAAAAACCGCCATGGACTCGACATGCGCCGTATGCGGGAACATGTTGACCACGCCTGCCGCCGTGCAGCGGTAAGCACCGCTTTCGACCAGCACACCCGCATCGCGCGCCAGCGTGGCCGGGTTGCAGCTCACATACACGATGCGCTTGGGCAGGGTCCAGCCGTCAATCGCGAGGCTTTGCTGGTGCACGCCGTCATCGCACGGCACGCCGGTCACGATCTGCTGGTGGAGCGCGACCAGCGACTTGAACAACTCAAACGCGCCTTCGCGCGGCGGATCGACCAGCCATTTTTCGGCGGCGCCGTCCCGCACCAGCATGGCCGGCGTCATCTCGAACAAGTTTCTTGCTACAAACTTCGTAGCTGCCAGCGCTTGCCGGACGGGCGATGAAGGCCTGTTTCGTTCATAATTCTCGCGTGAACGGGCGACCAGCACCTCGCTGCCTTCAATGCCCAGCACCTCGCGCGCCTTGGTCGCCAGAGGCAGCGTGAAATTGCCCAGGCCGCAAAACCAGTCAATCACCCGCTCGCTCGACTGCACGTCAAGCAGGCGCAGCGCGCGCGACACCAGCACCTGGTTGATGTGCGGGTTGACCTGGGTGAAATCGGTCGGCTTGAAGGGCATGGTGATGCCGTACTCGGGCAGGCCGTAGTTCAGTTCGCGGGCCGGCTGGTCAAGCAGTTTCACTGTGTCAAGCCCGCCCGGCTGCAGCCACCACTGCACGCCGGGATGTGCGCCGGCAAAGGCGCGCAGCCGCGCCAGGTCGGCATCGCTGAGCGGCTCCATGTGGCGCAGCACCATCGCCGTCACGTCGTCGCCGCAGGCCAGTTCGATCTGTGGAATGGATTCCCGCGCGTCCATGCTGCTGATCAGCCCGCGCAACGGCACCAGCATGTCGCTCACGTGCTGCGGCAGCACATGGCATTCGCGCATGTCGGCGACATAGGCGCTCTTGCGTTCATGAAAACCGACCAGCGCCGTGCCTTTCTTGCGCACGTAGCGCACCGACAGCCGCGCACGGTAGCGGTAGCGCCAGGCGGGGCCCTCAATTGGCCGCAGCAGGTTATCAGCCTTCACCTTGCCAATGAAACGCAGGTTGTCCTCGAGCACGCGCTGCTTGACGGCGACCTGCGCGCCGATGTGCAGGTGCTGCATCTTGCAGCCGCCGCAGGCGCCGGTGTGCATGCCAAAGTGCGGACAGGCCGGGCGCACGCGCTGGGCCGACTCGCGGTGAACCACCAGCAGCGTGGCCTTTTCAAAGCTGCTTTTCTTGCGGTACACGTTGGCCGTCACCTGCTCGAAAGGCAGTGCGCCTTCGATGAACACGACCTTGCCGTCGGCGCGGTGGGCGATGCCCTGGGCTTCGATGTCGAGCGATTCGACGGTCAGCAGGTCAATCGGATATTCCCTGGGTTCTGAAGGCGGCTGAAGGAGAGGGTCTGGTGTCTTTTCGGTCATTGCGCATTGTCTCAGGCTGCAGCACCCCTTTGGTGGACACGGCCCCGCCTGGAGACGGATTGCGGGCTGGCCGATCCGTTCGGCCACGGGATTGATCTGCTGGCGTTCAAGGGCCACAGCTGTGAGGAACTGCTGCTCGTCCGAGGCAGACCGACGCCGGTCAGCCTCCACCATTTACTCCGGTTTTTATAGCCAATGATGCAGAGGCATCAAGCGCAGGAAGGAGATTTAACCAAAAAAAGGAACCAAGCCGGGGCTTGGTTCCTTTTTTGCAGGCTTCGGCTGCTTAGCGCGCGGGCAGGTATTTGGCTGGATCGACCGGTTTGCCCTGGCGGCGGATTTCAAAATGCAGCTTGACCTTGTCGGCGTCACTGTTGCCCATTTCAGCGATCTTCTGGCCCCTCTTGACGGTCTGGTCTTCCTTGACCAGCAGCAGTTTGTTGTGCGCGTAGGCCGTCAGGAAGGTGTTGTTGTGCTTCAGGATGATCAGGTTGCCATAGCCGCGCAGGCCGGCGCCCGAATACACCACCCGGCCATCGGCCGAGGCCACCACCGGATCGCCGGCGTTGCCTGAAATGTCCAGCCCCTTGTTCTTGGCTTCGTCAAATCCGGCCACCAGCGTTCCCTGCGCCGGCCAGATCCAGCCCACATCCTCGTCGCTGCCCGAGAGCGCGGTGGAGCCGTTGGCGGGGACCGAACCCTGCCGTGCAGCGGTGGCGGACGGAACCGGTGCAATGCCGACGCTTCCCGGGGCGACCGGCCGGGTCACGACCGCAACGCCTTCGCTGACCGGAGGCACCACCCGCAGCACCTGTCCGACCTCGATCAGGTTCGGGTTTTCGAGGCTGTTCCAGCGGGCAACATCGCGCCAGTTCTGGCCATTTTCCAGACCGATGCGGATCATGGTGTCGCCCGGCTTGACCACGTAGTAGCCCGGTTTCCCGGCGTTCTCGGCACCGGGCAGGGGTTTGGCGGCGTCGGCTGGACGTGTCATGCCGGTACCGCGATCCTCAACCGGTGCACTGTTCAGCGTGCGGGATCCGCAGCCGGCCACCAGCAGCAGGGCTGCGGCGACTGCGCAGGGAAGCGCCAGGCGCGAAGTCCAGCCAGTGCGCTTGAGGGGTCCAGAGGCAGGAAAAGATTCCATGCGGTACGACCAGGTGCTGTTGCTCATTGATTCCTTCATCTTTAACCATTGCCTGATTGACATAGGGTCTGACGTGTCAGCCCAGCTCATCCGACTCCTGATTTTAAAGGGACAAAGTGCACCGCCTCCAGTAAAGTCTGGCGAATTCCCTGTGGCGTCCTGTCGATCACCACCAGCGCCTGGGCGCCGCTGGCATCCTGCAGCGGCGCGACCAGGCGCCCGCCCATGGCCAGCTGATCGGTCCAGGCCGGCGGAATCGCCTCGCCGCCCGCCGCCGCAATGATCGCGGCGTAGGGTGCGCCCCTGGCAAAGCCGTTCATGCCGTCGCCAAACAGCAGGTGCACATTGGCCAGCCGCAAGGTGCGCAGGTTTTCCCGGGCCTTGTCATGCAGGCCCCGCAGGCGCTCCATGCTGTAGACCTCGGTCGCCAGGTGGCTGAGCACGGCCGCCTGGTAACCGCAACCGGTGCCGATTTCCAGCACCCGCCCGAGCCTGCCGCTGGCGTCATGCCGCCCCTGCTGCAGCAATTCGAGCATGCGCGCCACCACGTTGGGCTTGGAAATGGTCTGACCGAATCCAATCGGCAGGCTGGTGTCTTCGTAGGCCATGTTGGCCAGCGCGGTATCGACAAAATGATGCCGGTGCACGGCACCCATGGCGGCCAGCACCTGCGCATCGACCACGCCCTGCTCGGCCAGGCGGCGCACCATGCGGGCGCGCACCGCCGCGTCGAGCCCCAGCCCGCTCGAAGCCCCTGGCTGAAACGCTCTTTTCAGGTCATTCTGGCTTGAACTGGTTGTTGCGCGGGCAGCTGCTGCTACGGTTTTTGCAGCAAATGGATTGCCCTTGTCGGGGTTGAGCTGCACCGGAAACGCAGGCCGGACGCCAGCAGAAGACAGTTTGCCGGCGGAATCAAGGCTCGGCTTCTGCGGTGTCTTCATGTCTCTACCTTTTTCAGTGCTGGTGGCTCAACCTGGCCGCCGTCTGTGCCCAGTAAGGCAGTCGTTCATGGTCTGTCAGGTCCACCTGCAGCGGCGTGATGGACACGTAGCCTTGCGCGGTGGCATGAAAGTCAGTGCCTTCGCCGGCTTCCTTGGCCGGGCCGGCGCCGCCGATCCAGTACATGGTCTCGCCGCGCGGGCTGGTCTGCATGATGACACGCTCGGCCGCATGGCGGCGTCCCAGCCGGCACACCTTGAAGCCTTCAACCATCCCGGCAGGCAGGTTGGGAATGTTCACGTTAAGCAGCCAGGGCGGCACGCTCGGCTGCGCGCCCTCGGCCACGGCTTCAAGCGACGGGATCAGCTGCTGGACCAGGTTGCGCGCCTGCTGCGCCGCCACGTCGATATGCGCCCAGCCTTTTTCGGTCTGCGAAAAGGCGATGGCCGGAATGCCGAAGAGATAGCCTTCCATGGCCGCGCCGACGGTACCGGAATAAATCGTGTCGTCGCCCATGTTGGCGCCATTGTTGATGCCCGACACCACCAGGTCCGGCCGGTAACCAAGCAGGCCGGTCAGGGCAATGTGCACGCAGTCGGCAGGCGTGCCGTTGATGTAGCGAAAGCCGTTGGCCGCCGTCTGCACATACATCGGCGTGTGCAGGCTCAGGGCGTTGGATTTGGCGCTGTTGTTCTGTTCGGGGGCGACCACCTCGACATCAGCAATGGTTTTCAGGGCTTCGTAAAGTGCCACGATGCCGCTGGCCTGGTAACCGTCGTCGTTGCAGATCAATATTTTCATGCTTTGATTCTACGGTCCCGGTCGGGACAGGCTATCGGGGTTTCCAGGAAGCCCGCGCCAGCGGCTTTGCCTATGATGAGGGCTTGAACCCCCTTAGCCGGGCTGCGCCCGAGCAGCGCGAACCCGGCTTCCCCCTTACTTCTGGAGACTTGTCCATGCATGCCTGGCTTTGTGAAAACCCCACCGGCGTTGACGCGCTGACCTGGAAAGAGCTGCCCACGCCTGAGCCCAAGGCCGGCGAAGTGCTGATCGAGATCAAGGCCGCCAGCCTGAATTTTCCCGACCTGCTGATCGTGCAAAACAAGTACCAGATGAAGCCGCCGCTGCCTTTCGTTCCGGGCTCGGAATATGCCGGCGTGGTGCAGGCCGTGGGCAACGGCGTGACGCAGCTGAAGGTCGGCCAGCATGTGGCCTGCCTGTCAGGCACTGGCGGATTTGCGACGCACACCATCGCGCCGGCTGCGCAGTGCATGCCGCTGCCTGAAGGTTTTCCATTTGTCGATGCGGCCGCCTTCATCATGATCTACGCCACCTCGCACCATGCGCTGGTCGACCGGGGGCAACTCAAGCCCGGCGAAACCGTGCTGGTGCTGGGCGCTGCCGGCGGTGTTGGCACGTCGGCCATCCAGATTGCCAAGGCGCTGGGCGCGCGCGTCATCGCCGCCGCGTCGAGCGATGAAAAATGCGAGCTGTGCCGGTCCATTGGCGCCGACGCCACCATCAACTACAGCACGCAGGACCTCCGCGAAGCCCTCAAGCTGCTAACCGGCGGCAAAGGCCCGGACGTGGTCTATGACCCGGTGGGCGGCGACCTGGCCGAGCCGGCGTTCCGCTCGATTGCCTGGCGCGGCCGCTACCTGGTGGTCGGTTTCGCGGCCGGCGCGATTCCGGCGCTGCCGCTGAACCTCACGCTGCTCAAGGGCGCGTCCATCGTCGGTGTGTTCTGGGGCGGCTTTGCCAAGAACGAGCCCCAGGCCAACGCAGCCGCAATGGCCGAACTGGCCCAGTGGTATGCGCAGGGCAAGATCAAGCCGGTGATCGACAGCACCCTGCCGATGGCCGACCTCAAGGCCGCCTATGCGCGCATGGGGTCGCGAGCGGTCAAGGGCAAGCTGGTGATGGTGAACTGAGCGGCATCAAGCACCAGCCACGCTGGTGGAAAAATGCTTCAGATACCGCGCCGGCAGATCGGACACGCGCATCATCATCGGCAGGTCGGCCGAGTTAAAGTCCGGGTCCCACGCCGGCGCACCGAGCACCCGGGCACCCAGGCGCAGGTAGCCCCTGATCAGGGCCGGCGGCTCGACGACCAGCGAATCGTCCAGTTGCTCGACCGGCAAGGCCAGGCGCGGCGTGACCCGGTATTCGATGTCGGCCAGATGCGTCTGCCGGACCTGGCGCCAGATGCTGGCGGCCGCATGTCCCCCCAGCACGCCCTGGTGCTGCATCGGAATGCTGGCGCAGCCAATCATGGTGTCCAGCTGGTTGCGCCCCATGAACTCGGCCAGCGCACCCCACAACGCCAGAATCACACCGCCGTGCCGGTGGTCGGCATGCACGCAACTGCGGCCCAGCTCGACCATGCGCGCACGCAGGGAGCGCAGCCGGACCAGGTCGAATTCGGTGTCGCTGTAGGTGCCGCCGACGCGCCTGACCTGGGTTGGCGTCAGCACCCGGTAGGTGCCAATCACCTGCCCGCTGGCCGTGTCGCGCACCAGCAGATGCTCGCAGTAGTCATCGAACAGGTCGATGTCGTGGCCGGCCAGGATCTTGGGCAGGGTAGCGCCCATTTCCAGCGCAAACACCTGGTACCGCAGCCGCTGCGCTTCCCGGATTTCGTCCTGGTGCCGGGCCCAGCTGACCGAAATTTTTCCCCGCAGCGGAACTGCAGTGAGCGCATGAACGCCCGGATGAAGTGACCTCCGGGGCGTTGCGACCGGCGAAACCGCAAAGGTGGGCGTGGGCAGTTCTTTCATGGCGGCTTCCTGGTTATCCGGGTCGATCACACAACACCTGGCCCGCCCTGGGGTGCGGAGCGTGAGGGTTGTAAAAAAGCCCCGGTGAAGGGGCTTGGAACAGGTGGCGATTCAACAGATGGCGGGCCGCGGGCTGGCATCCGTGCGCCGGGGCTTGACCCTGGCAGGCGCCGACGGCAGGCCTTCGAGCCACGGCCGGGTGCCCGCCTTGAAGCGCAGGCCGCCGGGGCTGCTGGCCATGGCATGGGCGGTGCAGCGAAGAATGCGCAGCCGCTGCCAGTCCAGGTCGTGAAGCGGGGCGCAGGCGGCGCGGCCTGCGGTGGGTCCGGGCTCGCCGGCGGGGTTGGAATCGATGGCCATAGCATGCTCCTTCAAGCGGTCATGGCGCAATTCTGGGCACTGCGCGTGACGTGGCCGTGTCAGTTTGGTGGCAGTTGCGTGACAGCGGCGACGGCCCGGGTTCAGGCCGCCCGGTGCTATTGAATCAAGAGCTGCAAGCGCATGCTAGGTAAGCGCCGGCAGCCGATTTGATGCCTATTCCGGCGTGACGGCTAGAGCGAACGCTGGTTGACCCGCTGTGACAGCGCTTGGGCGCTTTCGCGGCGCTCGCTGTAGCGGTCCGTCAAGTACGACGACACGCCCCGGGTCAGCAGGGTGAACTTGACGAGTTCTTCCATGACATCGACCACCCGGTCGTAATAACTCGAAGGCTTCATGCGGCCAGCCTCGTCAAATTCGAGAAAAGCCTTGGCGACCGACGACTGGTTGGGAATCGTCAGCATGCGCATCCAGCGGCCCAGCACACGCAGCTGGTTGACCGCATTGAAGGACTGCGAGCCGCCCGACACCTGCATCACTGCCAGCGTCTTGCCCTGCGTGGGCCGCACCGCGCCGTCGGCCAGTGGAATCCAGTCGATCTGCGACTTCATGATGCCGGTCATGGCGCCGTGGCGTTCGGGCGAGGTCCAGACCATGCCTTCGGCCCATTGCGCCAGTTGCCGCAGTTCCTGCACCTTGGGATGCGTGTCGGGCGCATCGTCGGGCAGCGGCAGGCCGCGCGGGTCGAAGGTGCGGGTTTCGCAGCCCATGGCCTGCAGCAGCCGGGCGGCTTCTTCGCTCAGCAGCGGGCTGTAGGAGCGTTCGCGCACCGAACCGTAGAGCAGCAGGATGCGCGGCGCATGCGGGCTGGATGCTTGTGGCTGCAAGAGAACACTGGCGGGCGCGTCAAACTGTGCGATGTCGATGTTCGGCAGATCATGGAGGAAAGGTTTAACGGCCGGCAACACGCGCTCCCTGTTCATTGACGAGCACTTCGCCGTCTTCCTTGCTGAAGGCGGCACGCTGCGGCAGCGGCAGGATATCGAGCACCGCTTCCGATGGGCGGCACAGCCGGGTGCCCAGCGTTGTCACCACGATCGGCCGGTTGATCAGGATGGGATGGGCCAGCATGGCATCGACCAGTGCGTCATCGCCAAGGGCCGGGTTGTCCAGCCCCAGCCCGGCGTAGAGCGCTTCCTTTTGCCGTACCGCGTCGCGGACAGGAATGCCCATCTGCGCGATCAGCTCGACCAGCTTTTCACGCGTCGGCGGCGTTTTCAGGTACGCGATGACCTCGGGCTCGGCGCCGGTGTTGCGGATCAGCGCCAGCACATTGCGCGACGTGCCGCATGTCGGGTTGTGATAGATCGTGATGCCGGAAATGGGGGTGACTACCAAGGTAGGCAGAGGGTTGGGCATGGGGGCGAACTCCTGATTAAAAAAAATTTGACATGAAAGACTCGGAAAGGTGGAAACAATTCAATGTTTCAATTATAGTTGAATCATGGAAACAATAGCTTCTTCAGAACTTGTCTCACTGGACGAATCCGCCGCCGTCAAGGCACTGGCCGCACTGGCTCAGGCCCAGCGCCTGCGGGTATTCCGGGCGCTGGTGGTGGCCGGCCCGGGCGGGCTGACGCCCGGCGTGATGGCCGAGCAACTGGCCGTGGCACCGAGCGCGCTGTCGTTTCACCTCAAGGAGCTGGCGCATTCCGGCCTGGTCAGCAGCGAGCCGCGCGGCCGCAACCTGATCTACCGTGCCGACATCGGCCACATGAACGCGTTGCTGGCCTACCTGACCGAGCATTGCTGCGAAGGCCAGGCTTGCAGCCCCGTTGCAGCGGCTGTTTGCTGATTTTTCAGGCTATTTCGGCCATTTGCGCAATGCCGGCCTGCTTAATTAGCTATTTTTTTCATAGCAAATACTTTTTATGCACCGAAGGCTGACGCTGCGGGTCAGCCTGCCCACTGAAAAACCCGAACGCACCCTGCTGCAAAGTACGGCCCGCGACCCGACACAGTCCTGATCAAGCACTGAACCCGGCCTCAAGATTCATAAAAAACTGCCCGACATGCTCACCGCCCTGCTCATCTTCATAGTTACCCTGATCCTTGTCATCTGGCAGCCACGCGGCCTTGGAATTGGCTGGAGCGCCTCGCTCGGGGCGGTGCTTGCGCTGCTGACGGGCGCGGTGCAGGTCGGCGACATTGCGACGGTCTGGCACATCGTCTGGAACGCCACCGGCACCTTCATCGCCATCATCATCATCAGCCTGCTGCTCGACGAGGCCGGTTTTTTCGAGTGGGCCGCGCTGCATGTGGCGCGCTGGGGAAAAGGAAACGGCCGGCTGCTGTTTGCGCTGATCGTGCTGCTGGGCGCGGCGGTGTCGGCCCTGTTTGCCAATGACGGCGCGGCACTGATCCTCACACCCATCGTGATTTCGATGCTGCTGGCCCTCGGTTTCAGCGCCGGGGCGACGCTGGCGTTCGTGATGGCGGCCGGTTTCATTGCAGACACCGCCAGCTTGCCACTGGTGGTGTCCAACCTGGTCAACATTGTTTCAGCCGATTTTTTCAACATCGGCTTCGACCGCTACGCTTCGGTGATGGGATGGGTGAACCTGGCCGCGATTGCCGCCAGCCTGGGCATGCTGATGCGGTACTTCTGGCGCAGCATTCCGGCGCGCTACGACATGGCACAGATCAAACCGCCGCAGGACGCCATCCGCGACGCCGCCACCTTCAAGGCCGGCTGGGTGGTGCTGGCGCTGCTGCTGGTCGGCTTTTTCGGGCTGGAGCCGCTGGGCGTGCCGGTCAGCGTGGTGGCCGCAAGCGGTGCGCTGGTGTTGCTGGTCGTCGCCGGGCGGGGCCGTCTTATCTCCACGCCCAAGGTGATCCGGGGCGCACCCTGGCAGATCGTCATCTTTTCCCTGGGCATGTACCTGGTGGTGTACGGCCTGCGCAACGCCGGCCTGACACGCGAAATCGCTTCGCTGCTGAACCTGTTTGCGCAGGGCGGCGTCTGGGGCGCGGCCTTCGGCACCGGCCTGCTGGCCGCGTTGCTCTCCTCAGTAACTGACCTTACGCAGCCGCCTGAAATTTCTGAAGCTGGTCAAAAGCGCTGCGGGTGGCATTGATGAGAAGTTTGAACCTTAAAGCGAAGGAGTTGATCTTGCTTTTAACGCTCAAGCATTCGAGCTTGAAGACGGCATAAATCGCCATGAAGACGTGGTTGCTTTGGGTTCTCAACGTCTGCGTTGGGGATTTGGCCATGCCCGCATTGGACTTCAAGGATTTGTGAAACACCTCCACTTGCCACCGTTTTTTGTAGGTCGTGGTGATGGCGTCGTAGTCGCACGTGAGGTCGCTGCAAACCAGGTGCAATGTGCCGGTGCTGCTGTCTTTGTTTTTAAAGACCTGGCGGACCAAACGGACTGCTCTGGCAGACCCCTTGAGCCAGCCTTGCACCGTGCATTGCTCTGAAAATTCCAGCTCGTCTACGCGCACGAAGCGCTTTTTCTTCCAGTCCTCCTGGCTCAACGCCACCAGCCGGTTGTCCTTCAGGGCTGCGATGAAGTGCTTACCCCGGCTCGTAATGAAATCAAAATTCTCCTCGGAGGAAAACCAGCTGTCCATCAGCACGAAACGAAATCGCAAGGCGTTTTGCAGGCAGGCATGGATCATCTCGCGCATCATTTCGTTTTTTGTTTTCTCACTTTTGCGTTTGACTTGGCGGCTCGCAACGTCGCATTGAAGAGGCTTTTGCACCAACTCGAACGCCACCGGAATAGACCTGCCGCCGCAGTGGTACAGCGCGTTGAGCAGGTTGATGCCCTTGACCGTGCGACCACTGCAATGATCGTAATGCCAGCAGATCAAGTCACTCTCGTCCGTCCAGGCTTTTTCCTGGATGGTGTCGTCAAAAATCAGCACGCCTTCAGCCGTTTGCACTTCCCGCACCATCGCCTTGACTTGCCGCCACAAGTCCTTAGACGTGTAGTCCTGCCCGGATAAAAACCTGGTAATCCGGTCGTGGCTGACATCGCCCTGCACCATGGCCGAAAGCCCTGTCGCTGTTGTCGCGCCAAAGCTGCTCAGCAGGTAATCCGTGTACAACTCCAGTTCAGAATTTTTCATGCGCGTAGGCTAACAGGACAGGCGGCTGCGTAAGGTCAGTCAGTAATGAACAACATGCCAACGGTGCTGGTGGTTGCCTTGTCCATCGATGCCAGCAGCGCCACCGGGGTGGTGAAGGAGGCCATGGTGTATGCCAACGTGATCGGCTGCGACCTGGGGCCCAAGATCACCCCGATTGGCAGTCTGGCCACCCTGCTGTGGCTGCATGTGCTGGCGCGCAAAGGCACGATCATCACCTGGGGCTACTACTTCAAGGTCGGCATCGTGCTGACCGTTCCGGTGCTGCTGGTGACGCTGGCTGCGCTGGCGATTCGCCTGGGCATCTGATGGCCGCCATGAATGACCACCGGGAAGCGGGAGACTTTTCAGGCGCTGGCGCACGCGCCAAAACCGCGGCCTGAACGTTGCGACTTCCTGTGGGACATCCTGGCGGTGCCCATGGTGCACGATCTGGCCGTCAGAGCCTGCACCATTTTTGGTGCTGCCGGTTGCCAGAGCGTTGTCCTGACCCTGCGCCTGCGGCTTATTTCGGCTGGTAAATGATCAGACCCATGCCGGCCAGGCTCAGGGCCACGCCGGCAACATCCCACGCCGTCGGACGCACCCCCTCCACGGCCCACAGCCAGGCCAGCGCCACGCTGATATACACGCCGCCGTATGCGGCGTAGACCCTGCCGGCGGCGGCCTCGTGCAGCGTCAGCAACCAGGCAAACAGGGCCAGGCTGAAAGCCGCCGGAACCAGCAGCCAGCTTGACGCTTGCCTGACCAGCCACAGGTACGGCAGGTAGCAGCCCACGATCTCGGCCAGCGCGGTCGCCAGAAACAGGAAAAAGGTTTTCACGCTTCAGCGCAGGATCAGCACCGGCACCTCGCTGAGCCGCAGCAGCGTGGTCGTCGTGCTGCCGACGAGCAACTGGCGAATGCGCGAATGGCCATAGGCGCCCATCACCAGCAGCGACGCGCCCTGCGCCTTGACGAAGCCCGGCAGCACGTCCTCAGGCTCGCCGGGCAGCAGTGCCCTGGACGCCTCAAAGCCCGCCGTCACCAGCGACTGCCAGGCTTCCTCCAGCTGCCGCTGGGCCTGCGCGGTGTCCTCACCCGCCATTGCCACGATCACCGGCAGGCCCTTGAGCATCGGGCTGTGCGCCACGGTCTCGACGGTTGTGCGCGACGTCGGACTGCCGTCAAAGGCGATGACGAAGCGCTTCGGCTCTTCAAACGCCGCGCCTGTCGAGACCAGCACCGGACGTTTCACGGACCGAATCACGCGCTCGACGTGGTGGTCCAAGTGAATCTTCACGGCCCCGCTGGCGTGGTGGTGCTCGCCCAGCACGAAAAGCCGCGCATCGGGCTCCATTTCGAGCACGGTATCGAGCAGTTCGCCATGGCGCAGCCGCACGTCGAGCCGCACCACGCCCGCAGCCGTTGCGCGCAGGCGGGCGTCAGCCAGCAATTGCCGGCCGGCTTCCTGCGCCAGCTTGCCGCGTTGCGCGTCCAGTGCGCTCAATTCAAAAAGCAGCGCGTCCTGCGCGCCCAGCCCGATGGCACCGCTATAGTCGGTCAGCAAGGGGCGGTCGGTGCGCTCCAGCACATGCAGCATTTCCAGTGGGGCCTCCAGGCGCTGTGCGGACCAGGCGGCCCAGTCGATCACGGCAGTGCTGTTGGCCAGGCCGTCAATGCAGGCATAAACCTTGTTCATGGGGAATTCCTTTTGTCCAGTTGATGCGGATGATGCCGTCAGTGCATGAGTTTTTCAACAGCACCGGGTTTGTCGTGAATCGCAAAGCGGTCCATCATCGTCGTACTGGCTTCGTCCAGGCCCAGCACCTCCACCTCGGCGCCTTCGCGCTTGAACTTGAGCACCACCTTGTCCAGCGCGCCGACCGCCGTGATGTCCCAGAAATGGGCGCGGCTCACATCGATGCGGACCATTGGCACAGCTTCCTTGAAGTCAAAGCTGTTGAGGAAGGTTTCCGACGAGGCAAAAAACACCTGCCCCACCACGCGGTAGGTGCGCAGGCGGCCTTCGGCATCCAGGCTGCGGTCGATGCGCAGCACCTTGCCGACTTTGTGCGCAAAAAAAATGCCCGACAGCAGCACGCCGGCAAACACGCCCTTGGCCAGGTCATGCGTGGCCACCGTGATGACCACGGTGGCGATCATGACAAGGGTTGAACTGGGCGGATGCTGGCGCAGCTTGCGGATCGAGTCCCAGCTGAAGGTGCCGATGCTGACCATGATCATCACCGCCACCAGCGCCGCCATCGGAATCTGCCTGACCCAGGGGCCCAGGAACACGATCAGGACCAGCAGCGCGAGCCCCGCCACCAGCGTCGACAGCCGCCCGCGTCCGCCGGATTTCACATTGATCACCGACTGGCCAATCATGGCGCAGCCGGCCATGCCGCCAATGAAGCCGGTGGCGATGTTGGCCACGCCCTGCCCCATGCATTCGCGGTTCTTGTTGCTGTTGGTGTCGGTCAGCTCGTCAACAATCGAAGCGGTCATCATCGATTCCAGCAAACCCACCACAGCCATCGTCGCGGCATACGGGAAGATGATCCTGAGCGTTTCCAGCGTCAAAGGCACATCGGGCAGTAAAAAGATCGGCAGGCTGTCGGGCAACTGGCCCATGTCGCCCACGGTGCGAATGTCCAGCTTGAGCAGCATCGCCACGCCGGTGAGCACGACGATGGTGACCAGCGGCGACGGCACCGCCTTGGTGATGTGGGGAAAGCCGTAAATGATGATCAGGCCGGCCGCTGTCATGGCATACACCACCCAGCTCACGTCGGTCAGTTCGGGCAGTTGCGCCAGAAAGATCAGGATCGCCAGCGCATTGACAAAGCCGGTAATCACCGAGCGCGAGACAAAACGCATCAGCGCGCCGAGCTTGAGCAGCCCGGCAACACTCTGCAGCACGCCGGTCAGCACGGTGGCGGCCAGCAGGTATTGCAGGCCATGCTCTTTGACCAGCAGCACCATCACCAGCGCCATCGCGCCGGTGGCGGCCGAGATCATGCCGGGCCGGCCGCCGGTGAAGGCGATGATCACGGCGATGCTGAAGGACGCATACAGGCCGACCTTGGGATCAACCCCGGCAATGATGGAAAAAGCAATGGCTTCGGGAATCAGGGCCAGCGCAACCACCAGACCGGCCAGCAAGTCGCCCCGGATGTTGGAAAACCAGTCCTGGCGGAGGGATGAATAGATTTTTTTCAATGGATAAATGCGGCGCCAGGCGTGACCGGGCGGCCGTGAGTCAATGGGGAACGGGGAATGGGGCGTCTGGCAGGACCGACGAAAAGCGGTCTGACCCGGTGAACATGCAGGGCGATTTGCGCCCAACCTGAAGGCTCAGGGCGGTGTCACCGAGCAAAAGTAGCCGCGCGGCAACCCGCTGCCAGGGAAGGAACCCTGGAAGTGGAGAGCGCGTTCAAAACCATTGGCATGCCGGGATTTTACCCATACGGGTTTTCCCCTCGACCGTTACACCAGCCACTTCTGGAAAAACTGCGCCTGACCCATTGCCGGATCGAGCTGGTAGCCGGCAAAGCCGACGCGTTGATACAGCCGGATCGCGCGGGCGTTGCCGGCAAGCACTTCCAGCGTCAGCTTGCAGGCACCGCGCTCCCGGGAAATTTCCTCCACCAGCACCAGCATCTGCTCGCCCACCCGCTGGCCCCGGTGGCTGGCCAGCACCGCCACATCGTGAACATTGACCAACGGACGGCAGGCAAAGGTCGAAAAACCTTCGATGCAGTTGACCAGGCCGACGGGCTGATCGCCGTGATCTCCGGAAAAAGCCAGCACGCTGAAGGCCTGCGGCCGCGCGGCCAGTTCTTTCACCAGGTGGGCCTTGGCAAACGCGCTCAGGGCTTCGCCGCCGCCGGCCGGGTCTTGCGCATAGGCATCGAGCAGGCGAACCAGTGCGTCGGCGTGGACCGGGTTGCGGTAATCGGCCTGGCAGACATGCAGGCGGGGTGAAATCGATGCAGTGAGGTGGGTCACGAGGGGCTCTTTGGCGGTGTCTGGATGCATGGATTTTAAGGACCGGCCGGTCATCTTCCGGGCGATCGCCCGCAGCGATTTTGTTACAGCTTTTGCTTTACCGGACATTTACCGGCCTATTTCCAGAGCGACACCTGCGCCCGGGTGCTTGCAGGGATAATTATTCAGCGCAAGGCCTGCCGATGCGCCCCGGCCATTCGCCAGGGGCCGGACAGGGCGCCCGCCCCCTCCCTGTAGAAATGAAAATGCCGCCGCCAGCGTCCTGTCGCGGCATGCAAAAGGACCGCTGATGGACACCCGTGCCGAAACCCCGCCCATCCACAGCAACACCCCTCCCGCCCAACGCATGAGCCACCGCGCACGCCTGCTCGGCAGCCTGCTGGCGCTGGCGTTGCTGGCCGGCACCGGCTGGCTGGCCTGGCACCTGACGCATCCCGATGCGCCAGCGGCGGGTGCGGCAGGCGGGCGGCGTGGCGCAGTGGCCAGCACGGTTGGCGTGGCGACCGCCGAAAGCAGCCGCATCCCGGTCATCCTGGACGCGCTGGGCACTGTCACGCCGCAGGCCACCGTCAAGGTTCGGCCGCAGGTGTCGGGCGTGATGGAAAAAGTGCTGTTCAAGGAAGGCCAGATGGTGCGCGCAGGCGACCTGATGGCGACCATCGACCCGCGCCAGTTCGAACTCGCGCTGATGCAGGCCAGCGGCCAGCGCCAGCGCGACGAGGCGCAGCTGGCCAGCGCCCGCGTCACGCTGGCGCGCTTTCAGACGCTGCTGGCGCAGGACTCGATTGCGCGGCAGGAAGTCGACACCCAGGCGGCGCTGGTCAAGCAGCTTGAAGGCACGGTGATGATCGACAAGGCCAACGAAGGCGTTGCCCGGCTCAACCTGGGCTATGCCCGTGTCGTCGCACCCATCAGCGGACGTGTCGGCCTGCGCACGGTCGATGTCGGCAATGTGGTCAGCAGCAGCGACGCCAACGGCATTGCGCTGATCACGCAGGTCACCCCGATCGACGTGGTGTTCGCCGTTCCGCAAGACCGCGCGGGCGAGTTGCAGCAGTCTGCGGTGGCCGGCCGGGCCATGAAGGTCACGGCGCTCGACCGGACGCGCTCCAGCGCGCTGGACACCGGCGTGTTCACGTCGCTGGACAACCAGGTCGATGTGCAGACCGGCACGGTCAAGGCCAAGGCACGCTTTGCCAACGCCCAGCTGGCGCTGTTTCCAAGCCAGTTCGTCAATGTGCAGCTGGAACTGCGAACCATTGAAAATGCTGTCACGGTGCCGGTGGCGGCGCTGCGCCATGGCAATGCCGGCGACTATGTCTATGTGGTGAATGCGGCCGAGCGCACGGTCAGCCTGCGGCCGGTCTTGCGCGGCCAGGCGACAGCGGACAAGATACAGATCGCTTCGGGCCTGAAGGCGGGCGAGCAGGTCATCACCGAAGGCGCCGACCGGCTCAAGGACGGCGCGCCGGTGGTGCTGCCCGGCGACAACCCCAGGGGCATGAACGGCGCAGGTACCGGCAAACGACAGCGTCCGGGCGCACCGGCCGATGGCGCCCGACCGGGCGCGTCAGCCGCTGGCGATGCAATGGCGCCAGCAACCGTGCCGGCTTCGGGCGCCGCCAGCGCACCACGCCGCCGCCGCGCGTCTGAAGCCGAGGGCGCATGAACCCGCGCGCGCCAGCCAGTGCGCCGGATGTCCCCCCCGGCGATGGCGGACCTGACGGCCAGCGGGATGACATCGGACCTTCGGGCGCCTTTGGCGACAACGCGCCAGCCTCGACCCTGAGCCCGTCGCGGCCCTTCATCATGCGGCCGGTGGCCACCGCGCTGCTGATGCTGGCCATCGTGCTGGCCGGCCTGGTCGGCTTCAGGCTGCTGCCGCTGTCGGCGCTGCCGCAGGTCGACTACCCGACCATCCAGGTGCAGACGCTCTACCCCGGCGCCAGTCCCGAAGTGATGGCGCAAACCGTCACCGCGCCGCTGGAGCGCCAGTTCGGCCAGATGGCCGGCTTGAGCCGCATGAGCTCGACCAGCACGGCGGGCGTGTCCATCGTCACATTGCAATTCGGCCTGGGGCTGGCGCTGGACGTGGCCGAGCAGCAGGTGCAGGCGGCGATCAACGCCGGCGGCTCGCTGCTGCCAGCCGACCTGCCGGCGCCGCCGGTGTATGCCAAGGTCAATCCGGCCGACGCGCCGGTGCTCACGCTGGCCATCACATCGGACACGCTGCCGCTGACCGAAGTACAGAACATTGTCAACACCCGGCTGGCGCTGAAGATCAGCCAGGTGAACGGCGTCGGGCTGGTGGCCCTCAGCGGCGGCCAGCGCCCGGCCGTGCGCATCCAGGCCGACACGCGGGCGCTGGCGTCGTATGGCCTAGGGCTCGACGCGCTGCGCACGGCGATCAGCGCCGCCAACGCCAACGGCGCAAAAGGCAGCATCGATGGCCCGACGCGTTCGTATTCCATCAATTCCAACGACCAGCTGCTGGCCGCCCAGGACTACCAAAAGCTCATCATTGCCTACCGCAATGGCGCGGCGGTGCGCGTGTCGGACGTGGCGCGGGTGGTGGAGAGCGCCGAGAACACCCAGCTCGGCGCCTGGGCCAGCATCGCCTGCACGCCGGGCGCGTCACCCGCCTCAAAGAATGAAGAAGATTGCCTCGGCACACCCGGCCGGCGGCTGGTTCCCGCCATTATTTTGAACGTGCAGCGCCAGCCCGGCGCGAATGTGATTGCCACGGTGGACGCCATCAAGGCACGCCTGCCCGAGTTGCAGGCTGGCCTGCCGACCTCGATGCGCGTCGATGTGCTGAGCGACCGCACCACCGGCATCCGGGCCTCCGTGCTGCATGTCGAGATCGAGCTGCTGCTGGCGGTGCTGATGGTGGTGCTGGTGATCTTTGCGTTTTTGCACAACGTTCGCGCCACGGTGATTGCCAGCCTGTCGGTGCCCATCTCACTCATCGGCACCTGCGGCGCGATGTATTTGCTCGGCTACAGCCTGAACAACCTGAGCCTGATGGCGCTGACGATTGCCACCGGTTTTGTCGTCGATGACGCCATCGTGATGATCGAGAACATCTCGCGCTACATCGAGGAAGGCGAGTCGCCGATGCTGGCCGCGCTCAAGGGCGCCAAGCAGATCGGCTTCACCATCATCTCCCTGACGGTGTCGCTGATCGCGGTGCTGATTCCGCTGCTCTTCATGGGCGACGTGGTGGGCCGGCTGTTCCGCGAATTCGCCATCACACTGGCCATCACGATTTTGATTTCGGCCGTCGTCTCTCTCACGCTCGTTCCGATGATGTCGGCCAGGTGGCTGAAAGAAAAAGCCCCCACGCTCCCCGCTGCGCGTGGTTCGCTGCCCCCCGGGGGGGCCGCTGCGCCTGCGGTCTGGCAAAGCCAGTCCCGCGGCCCTGGCTGGGCTGGGGAAAGTGCCCCCACGCTCGGCGAGCGGCTGCAGCGCTTCTTCGATAGCGTGATCGTGCGCTACGACCAGTCGCTGACCTTGGTGCTGCGGCACCAGGGCGCGACGCTGGTGGTGGCGCTGGCGACCTTGGTGCTGACCGTCGTGCTGTATGTGCTGATTCCCAAGGGCCTGTTCCCGACGCAGGACACCGGCCAGTTGCAGGCGCGCGTGGAAACCGCCCAGTCGGTGTCGTATGCGCGCATGTCGGCGTTGCAGCAGGCGGCGGCACGCGAGATTTTGCAAGACCCGGACGTGGACGCGCTGAGTTCCTTCGTCGGCGTCGATGCGGCCAACAACACCATGCTGCACACCGGCCGCATGCTGATCAACCTGAAAAAAGAGCGCACCGGCAGCCAGCAGGACACCATGGACCGGCTGCGCCAGCGCGCCAGCCAGGTCGCCGGCGTGACGCTGTACCTCCAGCCGACGCAGGATCTGACGATTGACGCCGAAACCGGCCCGACGCAGTTCCGCGTGTCGGTGGAAGGCGCGAGCAACGCCGTGGTGGTGCAGTGGGCCAACCAGCTGGCCGAGCGCATGGCGCAGTCCGCCAGCCTGCGCAACGTGGTGTCGGACGCCGGCGCCCAGGGCACGGCGGCTTTCATCAACGTAGACCGCGACACGGCGTCGCGCCTGGGCATTTCTGCTTCGGTGATTGACGATGCGCTGTACAACGCGTTCGGTCAGCGCATCGTCTCGACGATCTTCACCGAGACCAACCAGTACCGCGTGATCCTCGAAGCGCTGCCCGACGCGCGCGCCACGCCGGCCTCGCTGGGCAGCCTGCCGCTGAAAACCAGTGGGGGCACGACCACGCCGCTGTCGTCGATAGCCACCATCACCGAGCAGCCCGCGCCGCTGCAGATCACCCATGTCGCGCAGTTCCCGGCGACGACGCTGGGCTTTGACACCGCGCCCGGCGTGTCGCTCGGCAAGGCGGTCGACGAGATCAGGCAGGCAGCGAAAGACATCGCCCTGCCGTCGAGCGTGACGCTGACCTTTTTGGGCGCGGCGGCGGCTTACCAGTCGTCGCTTTCCAGCCAGCTGTGGCTGATTTTGGCGGCGGTGGTCTGCGTGTACATCGTGCTGGGTGTGCTGTATGAAAGCTATGTGCACCCGATGACGATTCTCTCGACGCTGCCATCGGCCGGCGTGGGGGCGCTGCTGATGCTGATGCTGAGCGGCTCGGACCTCGGGGTGATTGGCATCATCGGCATCATTTTGTTGATTGGGATCGTGAAGAAGAACGCGATCATGATGATTGACTTTGCGATTGACGCCGAGCGCAACGAGGGCAAGTCGCCGCAGGAGGCGATTCACCAGGCGGCGCTGCTGCGCTTCCGGCCGATCCTGATGACGACGCTGGCGGCGCTGTTTGCGGCTGTTCCCTTGATGCTGGGCTTTGGCGAGGGCGCGGAGTTGCGGCGGCCGCTGGGCTTGGCGATTTTTGGCGGCTTGATCGTCAGCCAGGTGTTGACGCTGTTCACGACGCCCGTTATCTATCTGGCGTTTGACCGGCTGGGGCGGCGGTTTGGGCGAAAGGAGCGGGGTTGATGCTTCTTTTTTATGCTTTTTCTGCCGCTTGCGCTTGCTCTGCTTGCGCTGGTAGCTATTTAATTGGTAGCGGTTTTCGCTGGTTGCACCTGCTGGCCGGGGGTAGCCCGGCGGCTAGTAACTTTCTTTTGCTTCGCCAAAAGAAAGTCACCAAAGAAAAGGCGACCCGACTGTCCGGGTCCCTGCGCTTCGCTTCGGGCAACCTGCGCTGCCCCGAAAAAACGGGGGTCGGCGCAAACTCGCTGCGCTGCGCTACGCTCAAACAGCGCGCCGCCCTGATCCCGTTTTTCCGGGGCATCACAGGCCCAGACAGAACGGGACTGTCGGGGAATAAAGTCCGAACGGCCGAACAGGCTAACGGCGACCACGACCACGACTGGTATTTGGTTCTTTATGCTATTCATTCGATAGCTGGCTGTGCAAGTTCTATATGCGCCAATGGCACTTTTCATGCCCAAGCGCCTAAAGATTCAGGTTATTGGCGGCGGGCGTTTATTCTTTTGCGTGTTTCTTACTCCCTCTCCCTCTGGGAGACGGCTGGGGTGAGGGCTCCCCGATGCCGATTTTCTGTGGCAGTTCTCACGCCCGCCAGCCCCCATCCCAGCCTTCCCCCAGCGGGGGAAGGAGAAATT
The DNA here is from genome assembly GCA_000751355.1 of Polaromonas sp. CG9_12. Taxonomy (GTDB): domain Bacteria; phylum Pseudomonadota; class Gammaproteobacteria; order Burkholderiales; family Burkholderiaceae_C; genus Polaromonas. Next base: position 3,796,940 of record CCJP01000005.1, on the reverse strand, counting down.
CAGGCGCGGGGAAAGGGTTCGCCTGATGAGCCAAATCATGACAAAGCGCAGCTTCTTGCCCCCGCATCCGAATCCGAATCTGCACCCGCAAGTCCCGTTCTGGCTGGGCCTGTGATGGGTACTCAAAGCGGGATCAGGGCCGCGCGCTGTTTGAGCCGAAGGCGAGTTTGCGCGGACCCCCGCTTTGAGTACCCATCACAGGTTGCCCGAAGCGAAGCGCAGGGACCCAGACAGCCGGGTCGCCTTTCTTTTGCTTACTTTTCTTTGGCGAAGCAAAGAAAAGTGAGTTGCCGCCGGGCAACCCCCGGCCAGCAGGTCAACGCAGAAAAAGCCCAGGCCCAAAGCAAAAACAGGTCAGCTACAAATTCAATAGCGCTCAGCACAAGACCAGCAACCGCAAAAGCCAAATTAGCTATAAGTTCAGCAAGTAAACCAGCGGGGACCAAGCGATGAACCTGTCCGGCCCCTTCATCCACCGCCCCATCGCCACCATCCTCCTGACCCTGGGCCTGGCCCTGGCCGGCATAGGCGCCTTCTTCGTCCTGCCTGTCTCCCCCCTGCCCCAGGTCGATTTCCCGGTCATCTCGGTCAGCGCCTCGCTGCCAGGCGCCTCCCCCGACACCATGGCCAGCAGCGTCGCCACGCCACTCGAAAGACGCCTGGGCGTGATCGCCGGCGTCAACGAAATGACCTCCAGAAGCGGCACCGGCTCGACCCGCATCAGCCTGCAGTTCGAACTGAACCGCAAGATCGACTCGGCCGCCCGTGAAGTACAGGCCGCCATCAACGCCTCGCGCGCCGACCTGCCCGCCACGCTGCGCAGCAACCCGACCTACCGCAAGGCCAACCCCGCCTCGTCGCCGGTCATCATCCTGGCGCTGACCTCCAAGACCCGCTCGCCCGGCCAGATCTACGACGAAGTCTCCAGCCTGGTGCAGCAAAAAATCGCCCAGGTGCCGGGCGTCGGCGATGTCGAACTCGGTGGCGGCTCCTTGCCCGCTGTGCGCGTCGAGCTGCTGCCCTTCGCCCTGAACCGCTACGGCGTCAGCATGGAAGACGTTCGTGCCGCGCTGCAGGCGGCCAATGCCAACCGGCCGCGCGGCGCGATTGAAGGCAACGGCCAGCGGCTGCAGATCTATGCCGCCGGCAACACCGCATTGGGCGGGCTGCGCGCGGCCGATTACCGGGGGCTGGTCATCGCCTGGCGCAACGGCGCGGCGATCCGGCTGAGCGATGTGGCCGAGGTTAGCAATGGCGTGGAAAACACCAACACGCTCGGCCTGTTCAACGGCCAGCCGGCGGTCGTCGTGCTGGTCACGCGCCAACCCGACGCCAACGTGATCGCCACCGTCGATGGCGTGCGCGCGCTGTTGCCCGAGCTGCAGGCGCAACTGCCGCCGGATGTGGATCTGCAGGTGGCATCGGATTCGACCAATTCGATCCGCGCCTCGCTGCACGAAATCGAGGTCACGCTGCTGATCTCGATTGCGCTGGTGGTGCTGGTAGTCAGCGCATTTTTGCGCAGCGTGCGCGCCACCTTCATTCCGGCCGTGGCGACCGTGGTGTCGCTGCTGGGGACGTTTGGCGTGATGTATTTGCTGGGCTTCAGCCTGAACAACCTGAGCCTGATGGCGCTCACGGTGGCGACCGGCTTCGTCGTCGATGACGCCATCGTGGTGCTGGAGAACACCAGCCGCCACATCGAAGCCGGCATGGACCGCTTCAAGGCAGCGCTGCTGGGCGCGCGCGAGGTCGGCTTCACCGTGCTGTCGATCAGCCTGTCGCTGGTGGCGGTGTTCATTCCGCTGCTGTTCATGGGCGGGCAGACCGGCCGGCTGTTCCGCGAATTCGCCGTCACGCTGTCGGCGGCGGTGATGATCTCGCTGGTGATCTCGCTCACCACCACGCCGATGATGTGCGCCTGGCTGCTCAAGCCGCCGTCGAGCAATCAGCCGCCCGGACGTATTTCGCGGGCTTTCGAAAACACCTTCAAGCGCCTGCTCAAGAGTTATGAAACCGCGCTGGACTGGGCGCTTTCAGCCAAACTGCTGGTCATGCTGAGCCTCTTGGCCGTGATCGGGCTGAATGTTTATCTGTACATCGCCGCGCCCAAGGGATTTTTTCCGCAGCAGGACACCGGCCAGATCAACGGCTTCCTGCGCGCCGACCGCAGCATTTCCTTCCAGTCGATGCAAAGCAAGCTCAAGCAGCTGGTGGACACCATCCGCGCCGACCCGGCGGTCGATACCGTGGTCGGCTTCACTGGCGGCTCACGCGCTGGCGGCGGCTTCATGTTCATCAACCTCAAGCCAGTCGCGCAGCGCAGCGACTCGGGCCAGGCGGTGATTGCGAGGCTGCGCCCGAAACTGGCGCAGGTCACCGGCGTCAGCATCTTCCTGAATCCGGTGCAGGACTTGCGCGGCGGCGGCCGGCAGAGCAATTCCACCTACCAGTACACGCTGAAAAGCGACAACGCCGCCGACCTGAAACGATGGGCGACGCGGCTGGCCGACCAGATGAAGGGCGCCAGCGCACTAACTGACGTGGACACCGACCAGGAAGAAAACGGCGTCGAGACCATGGTCACGGTGGACAAGGAAAGCGCCGCGCGGCTCGGCGTGAGTTCGCGCGACGTCGACAACGCGCTGTACAACGCCTTTGGCCAGCGCCAGGTGGCGACCATCTATGGCGAGATGAACCAGTACAAGGTCATCATGCAGGTGGCGCCGCGCTACATCGGCAGCCCCGAGGCGCTGAAGGACATTTATGTGCCGGCCAGAAACACGGCCGCCGCCAGCACGGCTTCGGGCGCTATCGGCACGTCCGTCGTGAACCCTGCCCTGCGCGACCCGTCGTCTGGCCAGGTGCTGACCACCGCCGTCACCACCATGGTGCCGCTGTCAGCGATTGCCAGCTTCAGTGAAAATTCGGCGGCGGCATCGATCAGCCATGAAGACGGCGAACTCTCGACCACCATTTCCTACAACCTGGCCACCGGCAGCACGCTCAGCGATGCGCAGGCCGCCGTCCGGGAATCGGAAGCCGCGATCGGCCTGCCCAACAACGTGCGCGGCAGCTTTTCGGGCACGGCGCTCAGTGCGCAGCAGTCGCAGGGCGAGCAGCCGCTGTTGATCCTGGCGGCGCTGGTGGTGATCTACATCGTGCTTGGCATTTTGTACGAAAGCCTGATCCACCCGCTGACGGTGATTTCGACGCTGCCGTCGGCTGGCGTGGGCGCGTTGCTGGCGCTGCTGCTGTTCAAGATGGACCTGTCGATCATTGCGCTGATCGGCATCTTTTTGCTGATCGGCATTGTCAAGAAAAATGCCATCCTGATCATCGACTTCGCGCTGGACGCCGAACGCGCGCGCGGCTTGACGGCCGTGCAAGCGGTGCGCGAGGCTTGTTTGCTGCGTTTTCGGCCGATCCTGATGACCACGATGGCCGCCATTCTGGGCGCGCTGCCACTGGCCATCGGCTTTGGCGAAGGGGCGGAACTGCGCCGGCCACTGGGCATCACCATCATTGGCGGACTGATCGCCAGCCAGTTGCTGACGCTCTTGAGCACGCCGGTGGTGTATGTGCTGCTCGACAAGCTGCGCCGCCGCAGTGTGTCGGAACGCCACCTGAGCCGCCATCCGCAGGCGCCCTTGCCTTCACCTGACCTGCCCGATACAGCACTTCACCCTCTTGCTCCCTCTCCCTCTGGGAGAAGGCTGGGGTGAGGGCCAGCGGACGCAAAACTATCATAAAAAATCCTGTGCCTGGTCAAGCCCCACCCCGCAACCGTCGGTCCCGCAAAGGCCGGAATGACGAATTCATAAAGCCGCCCATGCGTTCAAAACTGCCTTTTCACCTTTTCACGGTTGCCGCACTGGTTTTAGCGGTCAGCGGCTGCGCCGTCGGCCCCAATTACCAGCGCCCTTCCACGCCGGACATCAGCGCCTTCAAGGAAGCCGCTGGCTGGGTGCCCGCTGCCCCCGCCGATGCGCTGGAACGCGGCCCCTGGTGGTCACTGTTCGGCGACCCGGTGCTCGACCAGCTGGCCGCGCGGGTCGAGGTGTCGAACCAGAACGTCGCGGCAGCCGTGGGCGCTTATGCGCAGGCGCGCGCACTGGTGCGTGAACAGCGGGCCTCGATGTTTCCCTCCGTCACGCTCAATGGCGCAGCCAATCGCTCGCACAGCAGCTCGGGGAGCAGCTCGACCAGCGTCAACGGCGGCAGAACGGGCAACAGCTTCAGCGCCAGCATCGGCACGAGCTGGGAGCCCGATGTGTGGGGCCGATTGGGCCGCGCGGTGGACAGTGCCTCGACCAGCGCCCAGGCCAGCGCCGCCGACCTGGCGTCGGCCCGGCTGTCGGCGCAGGGGGAACTGGCGATCAATTACCTCACGCTGCGCCAGGTGGATGCGCAAAAAGCGCTGCTGGAAAACACGCTGGCCGGATTTCAGCGCACGCTGGAGATCACACAGAATCGCTACAGCGCCGGCATTTCGGCCAAAACCGACGTGCTGCAATCGCAAACCCAGCGGGCCAATGCGCAGGCCGACGATGCCGGGCTGGTGCGCCAGCGCGCGCAACTCGAACATGCCATCGCCGTGCTGGTGGGCGAAGCGCCGGGCAATTTTTCACTCGCGCCTGCCGCGTGGAACCCCCGGGTGCCCGAAGTGCCGCCCGGCGTTCCGTCCACGCTGCTGCAGCGCCGCCCCGACATTGCCGCTGCCGAACGCCGCGTGGCCGTGGCCAACGAGCAGATCGGCATTGCGAGAAGCGCCTATTACCCCAGCCTGCCGCTGGGCGCGTCGTATGGATTCGGCGCCAGCCGCGTGGCCGACCTGTTCAGCGCGTCCAGCAGCGTCTGGTCGCTCGGCCTGTCGGCGGCGCAAAGCCTGTTCAATGCCGGCGCCACCACCGCACGCGTGCAAGGCAGCGAAGCCGCGCATGCGCAAGCGGTGGCGCGTTACCGACAAACCGTGCTGACCGCCTTCCAAGGCGTTGAAGACCAGCTGGCCGCCACCCGCGTCCTGCTGATCCAACAGGATTTGCGCCGCCAGGCGTCCGAAGCCGCCGACCAGGTCGAGCAGCAGGTGTTGAACCGCTACCGCAGCGGCCAGGTCAGCTACACCGAAGTCATCACCGCCCAGGCCACCGCACTGAGTGCGCGCCGCGCGCTGGTGCAGGCCATGGCCGACCGCCAGACCACGGCCGTGGCGCTGATCCAGTCGCTCGGCGGCGGCTGGCAGGCAGGGCCATGACGCTGGCGGCGCCCGGCACCAACGGTTGATCTTTCTGGACGGGGTTCATTGGATAACTGCCCTGCAACACCGGCCAGGCAACATTTTTGCCAGGCGTTGCGCTGACGATATGCCCCATGTTCCTGAAAATCGTCTGCAACGACCCATTGTTGACCTGGATCAGCATGCCCCTAAAGCGAATGGGGGATAGTCCCATCAACAAAGGGAGCGACCACCATGAAACTGATGACTGACCTGTTTTCCACCGACTATGGCCTGATGAGCATCATCGGCATTGCCTTCATGATGGGCATGGGGGTGTTCTTTCTTCGCCTGTTCACGGGCAAGATGAAGCACGATCCGACGGTCTCCCGCAAATAAGCTGCCCGCGTGCCTGCGGCACCGTCGGTTAACGACCAAACAGGCACTTTGCGCAATACTGGCGAACGTAGGTAGCTATAAAAAATATAGCAGTTTATCTAAACACCGGCGGGTTGTTCCCGCTGATGCAGTGCCGCCAGAAAAAACCGCGTGGCTTCGCTCAGCGGCCTGTCCCTTCGGGTGATGGAGCCAAACGATTCCATCTTGTGCCGGATGGGGCATGGCAACACCCGGAGCAGCCCATGGCGCGCGTAGGTGTCGGCAATCGACAGCGGCACGACGCCGATCATGTCGGTTTCTGCAATCAAATTGGTGGTGGTCAGGATGGACGCGGTTTCGATCAGGCCCCGTGGCAAGGGTGCCTGCTGCATCCTGAATTCCTGTTCCAGCACCTCGCGCATCGGGCTGCCGGTGGGCTGCAATATCCACGGGTAGCCCAGTAAACGGTCAAACGGCACTGATTTCTGCCGGGCCAGCGGGTGATGCATGCCGACGACAATGGCCAGTGCCTCGTTTTCGAGCGGCGTGAATTCATAGTCGGCCCACTGCCCGCCGCGAATCCGCCCGACCGCCACAGCCAGCACGCCTTCTCGCAGCAGCTCCAGCAGCCGGTCGCTGGTGTCGAGCGTGACATCGAGCGACAGCAGCGGATAGGCTTTTTTCAGCGCGATGATGGCCTGCGCCAGCAAGGTCGGCGACGGCGCCATGATGCTGTCCACCGACAGGCGGCCCGAACTTCCCAGCTGCAATTCAGCCAATACCCGGGTCATCGACTCGATGGAACCCCGCATTCCCCGGAAATAGCCCAGCACGCTGGTCGGCGGCCAGGTGCAGATGAGTTTTGACACCGATGCCATCGGTCATCGGCCAGATCAGGAATGGCCGCATGAAACCCCTGACGGTAGCCAGCACCAAACGCAATCCGCAACGACCCAATGTGCCCGCCATGGCGGAAGCCGGCCTCAAGGGTGTGGAAATGAATGCCTGGTACGGCATTTATATGCCCGCCTCGACACCCAGGGCAGTGCAGGATCGCGTGTACACCGAAGTGACCCTGCTGGCCATGCCTGAAACGCACAGCCGGCTGAGCGCCATCGGCGCCGACCTGACGCCGATGACGCAGGCCCAGTTCGCCGCCTTTCACACGGCGGAAAACAAACGTTATGCCGAGCAAATCACCCGCAAAAACATCAAGCTGGACTGAAGCCATGAACACGCAGCAGAACCCGGTCATCGCCCTGACCCTGGGCGACGCGGCCGGTATTGGCCCCGAGCTGATCGCCCGCCTCCTCAGCCAGCCTGGCATCACGGACGGCGCCAACATCGTGCTGGTGGGTGACGCCTGGCTGTGGCAGGACGGCCAGGCCATTGCCGGCCACCGTATCGCCACGCAAGCCGTTGCGTCGCTGGCCGAAGTGTGCAGCCGCGCGGTCCAGCATATGCCCGCATTTCTGGCCGTTGACACGATTCAGCCGGCAGACGTACAGCGCAGCCAGGCGCTGGCCGCCTGCGGCACGGCGGTGCTCAAGGTGCTCGACCTGTGCATGGACGGCGCCAAGCACGGCGAAGTCGATGCCATCTGTTTTGCGCCGTTGAACAAGCAAGCCATGAAGATGGGTGGCATGCAGCATGAGAACGAGTTGCACCACTTTGCCGACTACCTGAGCGTGACCGGCTATTTTTGCGAGTTCAACACGCTGGGCGACCTGTGGACTTCGCGCGTGTCGTCGCACATTCCTCTGAAAGCCGCTGCGGCCATGCTCAGCAAGGAACGCACCGTGGACGCTGCCCGGCTGATCTACCAGTCGCTGCAAGCCAGTGGCACGGCCGCGCCCAAGGTGGCGATTGCCGCCTTCAACCCGCATGGCGGCGACGGCGGCGTCTGCGGACGGGAGGAAATCGACATCATTGCGCCAGCGGTTGAAGCGCTGCACGCCAGCGGTTTTCCGGTCGATGGCCCCTTTCTGCCAACACGATTTTCCTGAAAGCACATGACGGCCACTACCAGGCCATCGTCACCATGCACCACGACCAGGGCCAGATCGCCATCAAGCTCATGGGTTTCAGCAAGGGCGTGACGGTGCAGGGCGGCCTGCCGATGCCCATCACCACACCGGCGCACGGCACGGCTTCATTCCCGAAAACCCGGGAGTCATCCCCATGAAAATCAAATCCGTACGCGCCCGTGTTTTTGAGTGGAAGGGCAAGACCGTTCCGCCACAGGGCAATTTCTGCTCCAACGCCATGGACCTGGTGTATTCCAACACCGAATCCATGCGCACCTTCCGCTTTCATTCGTGGTCGGTGGTCGAGATTGAGACCGACGACGGCATCACCGGCCTGGGCAATGTCGCCCTGGCCCCGGCGATTGCCAAGGCCATCATCGACCAGTATTTGACCCCGCTGGTGCTGGGCCAGGACCCGTGGGACTACGAATACCTGTGGCAGCGCATGTACCGCGCCACCCACGCCTGGGGCCGCAAGGGCGTGACGATGGCGGCGATTTCGGCGATTGACCTGGCGATCTGGGACATCTGGGGCAAGTCGGTCAGCAAGCCGGTGTTCAAGCTGCTGGGCGGACGCACCAAGGAAAAATTCCGGTTTATTACTCCAAGCTCTACCGCATCAACCTGGACGAGATGCAGGCCGAGGCGCAAAAATACCTGGATCAGGGCTTCACCATGTTCAAGTCCCGCTTCGGCTATGGCCCCGCGCACGGCACGAAAGGCGTGGCGATTCGCGAGGTCATCGGTTACGACAACGACCTGATGCTGCAGTGCTACATGGGCTGGATCCTGGAATACGCCAAGCGCATGCTGCCCAAGCTGGAAAAGTTTGAGCCGCGCTGGCTGGAGGAACCCGTGATTGCCGACGACATCGACGGCTATGCCGAGCTGAACCAACTCACCAGCATCCCGATTTCGGGTGGCGAGCATGAGTTCAGCCTCTGCGGCTTCAAGCAGTTGCTGGACAAAAAAGCCGTCAGATTGGTGCAGTACGACACCAACCGCGTCGGCGGCATCACGGCCGCGCACAAGATCAATGCGCTGTGCGAAGCCCACAGCGTGCCCGTCATTCCGCACGCCGGCCAGATGCACAACTGCCCCCTGACCATGAGCACGCTGGCATCGCCGATGAGCGAATACTTCCCCATGTTCGACGTCGAAGTCGGCAACGAGCCGATCTATTACATCTTCGACGGCGAGCCGGTGGCCGAAAACGGCTTCGTCCAGCTCGACGACCACAAGACCGGCCTGGGCTTGACCCCGAAGACCGGGTTCCTGGACCAGTTCAACATCATCGAGTGACCATGACAGCACGATACCAGGGCGTATTTCCGGTGGTGCCCACCACGTTCAAGGACGCAGGCGAGCTTGATTTGCCGAGCCAATTGCGCTGCATCGACTTCATGGTCGACGCCGGCTTCACCCGCCTGTGCATCCTGGCAAACATTTCAGCGCAGTTCCTGCTATCGGACGCCGAGCGCGAGGTGCTGACGGCCGCCATCCTCAAGCATGTGGCGGGCCGCGTGCCGGTGATCGTCACCACCACCCATTTCGGCACTCAGGTCTGCCCCGAACGCAGGCGCCGCGCGCAGGACATGGGCGCAGCGATGGTGATGGTGATGGTGATGGTCAAGCCGCCCTACCACGGCGCCACCTTGCGGGCCAGCGAGGAAAAGATCTACGAGTTCTATGCCGCGCTGTCGGACGCCATCGACATTCCCATCATGATCCATGATGCGCCCATGAGCGGCACGCCGCTGCCGGTGCCCTTCCTGGCGTGAATGGCGAAAGAAATCAAGCAGGTGTCGTATTTCAAGATTGAGACCGCAGGCGCGGCGTCCAAGCTGCGCGAGCTGATCCGCCTGGGCGGCGATGCGATTGAGGGCCCGTGGGACGGCGAGGAAGCCATCACGCTGCTGCCCGACCTGGATGCCGGCGCCACCGGCGCCATGACGGGTGGCGCCTTCCCCGACGGCATCCGGTTGATCATGGATGCGTAAACCTCTGGCAACCGAGAGGAAGCCCTCGCCCAATACACCCGCTGGCTACCGCTGATCAATTATGAAAACCGCCAGGGCGGCATCCTGACACCCAAGGCGCTCATGAAGGCCGGCGGCATCATCGACTGCGAAGCACCACGACATCCGTTTCCGGCTATTCACCCCGAGGTGCGCCAGGGCCTGCTGGAAACCGCCCGGCGGCTGGACCCGATAGTGCTGCGCTGGGGAAAATGAAAGGGCACGTAATTGCTATGTATTTAATAGCTATAGATACCCAAGGGTACTGCGCAAAATCCTATTTTCATCAATAAATAGCTCTCGCGCCGGGTTCAAGACCGTATAGTGTCGGCCACCCGCTCGGCACAGGCCCTGGCCTGCGCGGCATCACGTGCCTCGACCATCACGCGCAGCAGCGGCTCGGTGCCGCTGGCCCGGATCAGGATACGTCCGGTGTCGCCCAGTTCGGCCGTCACCGCTTTGGTTTGCGCCGCCAGCTCGGTGCTGTCTTTCCAGTTCTGACCCGGCTTGAGCCGGACATTGATCAGGGTTTGCGGAAACAGCACCACATCCGACAGCAGTTCCGACAGCGTCTGCTGGCTGCGCACGCAGGCCTGCAGCACCTGCAGCGCACTGATCAGGCCGTCGCCGGTGGTGTGCTTGTCCAGCGCCAGCAAATGGCCCGAGCCCTCGCCGCCCAGCAGCCAGCCGCGCTTTTCGAGCTCTTCAAGCACGTAGCGGTCACCGACCTGGGCGCGCACAAACTCGAGGCCTTTGGCTTTCAGCGCCACTTCCACGGCCATGTTGGTCATCAGGGTGCCGACGGTGCCAGGAACCTTTTCGCCACGTGCCAGGCGCTCGTTGACCATCAGGAACAGCACTTCATCGCCGTTGAACAACCGGCCTTCGGCATCGACTACCTGTAGCCGGTCGGCGTCTCCATCCAGTGCGATGCCGTAGTGAGCGTTGTTGGCGCGCACGGCCGCCACCAGTGCATCCGGATGGGTTGCACCGAAACCGTCGTTGATGTTCAGGCCATCAGGCGCGCAGCCAATGGCGATCACCTCCGCCCCCAGTTCATGAAACACCATGGGTGCGATCTGGTAGGCCGCCCCGTGCGCGCCATCGACCACAATCTTCAGGCCTTTGAGCGTGAGGTCGTTGGCAAACGTGCTTTTGCAGAATTCGATATACCGTCCGGCAGCATCGTCAAGCCGACGGGTTTTTCCGAGTGACGCTGAATCTGCCCAGACTGGCGGCTCATCAAGTGCGGCTTCCACCGCGGCCTCCCATTCGTCGTTGAGCTTGGTGCCATGCGCACTGAAAAACTTGATGCCGTTGTCGGCAAAGGGATTGTGGCTGGCACTGATCACCACGCCCAGGCTGGCGCGCTGCGCCCGCGTGAGGTAGGCAACGCCGGGCGTCGGAAGCGGGCCGAGCAGCACCACGTCAACGCCGGCTGAGTTGAAACCGGACTCCAGCGCGCTTTCCAGCATGTAGCCTGAAATCCGGGTGTCCTTGCCGATCAGGACGGTCGGGCGTGCTTCGGTCCTGCGCAGCACACGTCCCACCGCATGGGCCAGTCGAAGTACGAAATCAGGCGTGATGGGGGCCTGGCCTACCGTGCCGCGGATGCCATCGGTGCCAAAATATTTTCTTGTCATGGGTGTTGATTCTTGAAGTTGTCCAGCAGTGTTCAGCCCAGGAAAGGCACGACTTGGCACTGATTTTATGGCCGTCCTTTGGACTTGGACGGTGTGATTACCATTTACTGTGCACCGCAACAATCAAGCAACCGGCGCCTGCGGCTGTCAGCTGGCGGCTTTCCAGACTTTCAGCGCCTGCACAGTTTCCCGTACGTCATGGACTCGCACGATACGCGCCCCCCGTTCGACGGCAAGCAATGCGGCCGCCACGCTGGGAACCATGCGCCCCGCAGGCGAAGCAGTTGCCGGATCATCACAAACCGCCGCCAGCGATGATTTGCGCGACCAGCCCGCGAGCAGCGGATAGCCAGCCGCCAGCAATTCACGCTGGCGTGCCAGCAGGGCAAAGTTCTGCTCGACGGTCTTTCCGAAACCAATACCCGGATCCAGCACGATACGGGATTTTTCGACACCCAGGGCTTGCAGGCTGCGGGCTGCCTGCTCCAGAAAAGAAAGCACTTGAGGAAGTACATCGCCCTGCATGGGCGTTGTCTGCATGGTTTGCGGCTCGCGATGCATGTGCATCAGGCAGACACCGCAGGACGCATGTGCCGCCACGGCCTGCAGTGCGCCAGGCTGGCGCAGCGCCCAGATGTCGTTGATGATGTCGGCGCCAAGATCAAGTACGGCGCGCATGACCTCGGGCTTGTACGTGTCCACCGAAACCGGGACGCCCAGGGTGACCGCATGGCGAACCACCGGAAGCACGCGGGCCAGCTCCTGCTCCAGCGGTACCGGCCATGCGCCAGGACGGGTGGATTCGCCTCCTATGTCCAGCAGGTCCGCACCGTCGTGGACCAGCTTTTCACAATAGGCCAACACGGCTGACAAGTTTTCTGTGGCGGCGTCATAGCGTCCACCGTCAGAAAACGAATCTGGCGTCACATTGACAATGCCCATGACGCGGGGTTGCGACAGGTCGAGCTGAAAGCGCGAGGTTTGCCAGATCACAAAATTTCCTTGCTGGTGACAACGGGTTGAACGATGAAGCGGGTCGTGGCCAAAACGGCAGCCCCAAAGAAAAACCGGGGACGGGCCCCGGTTTCTAGGTTGTGCGGCTAACTTGACGGTTCAATCAGGCAGCGTTGGGCGCCGGGTCAGTCGTGACCGCTGGACTGCCACCACTGGGGCCGGTGCCGCCGCTGCCAACGGAAGGATTGCGCGGCGTCCAGTCCTTGGGAGGACGTGGCTCCTTGCCGGCCATGATGTCGTCCATCTGCTCGACGTCAATGGTTTCCCATTCCAGCAAGGCCTTGGCCATCGCGTGCATCTTGTCCTTGTTGTCTTCGATCAGCTTGCGGGCTATGTCGTATTGCTGGTCAATGATGCGGCGCACCTCGGTGTCGACCTTTTGCAACGTGGCTTCACTCATGTTGTTGGTCTTGGTCACCGACCGGCCCAGGAACACTTCGCCTTCGTTCTCTGCATAGACCATGGGGCCGAGCGCATCGGTCATGCCGTAGCGCGTGACCATATCCCTGGCCAGTCCCGTGGCGCGCTCGAAATCATTGCTCGCGCCGGTGGTCATCTGGTTCATGAACACTTCTTCAGCAATACGGCCACCGAACAGCATGCTGATCTGGCTGAGCATGTATTCGCGGTCATAACTATAGCGGTCCTGCGCTGGGAGGCTCATCGTGACACCCAAGGCACGGCCACGCGGAATGATGGTCACCTTGTGCACCGGATCGCACTTGGGCAGCATCTTGCCAAGCAGTGCATGGCCAGACTCATGGTAGGCCGTGTTGCGACGCTCTTCCTCGGGCATGACCATGCTCTTGCGCTCGGGGCCCATCAATATCTTGTCCTTGGCTTTCTCAAAATCCTGCATCTCCACCGTGCGGGCACTGCGGCGCGCGGCCATCAGGGCGGCTTCGTTGCACAGATTGGCCAGATCGGCGCCAGACATGCCAGGGGTACCGCGCGCAATCACGCTGGCGTTCACGTCCTGGCCCAATGGAACCTTGCGCATGTGTACATTGAGAATCTGTTCGCGGCCGCGAATGTCAGGCAGCGTGACATACACCTGGCGGTCAAAACGGCCTGGGCGAAGCAAAGCCGCATCCAGAATGTCGGGGCGGTTGGTGGCAGCAACCACGATCACGCCAACATTGGTTTCAAAGCCGTCCATCTCGACCAGCATCTGGTTCAAGGTCTGCTCGCGCTCGTCATTGCCACCGCCCACACCGGCACCACGCTGGCGGCCAACGGCGTCAATTTCGTCAATAAAAATAATGCATGGCGCATTTTTCTTGGCATTGTCGAACATGTCGCGAACCCGGGCAGCGCCCACGCCGACGAACATTTCAACAAAGTCGGAACCGGAAATCGAGAAAAACGGGACCTTGGCTTCGCCAGCGATTCCCTTGGCCAGCAAGGTTTTACCCGTACCCGGGGGGCCAACCAGCAGCAAGCCGCGGGGAATGCGACCGCCGAGTTTCTGAAACTTGGCCGGGTCCTTCAGGAAATCGACCACTTCCTTGACTTCTTCCTTTGCCTCGTCGCAGCCCGCGACGTCAGCAAACGTCACGGTGTTGGTGGATTCGTCCAGCATGCGCGCCTTGGATTTTCCAAAACTGAAGGCACCGCCCTTGCCGCCCCCCTGCATTTGCCGCATGAAATACACCCACACGCCAATCAGAAGCAGCATCGGTCCCCAACTGACCAACAGCGTCATGAGCAACGAGCCTTCTTCACGCGCCTTGACATCAAACTTCACATCGTTGGCAATCAAATCGCCAATCAAACCACGATCCAGGTAGGTGGCGGTAGTCCGGATTTTGCGGTCGTCGGTCGTGGTAGCCACAATTTCAGTGCCCCCCTGACCTTCGGCAATGGTCGCCGCCTTGATGCGCTTGCCGCGCACCTCTTCAAGGAACTCGGAGTAACCCAAGTAATTAGAGCCAGTGCCAGCGCGCGTGTCGAATTGCTTGAACACGGTGAAAAGCACCATGGCAATGACCAGCCAGATTGCTACTTTAGAAAACCACTGATTATTCAAGGACTGCTCCGATATATGAATCCAAAACCGACTGCATCGCACATGCGCCTTATTTTAGGCGTTTCAAGAGGCTAAACCGACGATTAAGGCTTTGCGTCCCTTTGCATGGCACGGATTTAACAGGATGTTTTCAGTTCCAGTAACTGGATTTCATCTTCATGTCACATTTTCAGACTCTTGCCAACCAGAAAGGTTTCAGAAGAATTTGACCGTGAAGCCTTGGGTTTTATGCGTTTGACGACTTTGAAAGTGGATTGAAAAAGCTTGACGAGGTCGTCATAGCCGCTGCCGTGAAACAGCTTCACCACCAGCGAGCCGTCCGGTTTCATGCGGGACTGGGCAAACTCCACCGCCAGTTCGACCAAGTGGGCGATGCGCGCTGCATCCACCGACTCAATGCCGGACAGATTGGGTGCCATGTCCGAAATCACCAGATCAACCTTGACGGCGCCCTGCTCCGAGCGCAAGGCCAGTTCCAGTTTTTCCAGCACGTCGGGTTCCCGGAAATCGCCCTGGATGAAGGCTACGCCTTCAATGGGTTCCATGGGCAACAAGTCCAGCGCAATGATGCGGCCATTGAGCGCGCCCGCAGCGGCGCCGGTCGGCGAGAGCTTGCGCCGCACATACTGGCTCCAGGCGCCGGGCGTGCTGCCCAAATCGACCACGCAGTCGCCAGGCTTGACCAAACCCAGCGTCTCATCCATTTCCTTGAGTTTGAAGGCCGCACGGGCCCGGTAGCCCTCTTTGCGGGCCTGCTTCACATAAGGGTCGTTGATATGGTCGTGCAACCACGCCTTGTTGACTTTTTTACCTTTTGCATCACCCTTGACCGCCACCTTTGGGTTCGATTTGGGGAGGAGCTTGTGGTCTGACTTGGCATTTACTTTCATGGCGCCTATTGTCGTCTTCCCGACACCACCGATAATTGCGTATGGCTCAAATACAACTTACCCCTGCCCAGCGCAAAGACCACCGCGCTGAAGCGCATCATCTCAATGCCGTCGTGATGATTGGCTCTGACGGCCTCACCGACAATGTAAAAAAGGAAATCGACGCTGCACTGTCCGCCCATGGCCTGATCAAGGTCCGGGTCCAGTCCGACGACCGCGCAGGCCGCGAAGACATGTTCCGCTCCCTGGCCGAGGAATTTGACGCCGCGCCCATCCAGCACATTGGCAAGCTGCTGGTGTTCTGGCGGCCGGTTCCCGAGAAAGAGAAAAAAGTCACCGAAGACCGCATGGCCGGCCCGCGCGATGTCAAGGTGCTCAAGAACAGTTCGCGCTACGGCCAGCGGCCGGAAGTCAAGACCTTGCGCGTGCTTGGCAACCAGCGCCTCACCCCGGGTGGCAGCGTCAAGCGCGCCAAGCCCCGGCAGCAAGTCAGCGTCAAGAAACGCTCGCAAGACTGACCTTACCCCCAAGCCTTTAACCGACCTCGCTGGTCGGTTTTTGCATTTTCGTGGTTAAAACACCCTGCGGCCTTTAGATTCACCCTACCCGCCCACAGTTAAATCTTATGACCAATCCACTCCTTGATTTCTCCGACGTTCCCCTGTTTGACCAGATCCTGCCCGCGCATGTCGGCCCGGCGATGGACGACTTGCTCGCCAAAGCCGAAACGGCGCTGGCGCAGGTCACGGCGGCCGACTTTGCAGCGACCTGGAGCGGCATTGCTGGCGTGCTCGACGTGGCCACCGAAAACCTGGGCCGCGCCTGGGGCGCCGTCAGTCACCTGAACAGTGTGGCGGACACACCCGAGTTGCGCGCCGCTTACAACGCCGCCCTGCCACGCGTCACCGAATTCTGGACGCGCCTGGGCGCCGACGAACGCCTGTATGCCAAGTACAAGGCCATCAACGTGGCCAGTCTGAATGACGAGCAGCGTCAGGCACACAAAAACGCCATTCGCAACTTTGTGCTCTCGGGTGCCGAACTGACGGGTGAGGCCAAGGAGCGATTCGCGCTAATCCAGGAGCGCCAGGCCGAACTGAGCCAGAAATTCAGCGAAAACTCGCTTGACGCCACCGATGCCTTTGCCTACTACGCCACCGATGACGAAATTGCAGGCGTTCCAGAAGACGTGTTGCAAACTGCCAGGGCGCAGGCCGAGGCCGAGGGCAAGGCCGGCTACCGGCTCAGCCTGAAAATGCCAAGCTACCTGCCGGTGATGCAGTTCGCCGACAGCAGCAACCTGCGTGAAAAGCTTTACAAGGCCTACACTACGCGCGCCAGCGACCAGGCACCGGCCGAATTCAGCCAGTTTGACAACAGCGCCGTGATGCGCGAAATCCTGGCCTTGCGCCAGGAAGAAGCGCGACTGCTGGGTTACCAGAATTTCGGCGAAGTCTCGGTGGTGGCCAAGATGGCCAAGTCGCCTGAAGAAGTCGTGACCTTTCTGCGCGACCTGGCCCGGCGCGCCCGGCCATATGCCGAAAAGGACATCGCCGACCTGCGCAGGTTCGCGGCCGAGAAACTGAACCAGTCGGACCCCAAGCCTTGGGACTTTGCCTACATCGGAGAAAAGCTCAAGGAAGAGCGTTATGCCTTCAGCGAGCAGGAAGTCAAGCAGTACTTCACCGCGCCCAAGGTCCTGGCAGGCCTGTTCAGGATTGTCGAAACCCTGTTCGAGGTGCAGATTCGCGAGGATTCAGCGCCTGTGTGGAAGCCCGGCGTGGCTTTTTATCGCATCGAGCGCGATGGCCAACTGGTCGGCCAGTTTTACCTTGACCAGCCCGCCCGTACCGGCAAGCGCGGCGGTGCCTGGATGGACGATGTGCGTGCCCGCTGGTTGCGCCCCGATACCGGCAAGCTGCAAACGCCTGTTGCCCATTTGGTGTGCAATTTTGCCGACAGCGTCGGCGGCAAGCCGGCGCTGCTGACACATGATGACGTGACCACGCTGTTTCACGAATTTGGCCACGGACTGCACCACATGCTCACGCAGGTCAACGAGCACGATGTTTCGGGCATTAGCGGCGTCGAATGGGATGCGGTCGAACTGCCAAGCCAGTTCATGGAAAACTTCTGCTGGGAGTGGGAAGTGCTCGGGCAAATGACGGCGCACGTCGATACTGGCGAGCCGCTGCCGCGCGCACTGTTTGAAAAGATGCTTGCCGCCAAGAACTTCCAAAGCGGCATGCAGACATTGCGCCAGGTCGAGTTTTCGCTCTTTGACATGCTGCTGCACACCTCGCACAACCCGGACGAGGACCTGATGGGCCTGCTCAATGAGGTGCGCCGGGAAGTGGCGGTGATTTCCGCGCCGGCCTACAGCCGCACGGCACATACTTTCAGCCATATCTTCTCAGGCGGCTACGCAGCGGGCTACTACAGCTACAAGTGGGCTGAAGTGCTTTCGGCCGACGCGTATGCGGCTTTTGAAGAAACCGCAGCCGCCAACGACGAAGCAGGAAGCGGCAAATCGACGGTCAGCGTGGAAGCCGGGAGAAAGTACCGCCAGGCCATCCTCGAAGCGGGCGGAAGCCGCCCCGCCATGGAGTCGTTCAAGGCATTTCGAGGCCGCGAACCTTCACTCGACGCCTTGCTGCGCCATCAGGGCATGGCTTGAAACCCTTGCTGAAAATACTTTGCATGACTGGACCGGTCCCATGAAATCAAGCGCATTGTATTTTTCCGGATGCAAGGCACTGCTGGCGCTGGGGCTGGCAGCCGGCGCCCTGGCTTCATTGCAGGTGCAGGTGCAGGCGCAGCAGGTTTACCGCATTGTCGGGCCCGATGGCAAGCTGACCTTTTCAGACCGTCCGCCACCCGCGGCGGCCCCCCATGCAAGTATCAGCGAAGCCAACGCCTATGGTGGCACGAGCACCCCGGCGCGCGCCGGCCTGCCGTTCGAACTCCGACAGGTGGCGCTCAAATACCCGGTGGTCCTGTACACGGGCGACAACTGCTTACCCTGCGGCGCGGGCCGCTCGCTGCTGACCACCCGGGGCGTTCCATTCAGCGAAAAAACGGTCACGACGGTCGCTGACACCGAGGCGCTGCAGCGCCTGAGTGGTGAAGCGTCACTGCCCTTCCTGACCATAGGCAGCCAGCAGCTCAAGGGCTTTTCGGATGCCGAATGGACCCAGTTCCTGAACGCCGCCGGTTATCCAAAGTCTTCGGTCTTGCTGTCCGGTTACCAACTGCCTGCGCCCGTGCCGCTGGTGGCCGGGTCACCCTTGCCGGCGCCGCCGCCTTATGGAGAAAGCAAAGCGCCGAAAGCGGCGACAAAAACCCCTGCGACACGTCCGGTACAGGCGCCTGCCGACAGCAGCAACCCGGCCGGCATCAAATTCTGATCGATGTGAAGACCATGTTATTAGAGCCCGCCGATCAACAGATCGGTTACGGGCAAGCGCTGCGTCATTGCTGAAGTTTTTTGGTTGCACGTTTGGCACTATGCGGCACACAAAGGCCGCCATGCACCAACGAAACAGCGAAGAAATCACCTTCCGCAAGCTGGAGGTTCTGCTGGCGTACATGGAAACCGGCAACCAGACGCGTGCGGCCGAGTTGCTCAATGTCAGCACGGTCAGCGTGCACTGCGCGCTTCACTGCCTGCGATCAAAGCCTTGACCATCGCACGAGCGGCTTGACCGTGAATGTCAGAGACCAGCACATTGAGCCGGATGCCCGCATCGGCCAGCCGTTTGTGCAGCCGGTTCTACTCGCTTGCCAGCATGCCGCCGAGCTTTTGTCGCTGGCGGGCAATCAAACGCTTGTAACGGATGTCGGCCTGCGAGATGAAGGACGCGCGCAGCAAGCCCGCACGCGCCAGCGTGGCGAGCCACTGCGCATCGGCCACATCGGTCTTGCGCCCAGGCGCAGTTTTGACGTGCCGGGCATTGAGAACTCAGGCAACGATGCCTACTTTTTCCAACGCTGCGAACGGACTTTTCCAGTA
The DNA here is from genome assembly GCA_000751355.1 of Polaromonas sp. CG9_12. Classification (GTDB taxonomy): domain Bacteria; phylum Pseudomonadota; class Gammaproteobacteria; order Burkholderiales; family Burkholderiaceae_C; genus Polaromonas. Next base: position 3,777,714 of record CCJP01000005.1, on the reverse strand, counting down.
AATGCCCGTGCTCTCAATGACCACCACCTCGGGAGCAATTGACTTGGCCCACTCGGCCAGCACCCGACGGTCACGCTTGAAGTCGCCAAATTCGCGCGAGTCCACAGTCACCCATCCGTCGGGCTGCTCGGCTACCGCAAAGGCGCTGATCTTGGCTTGGTGAACGTCCAGTCCAATGACGCGTTTATAGATCGGCGTGAGTTCCATCACGCTTCTCCTTGAACGAAAAACACGACACTCCAAGGCGTGTCGTCGCCCAAGGGGGCCTCCATTGAACGGCCTGTCAGGCAAGTCTGACGGCGCTTTTTAACGTGCGTTGTCAGACACCTCGCAAGAGGCGGTGCCAAGCAATCCGGGGTACGAGTCAATGGTGGCGGGTCGAGTTAGGTTTCGCGGTCCAAAGCCATCAAAAGTTTTCGCGACCTCCGCCTCTGGGCGACTACATACCCTCGCAGTGTCTTTCATGATCCGGGGTGCTGCACGCCTTGCTGCATGAAAGTTAGGCGGGTGTCCCGCGACCGGGGGCGGGTTTGAGACTGCATGCTTGCTCCATAAAATCGCATTGAAAGCAAAGATATTCGAGCAGGCGGCCAAATCAATGAACCTTGCCGTGGATTCATTACGCTGCGCGCAAAGGTTGCAGCCGGGAAAGACACCAACGCCATGAACGGCGGTGCCCGGCAGGCATACGGGGCAAGCTTCAACGCGTTCTGCTGCGTCGTTTCGACACCGTCCGCCAGCGCCAGACCAGCGAGATCACTGCATAGCTGAGCAGCCCCATCAGAACGGCGGTGATGCACAGCCCGACCACCAGCGGCCTGCCCAGGGCGGCGATGCGCTGCCACAGGCTCAGGGTGTTTTCGATCTCCTCCGTGCCGATGACTTCGAGGTCTTTGTGCACTGCCTTCTCGCCCGTGACCCAGATGCCCAGCCGGTAGGCGCCGTAATAGATCGGGGCGAAGGTCAGCGGATTGCTGACGAGCGTGCTGGCCACGGCAGCCGGGACGTTGGCGCGCAGCAGCATGGCGGCTCCCACCGAGAGCGGAATCTGAGCCACCGGAACCAGCAGGCCAAAAAAGACGCCCACGGCCACGCCCATCGCCACGCCGCGCCGGGACCAGTGCCAGAGCTTGGGCTGGTCCAGCCACGGGCCGAGCCAGGCCAGCCAGCGGTTGCGGCTGATCTGCGCACGGCTCGGGATGCGGGCGCGCAATCGTTCAAGCAGGCTCATGTGTCATGGTTTCCGGGTGGACAAGCAGCTCTGACGTTACGCATCACCGCTGCTGACGAACAAAGACAAGGACAACGCGCCCGTCAATGGAAAGGCGCTTAAAACACCAGGGTTTCAACGCCCTCGTCCGTTCCCAGCAAACAAACATGCGCCTTTTGGAACGCAAACACTCCCACCGTCACCACGCCGGGCCACTGGCTGACCAGCGACTCGAAGGCCAGCGGATCGGCAATCGTCAGGCCGGTCACGTCCAGGATGTGCTGACCGTTGTCGGTGACCAGCGGCTGGCCGCCCTTGTGGCGCACGGTGGCCGCGCCGCCCATGGCCTCGAACTGGCGCGCAATGCGCCGCGTGGCCATCGGAATGACCTCGACCGGCAGGGGAAAGCCGCCCAGCGTGGCGACGTATTTAGACTTGTCGGCAATGCAGATGAAGCGGCGCGACTGCGCGGCAACGATCTTCTCGCGCGTCAGCGCCGCGCCGCCGCCCTTGACCATGTGGCCGGCGTGGTCGATCTCGTCGGCGCCGTCGATGTACACCGCGAGTTCGTCGACTTCGGCGGCATCAAAGACCTTGATGCCCAGCGCCTGCAACCGCTCGGTTGAAGCGTTCGAGCTGGACACGGCACCTAGAATCCGGTCCTTCATCGTCGCCAGCGCGTCGATGAACTTGTTCACCGTCGAGCCGGTGCCGATGCCAACGATGCTGCCGTCCTCGATGTAATGCAGGGCGGCCTGGCCAACCAGGGTTTTGAGCTCGTCTTGGGTCATGGTGTGCTTTGTTGGGGAAATGCAGTTGGGATGAAACAGTTTTTGCGACAATCGCGGCTCATGCCTTTCGGGCCCAAGCGCTTCGCCAGGCCCACACAAATCCACCGCTCTCAGCCCGAATTATCCAATGTCCCTGTTCCCCTACGCCCTGGCCCGTCCCTTTTTATTCGGGTTCGACCCCGAGACCGCCCATGACCTGACCATGGCGTCACTGGCGCGCACCCAGGGCACGCCGCTGTCAGCCCTGTATTGCGGTACGCGGGTCAACGATCCGGTCGAGCTTGCCGGCTTGAGCTTTCCCAACCGGGTGGGCATGGCCGCCGGGCTGGACAAGAACGCACGCTGCATCGACGGCCTGGCCGCCATGGGATTCGGCTTTGTCGAGGTCGGCACGGTGACGCCCAAGGCGCAGCCTGGCAACCCGAAGCCGCGTATGTTCCGCCTGCCAGAGGCCAATGCATTAATTAACCGCCTGGGCTTCAACAACGACGGGCTGGACGCTTTCCTCGCCAATGTGCAGAAGTCGAGCATTCGCAAGCCAGGCGCGAAAAGCTCGTTGCTGCTGGGCCTGAACATCGGCAAAAACGCCGCCACGCCGATTGAAAACGCGGTGGACGATTACCTGATCTGCCTCGACGGCGTGTACCCGCATGCCGACTACGTCACCGTCAACATCTCCAGCCCCAACACCAAGAACCTGCGCGCGCTGCAAAGCGACGAGGCGCTGGACGCCCTGCTCGGCCAGATTGCCGAACGCCGCGAAACGCTGGCCAGCCGGCATGGCAAGCGCGTGCCGATTTTTGTCAAGATTGCGCCCGACCTGAACGACGCGCAGGTCGAAGTGATTGCCGCCACATTGAAACGCCACGCGATGGACGGCGTCGTGGCCACCAACACCACGCTGGGCCGCGACGCCGTCAAGGGCCAGCGCCATGCCGAGGAGGCCGGCGGCCTGAGCGGCGCGCCGGTGCTGGCGGCGAGCAACCGCGTCATCGGCCAGCTGCGCGCCGCACTGGGCACGGGCTTTCCCATCATTGGCGTGGGCGGCGTGATGAGCGGGCTGGACGCGGTATCCAAGATCAAGGCCGGCGCCGACGTGGTGCAGATCTACACCGGCCTGATTTACAAAGGCCCGGCACTCGTCGCCGAGGCTGCAAATGCGATTAAAAAGTGCCGTTAGCGCAATAGCGGCGTGTGCGAGCAGCTATTATTTTGATAGTTTCAAACGATTGAAAAGCTGCTTAACGGTTGCCTGAAAGTGCGCCAGGGCATGTACGTTGATTTCCATGCTGTTGTGATGCGTGAGTTAGCGCATGGCGCGAGACCACTTGGTTGCCACGCGACCGCTTTGCGCGCACTCAACGCGGCATCCAGCCCAGGCCGGCCGAAGTTCCTCCTGGCTCGCCGCCCTTTTTCGGACGGTATTCGCAGCCAATCCAGCCGTCCCAGTTGCAGGCCGCCGACACCTCATCGATCACACTGAACAGGTAGGGGTAATTTATTTCGCCGATGTCGGGTTCGTGGCGCTCGGGCACACCGGCCACCTGGAAGTGCCCGACCGTGCCGGTGGGCAGGTACTTGCGGATTTTCATCGCCACATCGCCTTCGACGATCTGGCAGTGGTACAGGTCCATCTGCACCTTGAGGTTGGTCGCGCCGACCTGGGCAATGATCTCGTGCGCATGGTCTTGCCGGTTCAGGAAGAAACGAGGAATGTCCCGTGCATTGATGGGTTCGATCAATACGTCGCAACCTCTCTGCGCGGCCTCTGCTGCGGCCCAGCGCAGGTTGCTTGCATAGGTCGGTTGCACTTCCTCGCGCTCCTGCCCCGAAGCGATCAAGCCCGCCATCAGGTGGACGCGCGGGCAGTCCAGCGCCTCGGCGTAGTCCAGCGCAAGCAGCACCCCAGCGCGAAACTCGGCCTCCCGGCCCGGCACCGACGCCGTACCCCGGTCACCGGATTTTTCCCAGGCCGTGGCAATGGAGGCGGCATCGGTGCCACCCGGCGGCGCATTGAACAACACTTGTTGCAGGTCGTTGATCTTCAAACGCGCAGCCAGTTCCGCTTTGTCAAAGGCGTAAGGAAAGAGAAATTCGACGGCTTTGAAACCATCGCCGGCAGCCGCTTCAAAGCGTTCCAAAAACGGCAGTTCGGGGTACATCATGGACAGGTTGGCTGCAAATCTCGGCATGGCGGTCTCTGGATTGGGTTTAAAAATGATTCAAAATAATAGCTGCTCGCGCAGGCAGGGAAAGGGCAGCAGGCCGACTTGTCCCACAAGCCGCCTACCAGCGCGCACCGAAAGTCTGGCGCAGTGCTTCGATCTGCTCCCCGCACAGGGGCAACGGCGGTTCCTTTGCCAACGTCATCAGCCGCGCAGTTTCTTCCAGCTCTTCCAGCACGGCCATGGCCGCTGCGGGGCTCTGATGCCAGACATTCGGTCCGAGCCGGGCCAGCATCACAGCGCGTATGGGCATACCCTGCCGCCCGTAATGCGTGATGGCCTGCGCCACCTTCGCCGCTGCTGCGGAATCGCCGGGCCGGTGGTATTCAATGAGTGGCACATGACCCACCTTCATGACAAAGTAAGGCGTGATGGGCGGCAACAATTCTTCGCCCACCGCGCGCAGGCTCAATGCGACGCAGTGCGTGCTGTGGGTATGAATCACGCACTGCGTTGACGGATCAAACGGTTCGGCCGAGGCGTAAATGCCGGCATGCAGCGCAATCGTCTTGCTGGCCGTGTCGCCACTCAGCTGCTTCGCGTTGGCATCGAGCCGCGACAGCCGCGCGGGGTCCAGAAAGCCCAGGCAGGCGTCGGTCGGTGTGATCAGAAAGCCCCCGCCTTCGGACGCAGCCAGCCGCACGCTGATATTGCCGGCCGTGGCGTGCACATAGCCGCGGTCAAACAGGCTTTTGCCGACGCGGCAGATTTCTTCGCGTGCCTGGGTTTCGCTCAGCTCAGTCATGTCGCCCGCCAAACAACCACGAGAAAGACCCAGGTTCGCATGGGTGGCAGTGCCGCTATAAAGCGGCAAACGTGGTGGCGGTATTTCATGCCAGCATGCTAAAGGCTTTGGTGAAGAAGTCGTCGCTGCCGAAGTTGCCGGACTTCAGCGTCAGGTGCAGCCCATCGTGGCTGGCCATGGCCGGCACGCGCTGGATAGCAACAGGGTCATCGTCGGCCACTGGGGCTTCAGCGATGACGTTCGGAGCAGATCGTGGGGACGCTGGTCTGGCGTGACACCATGGCACACCGGGATCAATCTGCGGGCCGATCTGTAGTTGCGTGATGCCCAGCGCCTGGACACAGGCGCCCGAGGTTTCACCCCCTGCCACCACAAGTTGCCCGACGCCGCATTCCACCAATCCACGCGCCACAGCCGCCAAGGTGCGCTCGACCAGCGCACCGGCCTCTTGCGCACCAAGCCGTGACTGCACGGTTTTGACGTCAGCGCTGTCGGCCGTTGAATACACCAGCACCGGGCCCTGCGCCAGCAGCGGACGGGCCCACGCCAGCACTTCGGCCGCCACATCGGCGCCGGAGGCGATACGCAACGGTTCAATGGCGAGCGCGGGATGGCCCCGCTTGATGAAATCCAGCACCTGCCGGTTGGTCGCCAGCGAGCAGCTGCCCGACACCACCGCCTGCAGACCCCCTGCAGCCGGCAAACGGCTGGCCTGCAGCGAAGGGGTGATGCCAAAGTTGGCCGGCAGGCCGATTGCCACACCGGAGCCTGCCGTCACCAGCGGCATGCCCTTGAGGGCGCCCCCCAGACGCAGCAGGTCCTCACTGGATAGGGCGTCCACAATCGCCACGCCCACCCCTTCGGCCTGAAGTTGTGCCATGCGCTCGCGCACCGCGACTTCGCCGCGCGCCACCACCCGGTGGTCGATCAGTCCGACACGGTGCCTGGTCTGGGCCTGCATCACCCGAAGCAGGTTGGCATCCGCCATGGGTGTCAGCGGATGGTTCTGCATGCCGCTTTCATTGAGCAACACGTCGCCGACAAACAAATAACCCTTGAACACTGTGCGCTGGTTGTCTGGGAAAGCCGGCGTGGCGATGGTGAACCCGGTGTCAAGCGCGTCCATCAATGCCTCTGTCACCGGGCCGATGTTGCCCTGAGCCGTGCTGTCAAAGGTCGAGCAATATTTAAAATAGATCTGCTGCGCGCCCCGGCCCTGCAGCCAGGCCAGCGCGGCCAGCGACTCGGCCACCGCCTGCTCAGCCGGCACGGTGCGCGACTTGAGGGCCACCACCACGGCGTCAACATCGGCGTCCAGGGGGCCGTCAGGCACGCCAATGGTTTGCACCACCCGCATGCCGGCTCGCACCAGGTTGTTGGCCAGATCCGTGGCGCCGGTGAAGTCGTCGGCGATACACCCCAGGCTGATCGGCTTCATGATTTTTTCGGCAACTCAATGCCTGGGAAAATCTTGATCACGGCACTGTCGTCTTCTGTGGCAAAACCGGCCGTCGAGGCTTGCATGAACATCTGGTGCGCAGTAGACGACAGCGGCAGCGGAAACTTGCTGGCGCGTGCCATGTCCATCACGATGCCGAGGTCCTTGACGAAGATATCCACCGCCGAGAGGGGCGTGTAGTCAGCCGCCAGCACGTGTGCCATGCGGTTTTCAAACATCCAGCTGTTCCCGGCGCTGTGCGTGATGACCTCGTACAGCGCGGCTGCATCCACCCCTTCACGCAGACCCAGTGCCATCGCTTCAGCGGCCGCTGCGATATGAACGCCGGCCAGAAGCTGGTTGATGATCTTCACCTTGCTCCCCGCGCCGGCCGAATCGCCAAGTTTGTAGACCTTGCCAGCCATGGCATCAAGCACCGGTTCAGCTTTTGCATAAGCCGCTGGCGCGCCCGAGGTCATCATGGTCATCTCGCCACTCGCCGCCTTGGCCGCCCCGCCAGAGATGGGCGCGTCGATGTACAGCAGGCCCAGCGCATGCAGTCGCTTTTCGAGGGCGATCGACCAGTTGGGGTCCACCGTCGAACACATCACGAAAACACTGCCTGGCCGCATGGCCGCAGCGCAACCGCCAGGCCCGAACAGCACGGCTTCGGTTTGCGCGGCGTTAACCACGACCGAAATAATCACATCACATTGCCCGGCCAGCGCTGCCAGTGAAGGGCTGGCAAAGGCCCCGCCTTCCTCGGCAAACGCGCTTGCGATTTCTGGACGAACGTCAAACACATGCGGTGCATATCCGGCGCGGCGCAGCGACTGCGCCATGCCCTTGCCCATGGCACCCAAACCCACCAAACCTGCGACTGATGTCATGCTCACTCCTTCAACCAAGGGTGATTTTTGCAAAGCTGGCCACGCGTTTCCACTTCTGCGCATCGGCTGACATAAACGCGCCCATGGCCGTGGCCGGCATAAAACCAAGCTCGGCGCCACGGGACTCCATGACGCGGATAACCTCGGGCTCCTGCATGATCTTCTGCAGAGCCTGTTCCAGCGTACTGACCACGGCAGGAGATGTGCCCGCGGGTGCCGCGACGCCATACCATGCGCTGACGTCGAATCCCGTCAAGCCAAGCTCGACCAGTGTGGGCACGTCCGGCAGGGTCTTGCTGCGGCGAAGGGTTGTGACCGCGAGGGCTTTCACCGCACCGCCCTGGATCTGTCCCAAAACCGAAGGCAAGTTCTCGAACATCATCTCGACCTCCCCCGAGATCAGGCCGGTGACCGCAGCAGCGGCACCGCGATACGGAATATGCGTGATGAACGTTCCTGTTGTGCTTTTGAAGAGTTCGGCGCTGAGGTGCAGCGACGTGCCGTTGCCATTGGAGGCGTAGTTCATCTTGCCGGGTTCGCGTTTGGCGCGTGCCAACAGGTCGGCAACCGAACCGATGCCGCTTTTGGGGTTGACCACCAGCACATTGGGTACACGGCCGAGCAAGCCGACCGGTGCAATGTTCTCTGGCTTGTACGGAAGACTCTCGTACAGCGCCGGACTGATGGTCAGCGGCGGAGAAGCCATCAACAAGGTGTAGCCATCGGCCGGCGAGCGGGCCACTTCTGCCGCCCCTACATTGCCGCCCGCTCCAGGCTTGTTGTCGATCACCACGGCTTGCCCGAGCTCCTGCGCCAGCCGGGAGCCGACCAGGCGCGCCATGTTGTCGATCAATCCACCCGGTGGAAATGGCACGACCAGGCGAATTGGCCGGGCGGGCCAGGTTTGTGCCATGGCAAGCTGTGGGACGGCAAGTGCGCTGCCACTCCACAACAGGGCCAGTCGCCGCGTGATAGGTTTCATGGTTTCCTCCAGGTTTCAGAAAAGCCGCTATGAGAGCGGTGTGTAGATAAATGAATCAATGTCCTTGCGCAAATAGCCCAGTTCAGGGAATGGCAAATGCACTGCAGCAATGAGGATGTTTTCGCGCACCACCCTGTTCAAAATTTCCTGTTGGGTCTCGCGTGCTTTTTAACCAACAAGGAAAAACCATTTAATTTAAGTTTTAACTTATATGGTCATCCTACAACTTTTGGGTATATTGCTCGTACTTGTTTACCCTGAGCATTTCGTAAACCCTCAATGATCTGGCTGAAGATGCTGCGCCATCAGGGTTCGAGCGGGTTGCATAAAACCATGATCAGACGGGGCGCCGTGCGTTGCTGCATGCGCACGCTGCTGCAAATATGCGTGCCAAAGCGCAACCAGCCTTTGTGGAGATGACAGGCTACGAAATTCGTCTGATCGAACGCTGTGGCTTAAAGTTTTCACACCGCTGTGTGCGGTTGAGCGATGCGAAAGAAGCGCCCATGCACGGTCTGTTCCAGCACAGGAGACGAAACTCGATGAGTTGGATGGCTTGGAAAGACAGACCACATAACAGCATGGGTGCAGACCTGCGCGTCTGCTGAAATCGGATTGAAAAGGCGAGTTTGCCGGGAGCGCCAGCACCGGGTGCGAAGCTTACCGCCGGGTGGCGCCGGACACCAGCGGGCTTGCCAATTGCACACCGGCCTCTTTCCAAAAGCCCGGATCGGCCTGCTCGATGCGCTTGATGGCGTTGTCCATGTGCCGTGCCGCAACCCGGCGCGCCCTGGTCGCGTCGCCCGCCTCTATGGCCCCGGCGATGGCTTCGTGTTCGTCGCGAACCTGGCGTGCGAAATCCGCTCGCCGGGCCTCGTTGGCACGGGTCACGCGCGTCACGCCGCGCAAAAACTGGCGCAGGTAGTCCAGCGTGCTGATGAGGAACGGGTTTTGCGCAGCATCCGCAATGGCGCGGTGGTAGTTCACGTCTTCATCGGCACCGTCGCCCCCGGCCTTGACCGCCTCGTCCAGGGCCACAATCGCCTGGCGAATGCGCTCGATGTCGGTTGCATTTCGGCGTTGCGCAGCCAGCGCCGCGACCTCTGCCTCCAGCGCGCGACGCACCTCCACCATCTGAATGACCGCCTGCCTGGACGCCGCCGAACGGGTGTCGAAATTCAGCGGCGCAAAGGCGGCCTGCCGCACAAACACCCCGCTGCCCTGGCGCGACTCGACCACGCCCAGCGACTTCAATCGCGACACCGCCTCGCGCACCACCGTGCGGCTGACCGCGAACTGCTCGACCAGCGCGGCCTCGGTCGGCAGCTTTTCGCCAGCGGCAGGCCGGCCCGCGCGGATTTCGGTGGACAGTGCCTCGGCCACTTGTTCGGACAAATGCACACCGGGCGTGATGGAATGGAAACGTTGGGTCATGGAATGCAGAAATTGGTCATACCACTTTACAACATCCTTGCCCGTCGGGGCTTAAAAACCTGGGCAGTGACGCCAGACCCGGAGCCCAGCAGGCACCCATCGGCTTTTTGCCCGCCAAAGACACCCACCTTCACCAGGCTTGATGCCGTGCCCCGAATCCAAGCCAGCCTTATCGCCCAGGGCCCGGTGCTCGTCGCCAAGACCAATAATTCGATAAAAAATTCCGCTAGCGCAATGAATACGGTCACATTCAGCTATTATTTTTATAGCATTAATGGCAGCAAAAAAAACGCTTCATGGTTTGCCAGCGCACGCGGCAGGGCGTGTCCCCCGGAGCACCGCAAGTGGTGCCCGGGGCCATGTCCAAGGGCTACCATGCCGCCAACCCGGACCTGGAGACTGCCCTGGCCACACCGACTTCTTCCGCCCTGCCGGCCTTTGCGCACCTGCTGGCGCCGCTGGACCGGGGCTTCACCATGCTGAAAAACCGGGTCCTGATGGGCAGCATGCGCACCGGTCTGGAAGACGGACGCCAGCATTTCCCGGCGATGGCCGCGTTTTTTTCGGAACGTGCGCGCGGCGGTGTCGGCCTGATGGTCACCGGCGGCTTTGCGCCCAATGTGGCGGGCTCGACCAAGCCGTTTGCCGGCATGCTCGCCACCGCGGGCGCGGCGCGCCGCCACCGGCAGGTCACCGATGCGGCACACCAGGAAGGCGGCAAGTTCGCGTTGCAGATCGTGCAACACCGGGCGCTACGGCAACCGCCCTTTGTGCGTGGCGCCCTGGCGCCTGCGGAGCCCGATTTCGCCGTTCACGCCTTACGCGCTGAGCGCCGGCGGCGTCGAACGGCAAATCCGCCCCTTTGTGCGCTGCGCCTTGCTGGCGCGTGAAGCCGGCGACGACGGCGTCGAGATCATGGGCAGCAAAGGCTACCTGGTCAACAGCGGCATCGGCTGGCATGAAGCGCGGGTGCCGACAATAGCCACCTCGGTGCCGCGCGGCGCCTTCACCTGGGTCACCCAAAAGCTACGCACCGAACTGCGCACCGCCGGGTTGAGCATTCCGGTCATCCCCAGCAACCGGCTGAACATGCCGAGGTCGCCGAACAGGCGCTGGCGGACGGCTGCGCCGACATGGTGAGCCTGGCGCGGCCCTTGCTGGCCGACCCGGACTTCGTCGACAAGGCCGCGCAGGGACGCAGCCAGGACATCAACGTTTGCATTGCCTGCAACCAGGCCTGTCTGAACCACGCCTTCAACGCCAGGCTGGCAAGCTGTCTGGTCAATCCACGCGCCGGGCATGAAACCGAACGGGTCATCCGCACCGTCCCGGCCAAAAACGCATGGCGGTGATGGGCGCCGGTCAGGAGCCATTTCGCGAGTGGCTGGAGCCGCTGCGCGCCGCAGGCATGAAGACGCACCTGATCGGCGGCGCCGGCGAGACCGGCGAGTTCGATGCCAAGCAGGCGAATGACCAGGGAACGCGGCTGGCGGCAGGGCTGTAGCAGTCTGAGCGTCCGGCCGGCGTACTGCCGGCCAACGGCTCTGGCGGGCACCACACCCTCATCCGCTTCACTGCGTAACATCAGTTACTCGATCCGGAAACTTTCCGCACGCTGGAATGCCGCTATCCAGCGGCTCTGCGTTTAGAGTTGGCAAGCATCCGGCCGATGCCTGCCAAAGCCCGCCATGGTTCTTGCCACCGATGGGCAGGCAGACAGCCTGCCGGAACGGCGTGAAACACATCGGGGTGGCGGCCATGGAACTGCTTCAGCGGCTCAAGGAATCGATTGCCTGGCTCGGCGGTGCCCTGGCGGCATTGACCGCCATCTGCTATGCCACCGGCTACTACGCCTTTCATGCCCAGCTGACGATGCTTGGGCTGGGCCGGGTGGTGGATTTCAAGCACGAGGACATGCTGCTGGAAGGCGCCCGGTTCTTCTTTGCCGTGACGGCCCACCTGCTGCAGATGCTGCTGGCCCTGGGCGCCGGAGGCGTCAGCGTGCTGGTGGTGCTGGCGCTTCTGGGCGAAATCGGGCCGCTGGCCAGAAGCGGGCGGCGTGCGCGCGAATGGCTGATCCGGCGGCGCGCCGCACTGGCTGCGGCGCGTCCGGCGCTCAAGGGCACGCTGCTGCTGACGGCACTGGTGGTCTTGCTGATTGCGCATACCGACCGGTTTTTCTACCCGCTGCTGGCGCTGGGGCGCATCGACAGTCTGCTGTTTCGCAGCGGCGCGCAGGCCACGGCGGACTGCCGGGCCTTGATTCCGGTGGCCGGCAGCGGATTGCCGCCGGATGTGGCGGCTTCGCTGCTGATGCAGGGCGAGCGCTGCAATGTGTTCCTGCTGGCCGAGTTCCGGCGCCTGCTCGACGGCTACCTGGTGCTGCTGATGGCCGTCGGCGCGTCGTTTTCCTTCAGCACGGCCATCCGCCCCGAGATGCTGGCGCGGGCCTGCCGCCTGGTGCTGGCCGCCTATGCAATGGTCTACACGCTCTTGCTGCCGGTGGCTTTCGGCATCCTGGTGCGGGCGGCGGTCTATCCGCTGGCCAGCCTTGAATTCAAGGACGGTGCGCTGGCCAGCGGCAACCTCATGACGCGCAACGACAAAAACCTGCTGCTGTGGCTGCCTGCCGACCGAAAGGCCGTGTGGTACCCGAGCGAGACGATTGCGCGGCTCCAGGTGACAGGCCAGGCCAACCTGTTTTTAGTTCCGGAAGGAGGCGCCAAATGACCCTGCCCTGCATTCCCGATCCGTCCAGCCGCTTCGGGCTGGCCATGCTGCTTGCGCTGCTGCCGGCGTGCGCTCCCCTGCCGCCAGCCCCTGCGCCCGTTCCCGCCAGCCAGGGGCAGGCACCGGTGCTGCGCCCGGTCGGCCGCATCACCTTCATCGAGGGACCGAATGCGTTTGTCGACCGGGGCAACCATGGCGCCGGGCAGCCCGCCCAACTGGGTCAGGCGCTGCTGGCCGGCGACCGCTTTTATACCGGCCCGGGAACGCGCATGAAAATCGATTTCTGGAACGGCGGCTACCTTGAAATCGACGAAAACACCGACCCCAGCCTGTTCCAGGACCTGAACTGCCTGGTGGTCAGCCTGTTTCGCAGCGGCAGGATTTTTATCGACAAGTCCGATGCCTGCGTCGAATCGCTGGGCACCAAAAGCCAGCAGTTCAGCAAGGTGGCCTATTCCGTCATGCCGGCGGGCGCCTACCTTCAGATCACCGTGGTGGAGGGCGAGGCCCGCACCCTGCAGCCCGCGCCAGCCACGGTTCCGGCGGGGTGGCGCATCGACCTGACGAGTCGCGGCCTGCTCGGCGAGGGCCGCGCCTACCGGGTACCCGAGGAGGCGATCCGACAGTCCATCGGCTGGACGCAGTACTACCGCAACCAGAGCCGCAGCACGCCTGGGCCTGAATTTCCCCCGTTCAGGTTCCCCCGTCCGCAATATCCAGCGCCCGGCCGTGACCAGACACCACGCTCGAAACGATGACCACTTTGCTATAAAAATAATAGTTGCTCGTGCCCGCAGTGCATGCGCGGAGTGCCTTTTTACTTGATGGGATAGGGCTTCACCCAGTTCTAAAACCCGTCATACGTTTGAAAGAGTGGAGACAGCATTTTTTGCTACCGTATTAATAGCTGCCAGCGCATACGCAGTTTGCGCAGAAGCCATTTTTGATGCTGAAAAAGTCGATTCTGGTCACTGCGAACGCGCTTCATGAACCCACCCGGTCTTTTTGATGTCCACCCTTCAACGTCCGGGTTTCGCCCTTTTCACGCGGGCTGAATCGCCTTTCCTGCGTGTTTCTGTGCAAGAGAAACCGGGGGTTTTTCAGTCCAGCTTGATGCCGGCCTGCTCGACCACCCTGGCCCAGCGGGCTTTTTCGCGGTTGAAGAACTCGTCCTGCTGCACCGGCGTCATGGTCACCACCTCGGCGCCCTGCCCGGCCAGCTTGGCGCGAATCTCGGGCTGGCGAATGACCTTGATCAGTTCGCTGTTGAGGCGGTTCAGGATGGCGGGCGGCGTGCCGTTGGCCACCAGCATGCCCTGCCAGGTGCCGGACTCGAAACCGGTCAACCCTTGTTCGGCCAGCGTCGGCACGTCGCCAATCAGCGGCATGCGGCTGCCTTTGGAAACGCCGAGGATCTTGAGCTTGCCGCTCTGCACGAACGGCAGGGTTGCCAGCATGCCGTTCATCAAAATCTGGGTTTGCCCGGCAATCGTGTCGGTGATCGCCTGCGAGCCGCCCTTGTACGGGATGTACTGCCATGTGGCGCCGCTGGCGCGCTCGACCGCCACGCCCGCCAGGTGCGGCGCGCTGCCCATGGCGGTGACGGCAAAGTTCAGCTCGGTTTTCCTCGACAGCGCCACCAGTTCCTTGAGGTTGCTGGCCGGCACTGACGGATACACCACCAGCAGGTGCGGTGAATAGGCCAGCATGGTCACGCCGCGCAGATCCCTGGCCGGATCAAACGGCAGCTTGGTGTACACCGACGGGCTGATGGCCAGCGCGCCGGTGTCGCACAGCAGCAGCGTGTAGCCGTCGGGCGCCGACTTGGCGACGTAATCCGCGCCCAGGTTGCCATTGGCGCCGGCCTTGTTTTCGACGATGACGGACTGCTTGAGCGCTTCCGACAGCGGCTGGGCAATCGACCGGGCAATGATGTCCGACGAACCGCCCGGCGGGTACGGCACCACGATCCGGATCGGTTTGGCAGACCAGTTGGGCGACTGCGCGTGGGCAGCGCCCAGGCCAAGGGCCAGCGTGGCCCCCACGAGATCACGACGGTTGATGGACATGATGTGTCTCCTGCGTTGAATGGATGCCTGGGTTGTCTACCTTCAAAGCCGCAGCCCTGAAGGGGTTTGGAAAACGCTTACCCGACGTGTTCAGGCAACCGTGTGGTTGGCCATGATTTCCAGGCCGCGTACCAGCGCCGAATGGTCCAGGTCCTGCATGCCGTTGGCGGCGCAGACCTGCATCAGCTGCGCCGCGCCAGCGGTTTGCGGCAGCGCCACGCCCAGTGAACGGGCACCGGCCAGCGCCAGGCTCAAATCCTTCTGGTGCAGGCCGATGCGAAAGCCCGGGTTGAAGGTGCGCTTGATCATGCGTTCGCCATGCACTTCCAGGATGCGCGATGCGGCAAAACCGCCCATCAGCGCCTGGCGCACCTTGGCCGGGTCGGCACCGGCCTTGCTGGCAAACAGCAGCGCTTCGCCGACGGCGGCAATGTTCAGCGCCACAATGATCTGGTTGGCGACCTTGCAGGTCTGGCCGTCGCCGTTGCCGCCAACCAGCGTGATGTTCTTGCCCATCAGTTCGAACAGCGGCTTGACGCGTTCAAACGCTTCATCAGGCCCGCCAACCATGATGGTCAGGCTGCCGGCCTTGGCGCCGACTTCGCCGCCCGACACCGGCGCGTCGAGGTAGTCGCAGCCCAGCGCATTGATTTTTTCGGCGAATTCCTTGGTGTCCATTGGCGAGATGGAACTCATGTCCACAACGGTCTTGCCCGGGCTCAGGCCGCTGGCCACGCCGTCGCCTTCGAACAGCACCTTGGCCACATCGGGCGTGTCGGGCAGCATCAGGAAGATGATGTCGGCTTTTTGCGCTACCTCCTGGCTAGAGGCGCAGGCGCTCGCCTGGCCGGTCAGCAGGTCGGCAGGCACCTCGCTGCGGGTATGGAGGAACACGTCATGCCCTGCGGCGATCAGGTGGGCGGCCATGGGCGCGCCCATGATGCCGAGGCCGATAAATCCAAGCTTGCTCATTTTTTGCTCCAGTCAAAAAGAAATCGAAAAGGTTGGCGCGTCAGCTGCGGTAGCGGTCGCACAAGGCCTGCGTGGCCGCGCGAAAGGCGCCCAGGTCGCTGCCGACGCCGACGAAGGTTGCGCCCATCGCCAGGTAACGGCGCGCATCGGCCTCGGCCGGCGCCAGGATGCCGGCCGGTTTACCGCAGGCCTTGGCATCGGCAAACACCGCCGCAATGACCGCCTGCACGTCCGGATGACCGGCATTGCCGATGTGGCCCATGCCTGCAGCCAGGTCGGACGGGCCGACGAACAGGCAGTCCACGCCGTCGAGCGCAGCAATTTCTCTGGCAGCGGCCGCGCCGGCCAGGCTTTCAATCTGCACCATCACGCAGATGTGCTGGTTGACGGTCTTGAAATAATCGGGAATCGTGCCATAGCGGTTGCCGCGCTGCGACACCGACACGCCGCGAATGCCTTCGGGCGGATAGCGCGTGGCGGCAACGGCACGGCGGGCCTCGTCGGCGTTTTCAACAAACGGGATCAAAAAGTTGTAGAAACCGGCGTCCAGCAGGCGCTTGATTTCCACCGCGTCGTTGCAGCTGGGCCGAACCACCGGCGCGCTCGGGCTGTCCTTGAGCGCCATCAGTTGCGGAATGAAGGTGGTCACGTCGTTGGGCGAATGCTCGCCGTCCAGCAAAATCCAGTCGAATCCGGCCACACCGAGTACTTCGGTGGTGATGGCATTGGACAGCGACGACCAGCAGCCAATCAGTTTCTTGCCGGCGCGCAAGTCGCGTTTCAGGCTGTTGGGAAAAGGCTGGTAGGGGCTTGCCTGTGTCATGGAATCTCTCCTGTTGCCACTGGCCGGTATGCAACGGCCGGGCGGTTGACAAATAAAAGGGGCTGCTTGCGCAGCACCCCCGAATGGGTCCACAGACTGCTTTCAAGTGCCAAATATGCCTTTTCCGCTTATCCGGCGGACGAAAGCAGCTATGAATTCAATAGCACCAGCAGCCCTTGCCGGTGCAACGCCTTGAAGCAGGGCCGCCTTCTCATGCCGCCCTGGCGCCTCACGCCAGCGTGTAGGCGGTCTTGACGACGGTGTAGAACTCCTGCGCATAGCGGCCCTGCTCGCGCGGACCGTAGCTCGAACCCTTGCGGCCGCCGAACGGCACGTGGTAGTCGACCCCGGCGGTCGGCAGGTTCACCATGACCATGCCGGCCTGGCTGTGGCGCTTGAAATGTGTGGCGTATTTCAGGCTGGTGGTGGCCACGCCGGCAGCCAGGCCGAACGGCGTGTTGTTGGCTTCAAACAGCGCTTCTTCATAACCCTTGACGCGGATGATGCTGGCGACCGGGCCGAACACTTCCTCGCGGTTGATGCGCATGTCGGCCGTGGTGTCGGTCAGCAGTGCCGGCGCCATGAAAAAACCGTCGGTGGACAGCTTCAGGCGCTGGCCACCGGCCAGCAGCACCGCGCCTTCCTTCTGGCCGATGTCCACATAAGACAGGTCTTGCTCCAGCTGCGACAGCGACGACACCGGGCCAATGTCGATGCCGGCGGCCAGCGCATCGCCGACCTTGAGCGTGGCCATGCGGGACTTGATAGCCTCGACGAACTTGGAATAGATACCGTCGGTGACGATCAGCCGGCTTGACGCGGTGCAGCGCTGGCCGGTTGAGAAGAACGCGCTTTGCACGCTGAGCTCCACGGCTTGGGCCAGGTCGGCATCGTCCAGAATGACCTGCGGGTTCTTGCCACCCATTTCCAATTGCACTTTTTTCAGCCTGACCGCGCACTGCTGGGCAATGTGGGCGCCCACGGCTTGCGAGCCGGTGAAGCTGATGGCATCCACGCCCGGATGGTTGACCAGCGGATCGCCGATCACGCTACCACGGCCCATGACCAGGTTGAACACGCCGGCCGGAATGCCGCTGCGGCTGATGATCTCGGCCAATGCCCAGGCGCAGCCCGGCACCAGGTCAGCGGGCTTCATCACCACGCAATTGCCGTAGGCCAGCGCCGGCGCAATTTTCCAGGCGGGAATGGCCATCGGGAAATTCCATGGCGTGACGATGCCGACCACGCCGACCGGCTCGCGGGTGATTTCCACGCCGATGCCGGGGCGCACTGACGGCACGACCTCGCCCGTCAGTCGCAGGCATTCGCCGGCAAAGAACTTGAAGATATTGCCGGCGCGGGCAGCCTCGCCAATGCCCTCCGCCTTGGTCTTGCCTTCTTCGCGCGCCAGCAGCGTGCCCAGTTCTTCACGGCGCGCCAGGATTTCGGTGCCGATCTTGTCCAGCGCATCAGCCCGCGCCTGAATGCTGGACACGGACCAGGCGGGAAATGCAGTGCGGGCGGCCTGCACGGCGGCGTCGAGTTGCTCGGCACTGGCTTGCGTGTACTCGCCAATCACATCGCCCAGATTGGACGGATTGATATTGGGCGTGTAGCCGGTGCCAGCGATCCATTCGCCGGCGATCAGGTTGTCGTGTTTCTGGGTCATTTTTATCCTTTGAAAATTGTTGTTGAGTCGTGGTTCAGGCCATCAGGTCACCGGCGCCGGGTTGAACAGCACCAGCGCGTTGCGCAGCTTCCAGTGCTCGGCCCAGGTTTTCTTGCGGCCACTGGCCACGTCGAGCATGAACTGGAACAGCTCGCGCCCCACGTCTTCAATCGTCGCGTCGCCGTCGGCAATCCGGCCGGCGTTGATGTCCATCAGGTCATGCCAGCGCCGCGCCAGGTCGGTGCGGGTCGCCACCTTGATCACCGGCACCTCGGCCAGTCCGTAAGGCGTGCCGCGTCCGGTGGTGAACACATGCAGGTTGATGCCGGCGGCCAGCTGCAGCGTGCCGCAGATGAAGTCGCTGGCCGGGGTGGCAGCGTAGATCAGGCCTTTTTGCCTGACCTTCTCGCCCGGCGACAGCACGCCGCTGATGGGCGAGGTGCCCGACTTGACGATGGAGCCCATGGCTTTTTCGACAATGTTGGACAGCCCGCCCTTCTTGTTGCCCGGCGTGGTGTTGGCGCTGCGGTCGACCTTGCCTTTTTCAAGGTAAGCGTCGTACCAGGCCATTTCGCGGATCATGGCCTGCGCCACTTCCGGGGTACTGGCGCGGGACGTGAGCTGGTCAATGCCGTCGCGCACCTCGGTGGTTTCGGAAAACATCACCGTCGCGCCGGCACGCACCAGCAAATCGGTGCAAAAACCCACCGCCGGATTGGCCGTAACGCCCGAAAACGCATCGCTGCCACCGCACTGCACCCCCACCACGAGTTCGCTGGCGGGAACAGTCTCGCGGCGGCGCGCATCGAGCCTTTCCAGATGCAGCTCGGCCGCGCCCATGATCGAGTCGATCATCGACATGAAGCCGACATGGTGTTCGGACTGCAGGCAGACCACATCGAGCGGCGCCTCCGCCGTCATGCCGACATCGGCCACATTGCGCTCGTCCATGATGGGAATCGTGCCGGGCGGCAGCAGCCGCTCGGGCTGCAATTTTTCGCAGCCCAGGCTGACGACCATGACCTCGCCGCCAAAATTGGGGTTCAGCGTGATGTTGCGCAGCGTACGAATCGGGATGATCGCGTCGGGCGCGTCAATTGCCACGCCGCAGCCGTAGCTGTGCTCCAGCCCCACCACGTCATCGACATTCGGGAAATGCGGCAGCAGCTCGTCCTTGATGCGCTTGACGGCGAACTCGACCACGCCGGCCACGCACTGCACGGTGGTGGTGATGGCCAGGATGTTGCGGCTGCCGACCGAGCCGTCGGCATTGCGGTAGCCCTCGAAGGTGTAGCCCTCCAGCGGCGGCAAAGGCTCGGGCTTGACGGTGGCGATGGGCAGGTTGTCCAGCCCGCGCGCGTCCGGCATGTCCAGCAGCCGCTCGTGAACCCAGCTGCCGGCCGGGATGTCGCGCGCGGCATAGCCGATGGGCACGTTGTAGCGGCGCACGATGCCGCCCTGCGGCAGATCGACCAACGCGACCTTGTGGCCTTGCGGCACCTTGTCGCGCAAGGTCAGTCCGCTGGCAAAAACGGTGCCTGCCGGCAGGCCGCCGTCATTCACGACGATGGCCACGTTGTCGGCCTCGTGCATGAGGATGTAGCGGGGCTGGGCGCTTGGCAGGAGGGTCATGAAAAGCTCCGGTTGATTACTGCGGGCCAAGCGTCTTGATCAGCGCGGCCAGCGCTTCCATCTCAGCGGGCTTGAGGTCAATCAGGGGCGGACGCACCGGGCCGGCGCTGTGACCGACGATGGTGGCGCCGGCCTTGACGATGCTGACGGCGTAGCCAGGGTTCTTGTTGCGAATGGCCAGGTACGGCATGAAAAAGTCCTTCAGCAGGCGCTGCTGGGTCGCCATGTCGTCACGCGCCACGGCATGGTAGAAGTCCATCGCCGTCTTCGGAATGAAGTTGAACACCGCTGATGAATACACCGGCGTGCCCAAGGCCTTGTAGGCGGCGGCGTAGACCTCGGCCGTGGGCAGGCCGCCCAGGTAAGAGAAACGGTCGCCCATCTTCAGGAAGATGGAAGACATGGTTTCGATGTTGCCCACGCCGTCCTTGAAGCCGATCAGGTTCGGGCAGCGGTCGGCCAGGATCGCCAAAGAATCAGCGGTCAGCTTGCAGACGTTGCGGTTGTACACGATCACGCCGAAATTCACACTCTTGCAGACCGCCTCGACATGGGCAATCAGCCCTTCCTGGCAAGCTTCCATCAGGTAATGCGGCAGCAGCAGGATGCCGTGGGCGCCCAGCCGTTCGGCTTCCTGTGCACAGGCAATGGCAAAACGGGTCGAGCCGCCGACACCGGCGATGATCGGCACCTTGCCGGCGCAGGTGTCGACTGCCGTCTTGATGATGGCCGGGTACTCGTCACCCGTCAGCGAGAAGAACTCGCCCGTGCCGCCAGCGGCAAACAGCGCCGTGGCGCCGTAAGGGGCCAGCCATTCCAGGCGCTCGGCATAACCCTTGGGATTGAAGTCACCCTGCGCGTCAAAGTCGGTGACGGGGAAAGACAGCAGGCCGGAGCTGACGATGGTTTTGAGGTCGTGCGGGTTCATGGATTGTTCTTGAGTGAAATCTGGGGCGGCATCGATAAAAGCAAAAAAAAGCAGCGGCCAGCACGGCATGGATTTCAGGCCGTGGCGACTGCCCTCCTCCGACTGGCCGCTAGCAGCGGCTCGTCAGGGGGTTGAAAGCGAAAGAGGTTTGGCTGGCAAACACCTTTTAAAAAAGTGCCGGCTTATTTCAGGAAAAGATTGGGCAGCCACAGGGAGAGGCCGGGGATGTAGGTCACCGCAATCAGCACCAGCATCAGCGCACCAAAGAAGGGGTACAGCGCCTTCACCACCTTTTCGATGGGCAACTTGGCCACGGCCGCGCCGACGAACAATACGCCGCCCACGGGAGGCGTGATCAGGCCCATGCCCAGGTTGACCATCATGATCATGCCGAAATGCACCGGATCAACACCCAGCGATGTCACGACGGGCAGCAAGATGGGCGTCATGATCAGGATCAGCGGGGCCATGTCCATCAGCGTGCCCAGCACCAGCAGCAGCACATTGATCATCATCAGGACCACATACTTGTTGTCCGACACACTGGTGAAGAGCGCGGTGATCTGCTGCGGAATCTGCATCAGCGTCATGACGTAGCCAAAGCTCGCCGCAAAGCCGATCAAGATCATCACGATGGACAGCGTCTTGACCGTGCGGTGCACCAGCTTGGGCAACTCGTTCCACTTGTAGTCGCGGTAGATGAACATCGTGACGAAAAACGCCCAGATCACGGCAATCGCGGCCGACTCGGTGGCCGTGAAGATGCCCGACAAGATGCCGCCCAGGATGATCACCATGGTCATCAGGCCCCAGAGTGCATCGACGCAAATCTTGAGGGCCTGGCGCATGGGAATACGCTCACCCTTGGGAAAATTGCGTTTCTTCGCAATGAACAGGCACATGATGGCCAGCGTCAGCCCTAGCAGCAGCCCTGGCAAGATGCCCGCCAGGAACAGCGCGGCAATCGACACGCCGCCGCCCGCAGCCAGCGAATAGATCACGGCGTTGTGGCTGGGTGGAATCAAAATGGCCTGGACCGAGCCGCTGACCGTCACGGCGGTCGCGAAGTCGCGCGGATAACCTTTCTTTTCCATTTCCGGAATCAGCACCGAACCGATGGAAGCGGTGTCGGCCATGGAAGAGCCCGAAATTGCACCAAAAAACGTCGAAGCCAGAATGTTGACCAGCGACAGGCCGCCCCGGATAAAGCCCACCAGCACGCTGGCAAAGGCCACCAGCCGGCGCGACATGCCGCCTTCGGCCATGATGGCACCGGCCAGCACAAAGAAGGGAATGGCCAGCAGCGAGAACTTGTTCACCCCGCTGGCAATTGCAATCATGATGGCGTCCAGCGGAATGTCGATCCACCAGGCGCCCACCAGCGCGGCCAAGCCCAGGGCATAAGCCACCGGCATGCCGATGATCATCAAGCCCAAAAACGAGCCCAACAGTATGAAAGCGTCCATCAGAGGGCTCCCGCTTCAATTTTTTCGTGGTCGAACGTGACCACGGCTCGCTGGCCCTGGTAGCCGATCAACATGTGCTCCAGAATGAATGCCAGCGTCAACAGGCCGCCCACCGGCACCGGCAGGTAGGTTGCACCCACCGGCATCCAGGGCAAGTCGCCAATGGTCTGGCCCCAGGTTCCCATGACCAGCTTGAAGCCATAAAACGTCATGAACATGGCCACGGCCAGCATCAAAAGGTCTACTGCACGGGCGCACAGCCAGCGCAAACTCACGGGCAGTCGGTCGGTGATCATGGCCACGGCAATATGCGCGCCGGCACGGTAGGTGGCAGCAGCGCCTAAAAAGGTGAACACCACCATCAACAGGATGGAGACAGGTTCAGGCCACTGGGAACCAGTGCCCAGCACATAGCGGGCAAAGATGCCCCAGGGAATGATCAGCGACATCACGAAAACCGCCGCACCGGAAATCCAGATGCAGGCCAGGTAGAGGATGTCGTTGAAACGAAGAATATTGTTTTTCATGACGGTATCCGGTCGGACGCAACCGGGGCGGCGCCATTGCTGACGGTCGCCCCGGCCAGGTCGCAGGTCTTAGTTGGACTTGGTGGCGTCGATGCGCTTCATCAGGTCAGCGAACTTGGCGCCGTACTTGGCACGAACCGGCGCCGTGGCATCAAAGAAAAGCTTCTGGTCCACGGGCACGAATTCCACGCCAGCGGCCTTGAGCTTGGTGGTGTAGTCGGCCACGCTCTTGTCCCACAGCACGCGTTGCTCCATCTGGGCTTCGCGGGCAAGCTTTTTCATCAGCGCCTTGTCGTCGGCCGACAGCTTGTCCCAGGTCACCTTGGACATCACCAGCAATTCCGGAATGATCAGGTGGTTGGTCTGGGCGTAGTATTTCATGCCCGTGGTGTAGTGGTTGGACGTGAAAAAGCTCGGGGGATTGTTTTCCGCACCGTCAATCACGCCGGTCTGCAAGGCGCTGAAGACTTCGCCATAAGCCATCGAAATGCCGTTGCCGCCCATGGCGTTCATGGTGTCGACGAACAGCGGATTGCCCATCATCCGGACCTTGATGCCCTTCATGTCGGCCGGCGTCTTGACCAGCGTCTTGGTGTACAGGCTGCGGGCGCCACCGTCCATCCAGCCCAGTGCCACCAGACGGGCCGGGCTGTTGGTGACTTTTTCCAGCAGTTCGGCGCCAATCGGGCCGTCAATCACAGCGCGCATGTGGGCAACGTCGCGGAACACGAAGGGCATGTTGAACACGTCCACATCAGGCGCCACCGGTCCGACCACGCCCAGCGAGATGCGGGCAATCTGGATGGCACCGATCTGGACCTGCTCGACGGCTTCCTTTTCCTGGCCCAGCACGGCGCCCGGGAACATCTGCACCTTGATACGCCCGTTGGTGGCCGCTTCCAGCTTCTTGCCCATGTTCTCGACCGCCAGCACCGTGGGGTATCCGGCCGGATGCGTGTCCACGGCCTTGAGCACCATGTTCTGGGCCAGGGCAGAGAAGGATGCGGAAAATGCCACGGCAGCGACAGCAGCGGCGATGAAGTTTCTACGGAAAGTCATGGTTGTCTCCTTGAAGGACCAAGTTAAAAGTTATGAACGGGAACAGGGGAAAAAATCGGCTCAGGCAGTCCGCGCACGCCAGGGCGCAGCGCAAACACACCGCCGGCCAACAGCTGGTCAGATAAATCGATGCCTTCGGGGCGGATCGATGTCACGAACAGGGTGTCCAGGCCAGCGCCGCCAAAGGCGCACATGGCCGGCTTCTTGACCGGAACGGCCAGCGAGCGGTCGAGCTTGCCGTCGGGGGTGAAGCGGTGGATCAGGCCGGCATCATTGCCGCAAATCCAGTAGCAACCGTCAGCATCCACAGCCGCGCCATCGGGCCGGCCGGGCAGCGGGTTGAAGTCGATGAACAGCCGGCGATTGGACGGCGTACCGGTCTCAAGGTCGTAGTCAAAGGCCCAGACCGACTGCACCGAGGGATGCGAATCCGACAGGTACATGGTGCGGCCATCGGGGCTGAAGGCCAAGCCATTGGGCGTGATGAAGCCGTCCAGCAGTTTTTGCAATCCACTACTCTTTTGATAGCTGTAGACGCAACCCACGCTTGCGCCAGTGGCCATATTCATCAACATCGTACCGGCCAGGAAGCGCCCCTGGCGGTCGCAGCGGCCGTCGTTGAAGCGCATGCCGGGCCTGGCATGGCTGACGGGCGCCAGGCTTTCAAAGCCGAGCTGTGCGTCGTCCAGGAGTTCGAGCTGAAACAGGCCGCTTTCGGCGCCGGCAATCCAGCGGTTCGATCCGGCCATGGGCGCGACACAGGCCAGCATTTCAGGCGCCCGCCAGCTTCGGCTCTCGCCAGTGGCAGGCGTCCAGCGGCACAGGGTGCGCGCCGGAATATCGACCCAGTACAGCGCCTGCTCCGTGCCGTGCCAGACCGGGCTTTCACCCGTTCCATTGCGCGCATCGAGCACCAGCTCGGTTTTGATGAAATCGCTGCTCATGGCCGGGTCAGTCGCCGAAGGGTCCGGCCACCACAAAACCGCCGCCCTGGTACTGGGCCACGGGATCGCTCAAGTCTGGATTCGTGGTGCGGGCATAGACGGCGTCGCGGAACACGTCCGAGCTGTCTTGCGGCACATAGCCGATGTGGCGGGCACGGCTGTTGTCCCACCAGGTCACGGCGTTGTCGGACATGCCAAAGATGATGCTGTGGCCAAGGATCGGGGTGGTGAGGCAGGCGGTGATCAGGCGGTGCAGGTCGTCAAAGCTCAGCCAGGTGGCGAGCATGCGGCGGTCCCTGGGCTCGGGAAAAGAGGAGCCGATGCGCACGCAGGCGGTTTCGATCCCATGACGGTCGAAGTAAAAGCGCGACAGGTCTTCGCCGAAGGCCTTGCTCAGCCCATAGAAGCCGTCAGGCCGGGCCGGATGGTCGGCGGTGATGGTTTCGTTCTGGCGGTAAAAGCCGGTCACGTGGTTGGAACTGGCGAAGATGATCCGCTTGACGCCGTGCCTGCGGGCCGCTTCATAAAGGTTGTAGACCCCCACGATGTTGGCCTGCAAAATCGGGCCGAACGGACCTTCGACCGACACGCCGCCCAGGTGAACAATGGCGTCCACGCCAGCCACCATGGCATCGACAGCCGCGGCATCCGCCAGGTCGGCCAGTGCTATTTCCTCGCCTTCAACGGCCTCGCCAAAGGCCTGGACATCGGACAGGCGCAGGATGGAACAATTGGCCTTGAGACGGTCGCGCAAGGCTTTGCCCAAACCACCGGCCGCGCCGGTCAGCAGCAGCTTGTCATGAACTTTTATCGCCATTTTTTTAAGGCCGTTTCTTTGTAAAACACTGGACAAATCCATCAGGTTTGATAGAGTCAAACCCATCAAATCATCAGTCGTATGTTGTCTGATGACTAAAATTGTCCAATCACCCCTTCGACCTGTCAACGGTTTTTAAATGAATTCATGGAAAACCCCTAGTCCGACCCAGACCGCCGATGCCGGCAACGCGCACCCGACCCGCGACGTGCTTGCGCGTGCACGCCGGCCGCGCGGATTGGTGGGTGAAATCGTCAACAGCCTGGCAGCCAGCATTCGCGGGGGGCAGCTCACACCGGGCGAAAAACTTCCGACCGAGGCGGAAATCATGGCGCAGTTCGACGTCAGCCGAACGGTGGTCCGCGAGTCCCTGTCCAAGCTCCAGGCGTCCGGGCTGGTCAAGACGCGGCATGGCATCGGAACCTTCGTGCTGTCCCCGGAAGAGTCGGGGAACTTCAAGATTGCAGCGGACGATTTCGCGACGGTCACCGATGTCATTTCGGTGCTGGAACTGCGCATCAGCCTGGAAACCGAAGCCGCCGGCCTGGCCGCGCAACGAAGAACGCCCGACAACCTGGCGGCACTGGAAACGGCGCTGCACGCGTTTCGGGAATCGATCAACCGGGACTCGGACGCCGTGCCGCCCGACTTCCAGTTCCACATGGAAATTGCGCGCTCGACCGGTAACCGGCACTTCGCCGACCTGATGACCTACCTGGGCACAATGATCATTCCGCGCACCCGGGTGAACACGGCGCACAACGCCCCCGAGGGGCGGCTGAATTACCTGCAGCGCGTCAACACCGAGCACGAAAGCATCTACAACGCCATCCGCGACCAGGACCCGGAAGCGGCCCGCGCCGCCATGCGAACCCACCTGTCGAACAGCCGCGAACGCCTGCGCAGGGGAAACAATGCACACACCCTGCAGCCTTCGGAACAGCTTGGAAAACGCGTTTTTAAGTAAGCCGCCTGAAATCGAACCATAGATGTAAAACTCATTGATGTTGTACGACAACTAACTGGTTTTACGTTCGCAGACAACATCACCCGCCGGGGAAGCGCTCAAATCCACATGCAAGATCAACCGGCTGCTGCAGCCTCTTCCCCCGACCGTCTGCGCCTGGCCGTGATTGGCGCCGGGCTGGGTTCGGCACCCCACTTCCAGAGCCTGGCGGACCTGGCAGGGGAAGCCGATCTGGCCTGGGTGTACGGGCGAAGCGCCGGGCGTCTTGCCGGCGTTCATGTGCCGGCGCCGGCGCGCAAGACCACGCGGCTTGAAGACATTCTTGACGATGCCAGCGTGCAGGCCGTGCTGGTGCTGACACCACCGAACACGCACCTGGACATCGTCCAGCGGGCGGCCTGTGCCGGCAAGCACGTGCTGGTCGAAAAACCGCTGGAGATCGACCTCGACCGGGCTACCCGGCTGGTGCAGGCGTGCGAAACCGCGGGCGTCACGCTCGCGGTCATGTTGCAGCACCGCCTGCGCGAAGCGGCTGTGGGACTGCAGACATTGTTCGACGCGGGCGAACTCGGCCGGCTGGTCAGCGCGAGCGCTTCCGTGCGCTGGTGGCGTGCGCAAAGCTATTACGACGAACCGGGGCGCGGCACGCTCGCGCGGGACGGTGGCGGCGTGCTGATCACCCAGGCCATCCACACGCTGGACCTGCTGCTCAGCCTGACCGGTTTGCCCGAGCGCGTGACAGCCCTGGTCGCGACCTCGCCGGTGCACCGCATGGAAGGCGAGGACACGGCAGCGGCGCTGCTGCACTACTCAGGCGGCGCCATCGGCGTGGTCCAAGCCACCACCGCGGCCTATCCCGGTTTTCCGGAACGCATTGAACTGAATGGCACGCTGGGCACGGCGACGCTGGAATCTGGCGAACTGCAGGTCAGGTTTGCCAACGGAAAGCACCTGGCGCTGGGTGCGCGCCAGGGCTCGGGCGGTGGTGCCGACCCCATGGCCTTCAACCATGCGGCCCATCGAACCGTGCTGCAGGATTTCATCCGCGCGGTGCAGGCCGGACGAACGCCGGCGGTCAGCGGACGCTCCGCGCTGGGCGTGCAGCAGGTCATTGAAAGCATCATGGAATCGTCCAGGACCGGCTGCGCGATCAGCCTGCCGACCGCGTCTCAGCCTGGATGCAGGCGGCGCTAAAGTGGTCCGGATCACTGAATCGAATGACCCTGGCACTGCGCGCGGACAGAGGGGCGGGAGTCATATTTTTCCGGCTTTGTCTCGGAATCCACACAGCGCGGGCTTTACCAGCTATAAAACTCGTAGCAAAACGGATTTTGCGTTATATTTGGCGGTGGGCCTTTGCCAGGCCTCATTCCCATTCCTGTGACCCCGACCGACCTGAGGAGACAACCCAATGAGTGCCAAAGAAAACGCTGCTGTGAGCCTGTTGCTTGAACTGCTGGAGTCGCGCTACGCACTGCGCGTGCTGTGGGCACTGAAAGACGGCCATCCGCAAACCTTTCGCCTGCTTCAGGACAGCATTGGCAACATCACGCCCAATACCCTGAACACCCGCATCAAGGAATTGCGCGCAGCTGGTCTGCTCGGTCATGGGGAAAAGGGCTACAACGTGACGGCGCTCGGCACCGATCTGCTCAAGCGTTTGAACGACCTGCAGGCTTTCGCCGGGAAATGGGTGGTCAGCCAGACAAAGGTCAATGCGGACAAGAGCACCCAGGAATAAGAGTAAGGCCATTGCCGACAAGAAAAAAAAACAGGCGAAAGGCCTGTTTTTTTTGCGCGGTACGCCCACGTCGCGGGTGATGACAGATCACCAAACGCGTTCACTGTCGTGACCTTGACCCGAAGGCCAGACGCCAGATCTTCTCGCGAAGTTGAACCCGGGCCCTGGTCCCCCCTACAATCCTGAAGCATCAAACCGGGCGGGCTGCCGGCGCCGAGGC
Organism: Polaromonas sp. CG9_12; assembly: GCA_000751355.1. Classification (GTDB taxonomy): domain Bacteria; phylum Pseudomonadota; class Gammaproteobacteria; order Burkholderiales; family Burkholderiaceae_C; genus Polaromonas. The sequence goes on along the minus strand of CCJP01000005.1, from coordinate 3,749,435 downwards.
TGCCATCGTTGGCAGCTGCCCTCACGCCACCGGTTCAGGCGACACTTCATTACCAATCCTCAAATCCCTGACTTGAAAAGGGGCTTGTGGTCCCAAGCTATCCCAACTTAGCAGCTTCAAAAACTCCCTACCAACATGTCCGAGAACAAACAACCCGAACAGAACAACGACCTGACAGGTGCGCCCAGCCCCGAAGAACTCGAAGCCGCACAGGCCGCCAACGAGTTCGACGCCATGAACGCGGTCACCGAGTCCCAGGCCCAGCTGGCCGTCCTCCAGGCCAAGAACACCGAGCTGTCCGACAGCTATCTGCGCGCCAAGGCAGAGGCTGAAAATGCCCGACGACGCGCAGAAGACGAAATCTCCAAGGCGCGAAAATTCGCCCTTGAAAGCTTCTCTGAAAGCCTGCTGCCGGTGCTCGACAGCCTCGAAGCCGGCCTGGCGTTGACGGATGTGACACTGGAACAGATCCGCGAAGGCTCCGAAGCCACGCTCAAACAGCTCAAAAGCGCCCTGGAGCGCAACAAGGTCCTTGAGATCAACCCAGCAGCCGGCGCCAGATTCGACCCGCACCAGCACCAGGCCATCAGCATGGTGCCTGCGCCGCAGCAGGAGGCCAATACCGTGGTCACCGTGCTGCAAAAAGGCTACCTGATTGCCGAGCGCGTGTTGCGCCCTGCGCTGGTCACTGTGGCGGCCCCGCAGTAAGCACAAATAAACGCCCGAAAAATGTTCACTGCTCTTGAACTTGGAAAACTAATCCGCAAGTCTTCAGCAGCTTGATGAACCGGGCACCCGACCGCGCTTGGGCCGGCACTCAAAACCTCAACGAAACAATAAACAGGAGTTAATCATGGGAAGAATCATCGGCATCGACTTGGGCACCACCAACAGCTGTGTCTCCATCATGGAAGGCAACACCCCCCGCGTCATTGAAAACTCGGAAGGCGCCCGCACCACGCCGTCCATCGTCGCCTACCAGGAAGACGGCGAAGTGCTGGTTGGCGCTTCGGCCAAGCGCCAGGCCGTGACCAATCCCAAGAACACGCTCTACGCTGTCAAGCGGCTGATCGGCCGCAAGTTCAGCGAAAAGGAAGTCCAGAAGGACATCGGCCTGATGCCTTACTCCATCGTGCCCGCCGACAACGGCGATGCATGGATTGAAGTGCGCGGCAAAAAACTGTCGGCCCAGCAGGTCAGCGCCGACATTCTGCGCAAAATGAAGAAAACCGCTGAAGACTACCTTGGGGAGCCGGTCACAGAGGCCGTGATCACCGTGCCGGCCTATTTCAATGACGCGCAGCGCCAGGCCACCAAGGACGCCGGCCGCATTGCCGGCCTGGATGTCAAGCGCATCATCAACGAACCCACCGCTGCCGCCCTCGCCTTTGGCCTGGACAAGCAGGAAAAGGGCGACCGCAAGATCGCTGTGTACGACCTGGGCGGCGGCACGTTCGACATCTCGATCATCGAGATTGCCGATGTCGATGGCGAAAAGCAGTTTGAAGTGCTCTCGACCAACGGCGACACCTTCCTGGGTGGCGAAGACTTCGACCAGCGCATCATCGACTTCATCATTGACGAGTTCAAGAAGGATTCCGGCGTTAACCTGAAAAACGACATTCTGTCCCTGCAGCGTTTGAAGGAAGCGGCTGAAAAAGCCAAGATCGAACTGTCCAACAGCATGCAGACGGACATCAACCTGCCCTACATCACCGCCGATGCGTCGGGTCCGAAACACCTGAGCGTCAAGCTGACCCGCGCCAAGCTGGAAAGCCTGGTCGACGAACTCATCGAGCGCACGATGGCCCCTTGCCGCATGGCGATCAAGGACGCTGGCGTGAGCGTCGGCGATATCCATGACGTGATCCTGGTCGGCGGCATGACCCGCATGCCCAAGGTGCAGGAAAAGGTCAAGGAATTGTTCGGCAAGGAGCCGCGCAAGGACGTGAACCCCGATGAGGCCGTTGCCGTCGGTGCCGCCATCCAGGGCCAGGTGCTGTCGGGCGACCGCTCCGACGTGCTGCTGCTCGACGTGACGCCGCTGTCCCTGGGCATCGAGACCATGGGCGGCGTGATGACCAAGATGATCAAGAAGAACACGACCATTCCGACCAAGTTCGCCCAGACCTTCTCGACCGCTGAAGACAACCAGCCGGCCGTGACGATCAAGGTGTTCCAGGGCGAGCGCGAGATTGCCTCGGGCAACAAGGGCCTGGGCGAGTTCAACCTCGAAGGCATTCCGCCGGCCTCGCGCGGCACGCCGCAGATTGAAGTGTCTTTTGACATCGACGCCAACGGCATCCTGCACGTCGGCGCCAAGGACAAGGGCACTGGCAAGGAAAACAAGATCACCATCAAGGCCAACTCGGGCCTGACCGAAGCTGAAATTCAGCAGATGGTGAAAGACGCCGAACTGAACGCCGAAGACGACAAGAAAAAGGTCGAGTTCGTGCAGGCCAAGAACAGCGCAGAAGCCATGGTCCACAGCGTGAAAAAATCACTGTCCGAGTATGGCGACAAGCTCGACGCCGGCGAGAAGGAAAAAATCGAAGCCGCCATCAAGGACATGGAAGAAGCCCTCAAGTCCGACGACAAGGACGCGATCGAAGGCAAGAATGCCGCGCTCATGGAAGCCAGCCAGAAGCTGGGCGAAAAGATGTATGCCGACATGCAGTCGTCGCAAGGTGCCGGTGATGCAGCCGGTGCGGCCCATGCCGAGCAGGCCCAGGCCAAGCCCGCCGCCGACGACAATGTGGTGGACGCCGAAGTCAAGGAAGTCAAGAAGGGCTGAGGCAAGCCGGCCAGAAACGGCCTGCTGACTGCATGAAAATGCATCGCCAGTACAAGAGCGGAAACCAGGAGCAATCCCGGCTTTCCGCTTTTGTGCTTTGCCGCTGCACACAATGCCCGTTTCTTCTGTGCCACCTTTGCCTGGCCGACCGCTGAATTTTTAACAATGATTGCCTGACCTGACATGGCCAAAAAAGACTATTACGACACGCTCGGCGTTCCCAAGAACGCCAGCGACGAAGACATCAAAAAAGCGTACCGCAAGCTCGCGATGAAACACCACCCCGACCGCAACCAGGGTGACAACAAGGTGTCGGAAGAAAAGTTCAAGGAGGCCAAGGAAGCCTACGAAATGCTTTCCGATGCGCAAAAGCGCGCCGCCTACGACCAGTACGGCCATGCCGGCGTGGACCCGAACATGCGCGGTGGCGGTGGTCCCGGCGCTGAAGGCTTTGGCGGTTTTGCCGAGGCTTTCGGCGACATCTTCGGCGATGTATTCAGTGGCCAGCGTGGCGCCCAGGGGGGCGGCCGGCAGGTCTACCGTGGCGGCGACCTGAGCTATGCAATGGAAGTCACGCTTGAGGAAGCGGCCGCTGGCAAGGAAGCGCAGATCCGCATCCCGAGCTGGGACGATTGCGCCATCTGCCACGGCAGCGGTGCCAAACCCGGCACCAAGGTGGCCACCTGCACGACCTGCCACGGCCATGGCGTGGTGCAGATGCGCCAGGGCTTTTTCAGCGTGCAGCAGACCTGTCCACAGTGCAAGGGCAGTGGCAAGCTGATTCCCTCGCCCTGCATGGCCTGCCACGGCGTGGGCAAGACCAAGTCCAACAAGACACTGGAAGTGAAGATTCCGGCGGGTATCGACGACGGCATGCGCATCCGCTCGACCGGCAACGGCGAACCGGGCACCAACGGCGGCCCGCCCGGCGACCTGTACATCGAGATCCGGCTGAAGAAGCACGACATCTTCGAACGCGACGGCGACGACCTGCACTGCTCGATGCCGATCAGCTTCACCACGGCGGCGCTGGGCGGCGAGATCGAGGTGCCAACGCTGGCCGGCAAGGCGGCCATCGACATTCCCGAAGGCACGCAGGCCGGCAAGCAGTTCCGCCTGCGCGGCAAGGGCATCAAGGGCGTGCGCTCCAGCTACCCGGGTGATTTGTACTGCCACATCACGGTCGAAACGCCGGTCAAGCTCACCGAGCACCAGCGCAAGCTGCTCAAGGAACTCGACGAGTCGATCAAGAAAGGTGGCGCCAAGCACTCGCCCAGCGAAGAAGGCTGGACCGACAAGCTGAAGAATTTCTTCGGCGCCTGAATCGGGGAGCCTACCGGGGCGGAGTGTTAAGGCAGGCGCCGTCAGCGTACTGCCTCCATGAAAAAGCCGGATTCAGTCCGGCTTTTTTTGGCTTCGCTGGACTGCGATGGCGGTTGGCTGCGGTTTTTCCCTGAACTTTGGCACGCCTTTTTTTAGGTTGAATTTGGCTTTTTCGCCATGCTGTCGTGCGCTGGCTGCTATTGAATTCGTAGCCCTGCTTACGCTGCGTGGACTGGCTGGCCAGGGGTAGCCCGGTGGCTACTTACTTTCTTTGCTTCGCCAAAGAAAGTAAGCAAAGAAAGGCGACCCCTGCTGTCTGCGACCCTGCGCTTCGCTTCGGGCACCCTGCGGTGCTCAGTCCAGCCGGGGTCCGCGCAAACTCGCCTGCGGCTCAAACAGCGCGCGGCCCTGATCCGGCTGGCCTTGCGCTCCTCAGCGCAGCCAGAAGGGGTGGAGGCGGGGAAAACCCAAAACCCAAAACCGAACAGCCAACAGCCAACAGCCAACAGCCAACAGCCAACAGCCAACAATAACCACGCTCAGCGCCAAAAAATAAGTTCAACGCACTATGAATTCAATAGCTACTTATGCATGCTGGTATTGCGCCAAAGGCACTATTTTTGCGAAAACACCCGAACCCGATCCCGCATTTTTCCCCCACCCCGTTCTGGCTGGGCCTGTGATGTCCGGGAAAAACGGGATCAGGGCCGCGCGCTGTTTGAGCCGCAGGCGAGTTTGCGCGGACCCCCGTTTTTCCCGGGCAGCACAGGTTGCCCGTAGCGCAGCGAAGGGACCCGGACAGTCGGGTCGCCTTTCTTTGCCTACTTTCTTTGGCGCAGCAAAGAAAGTAGGTCGCCCGCCGGGCGAGACCGGCCAGCAAAACGAGGAAAAGCCAGCCCAACCGCCAACAAAAAATAGCCTAACGCAAGCAACCTGCCCGGCTTCCACAACGGGATGCCCCAAAACCCGCCCGTAAAATCCTCCGGGCATGCCCCTCGTCACGCTCATCCTTCTTCCCTTCATCGGCAGCCTGCTGGCAGCGGTCCTGCCGGCCAATGCACGCAATACCGAATCGACCCTGGCGGGCCTGATCGCGCTGTTCTGCACCGTACAGGCGGCGCTGTACTTTCCGCAGATTGCCGACGGCAGCGTGCTGCGTCAGGACATCGCATGGCTGCCGGCGCTGGGCCTGGACCTGGTGATTCGCCTGGACGGCTTTGCCTGGATGTTCTGCATGCTGGTGCTGGGCATCGGCTCGCTGGTGGTGCTGTATGCGCGTTACTACATGTCGCCGAGTGACCCGGTGCCGCGCTTTTTTTCCTTTTTTCTGGCGTTCATGGGCTCGATGGTCGGCATCGTGCTGTCGGGCAATCTCATCCAGCTGGCCTTTTTCTGGGAACTGACCAGCCTTTTTTCATTCCTCCTGATCGGCTACTGGCACCACCGCAAGGATGCGCGACGCGGTGCCCGCATGGCGCTGACCGTGACCGGCACCGGCGGGCTGTGCATGCTGGTCGGCATGCTGGTGATCGGCCGCATCGTCGGCAGCTACGACCTGGACGTGGTGTTGGCCGCCGGGCCGCAGATTCGCGCGCATCCGCTGTATTTGACCTGCCTGGTGCTGGTGCTGCTGGGCGCACTGACCAAAAGCGCGCAGTTTCCGTTTCATTTCTGGCTGCCGCATGCCATGGCCGCGCCGACGCCGGTATCGGCTTACCTGCATTCGGCCACCATGGTCAAGGCCGGTGTGTTCCTGCTGGCCCGGATGTGGCCTGTGCTGGGCGGCACCGAACCGTGGTTCTGGCTGGTCGGTGGCGCCGGCCTGATCACGCTGCTGATCGGCGGCTATGCGGCCATGTTCCAGAACGACCTGAAGGGCCTGCTGGCCTATTCGACGATTTCGCACCTCGGCCTGATCACGTTGCTGCTGGGCCTGAACAGCCCGCTGGCCGCCGTCGCGGCGGTTTTCCACATCATGAACCATGCAACCTTCAAGGCGTCGCTGTTCATGGCGGCCGGCATTCTCGACCATGAAAGCGGCACCCGCGACATCCGGCGGCTGTCCGGCCTGCGCAGCCTGATGCCGGTGACCGCCACGCTGGCCATGGTGGCCAGCGCGGCCATGGCGGGCGTGCCACTGCTCAACGGCTTTTTGTCGAAGGAAATGTTCTTTGCCGAAACCGTCTTCGTCCAGGCCACGCCGCTGGTTTCCCTGCTGCTGCCGATGGCCGCCACGCTGGCTGGCATGTTCAGCGTGGCCTATTCGCTGCGCTTCACGGTGGACGTATTTTTTGGCCCGCCGGCCACCGACCTGCCCCGGCAGCCCCAAGAACCGCCGCACTGGATGCGCGTGCCGGTCGAGTTGCTGGTACTGGCCTGCTTGGTGGTGGGCATTTTTCCGGCCTGGAGCGTGGGCCGCTTCCTCGATGCGGCGGCACGTCCGGTGGTGGGCGGCGAGTTGCCGCTTTACAGCCTGGCCGTCTGGCATGGCGTCAACACGCCCTTGCTGATGAGCATCGTGGCGATGCTGGGCGGCATCGCGATGTACCTGGTGCTGCGCCACTACCGTTCACTCGGCCGGGTGGACGCGCCCCTCTTGATGCACCGCCTCAACGGCAAGCGCGTGTTTGATGGCACGCTGGCCCTGCTGACGCTGACGGGCCGCAAGGGCCGCCGGATGATGGGCACCCAGCGCCTGCAGTGGCAGATGCTGTGGCTGGCCAGCGCCACGCTGGTGGCGGGTGTTCTGCCCTTGTGGACGCGGGGGCTGTATGTGGGCGACCGGGCGTCGCTGGCCCTGTCGCCGTCGTTCGCCCTGCTCTGGGCCGTCGGCGCGGTCTGCGCGGTCGCCGCTGCCTGGCAGGCCAAATACCACCGCATGGCAGCGCTTGCACTGATGGGCGCGGCAGGACTGTGTGTCTGCATCACTTTTTTGTGGTTTTCCGCACCCGACCTGGCGCTGACGCAACTGGTGGTGGAAATCGTCACCACCGTGCTGATCCTGCTGGGGCTGCGCTGGCTGCCCAAACGCCATGAAAGCCTGCGGCTGCCGAACCGGGCCGAGCGGCGCGGCACGCGCTGGCGCCGTCTGCGCGACCTGCTGCTGTCCGTGGGTCTGGGCACGGGCATGGCCCTGCTGTCCTGGGCGATGATGAGCCGGCCTTTTCCCGAAAGCACCTCGACCTTCTTCCTGGAGCGCGCCTTCACCGAAGGCGGCGGCAGCAACGTCGTCAACGTCATGCTGGTGGACTTCCGGGGCTTTGACACCTTGGGCGAAATCGTCGTGCTGGGCATCGTCGCGCTCACGGTCTATGCGCTGCTGCGGCGCTTTCGCCCGGCGCTCGAAACCATGGACCTGCCCGAGCAGCAGCGCGCCCTGCCCGCCGACCTGGCCACCGACCTGCTCAACCCGCGCCAGGCGACAGACACGGCCGTGGGCTACCTGATGGTGCCGGCGGTGCTGGCCCGGCTGCTGCTGCCGGTGGCCGTCATGGTGTCGATCTTTTTCTTCATGCGCGGACACAACGAGCCGGGCGGCGGCTTCGTGGCCGGGCTGGTGCTGTCGGTGGCGCTGCTGCTGCAGTACATCATCTCGGGCACCCACTGGGTCGAGGCCCACCTGCCGCTGCGGCTGCGCCGCTGGATGGCCGTGGGACTGCTGACGGTGCTTGGCACCGGGCTGGCCTCGCTGGCCTGGGGCTATCCCTTTTTGACCAGCCACACCGCGCACTGGGACCTGCCGCTGATCGGTGAGCTCCATGTGGCCAGCGCGATATTTTTCGACCTCGGCGTGTTTGCCCTGGTGGTGGGCTCGACGCTGATGATCCTCACGTCGATTGCCCACCAGTCGGTGCGCGGCCATCGCCACCATGCCCGGATGGCCGAGGAAACCCGTGAGGCCGCGGCCTTGCCTCCTGCCCTGGAAACCCGCTGATGGAAATCATTCTGGCCCTTGCCATTGGCGTGCTGACCGGCTCGGGCGTGTGGCTGCTGCTGCGCCCGCGCACGTTCCAGGTGATCATGGGCCTGGCGCTGCTGTCCTACGCGGTCAACCTGTTCATTTTCAGCATGGGCCGGCTGGGCCTGGCCCTGGGCAAGGCGCCACTGCTCGCGCCAGGTGTGCCGCAGGACCTGCTGCACTATGCCGACCCGATGCCGCAGGCCTTGACGCTGACGGCCATTGTTATCGGCTTTGCCATGACGGCGCTGTTCCTCGTGGTGCTGCTGGCTTCGCGCGGCATGTCGGGCACCGACCATGTGGACGGCAGCAAGGCCGACGATGCCCAGGAACCGCCATGAGTGCAATGCGTGCGATAGGTGCCCTGAACGAAGTCATCGCGCCGCTGATGCCGCACCTGATGCTGGCGCCCGTCCTGCTGCCGCTGCTCACGGCCGCGCTCATGCTGCTGATGGGCGAAGACAAACAACGCGCCAAACTGACGCTGAACATGGCCTCCGCCCTGCTGGGGCTGGGCGTGTCGGTGGCGCTGCTGGGCTGGGCCGACCAGCAGGGCCCGGCGTCCACCATGGACGTCTACCTGGCAGGCAACTGGCCGGCGCCCTATGGCATCGCGCTGGCGCTGGACCGTCTGTCGGCCCTGATGCTGGTGCTGACCAGCACCATCGCGCTGGCGTCAAGCGTGTTCGCCGCCGCCCGCTGGCACCGCGCGGGGGTTCACTTCCACCCGCTGTTCCAGCTTCAGCTCATGGGCCTGTGCGGCGCCTTCCTGACGGCCGACCTGTTCAACCTGTTCGTTTTTTTCGAGATCATGCTGGCCGCCTCCTACGGCCTGCTGCTGCATGGTTCGGGCCGGGTCCGGGTGCAATCGGGGCTGCATTTCATAGCGGTCAACCTGGCCGCGTCGTCGCTGTTCCTCATCGGCGCCTCAATGCTGTACGGCATCACCGGCACGCTGAACATGGCCGACCTGGCGCAAGGCATTCCGCAGGTGGCTGAAGCCGACCGGGGCCTGCTGCATGCGGCGGCCGGCATTCTGGCCACAGCCTTCCTGATAAAGGCGGCGGTCTGGCCGCTGAACTTCTGGCTGGTGCCGGCCTACAGCGCGGCAACGGCGCCGGTCGGCGCCTTGTTCGCCCTCATGACCAAGGTCGGGATCTACGTGATCCTGCGGCTGTGGCTGCTGCTGTTCGGCGTGGATGCCCCCGGGTTCGACAGTTCAGACCCAAAAACTCGCACCGACTTCAATGAAATCAATCACTTAGCGGCGAATTTTAGAAATTTTTGTAATGGCATGATTTGTCTGTATAAATGTTATCTTGTATTCTTATTTATCTGCGTTAAAGTAATGGCGTGTTTATCAAGCTCACCCGCTCCGGCCCCAACCAATACGTCCAACTCGTCGAGGCGTTTCGTGACGACACGGGCCGCCCCAAGCAACGCACCGTCGCCACCCTTGGGCGGCTTGACCAGTTGGGAGGCGAACTCCAGTCAGTGATCTCGGGCCTGCAACGTATCACCGGGCAGACCCCTGTTGCATCGCCGCCCACCCCGACGGTGAGCTTCGAGTCAGCGCGTGATTTCGGTGACGTCTGGACGTTGACCGAGTTGTGGAATTCGCTGGGCTTTGATCGCTTGCGAAAAGTGTTTCGGCGTACCCGACACAGTATTGACGTGGAGTCGCTGATTCGCGTGATGGTGCTCAACCGTTTGTGTGACCCGGACTCCAAGCTCGGTGTGCTGCGCTGGCTGCAGACCGTGAGCTTGCCCGGTGTCACGCTCGAATCGATTGACCACCAACACCTGCTGCGCGCCATGGACGCCTTGGTCGATCACAAGGAGGCGGTCGATGGGGTCATGTCCGCCCTGCTGCGCCCCTTGGTCGATCAGGACCTGGCCATGGTGTTCTACGACATGACCACCATTCGCGCGGCCGGCCTCTCAGAAGAGGACGGTGATGTACGCCACTACGGCATGTCCAAGGAAGGCGTGGTGGCGCGCCAGGTCATGCTCGGCGTGGTGCAAACGTCTGAGGGCTTGCCGCTGTACCACGAGGTGTTTGACGGCAATACGGCGGAAGTCACCACCATCAAGGGTGTGATCGAAAAAATCGTCAAGCGCTTTCCCGTCAAGCGCGTGATTGCCGTGGCTGATCGGGGCTTGCTGTCAACGGACAACCTGGCTGGTTTGCAGGCCATCACCCTGCCCGGTGGCGGGAAACTGGAGTTCATTCTGGCTGTGCCGGGGCGTCGTTATGGGGACTTCGTGGAACTCTTGGGGCCGTTTCATGCGGCGCAGTGCGCCGGTGCCAGGCAGGAGGTGCTGGGCGAGGTGCAGTGGAACAAGCTGCGCCTGATCATTGCGCACGATCCACACGTTGCCTTGGAGGCCAGTACCAAGCGCGACAACCGCATTGCGGAGCTGGAAAAGCAGGCCGCCCAGTGGGTAGGCAAGCTTGACGAGCAGGATACCGGTCAATCCAAACGCGGCCGCAAGCTCTCCGATGGGGGTGCCAGAGCCCGCTTTTACCATGAGGTGTGCCTGGCGCATCTGGCGCGCATCATCAAGGTGGACCTCAAGAGTGAATTGTTTAGCTACCATCTTGACGAGCGCGCTTTGAAGCACGCCCGGCTGATGGATGGCAAGTTGCTGCTGGTGACCAACACGCCGGACCTCTCACCCGCGCAGGTCATCAAACGCTACAAGTCGCTGGCCGATATCGAGCGCGGGTTTCGGGTGCTCAAGTCGGAGATCGAGATTGGGCCGATCTACCATCGCCTGCCCGAGCGCATTCGCGCCCACGCAGCGATCTGCTTCATGGCGCTAATTTTGTACCGGGTGATGCGATCGAGATTGCGCGCGAGCGCCACCCCCATCTCCCCGGAGCGCGCGCTGGACAAGCTGCGCCGGATTCAGCATCACCAGGTGACGCTCAACAACACGCAACCGGTGACCGGCCTGTCCACGGTTAACCAGGAACACTCAGATATTTTGTCTGCGCTGACTGTCAAAAAACCCACTCTGAACACCCAGTTGACCCTTTTGTAGTGGTGCGATTGCATCGCACCCCTATATGGATCAATGACTTACGCGTTTAACTGTCGAAGTCGGGAGGTCGGGATCTACGTGATCCTGCGGCTGTGGCTGCTGCTGTTCGGCGTGGATGCCGGTCCTTCGGCGCACTTCGGCAGCCTGTGGCTTATCGGCGGCGGCATGCTGACGATGGCCTTTGGCGCCATCGGCATGCTCGGCTCGCAGCGACTGGGCTACCTGGCCGGGTACGGTGCCATTGTCTCGTCAGGCACCTTGCTGGCCGCCGCCGGATTTGGCCAGCCCCTGCTGACGGTCGGACTGCTGTACTACCTGCCCAGTTCGACGCTGGCGATCAGCGCGCTGTTTTTGCTTGCCGACCTGATGGACCGCTGGCGCAACGACGGCGCCAGCCTGGCGCCCTATGACCACGACGATGCGCCCTTCCTGACGGCCGAGTTGATGCCCGTGAAGGGGCTGAACCTGGACGACGACGAGGAAGTACTCACCGGCCGGGTGATTCCTGCCGCCGTGGCGCTGCTGGGCCTGGGCTTCATGGGTTGCACGCTGGTGATTGCCGGCCTGCCGCCGCTGTCGGGCTTTGTCGGAAAGTTCGCGATGCTGACGGCTTTGATCAATCCGTCCGGGCTGGGCCTGTCGGCCGGCCAGCCACCGGACGTGGCCGGCTGGATGCTGCTGACGCTCCTGATTGGCACGGGCCTGCTGGCGCTGATCGCGCTGACGCGGGCCGGCATCCTGCATTTCTGGGCCACCTACGACCGGGCCTCGCTGCAGCTGCGCGTGCTCGAAGGCCTGCCCATCGCCTTTTTGCTGGGCGCCTGCGTGTTGCTGACGCTGCAGGCCGGCCCGGTAATGGGCTACATGCAGGCGACGGCCGATGCGCTGCACACGCCCGGACTTTATGTGCGGGCGGTCATGTCCGCCCGGCCGATACCGGGGCCGCAGGCGCCACGGGCCGAACCGGCCCAGGAGGCGCCATGAAAAAAATGTTGCCCGCGCCGCTGCTGTCCGCCGCGCTGTTCGTGCTGTGGCTGCTGCTGAACCGCACGCTGGGCGTGGGTCACCTGCTGCTGGCCGGACTTCTGGCGGTGGCCATTCCGCTGCTGACCGCCGGGCTGCGGCCGGTGCGGGTGCGCATCCGAAGGCCGGGCGTGGCGCTGCGCCTGCTGCTCACGGTCGCTGGCGACTCGACGCGCTCGAACATCGCCGTGATGCGCCTGCTGCTCCGGCCCGGCAGCCGGCGCCATGCGCCCGGTTTTGTGCAGGTGCCGCTCGACCTGCGGGACCCGAACGGGCTCGCGGCGCTGGCCGTGATTGTCTGCCTGACGCCAGGCACCGCCTGGGCCGAGTTGTCGCTGGACCGCGCCACCTTGCTGCTGCATGCGCTGGAAGTCGATGATGCCGGCGCCATGGCCGCACAGATCAAAACGCGCTATGAGCGCCCCCTGATGGAGATTTTTGAGTCATGAACCCGATTCTTTCCTGGGCACTGCCGCTGGCCCTTTTCATGCTGGTGCTCGCCATGCTTTGCACCATGGTCCGGCTGGTCAAGGGGCCTGCAGCGCAGGACCGGGTGCTGACGCTGGACTGCATGTACCTCAACGGCATGCTGGCGATGCTGGTGCTGGGCCTGATCTACGGCAACCGGCATTACTTCGAGGCGGCGCTGCTGATCGCGCTGCTGGGCTTTGTCAGCACCACGGCGATGGCCAAGTTCCTGCTGCGCGGCGAGGTGATTGAATGACTGGCACCGGCGTCCCCCTTCCGCTGTGGGCGGAGATCGTCGTCGCCGCGCTGGTGCTGGCAGGCGCCGCAGTGGCGCTGCTGGGCTCTTTCGGCATGCTGCGCCTGAAGACGTTTTTCGAGCGCGTCCACGTGCCGGCCATCATCGCCACGCTGGGCTGCTGGTGCGTGACGTGGGGAACGGTGCTTTTTTTCTCTATCCAGCAAGGCGAACTGGCCATTTTCCCGCTGCTGACGGCGCTGTTCATTGCCATCACGGTGCCCATTCCGACGATTTTCCTGATGCGCGCCAGCCTTTTCCGGGCCCGGCAAATGGGCAAGGATGTGCCGCCCAGCGTCAGCCGCATCGTCCCGCCAGGCGTTCGAGACTCCTGAATTGATAGCTGCTTTCACCCGCCGGAATTGCGCAAGAGCCTGATTTGACTGATAAAACCTTGGCTCAAACCGCGTAGCGCACCACAAACTCGCGGTCGATGCGCTCTTTGAAGCGCCAGAACCCACGCGCCTTCAACGCTGCACCGGCCCCACACGGCAATCGCATGGCGATCTCCGCACCTCAGCCGGTCGAACGAGCGCTGTTGCGGCAGACGGGTCCCGACTGGCCCTGCCATTCAGTGCGCAGGTCGGCCCGCAGCGGCAGACCGGAGCGCACCGCGTACACGGCACTTTGCGCATTCGGCGCATCGACGCGGCTTGCCATTTGGCTGGGAGCAAACATCGCAGGATGGCGGCTGCTTTGCACAAAGGCGCTGACCGCCACAAAGCCGGTTTCATCCCGTAGCAGTCCGCAGGCGGCCGTGCCGGCGCCAGGGTGGCCTGCTTGGGCCAGGCAGGGCAAGATGCCTCATGCCCGCTGATGTGGCGCTTGCCGGAAGAAGTCAAGCTTCATCGGCAGGCCTTGGCTTCAACCAGCGTCATGGGGAAAGCGTGACATCGCCGACGTAGCCCAGGCTCTGGCCGCCGGTATTGTCCGAGTCGCCGCCCACCAGCAGGCTCTGCAAGGGCGGCAGGGTGGCGGCTTCCTTGCCGAAGGCGCGCTGGAAGTCGGCTGCCAGGTCCTGCGAGTGCGCAATCCACTGGCCCAGGTGCAGTTCGCCGCTGTCCACCACGATCATGCGCATGCGGTGCGTGTAGGCGTTGTCGAGCAGGGTTCCGGCCGGCAGGCTGGCGTCCCAGACGTAGCACAAGGTGGCGGCCGGCAGGTTTTCGCCGCTCACCGAACGGGCTGCGCGCAACAAGTTGCGCTCGACGAAGCTGAGTCGCTCCAGCGGCATGTTGAACAGGGCGCAGACCTTGAGCGGGGTGTCGTCGCCGGCCCGTTGCCGCAGATCGGTGCCGCGCAGCGGCTGGTCGAGCCGCCAGCGCCAGCGCATCTTCATGCCAGGCGCCAGCGCAACGTCCGGCAGGTCATGCACCAGGTTGGCATAGGAATGGTCGGTCTGCACCCGCAGCACCGGGTGGCCGTCCATGGGCACCATTTCAAAGCGGGTGAGCGGCTTGGTGGCCTTGGGCAAACCGACCACGCGCCAGGGAGGCGGCGGAGCAACACCGCTGGCGGACGAAAAAGGGTGCAAATTCACCGCCATAGCTACTGAATCTTCAGCAAATACCGGCTTTACGCACAACCACAGGGCACCAGCAGCTATAAAAAGCATAGTGGAGCAAAAAAAGGGCAAGCGCCTTGCGGCGAGAGGCAATGTCATGTCAGCTTCGTTTCCAGTCGTGGTATTTGCGCACCCATTCCAGCAGCCGCACCGGCTGGTGCGCCCGCTTCCATTCGCCGGCCGCGTATTTGTTGGCTTCCGACAGCGTCGGGTAGGTGTGAATGGTCGAGAGAATCTTGTTCAGCCCCAGCCCGTGCCGCATCGCCAGCACGTACTCGGCCAGCAGGTCGCCGGCGTGGGTGCCGACGAGGGTGACGCCCAGGATCTTGTCCTTGCCCGGCACGGTCAGCACCTTGACAAAACCGCGCGCCTCGCTGTCGGCAATCGCGCGGTCCAGGTCGTCGATGTGGTACTTCGTGACTTCGCAAGCCACGCCTTGTTCCTTGGCCTCGGCTTCGCTCAACCCGACGCGGGCAACTTCCGGGTCGATGAAGGTGGTCCACGGAATCACCGAGTAGTCGGCCTTGAACAGCCTGAACTCGCCAAACAGCGCATTGACGGCGGCATACCAGGCCTGGTGCGCCGCCACATGCGTCAGCTGGTAAGGCCCGGCCACGTCGCCAGCCGCATAAATGTTGGGGTAGATGGTTTGCAAATAGTCGTTGGTGGGCACCGTGCGTTCGGTCGAAATGCCGAGCTCTTCCAGTCCGTAGCCGGTCAGTCGGGCCGCACGGCCGACGGCGCAGATCAGCTGGTCGAATTCAATGCGCTTTTCAATGCCCTGATGCGCAACGACCAGAGTTTTAACGCTGCCCACGTTCTCGCAGCGCAGCGCCTCGTGGCCGGTCAGCACCTGCACGCCGTCGGCAGCCAGCGCGTCACGGGCCAATGCTGACACCTCCTCGTCCTCGCGGCTCAACAGACACGACCCCTTTTCCACCTGCGTGACCTCTGCGCCCAGCCGCGCAAAGGCCTGCGCCAGCTCGCAGCCAATCGGCCCGCCACCCAGCACCACCAGGCGACGCGGCACGGCGTCGAGCTGGGCAAACGCATCCCACAGCGTGTCGCTGGTGACATAGCCCACGTCGTCCAGGCCCGGCAGCGGCGGCACGAAAGGCCGGGCGCCGGCGGCAATCACGATGCTGCGCGTGGTAAGCGTTTGCGTGCCGCCGCCGTTCAGCGCAATCTCCACCGTCCACGGGTTGACGATGCGGGCATGGCCTTTGAGCACCTCGACACCCAGGCTGGCGTAGCGCTCCACGCTGTCGTGCGGCGCAATCGTGCGGATCACGTCCTGGATCCGCTGCATCACGGCCTTGAAGCTGAACTCTGGCATGACGTTGCTCAAGCCATAGTTGGCACCGTGCCGCATCTGGTGCGCCAGCTTGGCGCTGCGGATCAGCGCCTTGGACGGCACGCAGCCGTAGTTCAGGCAGTCGCCGCCCATCTTGTGCGCTTCGACCAGCGTCACCTTGGCCTTGACCACGGCGGCGATGTAGGCCGACACCAGCCCACCCGCGCCGGCGCCAATCACGACCAGGTTGCGGTCAAAACTGGACGGCCGCACGGCCTTCCAGCGCGCGTACACCTTGCGGCGCTTGACGAGCGCCAGCACCTTGTGGACCGCCAGCGGCAGCAGCCCCAGCAGCACGAAGGAGCCAATCAGCCCCGGCGACAGGATCGACTGCAGCGAGTCGATCTTGGCGATTTGCGTGCCCGCGTTCACATAGGCCACGGTGCCTGCCAGCATGCCGATCTGGCTGACCCAGAAGAAGGTCCAGGTCTTGATGCGGCTCAAGCCCATGAGCAAATTGAGCGCAAAAAACGGCACGACCGGGATCAGCCGCAATGAGAAAAGATAGAACGCGCCTTCCTTGTCGATGCCCTTGTTGACCTCGTCCAGGCGCCGGCCAAAGCGCGCCTGGATCGTGTCCCGCAGCAGGTAGCGCGCCGCCAGCATGGCCAGCGTGGCCCCGATGGTCGAGGCAAAGGACACCACCACCGTGCCCCACACCAGCCCGAAACTGGCACCGCCCGCCAGCGTCAGAATGGCCGCGCCCGGCAGCGACAGCGCCGTGACGGCCACATAGACCGCAAAAAACACCAGCGTCACCATCACCGGCCGTTCATTGAACAGCGCTGCGAAGGAAGCCTGGCTGTCCTTGATGAACGCCAGGCTGAAATAGCGGCCCAGGTCCAGTGCAAAAAAAGCGATGATGCCTGCCAGGAGCAAGGCGGCGATTAGAAATTTGCGTGGGTTCACAGTGGGTCCTTGAGGTTTGTTCTTTTGCTTGCGTCGGACCGAGGTCTGATTTTTACAAAAAAAAACGGTTCGCTGTGTAGGAAGAAGACCGGTTCGTCGCCCAACAAAGCAAAGGGACTTCAGCACAGGACACGCCAGCCTCCCGGAAAAGTCGGACAGAATCAGCGGCTGAACCACCCCAATCCCGTCGCCGGGGCGGTTGCGCAGTCTAACTTCAACCAGGAATTCAAAGCATGAACCAGGCATTGGTCGGCATCATCGGAGGCAGTGGCCTGTACCAGATGGACGCGCTGGAAGGCGCGCAAGAGCATGTGATGGACACGCCGTTTGGCGCACCGTCCGACGTCCTGGTCACCGGTCGCGTGCACGGCGTGCCGGTGGCGTTTCTGGCCCGGCATGCGCGCGGCCACCGCCTGCTGCCGTTCGAGGTGCCCTACCGTGCCAACATTTATGCGATGAAGCAGCTGGGTGTGCGCTACCTGCTGTCGGTGTCGGCCGTGGGTTCCTTGAAGGAAGACATCCGGCCGCTCGACATGGTGCTGCCCGACCAGTTCATCGACCTGACCAAAGGCCGCGACAGCACGTTTTTCGGACGCGGCGCGGTCGCCCATGTGTCGATGGCACAGCCGGTCTGCCCGGCAGCCGCCGGCATGCTGGCGCAGGCAGTGCGCAACGTGCTGGCATTTGAGGCGCCCGGCCACGGCGTGACGCTGCACGAAGGCGGCACCTATGTGTGCATCGAAGGCCCGCAGTTTTCCAGCCTGGCCGAATCGAATTGGTACCGCAGCATGGGCGGCGGCGTGATCGGCATGACCAACATGCCCGAGGCCAAGCTGGCCCGCGAGGCGCAGATGGCCTACACCACGCTGGCGCTGGTGACCGACTTTGACTGCTGGCACCCGCGCGAGGCGCATGTGAGCGCCGACATGGCGCTGGCCAACCTGTTCAAGAACGCCGGCCGGGCGCAGCAGGTGGCGGCCGAGGCGATTCGATTGCTGGGCGCCGAGCAGCCTGCGAGCGATGCGCACACGGCCCTTAAAAACGCGCTGGTGACCCAGCCCGACGCCATGGCGCCCGAGGTGCGCGCGCGCCTGGCCGCGCTGATCGGCTGAACTTTCCGACCGCACAACGACCTATAGACGCATGCACGCCACCCTCCCCCTGCTGAAAAAAATCCGCTTCCCGGCGATTGACCGCGCGCGCCTGGACACGCTGCAAGTCAACCTGGGCTACCAATGCAACCAGAGTTGCGTGCACTGCCACGTCAACGCCGGGCCGCACCGCACCGAGATGATGGACGCGGCCACCCTGGCGCTGATTCCCGAGGTGCTGGCGGCGCGCGGCCTGTCCACGCTGGACCTGACCGGCGGCGCGCCCGAGCTGCACGAAGGCTTCAGGGGCCTGGTGCGTGCCGCTCGTGCCCAGGGCGTTCGCGTGATCGACCGCTGCAACCTGACGATCCTGTTTGAACCCGGCCAGGACGGGCTGGCGGCATTCCTGGCCGAACAGCGGGTCGAGGTGGTGGCCTCCATGCCCTGCTATTCGGCCGCCAACGTCGACAAGCAGCGCGGCGACGGCGTGTTCGACCTGAGCATTGCCGCGCTCCAGCAGCTCAACGCGCTGGGCTACGGGCAGCCCGGCTCCGGCCTGGTGCTGAACCTGGTCTACAACCCGCAGGGCGCGTCGCTGCCGCCTGAGCAGCAAGCGCTGCAGGCCGACTACAAGCGCGAGTTGCTGGCCCACTTCGGCATCGTCTTCAACGCGCTGTTTGCGCTGACCAACATGCCAATCCAGCGCTTTGGCTCGACGCTGGTGTCCAAGGGCGCGTTTGACAGCTACATGGAGCTGCTCAAGAGCAGTTACCAGCCGCAGAACCTGGCCGGCGTGATGTGCCGCAGCACCGTCAGCGTGGACTGGCAAGGCTGGCTGTCGGACTGCGATTTCAACCAGCAACTCGGCCTGCCGCTGGGCACCTCGGGGCTGCAGCGCCACTTGCGCGACCTGCTCAAGACCGGCCTGGACGACCAGGCCATCCGCGTCGCCGGCCACTGCTACGGCTGCACCGCCGGCCAGGGCAGCAGCTGCGGCGGTGCGCTGGAACACTGAGCGCACCATGCCGCCCGCCCGCCTGTCCGTGGTGATACCCGCGCTGAACGAGGCAGCTGGCATGGCGGCCGCGCTGCAGGCGCTGGCGCCGCTGGCGGCACATGGCTTGCAGTTGCTGGTGGCCGACGGCGGCAGCATGGACGGCACCGTGGCGCTGGCGCAGGCCGGCGGCGCGCAGGTGGTCCACGCTCAGCGCGGACGCGCGCTGCAGATGAACGCGGGTGCCCATCAAGCCAGCGGTGACATGTTGCTGTTCTTGCATGCCGACACCCGGCTGCCGCCCGATGCCGACCGATTGGTTCAGCAGGCACTCGCCAAGGGCCCGCAGGTCTGGGGCCGTTTTGATGTGCGCATTGAAGGCAAGCCCCGGATGCTGCGCGTGATTGCCACATTCATGAACCAGCGCTCGCGCTGGACCGGCATTGCCACCGGCGACCAGTCGCTGTTCATGACCCGCGCCGCGTTTGATGCCGTGGGCGGGTTCCCGGCCCAGCCGCTGATGGAAGACATCGAGATGTCGGTGCGCCTGCTCAAGCTCTCGCGCCCGGCCTGCCTGCGCGCGCGCGTCATCACCTCGGGCCGGCGCTGGGAAACGCATGGCGTGTGGCGCACGGTGCTGCTGATGTGGCGGCTGCGCCTGGCCTACTGGCGCGGCGCGGCCCCCGAGCAATTGGCAGCTCATTACAAATGACTGCATTGCACAGCCCCCGGCTCGTGGTTTTTGCCAAAGCGCCGCAATCAGGCGTCGTCAAGACCCGGCTGATCCCTGCACTGGGCGCCGAGGGCGCCGCCGCGCTGGCGCAGCGCATGCTGGCGCATGTTTTGCAGCAGGCGCTGCAATCAGGTGCCGGGCCGGTCGAGCTGTGCATGAGCCCGCCGCCCGGCGACCCGGCGTGGGACCACATCGACATTCCCGCTGCGGTGTTGCGCACCTGCCAGGGCGAAGGCGACCTGGGAGAACGCATGGCCCGCGTGGTACGGCGCGTGACGGCTGAAGCGGTGCAGCCGGTGCTGCTCATGGGCAGCGACTGCCCGGCGCTGACGGCCGCCGTGATCCAACAAGCCGCATGCCAGTTGCAGGCGCATGGTGCGCTGCTGGTGCCAGTGGCCGACGGCGGCTATGTGATGATCGGGCTGAAGTCGCCTTGCCCCACGCTGTTTGACCAGATGCCGTGGAGCACCGCCAGCGTCGCCGCCGAAACGCTGTTGCGCATGGCCGCGCTGGGCCTCTCGGTGTGGCGCGGCCCTTTGCTGCACGATATTGACGAGCCCGCTGACCTCGCACAACTGCCGGCAGGCTTTCTCGGGCCTTGATTTCAGCATTGCCCATGGCACATGGCCCCGAGACCGCATAACGCCTTCCCCCTCTGGGGGAAGGCCGGGATGGGGGCCGGCGGACGTGGGATTGGTCACAACGAATCGCCATCGGGGAGTCCTCGCCCCCGCCCTCTCCCAAAGGGCGAGGGAGCAAGACGGGACCGCATTCGGGAACCCGAGCCGCCACGCGTCAAGCCGCGCCAAAGCCCCCGCCGCCCGGCGTGTGGATCTCGAACACGTCACCCGGCTGCATCTCGGCCTGGCCGATGTGCGCCAGCGCTTCGATCCGGCCATCGGCGCGCACCACGGTGTTTTTGCCAACCTGTCCCGGCTCGCCGCCCGCCATGCCGAAAGCGCCATGTTTGCGGCCATTGGACAGGATGCTCGCTGTCATGGCTTCAAGGAACCTGACGCGCCGCACGCCGCCGTTGCCACCCATCCACTGGCCCGCCCCGCCCGAACCGTGACGAATCTCGTAGCTTTCCAGGCGCACCGGAAAGCGGAACTCCAGTACCTCGGGGTCGGTCAGGCGCGAATTCGTCATGTGGGTTTGCACCACGGAGGTGCCGTCAAAGCCCTCGCCAGCCCCCGAACCGCCCGAAATGGTTTCGTAATACTGGTGCTGGTCATTGCCAAAGGTGAAGTTGTTCATCGTGGACTGGCTGGCCGCCATCACACCGAGTGCGCCAAACAGCGCGTTGGTGATGCAGCTGGATGTTTCCACATTGCCGGCCACCACCGACGCCGGCGGGTTCGGATTCAGCATCGAGCCCGCCGGAATGATGACCTTCAGCGGCTTCAGGCAACCCGCGTTGAGCGGAATGTCATCATCGACCAGCGTGCGGAACACATACAGCACGGCCGCCATGCAGACCGCCGTCGGCGCGTTGAAGTTGTTGGTCTGCTGCTCGGACGTGCCGGTGAAGTCGATCTCGGCACTGCGCCGGCGCGTGTCCACGCGGATCGCCACCTGGATCTGCGCGCCGTTGTCCAGTGGCAGCGTGAACTGCCCATCTTTCAGCCGCGTGATGACGCGGCGCACCGACTCTTCGGCGTTGTCCTGCACATGGTTCATGTACGCCAGCACCACATCGAGGCTGAAGTGCCCGACCATCTTGCGCAGCTCCTGCACGCCTTTTTCATTGGCCGCAATCTGCGCTTTCAGGTCGGCCATGTTCTGGGCCGGGTTACGTGACGGGTATTCGCCGCTTTCCAGCAGCGCCACCATCTCGGCTTCGCGCAGCACGCCGCGATCAACCAGCTTGACGTTGTTGATCTGCACGCCTTCTTCTTCGATGCGCGTGGAAAACGGCGGCATCGAGCCCGGCGTGATGCCGCCAATGTCGGCATGGTGGCCGCGACTGCCGACATAGAACAGGGGCCGGGGAAGGCCCTCACCCCTGCCCTCTCCCAAAGGGAGAGGGCGTAAGCCGGATTCACTCCCACTAGCACCGGGAGAGCGTTGAGGTGCAGGCTCGCCGCCTTCGCTCCCTCTCCCACTGGGAGAGGGTTGGGGTGAGGGCTCCCCGTACCCATCCAGATAAACCGGCGTGATCACCGTGATGTCAGGCAAATGCGTACCGCCGTGGTAGGGATCGTTCAGCACATACACGTCGCCCGGCTGCATCTTGCCGGCGTTTTCACGAATCACGGTCTTGATGCTTTCACCCATCGAGCCCAGGTGCACCGGCATGTGCGGCGCGTTGGCAATCAGGTTGCCTTCGGTGTCGAACAGCGCGCAGCTGAAGTCCAGCCGCTCCTTGATGTTGACCGAATACGCCGTGTTTTGCAGCTGCAGCCCCATCTGTTCGGCAATGTTCATGAACAGGTTGTTGAACACTTCGAGCAGCACCGGGTCCACCGTCGTACCGGCTGCGAATTTGATGACGCGCGGCACCCGCCGGTCCAGCACCAGGTGGTCCAGCGCTGTTAAATTCGCTTCCCAGCCAGGCTCGACCACGGTGGTGGCATTCTGCTCGGCAATGATGGCCGGGCCGGCAATGATGTCGCCCGGCCGCAGGTCTTCGCGCACCACCAGCGCAGCGTCGTGCCACTGGCCGCCCGAATACATGCGCACGGTTTCGCGGCGTGGCACTTCGCGCGCTTCGTGCAGCGCATGGCGCGGCTCGGCCGGTGCATCGCCCGCCACCACGGCTTCGACCGACACGGCTTCGACGACCAGGCCCTTGCCCTGCATCAGGAAGGCAAAGCGCTGGCGGTAAGCGGCTTCAAAACTGGCTTGGACCTGCGGCAAGCTGCCAAACGGCACGACCAGTGCGGCGTCGCTGCCTTCGTAACGCACATGCACGCGCTGGTGCGTGGTGATGGCGCCCGTGCTGAGCTGCTGGCGCTGCAGCTCGGCTTGCGCCGTGGCAACCAACGCATTGAGCGCGTCGGCAATCTCGGGCAGCGCGGCGGCTGTCAGCTTGAGTTCCACGGCCTGCTCGCGAATCACGTTCTGGTCGGCCAGCCCCATGCCGTAGGCGCTCAAGACCCCGGCCAGCGGATGCACAAACACCCGCGTCATCCCCAGCGCATCGGCCACCAGGCAGGCGTGTTGCCCGCCTGCGCCGCCGAAACACTGCAGCGTGTAGCGCGTCACGTCGTAGCCGCGCGCGACCGAGATTTTCTTGATGGCGTTGGCCATCTGCTGCACGGCGATGCTGATGAAGCCTTCGGCCACTTCTTCGGCACTGCGGCCGGTCTGCGCGGCCAGCTCGTCGAACTTGCGTTGCACCGCCTCGGCACTCAGGGACTCATTGGCCTGCGGCCCAAACACCTTGGGAAAGTAGCGCGGCTGGACCTTGCCGACCATGACATTGGCGTCGGTCACGGCCAGCGGACCGCCGCGCCGGTAGCTGGCCGGTCCCGGGTTGGCGCCAGCGCTTTCGGGGCCGACGCGAAACCGTGCGCCATCAAACGCCAGCACCGAGCCGCCGCCGGCCGCCACGGTGTGGATGCTCATCATCGGCGCGCGCATACGCACGCCGGCCACCTGGGTTTCAAACTCGCGCTCGAATTCGCCCGCGTAGTGCGACACGTCGGTCGAGGTACCGCCCATGTCAAAACCAATCACCTTTTCGATGCCCGCAATCGCCGCCGTGCGCGCCATGCCGACGATGCCGCCGGCCGGGCCGCTCAGGATCGCATCCTTGCCCTGGAACGCATGCGCATCACTCAAGCCGCCCGAGGACTGCATGAAAAACAGTTTTACGCCCGGCATCTCGCCCGCCACCTGCTCGACATAACGGCGCAGGATGGGCGACAAATAGGCATCGACCACGGTGGTGTCACCCCGGCTGACAAACTTCATCATCGGGCTGGTTTCATGCGAGGTGCTGATCTGCGTGAAGCCAACCTCTCCGGCGACGCGTTTGGCCGCCTTTTCATGGTCGGTGAAGCGGTAGCCGTGCATGAACACAATCGCCACGCTGCGCAGCCCTTGCTGGTAGTGCGCCAGCAGCTCTGCTTTCAACAGCGCTTCATCCAGCGGCTGCAGCACCTCGCCCTGCGCGCTGACGCGCTCATGGGCTTCGACCACGGCGCTGTAGAGCAGCTCGGGCAGCACGATGTGGCGGTCAAACAGGCGCGGGCGGTTCTGGTAGGCGATGCGCAGCGCATCCCTGAAACCCCGGGTGGTGACCAGCAGCGTCGGCGCGCCTTTTCGCTCCAGCAGTGCATTGGTGGCCACGGTGGTGCCCATCTTCACGCACTCCACCACCTCTGCACTGACCGGCTCACCGGCTTTGAGGCCCAGCAGGTGGCGAATGCCGGCGACGGCCGCGTCGCGGTACTGCTCGGGGTTGTCGCTCAGCAGCTTGTGCGTGACGAGCAGGCCATCGGGCCGCTTGCCGACCACGTCGGTGAAGGTGCCGCCCCGGTCGATCCAGAACTGCCAGCGCTTGGTGCCATTTTTTTCCATGAGGTGCCCAGAAGGTGAAGAGGATGAAAGGGTGAAGAGGTCAAAGGCTGGCGGCCGAGCGCGCGGCCTGGTCGTAGATGCCCGACAGCAGGCGCAGCAGGCGTGCCAGCTCGCCAATGTCGCGGTTCAGCCCGTCGTCGGCATTGAGCGCGTTGATCAGGCACGATTCGCGGATTTCGCGGTAGCGCATCACGTGGTCCAGCCCCATGTCGGTGCATGCGTAGGTCACGTCCTTGCCGCTTTTGCTGGACACCACCACGCCCAGGTTCTGCAGTTTCTTGAGCGAGTAGTTGATCAAATGCGTGTCTTCAACATTCATGATGAAGCAGATGTCGGCCAGACGCTTGTTGCGGGCGCGGTGCGTAACATGGTGCAGCACCAGCACATCGAGCGGCGTCAGGTCCGGCAGGCCCGCCGCACTCATGCAGTGCACCACCCAGCGGTGAAAGGCATTGCCCGCCACGATCAGGCCAAACTCGAACTCACTCATCTCGGCGCTACGGGGCGACACCAGATGCGCCGACGAAACGATGGAAGCAGCAGGCGTGGCACGGGCCGCCGGGAGATCAATTTTTTTCATGGCGCGCAGCCTCCGGAGTGGCATCTTTGTTGCATGGGTAAATTGTAGGCAGTTAAATCACAATTCATCAACGATTTGTTGACATTCAGGGAAAACACCCAGTTGGCGTCCCCCAATGCCAATTACATTTGACAACCAACTTTGCCATTCACCCACTGGAGCTTTCATGAAACGTCGTCTGTTTGCACTGACCACCACCGCGGCCGCGCTGACCCTGGCCCTGGCCGGCGGCGCGGCTTTTGCCCAAACCAAATGGGACCTGCCGGCCGCCTACCCGGCGACCAACTTCCACAGCGAAAACCTGGTGCAGTTTGCCGCCGACGTCGACAAGGCCAGCGCCGGCAAGCTGAAAATCACGGTGCATGCCAACGGCGCACTGTTCAAGGCACCCGAAATCAAGCGTGCCGTGCAGGGCGGACAGGCGCAGGCCGGCGAAATTCTGCTGGCCAACTTCCAGAACGAGTGGCCGCTGTTCGGCGTCGATGGCCTGCCCTTCCTGGCCGACAGCTATGACCAGTCGATGAAACTCTACAAGGCGCAAAAGCCTTTCCTGGAGAAAAAGCTGGCCGAGCAGGGCATGGCGCTTCTGTATTCGGTGCCATGGCCCACGCAGGGAATCTTTTCCAAGAAACCGCTCGATGCGGGCGCTGACCTGAAGGGCATGAAATGGCGCGCCTACAGCCCGTCCACCGCGCGCATCGCCGAGCTGGTGGGCGCCCAGCCGGTCACGGTGCAGGCTGCCGAGTTGTCGCAAGCCATGGCCACAGGCGTGATCGAGTCCTACATGTCCTCCGGCTCCACCGGCATGGACACCAAGACCTATGAAAGCCTCAAGTACTTTTATGACACCCAGGCCTGGTTGCCGAAAAATGCGGTCATCGTCAACAAGGCCGCTTTTGATGCGCTCGATGCACCGACGAAGCAAGCGGTGCTCAAGGCAGCGGCAGACGCCGAAGTGCGCGGCCTGGCCGCGTCGAAAAAGACCAATGCCGATTCGATCGACAAGCTCAAGGCCAACGGCATGAGCGTCATGCCGCCGTCGCCGCAGCTCAAGGCCGACATGAAGAAGGTTGGCGACGTGATGCTCAAGGAATGGCTGGAAAAAGCCGGCCCCGAGGGCAAGGCGCTGATCGACGCGTACAACAAGTCCTGAAGCACGACCGATGCGTAAAGCGCTCGATGCCCTGTACAACGGCGCCGCTGGACTGGCCGCGCTGTTCCTGGTTGGCCTGCTGGCGATGGTGGTGCTGTCCATCGTCAGCCGGCAGCTGCATTTTCATGTGCCGGGCACCGA
Source organism: Polaromonas sp. CG9_12 (assembly GCA_000751355.1). Classification (GTDB taxonomy): domain Bacteria; phylum Pseudomonadota; class Gammaproteobacteria; order Burkholderiales; family Burkholderiaceae_C; genus Polaromonas. The sequence continues at coordinate 3,723,480 of CCJP01000005.1, read as the reverse complement.
CGCTTATGCGGGCTACCTGATGGCGGCCAGCGGATTCCTGGCGCTGGCCCACACGCTCAAACGCGGCGAACACATCCGCGTGACGCTGATTTTGGGGGCGCTCACCGGGCCCTGGAAAAAAGGGCTGGAACTGTGGGCACTGGGCTTTGCCAGCGCGCTGACCGCCATGTTTGCGTATTACTGCTGCCGCCTGGCCTGGCAGTCGCACAGCTTTCATGACATTTCCACGTCGAGCGACGCCACCGCGCTGTGGATTCCGCAACTCGGCATGGCGGTCGGCGCGGTGATCCTGGCGATTGCCTTTGTCGATGAGCTGGTGCTTGAAATCACCGGCAAGCGCGTGCCTTACAGCAGCGCTGAAGCGCTGCGCAATGAATAAACCAATCCACCCTTACGCCTCAAGCGCCCTCTTATGAACGACCTTGCCATCACCGCCGCCCTGCTGGCGGCCCTGCTCTTGATTCTGGGCAGCGGCGTCTGGGTCGGCCTGAGCCTGACCGGCGTGGCCTGGATGGCGGTGACGCTGTTTTCCTCGCGCCCGGCTGGCGACGCCATGGCGGTCACGGTCTGGGGCTCGTCCTCCAGCTGGACATTGACCGCCCTGCCCCTCTTTATCTGGATGGGCGAAATCTTGTTTCGCACCCGGCTGAGCCAGGACATGTTCAAGGGCCTGGCGCCCTGGGTGCAGGGCCTGCCGGGGCGGCTGCTGCACACCAACGTGATCGGCTGCACGATTTTTGCCGCCGTGTCGGGGTCAAGCGCTGCCACCTGCGCCACCATCGGCAAGATGACGCTGCCCGAACTGACGCGGCGCGGCTATCCCGAGCACATGGTCGTCGGCACGCTGGCCGGCGCCAGCACGCTGGGCCTGTTGATCCCGCCGTCGATCATCATGATCGTTTATGGCGTCGCCGCCGAGGTGTCGATCTCCAAGCTGTTCATCGCCGGCGTGTTTCCGGGCCTGCTGCTGGCCGCGCTGTTCTCGGGCTACATCATTTTCTGGGCACTGCGCCATCCCGAGCAGGTGCCGGCCGCCGACGGCAAGACCACCTTCAGGCAAAAGATCGCCAGTTCGCGCAGCCTGATTCCGGTGGTGCTCCTGATTGCCGCCGTGCTGGGCTCAATCTATTCCGGCGTGGCCACGGCCACCGAGGCGGCCGCTGTCGGCGTGGTGGGCTCGCTGGTGCTGTCCACGCTGCAGGGTTCGATGAACTGGGCGACGTTTCGCGATGCGCTCATGGGCGCCACCCGGCTGTACTGCATGATCGCCCTGATCCTGGCCGGTGCGGCCTTCCTGACACTGGCGATGGGCTATGTCGGCCTGCCGCGCCACCTGGCCGAATGGATTGGCACGCTGGGCCTGAGCCGGGCGCAGCTGATCGTGGCTTTGGCGGTGTTTTTCATCATCCTGGGTTGCTTTCTCGACGGCATCTCGATGGTCGTGCTGACCATGGGCGTGCTCATGCCGACAGTGCAGGCGGCCGGCATCGACCCGATCTGGTTCGGCATTTTCGTGGTGCTGGTGGTCGAGATGGCGCAGATCACGCCGCCGGTCGGCTTCAACCTGTTCGTGCTGCAGGGCATGACCGGACGCCAGCTGACCTGGATTGCCAAGGTCACCATGCCGATGTTTTTCCTGATGTGCGCGGCGGTGGCGCTGATCTATGTCTTCCCGGGCATCGTCACCTGGCTGCCGCAAAAGATGGCCAACTGACGCCATGGCAGCGGTACTGGCGATTTGCATCGGCGCCTCGGTGGGCGCGCTGTCCCGCTGGGGCCTGGCGCTGTGGCTGTCGCCCGGCGGCCTGATTCCCTGGGGCACGCTGGCCGCCAACCTGCTGGGCGGCTACCTGATCGGCATCGCCATTGCGGTGTTCCAGGCCCTGCCGCAGATCGACCCGGTCTGGCGGCTGCTGCTGGTGACCGGCTTTCTGGGCGGGCTGACGACGTTCTCGACCTTTTCGGCGGAGGTCGTGACCTACCTGCTCGAAGCCCGTTACGGCGTGGCCGCAGGCGTCGCCCTGGTGCATGTGACAGGTTCGCTCCTGATGACCGTGGCGGGCATCAAGTCTGCTGCGTTTTTCATAGCTGTCCGCGCAGGGTAGGCGGGCGCAAAATCACTATTTCCCTTAAATTTCAGGGGTTTAACCGCAGCACCGGCGACGGACAGCCCCCAGAAATCAGCTGTCACCCAGCCCGATCGGCGCCGGCGCCCGCATCACGATGCGCGTGAACAGCCGGTCGTAGGCCGGGTCGGGCGGGTACTTGCCGGTCAGCGGATCGCAGTTCTTTTCGAACGCCGCATCGAGTTCTTTCCATTCGGCATCGGTCAGCACCTTTTGGGCTTCGGGCAGGATCACGGTTTCTTCCAGCCGCATATGTTCCAGGTAGAAGGCCGTGTATTGCTGGCACTGGGCCGTGAACGCGGGCCGGCGCGGCTCGCCCAGCAGTTCCCAGGCGAGCAGCAAATGCTGGAGCTCGCGAACGGCCTTTTCGCCGTTCATGTGGTCGCTTTCCAGCTGCTGTACCGCGGCCATGACCGTCGGCGACGCCCTGACCACGCGCGGGAACAGCAGGTTTGACTCCTTCGGATGGTGCAGTCGCTCGGGAAATTCGTCGATATAGAACAGCATGGCGCGCAGCACGTCAAAAAACTGTTCCGGGTTGTCTCCGGGACCGCGCTCGACCATCATGGTCATGGACCGGAGCATGGCGACCAGCGACGAATGTTCATCGCGGATGATTTGCAGGCTGGTGTGTTTGATGGCAGTCTCCTGGAATTTTCGTGACCTGCGCACAGCATGCCCTGCGCGCGGTCCGCAGGCCATGACACAGGTCAAGTTTTCATCAACTTCAAGGCCTGCGCATACACGGAGCCACAGGCGTCAACGCCAGCGCAAGGGCCCGCATCTCCCTTGAAATCAGGCCTTCCTGCGCGCGCTCAATGCTTGTGGGCGCCGTGGTCAGCCGCTTTTCCTGTCGTGTTGCCTGCCGGGGCCGCCGTGCTGACAGGCACGCTGACTTCCAGGCGGGTTTCCACGCCCTGGGCATCCTGAAGGCGCAGCGTCAGCGGCACCGTGCTGCCCTTGGGCAAGCCCTGCTTCAGGTCCATGAGCATGACGTGGTAGCCGCCCGGCTTGAGGTGCACCGTTTGACCCGCCGGCAGTTCCAGCACGGGCACGGCGCGCATTCTCATGATGTCGCCGTCCATCTTCATGTCATGCACTTCCACCACGCCGGCCACTGGCGATGAAACGCCGACCAGTCTGGCGCCGTCCTTGGCGGTAATGCTCATGAACGCACCCGTGCCTTTCTGGCTGGGCACGGTGGCGCGTACCCAGGCGTCCTTGACTTCGACGGTTTGGGCATGCAGGGTGCTGCAGGCGAACAGCAGGGAAGCGGTGAATAGTTTCAGTTTCATGGGAGTCTCTTAAGGTGAGGTTGAAAAATCCAGTACGGAATTATTTCCGTCTGAACAGGGATCAGTGTTGATGCGCACCAGGGGCATGCGCCGGGGCGGAATCTGCAGCAGCGGCAGCAGTTTCAGGGCCAGTGACTTCCAGCAAGAGCGCCGGAAACTTCAATCCTTTTGAGGACGCGCCTGCGGCCGGAACATCGCTCCAGTCAAGGCTGCCGCTTTCGCAGGTTTGCAGCACCTTGAACCACAGCGGTCCGGCGGTTTCGGGAAGTTTTCCGCGCAGCATGAAGTCGCCGGAAAAGGCATCCTGCAGCGCCGCTTCCTTGCTGGCCGCCGTCCAGCTCACCACGCTAACGTCTTCGGTGACCGGCTTGCCGTGGCTGTCGTACGGTTTTGCCAGTTTTTCCTGCTTCACAACCAGCGTCCAGCCGGCTTTTGGATAGGGCTTGGCGCCCTGGAAACCGGCGGGAATCCGCTCCGTGATGCCGGTGGTGGTCGAGCCCTGGCAACCGTGGCCGACCTGGAAAACCGCTTTGTAGCTGCTGCCAGCGGGGGCCGTTTTCGTTTCCAGAAGAATATGAGAAAAAGCGGGTACGGCCAGCATAAAGATTGCGCTGGAAGCTATTAATTTTGTAGCAAATGAAAATTTCATGATCAGCTTTCTTGATAGATCGGAGCTTTGGGTAGCAGGATCGTTCACAGCACGAACTTCAGTTCGGCCGGGTCAGTGCGCGGGGACAGGGGCTTACTGATCTGCCCATGCAAAACGCACGTCGATACCAAAGTGTTTGCCGTTGCCTATGTGGGTAAATCCGTTGCCGTTGCTGATGTCCGGACTGAAAAACCGAGTTGCGCTTTAACGCACGCTAAATGTGGAGCCAGACTTGTACGGGTGACAGGTATTTGCCCAGCGTGGTGCGAGCAGTTCTGAGCTGAATTTGGTCAGGCTTGAGCGCCTCGGCAGAGGCTGATCAGTTCAAAGTGCGGGAGGCCCGCGGCTGAATGGCAGCCCGGGTATGGCGGCGGCCAAATCTGCCGGAAAATCAACTTCGGCCACTTGCAGGCCGGGAAAGCTGGGAATGACAAGCACCGCCAGCGGCGGCGATGCCCAGCCCAGCGAAGTGCACAAATTGCAATGCGCGCCAGACTGCGGCGCATCACCCGAGCCGGCATCTGAAGGGCTGGCCAGGTCGCTGTTGACGCTGCAAATGCCGCTCAACTGGCCGCTGCGCACATCCTGGGCCAGCATCGATACCGGCGCCCACAAGGCCGACAGCACGGCGAGAAAACCCAGCCAGGCTGCCAGGCGTGCCCACACGGGACGTGTCGGGCGGGAATGGGGGTGGTAAGGCACGGCGGGATTATAAGAACAAGTGAAATGAACAGCGCGCCGAAACCTGCCGGCGCCTAACCCGCAACAGCCACCACCACCGCGGATTCATCAATGAAAGCCAGTGCCGGCCGGCCCGCTTTCAGGCCGCTGTCTGCGTCGCAAAAACCCACCAGCTGCAGGCCGCCGGCAAGTTCCAGCGCCACTTCACCACCGCCGGCTGCACGCGAAACGCGTGTCGCGCGGCCGTGCAGCCAGTTGCCTGCTTCAGCCGGCATGTCGCCTGCAGACACATTGACGGCGGTGGCCTTGCACAAGGCCAGCACTGGCTGGCCAGGGCACAAGGCCAGCAGTTGCGCGCTTTCCCGGGTGATGCGGGATGACAGCAGCATTCCACCGGCCAGCCTCAGTTGCACGCGCACCGCCTGCCCCTGCGCATGCAGGCTCAAGAGGGTGCAAGGCAGCTGGTTGCGCAGGCTGGTGCGCAACCCGAGCGCGGCCAGCGCGGAAGACTTGGGCAAGTGGCCAGCTTCACCCGCCAGCCGCGCCAGCACCTGGGCGCGCGCCTGCGCCAGTTCGTCCGCAGCGCGCAGCAGTTCCCGGCCCGCATCACTCAAGCGGGCACCGCCGCCGCCCGCGCCGCCCACCACGCGCTCGACCAGCGCCACGCCGGCCAGGTTGCTCAGCGTGTCAATTGCCTGCCAGCCAGCCTTGTAACTGACACCGGCGGCGCGTGCCGCTTGTGAAATCGAACCGGTCTCGCCAATGCGGCGAAGAATGTCAATCCGCTTGTCAGCGGCTTCATGGCCGAGCGCGCCCGCCAGCTGGAGTTGGGATTTCTTCATGCTCGCATTGTCCGTCTGCCAGATGGCGGACGGCTATACTTTCGCTATTCCATTTTTGAATAGCGGCTTCAACCATGATGAAATTTTTCCGTCTCCTCTTCGCCGTTGGCGCCCTGGCGCTGGGTGTTTCACATGCAGCCGAAGTCACGGTTGCCGTCGCCGCCAACTTCACCGCGCCGATGCAGAAAATTGCCGAAGCCCTTGAGCGCGATACCGGGCACAGGGCTGTTTTGGCCTTTGGCGCTACCGGCAAGTTCTATGCGCAGATCAAGAACGGAGCGCCTTTCCACGTCCTGATGTCTGCAGACAATGTAACTTCTGGCAGGCTGGAGAAGGAAGGATTTGCCGTACCGGGCACTCGCTTCATCTACGCCTCTGGCCGCCTGGTGCTGTGGAGCGCGCAGCCAGGCCTGGTCGACGACAAGGGCGAAGTGTTGCGCAGCAGCAAGGCCGGTCATATCGCCCTGGCCGATCCGAAACTCGCCCCCTACGGCACGGCAGCCATCGAGACGCTGACCCGACTGGGTTTGCTGCAGCGCCTGCAGCCGCGCTTTGTGCAGGGTGAAAACATCGCCCAGGCCTACCAGTTCGCGGCCACCGGCAATGCACCGCTGGGCTTTGTCGCGCTGTCGCAGGTCATGGTTGGGGGCCGTATCAGCAAAGGGTCGGCATGGGTGGTGCCGGCCAGCCTGCATGCGCCGATTCTTCAGGATGCCGTCCTGCTTGCCCCGGGCAAGGACAATCCCGCAGCGCTGGCGCTGATGGGTTATTTGCGCGGCGAAAAAGCCCGTGCCATCATCCGTTCCTACGGCTACGAAATCTGACCGGCACGCACCGTGCCTTTCACTGCACAAGACCTTGCCGCCGTCTGGCTCACCTTCAAGCTGGCAAGCCTGACCACCGTAGTGCTGCTGCTGCTGGCAACACCACTGGCATGGTGGCTGGCGCGCACCCCCTCGCGCTGGCGCGCGCCGGTGGGCGCCGTGGTGGCGCTGCCGCTGGTGTTGCCGCCCACGGTGCTGGGCTTTTACCTGCTGGTTTCGCTGGGCCCGAACGGATGGGGCGGACAGCTGACACAGGCCCTGGGGCTGGGTTTGCTCCCTTTCAGCTTTGGCGGGCTGTTGCTCGGCTCGGTGATTTATTCGCTGCCTTTCGCGGTGCAGCCGCTGCAACATGCGTTTGAAGCCATTGGCAGCCGCCCGATGGAAGTCGCCGCCACACTGCGGGCGCGGCCGCTGGATGCTTTTTTCAGCGTGGCGCTGCCGCTGGCGCGGCCAGGCTTCGTCACCGCCGCCATCCTGAGCTTCGCCCACACGGTCGGCGAGTTTGGCGTGGTGCTGATGATTGGCGGCAACATTCCCGGCCAGACCCGGGTGGTGTCCACCCAGATTTACGGCCATGTCGAAGCCATGGAATACGCGCAGGCGCATTGGCTGGCCGGTGGCATGGTGCTGTTTTCATTCACCGTGCTGCTGGGCTTGGCCTTGCTGAACCGGCGCAATGGGCGCGTGCTGGCGTAACTAGCATGGACAGCAACCGCATTCGCCTGTCACTGCAGCGGCCCGCCTTCACGCTGAACGCCGACCTGCTGTTGCCCCAACGCGGCATCGCCGTGTTGTTCGGGCCGTCAGGCTCGGGCAAGACCACGCTGCTGCGCTGTGTGGCTGGGCTGGAACAGGCCGATGGCGCGCTGGTAGAAATCGCCGGCCAGATCTGGCAGGACGACAGCCGCCGCATTTTTCTGCCCACCTGGCAACGCCCACTCGGCTATGTATTCCAGGAAGCCAGCCTGTTTGACCATCTTGATGTACGCGGCAACCTGACCTACGGCCTGCGCCGGGTCAAGTCAGGCGAAACGGCCATGGCGCTGGAAGCCGCCATCAAGCTGTTGGGTATTGGCGCGCTGCTGGAGCGCCGTACCCACCAGCTCTCGGGCGGCGAACGCCAGCGCGTGGCGATTGCCCGCGCACTGGCGACCCGGCCACGGCTGCTGTTGCTGGACGAACCGCTGGCAGCGCTCGACCATGCGCGGCGCCAGGACATCCTGCCCTGGCTGGAGCGGCTGCGCGACGAGTTGCACATTCCGATGCTTTACGTCACGCATTCAGCCGACGAGGTGGCGCGGCTGGCCGACACACTGATCGTGCTGGACCAGGGACGCATCGTGTCGGCCGGCGCCGTCGCCGAGGTGCTGGCGCGCGTCGACCTGCCGGTGGTGCTGGGCGAAGATGCGGGTGCGCTGCTGGAAGGTGCCGTGGTGGAACGCGATGCGCGCTGGCACCTGATGCGGATGACTTTTAACGGCGGCAGCCTGTGGCTGAGCGACAGCGGCGTGGCGACGGGCACCCGTGCGCGGGTGCGCGTACTGGCGCGCGATGTGAGCCTGTCCATGCAGGCGCCGAACGCCACCAGTATTCAAAACCTGCTGCAGTGCGTGGTCAGGGCCATCGTGCCAGACGCACATCCTTCGCAGGCGCTGGTACAGCTGACGTGCGGGGAATCCGTGCTGCTGGCGCGCATCACCGCGCGGGCCGCCGATGCGCTTGGCCTGGAGCCCGGCAAGCCGGTCTGGGCCCAGGTGAAGTCAGCCGCATTGGTCAGCTAGGCCCGACACCCCGCCATGCTGCAGTTGGCGCAACCTTACTTGTATGCGTTCGGAAAGAACAGCTGCTCGCCGCCGACTTTGTAACTGGCAATCACCCCTTGGCCGGCTGGCGAAACCACCCAGTCAACAAATTTCTGCGCTTCCAGCACCTTGGTCCGCGGATGCCGGACCGGGTTGACCACCATCACGCCGTACTGGTTGAAAAGGCGCTGGTCACCCTCGACCAGCACGGCCAGATCGGCGCGGTTCCTGAATGACAGCCAGGTGCCCCGGTCGGCCAGGACATAGGCACCCAGGCTGGAGGCCATGTTCAGCGCCGCTCCCATGCCGCAGCCGCAGGCCTTGTAGCCGGCAAAGGCAGGGGCCTCAAGACCAGCCGATTTCCAGTAACGAAGCTCGGCCGCATGGGTGCCGCTCTTGTCGCCGCGCGAGATGAAGCCGGCATTGACAGCATTGATTTTTTTAAGCGCTTCCGTGATGTCCTTGCCCTTGACATGGGCCGGGTCAGCGGCCGGGCCGATCAGCACGAAGTCGTTGTACATGAGCGGGTAGCGCTTGAGGACAAAGCCTTCGGCCACCACTTTTTCTTCGGCCACCTGGTCGTGCACGAACAGCACATCGGCATCGCCCCGGCGGCCCATGTCGAGGGCCTGGCCGGTGCCGACCGCCACCACTTTCACGTCGATGCCCGTGGCCCTTTTGAATTCAGGCAGCAGATGGCCAAACAGCCCCGACTGCTCGGTGGAGGTGGTGGACGCCATCACGATACTGGGCGTCTGCGCTATCGAAACAGTAGCTATCAAGGCAAGCGGGACAAGCGCAAGCAACCTGAAAGGCTTGAAAAACATGCCAAAACCATTCATCCGAGTTCGCCTTTCAAAAAATTCGCGGCTGCTGGCGGCAAAGGCCCGCCGAAAAAGGCTGCCGTCGGCAAATCAGCCATCAGCCGGCCCTGTTCCAGGTACAGCACGCGCCGGGCCAGGCGCTTGACCTGGCCCAGGTTGTGGCTGCTGAAAATCAGCGTCATGCCGTCGTCGGCAAAATCGGCCATCAGCCGCTCGACCTCGCGCTTGGCCGCCGGGTCCAGGCTGGACGTGGGTTCGTCGAGCAGCAAGACCTGGGCTTTCAGCGCCCAGGCCCGCGCCAGCGCCACCCGCTGCTGCTGGCCACCCGACAGGGCTTTGGCATGGCGCCCGGCCAGGTCTGCCAGACCGACCCGATCCAGCGCCTGCAGCGCCTGCGCCTTCGCGGGTTTCCAGGCCACGCCCTTGAGCCACAAGCCCAGGGCCACGTTGTGCAGCACGCTGGCGCGCAGCATGTAAGGACGCTGGAACAGCATCGCCTGGCGCACCCGCGCGTCGTGTTGCAAGTGGCCCGACACTGGTTTGACCAGCCCGTGCAGCGTTCGGAGCAAGGTGCTTTTCCCACTGCCGTTGGACCCCACCAGCGCCAGCCGTTCGCCTGCATGGATGCGCAATGTGCAGCCGCGCAACGCCTGCACATGGCCGAACTGGACGTTGACGGCCTGCAGGTCAAACAGCGTCGTCATGACGACGCGCCCTGCGCGACAGGAGTTGCGACCAGGCCGGCGTCGAGATCGGGCAAGGGATCATCGACCCGCTCGCGCCAGCGCCGGACCAGCGCGATCAGCAGGTTGAGCAGCAGCACCACACCAAGCAGCACCATGCCCAGCGCCAGCGCCAGCGGCAGGTCGCCCTTGCTGGTTTCCAGCGCAATCGATGTCGTCATGACGCGCGTGAAGCCTTCGATGTTGCCGCCCACCACCATCACAGCGCCGACCTCGGAAATGGCACGGCCAAAAGCGGCTATCAGCACCGTCAGCAGGGCGTAGCGCTCGTCCCACAGAAGGATCAGGCTGCGTACCAAGCCGCCGGCATCCAGCGACTGGAATTGCTCCCCGTGGCTGCGGTCGGCGTCGTCGATGGTCTGGCGCACCAAAGCCGTCACCACAGGCAGCACCAGGATGGTTTGCGCCAGCACCATGGCCTTGAAGGAAAACAGCCAGCCCAGGAAACCCAGGGGCCCGCTGCGCGACAGCAGCAGGTACACCACCAGCCCGACCACCACCGACGGCAACGCCAGCGCGGTGTTGAGCACAGCCAGCACCACAGCCCGGCCGCGAAAGCGCGCCACGCCCAGCCAGGCACCCAGCAGCAGCCCGGCGCTGCAGGCGATCAGGCAAGCCAGCGCGCTGACCGCCAGCGACCTGCCCACGATGCCGGCAAATAGCGGGTCGAGCGAAGTGATGAGCGAAAAGGCGGTGAGGGCGCTGTCGGAAAAGGTGTTCATGGCTCAGGTGGTGGCGCGACTGTAGCGCAGCTTCCCCCTCTTCTCGGCCCCTAGGTACTTGTCGTTAGGAAGCAGTTTGCATAGGAAAACCGGGCCACGACATGCCACGACATGCCGTGAGATGCCGTGAGATGCCGGGGACCGCATCGATAATCCGTGCACACGCCATGCACAAAGTCGAACTCTCCTACCTCTTGAGCCCCCAGCGCGGCAAAGACGCCCTGATCCGCAACCCGATGATGGACATCCTGCATGCCGTCAGCGAGCAGGGCTCGATCTCAAAGGCTGCCAAGGCGCTCGAACTGTCCTACCGCCATGTATGGGGGGCGCTCAAGGACTGGGAACAAACACTGGGCCGCAGCCTCATCGTCTGGGACAAGGGCCAGCGTGCGCGGCTGACCGACTTCGGTGAAAAACTGCTCTGGGCCGAACGCCAGGCGCAGGCCCGGCTGGCGCCACAGATCGAAGCCTTGACCCGCGACATCGAACGCGCTTTTTCAACCGCTTTTGACGACAACGCCCATGTGCTGACACTGTTTGCCAGCCACGATGCGGCGCTGTCGGCGCTGCGCGACCAGACCAGCGCGCACGGACTGCATCTTGACATCCGTTTCATGGGCAGCGTCGACGCGATGGCGGCCCTGAACACCGGGCGCTGCATGATGGCCGGTTTTCATGTACGCGCCCAGCCTCAGCGTAATTCGGCGGCGGCGCACACCTACCGCAGCCTGCTCAAGCCTGGCCTGCACAAGCTGATCGGCTTTGCGCACCGCCACCAGGGCCTGATGGTTGCCAGAAACAATCCGCTACAAATTGAAGGTTTGGCTGATATGTCGCATCCCGGCATGCGCTATGTCAACCGTCCCGAGGGCACGGGAACACGGGTGCTGCTCGACGACTTGCTGACCGAAGCCGGCATGGTGCCGTCCGACATTCAGGGCTATGACAACCAAGAGCCCTCGCACACTGCCGTGGCGCAAGCCATTGCGAGCGGCGCCGCCGATGCCGGCCTGGGCATTGAGGCGGCGGCCCGCGAAAAAGGCCTGGGTTTCGTGCCGCTGGTGCAAGAGCGCTACCACCTGGTCTGCCTGAAGTCCGAACTGCCCACGTTACCGGTTCAGGCGCTGCTCAGGGAACTGCAGAGTGATGAATGGCAAGTCACGCTGGACAGGCTCCCCGGCTACAGTGGCGAGCGGGCCGAGAGCGGCAAGGTGCTGTCCTTGCGTGCCGCCCTGCCGTGGTGGAGCTACCGCAAAGAGAAAGCTGCCTGAGGGTGGCCGGATTCGGCTTCGCTGATCCGAATTACTAAGGAAACAAGCTCCTGCGCAATAGGAACCGGCATGAGCAGCTACTATTTTCATAGTATGCAGAATCTTAATTGCAGAAGCTATGACTTAAATTGAGCCGGGTGCCCCTCTTTGTGTTGCCGCAGAAGTTTCGAAGGTGGCGAAACTGGAGATTCCAGAAACAGCGTAGATCGCCGTAGAGACAGGTTCATCCGTTAACTTTTAGATTTGCCTAAACGGCTTGGCAACCCGATAACTGGTTGGAAATAAAAGGAGGTGCAGAATTTTTGTCGAGCGGCTGTGGCGCAGCGTCAAGCACGAGGACGTGTACCTCAATGGCTACAGCTCGATGGGCGAGGTGCTGATCGGATTGACGAAATACTTTGCTTTTTACAACGGCGAACGTCCACATCAAGCGCTGCGCAATCTGACACCCGATGTGGTGCACCAGCGTGCTCAGGGCGGTGGCGCCATGATCGTGGACAACTATGGCGCCGCACAAGGCCTGCCAATTGCGCTGCGCTCTACAGGGACTGCGTTCGATGAAGTCCGATTAGAGAAGACAGAAATATCGAAGGCAAAAAACCGGGGCAGCGCCGTCCAGCTGTTTGTTCAATCGGGTGCAACTTAAACTGAGTTCAAATTTGTCTTCACTCAGGGTCCACTTTATATAGCGCAATACGGCCGTGCACAGACAGCTGCTATTTTTATAGCGCGCAGGATCTGAAACCGCAAAAGATATCGTCCCGTTCTGGCAGATAAAAGTTGCGGTATTTCGGATGCTTCATCCGCGCACGGGTCGCAAATGACCCGCCGCGCAACACCTTGTGCGTGCCAAACCAGGGCTGTGAATAGGTTTGATACGGATCGGGCGAAAAACCCGGATAAGGCCGGAACGTCGTGCCCATCCACTCCCAGACATCGCCCCACCGGAAACCCCGGCGCGCCGCCGTGTGTGCAGCCACTTCCCACTCCACCTCTGCCGGCAAACGGCGTCCGGCCCAGCGACACCAGGCGTCGGCCTCCCACCAACTCATGTGCATGGCGGGCTGATTGGCCTGCATGCGCATGGGCTGGCCAAAGCGCGTCTGGATGACGGCGCCGCTGCCGGTGCCGATCTGCTCGACGTAGCGCGGGCCTCTGCGGCCCTCATCCGCTGCCTGCAACTGCAGCCACTGCCAGCCGTCCGGATGCCACAGTTCCTGCCGGTCGTAGCCGCCATCGCCGACAAACTCGACGTATTGCGCCCAGGTCACGGGCTGGGCGTCGATTTCAAACTCGGGCACCTTGATGGCATGTGCCTGTTTTTCATTGTCAAACGCAAACCCCGATCCTGCGATTGATGGGCTGCCCATTTGCCAAGCCGCAGCCGGAATTAGCATCGGCTCGCGCAGCGCCATCGGTGGCGGCGTAAAAGCCGACAGCAAGGGCTTGTCCAGCGACAAGCCAATGGTCTGCGCCATGGTGGTCAGCGCTTCGCCGTGCATGTCTTCATGAAACAGGCACAGCCGGTAAAAGTACAAGGCGTCATCGTCGCTGCCGGCTTTTTCAAGCAGCTCCAGCGTGCTTTCCAGCGTGTTCAGCAAATACGCGCGGCAATTGTCCATGTCCGGCACATCCAGCGTCCAGCGCGTGTCATGCTTCACTTGGTCCGAGTCCCACCAGCGGTCTGCGTTCGGCTCTATCGAGGCCAACTGGGCCTGCGCGGGCGCGCAGCGCGTGCCCAGCGCACGCTGCAGGTTGCGGCCAATCCAGCGTTCCTGGAACCAGGCTATATGGCCCAGTTCCCACAGAGGTGGATTGAGCGTTGCAAGCAGGGGCACCGCAAAATGTGCGTTTTCCAGCGCATTCTGGTACTGCCCAAAAAGGTGCAGCGTATGATTGCGCGCGTCCATCAGCGCGAGCGACAGGAGTTCCTTGTCCCCCTTGCGCATGAGAGGCGAATCGATCAACTCGGGTGATGCAATAGGTATGGAATCTGAAGCCAAATCAGGGGTCCTCATAAGCCCGGCAACGGCCGAATCAAACAACGGCAACTGGCACACGGCGCACCGCTGGGCACATTTCTTGTCGGGTCATTGTGACATTACGCTGTTGACCCAATGGCCATCGCCATCGCTGCAGGGCGCACCGCAAGCGATGCTGGCACTGCACGCCCGACGTTCGGCGGCCTCGATCCGGGCCTGGGCCGAGGCCTTCCCCGACAAACCGCTGATTGTGGTGCTGACTGGCACCGACCTTTACCGCGACATCCACACCGATGCCGGTGCACAACAGTCGCTGGCACTGGCCACGCACCTGGTGGTGCTGCAAGATGCCGGACTGACAGCCCTGCCCGACATATGGCGCGGCAAGGCGCGGGTGATTTACCAGTCGGCCCTGGCCCTGGTGCCTGCCCGCAAACCAAGCCGCCGTTTTGGCGTGCTGATGGTCGGCCACCTGCGCGAAGAAAAAGACCCGCTGGCTTTCATGCGGGCTGCCGCCCACGACTTTGCAGCCGGCATTCATTTTGACCAGATCGGCCTGGCACTGGAGCCGTGTTTCGCTGAGGCGGCCCGCACCACGGAACAATGCACAGCGCGCTACCGCTGGCTTGGGGGCTTGAGCCGTGCGGCAACGCGCCAGCGTATCAAGAGGGCGCACGTCTTGGTGAACTGCTCGCTCATGGAGGGCGGCGCCCACGTCATCCTGGAGGCGGTGCAATCGGCCACGCCGGTGCTGGCCTCACGCATCAGCGGCAACATAGGCATGCTGGGTGAAAAGTATGCGGGCTACTTTTCGCCCGGCGATGATGCGCAGCTGGCTGCGCTGGTGCGGCGCTGCGCGGCTGAGCCGGATTTTCTGGCGCTGCTGCAAAGTCAATGCAGCGAGCGTGCCCATCTATTTCCCCCCCAGGAAGAAAAACGCCTTGTCATAAACCTGCTGGTTTCTGCGCTCGAGGGCCCTGTCAGCCTGCGCGACCGGCCTGCCCTGTCTTTGCCGCTTTTGTAAGCTTGCTGATGACGACTCCCGACACCCTGAAAACCTGCGCCGTTTCCGAATGGCCTGCTGAGCCAATTTCTGAAAAACTCCAGCAATCAGGCCGGCCTGAACCTGCCGCCCGAATTGCTGGCGAGCATTGAAACCGCCGATGATGCTGCGGTGTACCCGCTCAGCGACGAGCAGGCCTTGATTGCCACTGCCGAAATTTTCATGCCTATCGTCGGTCACCCGGATGACTCTGGCCGCATTGCCGCCACCAATGCCATCAGTGACGTGTGCAGCATGGGTGACACATCCATCAAGGCGTTGGTGTCGCGTCATGCGAAAAGTGTCGGGCGATCGCATCGCCATCGGCGTGCAGTGTAAGGCGCAGCCCGCAGTCAAGGCTGAGAACTTGACAAGGAATCCAATGCCGAGATGTCTGCATTCCGATTGCCGGCGGCCACTCGATTGATTCGGTCGAGCCGATTTAAGACTGGTGGAGCTGATCCAGCCTTCGCTGGTCAATAAAAAATCTCTGGAATCAAGATGGGCGACGTGCTGATTCTGGGCAAGTCGCCGGGTTTCGGCCTGCTGTCTGCAGCGCTTGAAAAAGAGGCCCTGAGCCCTATAGACCATGCGCAAGTGATTGCGGTCGCCATACCGCTGAACAAGCCGGGGAATGCGTTGCCAAAAATGGACGCCGTTCATGCCTTGACCGATGTGATCGGTTATGTCGTGCTCGGCCACAGACCGGAGCTGTAACTGGCGCGCAGCGCGAACTTCAAGATGCAACGCCAGCTTGACCAGATTGCGCTGTGCCCTGTATACCAAACTTGGTGAGCAAGGCATGGTGACTGGCGCTTCACGCCGCATCTGTGAGAATCGCGCAGGGGTTTTCCTGCCCGCAGCCAACAGCCCGGCGCAACAGGCCCTGCTGAGCGACCCGCAAACCCGCGAGGGCTTGCTGGGACCTGCATGCCCCAAGCAGCCGACGCGGTGCTGACATGCTTTCAACGCCACGGCTTTGAGGCCACGCGACGGATTGGCACGATGGCCGAGAACATCGAAGTCGTCTGACTTCAGCGCCTTGAACCCGACCAATGGAACATTGGCCGGCAAGCAACAGGCCCGCTAAATTTCAGCGGGCCTGCGCGATAAAACTGGCGTCAAGGAATAAATCTCTTCGCCAGTGCCAAAACAGTTCTTTAGAATCCCCCCGTTACACAAAACTGCATAGGCCAGACTCATCCTGACTGGTCAGATCGTTTGATGTGATGTCGTTCTTTAACCCGGAGACAAAAATTGCGCGCCTTACTCAAACTCTCGCAGGTCGTGGATGGTCTGAACACCGTGGTCGGAAAAATCACGATGTGGCTGATCCTGGCGACCACGCTCATCAGCGCAGGCAATGCCATCGTTCGAAAAATCTTTGACTCCAGTTCGAACTCGCTGCTTGAAATCCAGTGGTACCTGTTCGCCGGGGTTTTTCTGTTGGGCGCCGGCTATGGTTTCCTGAAAAACTCTCATGTGCGAATCGATTTTCTTTCATCGCACCTTAGTGACCGAACGCGCAACTGGATCGACGTTTTCGGCATCCTGGCAGTGCTGTTCCCGTTTTGCATGATTATCATCAAGCTCAGCTGGCCGCTGTTCACGCAGGCGCTGCAGTCGGGTGAAATGTCGCAAAACGCCGGTGGCCTGATCCGCTGGCCGGTGTACGGCCTGGTACCGCTGGGCTTTGGCCTGCTCATGCTGCAAGGCCTGTCCGAACTGATCAAGCGCCTGGCTTTTTTGACGGGCAATGGGCCGGACGTCATGTCCGGTGAGGACGCCAAGTCCGACGAACAAAAACACATCGAAGAGCTGGAGGCCGTTGCCGCCCGCAAACTGGCTGGAGAATCCTGAAATGCAGACCACCTTCCTGGCACAACAGTTTGTGCCACTGATGTTCGGGGGACTTTTCCTGGTCCTGCTGACCGGCTTTCCGGTGGCTTTTGCGCTGGCCGCCGCCGGACTGGGGTTTGGCTTTGTCGGCATTGAAGCGGGCATTTTTCCGGCTTCGCTGTTCCAGGCGCTGCCGCTGCGCATTTTCGGCATCATGCAGAACGACACGCTGTTGGCGATTCCGTTTTTCACCTTCATGGGCATCATCCTGGAACGCTCCGGCATGGCCGAGGACCTGCTCGAAACTGTCGGGCAGGTGTTTGGCCCGCTGCGCGGCGGGCTGGCGATCGCGGTGATCCTGGTGGGTGCATTGCTGGCCGCCACCACCGGCGTGGTGGCGGCAGCGGTGATCTCGATGGGCTTGATCTCGTTGCCCATCATGCTGCGCTACGGCTACAGCCGGGTGATTGCCACCGGCACCATCACTGCATCGGGCACACTGGCGCAGGCGATTCCGCCTTCGCTGGTGCTGATCGTGCTGGCCGATCAGCTCGGCCGTTCGGTGGGCGACATGTATTCGGGTGCGTTGGTGCCCGGCCTGCTGCTGGTGGGCCTGTACATCCTGTTCATTGTCGTGGTGGCACTCTTCAAACCGGCCCTGGTGCCGGCGTTGCCGCTTGAAGCGCGCATCTACCGCGAGCTCAATGGCAGTTCGGGCCACCGTTCGCTGCTGGTGCTGGTGCTGATCTGCATGGCTGTCGGCTTCGGCTGGGCGCAGGCACACAACCGGCTGCTGACCGTCTGGCTGGACCGCAGCATGCCGGCACCGGGCGATGAAATTGTCATCCTGTCGATGACGCTGGCCTCGCTGACCGGCTTGGCGCTGGCGATCATCAACAAGATCACCCGCATGGGCCTGCTGTCGCGGCTGGCCGAGCAGGTGACGTTTGTGCTGATGCCACCATTGATCCTGATCTTTTTGGTGCTGGGCACAATCTTTTTGGGCGTGGCCACGCCCACCGAAGGCGGCGCCATGGGCGCGCTGGGGGCCTTGATTTTGGGCCTGGGCAAGGGGCGCCTGTCCTGGTCGCTGCTCAAGCAAGCGCTTGACAACACGGCCAAGCTGGCATCGTTCGTGCTGTTCATCCTGATTGGTTCAACGGTGTTCAGCTTCGTATTCAATGCCGCAGACGGTCACATCTGGGTCGAGCACCTGTTTGACACCATTCCGGGCGGCGGCTGGGGCTTTTTGATCGTTGTGAACATTCTGGTGTTCATTTTGGGCATGTTCATTGACTTCTTTGAAATTGCCTTCATCGTGATTCCGCTGCTGGCGCCGGTGGCCGAAAAAATCCTGCCGGGCCTGGTTCCAGGCATGACACCCGACGCGGCCATGATCTGGTTCGGCGTCATCATCGCCATGAACCTGCAGACCTCGTTCCTGACGCCACCATTCGGCTTTGCGCTGTTTTACCTGCGCAGCGTGGCGGCCAAAAAGGACTACAAGGACCGCGTGACGGGCGAGAACATCAAGGCCGTGACCACCAACGAGATTTACAAGGGCTCCATCGCCTTCATCGTTCTGCAACTGATCATGGTGGCATCCGTCATGATCTACCCGTCACTGGTGACCGGCGGCATTGTCAAGGAAAAAAGTCTGAGCAATTCGGAAATCATGGACCTGCTCCGCATGCCGGAACCCGAGGCAGCGCCTGCCGAGCCTGAGATGCCTGGGAGCGAGGCGGCACCGGCAGAAAACGAAGCTGCTGCGCCAGCCGTCGAGGAAACAGACCCGATGAAGGCCATGAAGGATGCACTGGAAAAGAGCGCCAAGCCGACCCCGTGAATTTTCCTGATGAACTCGTGTGACCGGCGCTGTTTACCCTGCGCAGGGTATTCACCCACCCATAAAAAAAGGCCCGATGGCCTTTTTTTTATGGGTGCTGCCCGCAAGCTTGCTGCAAGCAAGGGATTCCATCGCGCTGCGCTTACGCTTTTGGCGCTGCATGAAACCGTCAAAGCTGGATTTGGCAAAACGGAATCACAAACCTGTTCATGCTGGAAATTGCGGTAGTCGATGTAGATTTTCTTCCAGTCGGCATTAGAGGCGTTCAGCCCGTAACACACCTCCATCAAGGCCTTGAAGGATGCGTTCATGATTGACTGCGGAGACGCGACGACCTTGCCCGGGGAGCCTGGGCGGCAGAAAGGATGTGCGCTGCAAAGCGGCCACGCCGGTCCATTTTTCACTGCCTTGATGCTCAATAACAGGCTATTGGCCAGCAGATTCGGCAAAAATATTCCTCGGCGGAGCTACTTTTCGCCATGCACACCGTCTGCCGCCCAAGCTCCTAGTGTCGCGTCACGAGTTAATTGACGTATGACAATAGAGGGATGGAACATTATAAAGTCACCTTGTCAGAGCAAGAAAGAGCCGAGCTGCAAGACATTGCCAGCAAAGGCACCCACGCAGTGGCCAAAGTCATCAACGCCCTGATTTTGCTCAACTGTGACCAGTCGGGCGGCCGTAGCGAGCGGCCTAGGAGCAGCGACATTGCGGCGATGCTGCGCGTGAGCGAGCGCAAGGTGGACCGGGTGAAAAAGAAGTTTGTTCAGGAGAAGCCGGGAACTGGCCCTGAACCGTCAGGCTTCGCAGCGCGCGTACGCGCTGAAGGTCGATGGCCGCCTGGAAGTGCAACTGGTGGCCATGAGTTGCTCGGAGCCCCCTGACGGCCATGCACGCTGGTCGCTGCGGCTGCTGGCCGATCGGCTGGTGGAGCTGGAGTACATTGACAGCGTGTCCCACGAGACGGTTCGGCGGGCGCTAAAAAAAATGAACTCAAGCCGTGGAGAAAAATCGGCTGGGTGATTGCGCCCCAGGCCAGCGCCGCCTTCGTGGCGGCCATGGAACAAGTGCTGGACATCTACGGCAGGCCTTACGATGTCAGGCACCCGGTGGTGTGCATGGACGAGACGCCACGGCAGTTGATTCGTGAAACCCGCGAGCCCGTTGCAGCGGCGCCCGGTCGCCCCGAGCGCCATGAAATACGCGCGTTGCGGGGTGTGCAACGTCTTCAGGGCGAGCGAGCCGCTGGCCGGACGACGCTTGAGCAAGGTCACAGAGCGCAGAACCAAAGCGGACTGGGCTTTTTTCGTGCAGGCCATCGCAGCGAGCTACCCCGAAGCTGCGCGCATCACGCTGGTCATGGACAACCTCAACACGCACACACCGGCCTCACTGTACGAGGCGTTTGCCCCCGAGCAGGCCAAGGCGCTGTGGGACCGCTTCGAATTCGTTTACACACCCAAACACGGCAGCTGGCTGAACATGGCCGAGATTGAGATCAACGTCATGGTCAGCCAGTGCCTGGACTGGCGCATCGACAACATTGAGACCGTCACCAGCGAGGTTGCCGACTGGCAGGACCGCCGTGACAAGCTTCAGGCCAAGGTCAACTGGCAATTCACCACCCAGGTCGCCCGCACCAAGCGCAAACGCCTTTATCCGACAATGGCTTCGTGACGTGACACTAGAGGGAATTCATGAAGAACGGACTTGCGCCGCCGATGGCAAAGGCTTCGTTCTTGCCCTGGAAATAACAGGGCGCGGTGTACGATCTCGACCGTGCCGATGTCTAAGCCGCCAACCACGCCGAATGCCGGCATCAGTTCGCCGGCAGTATGCAATGAAAATTCAAGATTGCCGCCGGACTGTCCCAAAGGGTCTTGAAAAACACCTCAGCAGATCCGTAAATGGCGTCCACCGACTTGGGGAAAGCTCGAAGCCAGGCGCCGTCGAAGCGCCGACTGTGCGTGAACCCCCGGGACAATGCCGGCGTTTTTGACGAGGGAACGACGTTTCATGAACGTGACTTTAAAATTTATCAGGTCATAAAAAAAGGTTGAATCAAGAACCAGGCCGGTCCCCAGGGCAGGGCCCAGGCCTGGTGAAGGTCATTGTCCGCGCAGCGCTTAGATCTTGGCCGACGCCATGTAGTTACTAAAGGCCGATTCCGAGAAACGCGCCCAGAGCAACTGGTCGCGCTGGAATGCGCGCATGTCGGCGTGGATCTTCTTGAACTCGGAGGACTTGGCCTCGTGTTCGGCAAACACTTCCATCGACACCTTGAAGCCGGCATCCATGATGGCTTTGGGGAAGGCCTTGAGCTGCGTCTTCGCGCCGACCAGTTTTTTCAGGGCAATCGGGTTGACGGCATCGTACTTGGCCGTCATGTCGCGGGCAGCAACGGACGTGGCCGCATCGACGATGGCCTGAAACTCGGGGCTCAGCGCAGCATACGCCTTGGTGTTGATGAAGAACTCCAGCTCGGCGCCGCCTTCCCACCATCCGGGGTAGTAGTAGAACGGCGCGACCTTGTTGAAGCCGAGCTTTTCGTCGTCGTAAGGACCAACAAACTCCACTGCATCGAGCGTGCCTTTTTCAAGCGCCTGGTAGACCTCGCCGGCTGGCATGTTCTGCGGCACGACGCCGAGCTTTTGCATGGCTTCGCCGAACAACCCGCCGCCCAGGCGCATCTTCAGGCCCTTGAGGTCGGCGACGGTCTTGATTTCCTTGCGGTACCAACCGCCCATCTGGGTGCCAGTGTTCCCGGCACTGCGACTCTTGATGTTGTACTGTGCATAAAACGCATCCATCAGCTTGCGTCCGTTGCCATGCTCCATCCAGGCATCCATCTGGCGAGCCGTCAGGCCGAAAGGCACGGCGCAGCCAAAAGCAAAAATCGCATCCTTGCCGGTGAAATAGTAAGGCGCTGTTTGCGCCATTTCAACGGTCCCGTTCTGCAGGGCATCCACCACGCCAAAAGCAGGCATCAATTCGCCGGCCGCATGCACCGACACTTCAAACTTGCCGCCGGACAGTGCCTTGACGGTTTTGGAAAACATTTCGGCACTGCCAAAAATGGTATCGAGCGACTTAGGAAAGCTCGATGCCAAGCGCCACCGGACGTTGGCCTGCGCATGAACCGCAGGCGCAACGCCCGCAGCGAGCACACCGGCAATGCCAGCGTTTTTGATGAGTGATCGACGGTCCATAAATACTCTCTTTTTGAAAGGTTAACGATTGCTTGTTTCGTATTTGCCTGTAAGTCAGCACCCAAGATTTCTTGCGGCAATGCCCTTGACAGCCACGATGGCCGCAGGTAGCGGCCTGTCTGACATTTTGTCATTTTTTATACAGCTTTCGCCCCGTTGTTACCCGTAGAAAGACGCAAAAAAGGCTTGCGACAGCAAGCCTGCGCACGCGAGCTCTTCAAGGGCGCTTAACCTGGGAGTGAACGATTCGGTCAGGCAACTGACTTGAGCACCACCTTGGCCAGCGGGTCGTTCACCTTCGTGCCGTTGAAACGCTTGCGGATGGAGGCCTCGATGCCCTCGGCATCCAGGCCCTGCAAGGCCAGCAGATGGGCGGGGTCACCATGCTCGATGAACTCGTCCGCCAGGCCCAGCTGCAGCAGCGGCCGGAGGACGCCTGCCGCCTGCAATGCCTCACCGACTGCGCTGCCCGCGCCGCCCATGATGGCACCCTCTTCCACCGTGACCAGGGATTCATGGCTGGCAGCGATCTTCAGCACCAGCCCGGTATCCAGCGGCTTAGCCCAGCGCATGTTGACTACCGTTGCTCCCAGTTTTTCAGCCGCTTGCAACGCAGGATAAAGCAGCGTTCCGAAGGCGAGAATCGCAATGCCCTGGCCTTCGCGGCGGACCTCGCCCTTGCCGAACGGCAGCGATTTCAAACCAGCCTCGGGCTGGACACCCGCGCCAGCGCCGCGCGGATAGCGAACAGCCACCGGCGAGTTCTGCTCGAATGCGGTAGTCAGCAACTTGCGGCACTCATTTTCATCGGCTGGGCAGGCAATGCCCATGTTGGGAATGCAGCGCAAAAAAGGAATGTCGTAAGCACCGGCATGCGTTGCACCATCGGCACCGACCAGCCCGGCGCGGTCCAGCGCGAACACTACCGGCAGGTTTTGCAGCGCCACATCATGGATCAGCTGGTCGTAGCCGCGCTGCAAAAAGGTCGAGTAAATCGCCACCACGGGCTTCAGGCCCTCGCAGGCCATGCCGGCGGCAAAGGTCACCGCATGCTGCTCGGCAATGCCGACATCGTGGTAGCGCTTGGGAAAGCGGCGGTGAAACTCCACCATGCCCGATCCCTCGCGCATGGCCGGCGTGATGCCGACCAGGCGCGGGTCGTGCTCGGCCATGTCGCACAGCCAGCGGCCAAACACCTGGGTGAACGTCTGCTTGGCGGGCGTGCTGGATTTTTGCAGGCCCATGGACGGGTCGAACTTGCCGGGGCCGTGGTAGGCAATCGGGTCGGCTTCGGCAAGCTTGTAGCCCTGGCCTTTCTTGGTCACGACATGCAAAAACTGCGGACCCGCGCCGGTCGCCATCAAATGCTTGATGTTTTCCATCGTGGGAACCAGCGACTCCAGGTCATGGCCATCGATCGGGCCGATGTAATTGAAGCCGAAGTTCTCGAAAAGCGTGGCCGGCACTACCATGCCCTTGGCATGGGATTCGAGCCGCCGGGCCAGTTCGAACAGCGGCGGCGCCACGCGCAGCACCTGCTTTCCGACCTGCCGGGCCGACGCGTAGAAACGCCCGCTCATCAGTTGCGCCAAGTGGCGGTTCAGCGCGCCCACTGGGGGGCTGATGCTCATGTCGTTGTCGTTGAGCACCACAAGCAGGCGGCTGTCGTCATGCACGCCGGCGTTGTTCAGGGCCTCGAATGCCATGCCGGCGCTCATCGAGCCGTCGCCGATGATGGCCACGGCATTGCGGTCTTCGCCCTTGAACTGTGAGGCCAGCGCCATGCCGAGTGCCGCCGAGATCGAGGTCGAGGAATGCGCAGTGCCGAACGTGTCGTACTCGCTCTCGTCACGGCGAGGAAATCCCGACAGACCGCCGAACTGGCGCAAGCTCGACATGCGCTCTCGCCGGCCGGTCAGGATCTTGTGCGGATAGGTCTGGTGGCCCACGTCCCAGACCAGCCGGTCGTCTGGCGTGTTGAATACATAGTGCAGGGCAACCGTCAGCTCGACCGTGCCCAGATTGGAGCTTAAATGTCCGCCGGTCTTGGAAACGCTGTCGAGCACATAGGCGCGCAGTTCATCGGCAAGCGTCTTGAGCTGGGCCCGTGGGAGCCTGCGCAGGTCAGCCGGACTGTTGATGGTTTCAAGCAATAAGTACATCGTGGTGTATTTCCGTTATGGCGGGGCCGTGCCGGGACTAGTGCTGCCGGTTGACCAGCATGTCGGCCAGCGCCCGCAAGGCATGGGTATTTTCAAGCTGGCTGGCCTGAAGACTGTCCAGAGCTTGCGCCAGCAATTCTTGCGCATAGCACTGTGAAGCCTCCAGCCCCATCAGCGACACGAAGGTCGGTTTGTCCTGCGCGGCATCCTTGCCGGCCGTCTTGCCCAGCATGGCTGCATCGGCCGTCACATCCAGGATATCGTCGACCACCTGGAACGCCAGGCCGACAGCGGCGCCGTAGGCACGCAAGGCATCCAGTGCTGCCGGGGATGCGCTGCCACAGACGGCACCCATCATCACGCTGGCTTGCAACAGTGCGCCGGTCTTGAGACGGTGCATCTTGTGCAGTTGCGCCGAGGTCAGCGGCACGCCGATGCTGGCCAGGTCAATGGCCTGCCCGCCCGCCATGCCCTGGTAACCGGCGGCCTGGGCCAGCAGGCGGCACAGGCGAGCCTGTGTGCCGGCACCGACTGATGCATCATCGGGTGTCAGCAGTTCGAACGCCAGCGCCTGCAGGGCGTCGCCGGCCAAGAGCGCACGCGCCTCGCCGAACTGCACATGCACCGTGGGCTTGCCGCGGCGCAGCACGTCGTTGTCCATGCACGGCATGTCGTCATGCACCAGCGAATAGGCATGGATCAGCTCGACGGCGCAGGCAGGGCGCAAGGCTACCGAGGCATCACCGTTGACCGCGTCGCAGGCGGCCATGACCAGCAGCGGACGCAGCCGCTTGCCGCCGTCGAGAACGGCATAGCGCATGGCATCGCCAAGCCCGGCCGGTGCCGGCGCATCGGCCGGGCTGGCCACCCAACGCGACAGGGCACGCTCAATGGATGCGAGTTGCCCAGCGCTCCAGGCGCCCAGGTCAAACAGGGAAAGAGGTTCAGGAGCGTTCAATTCAGTGGTCTTTAGCGCTGGGGCGGTGACGCCGTTGATAACAGGGTGCATGGAGATGTTTCAGTACAAGCCAGCCTTCGCACCGATACACCTGCAGCGCTGCGAGCAAGGGCGAGGCATGGGATGAGATGGATGCATTGAAACCGAAAAGGATTTACGCCTGAGCCCAGGGCTTGAGTTCGGTGCCTTCCAACACCTTGATCTGGGTTTCGACCGCTTCGAGCCGGTCCCGGCAAAACTTGAGCAACTGCGCACCGCGCTGGTAACCCGTGAGCAACTGGTCCAGCGGCAACTGGCCGGACTCCAGCCGGGCTACCAGCCCTTCGAGTTCCTGCAATGCGGACTCGTAAGTGGCAGGCAATGACGGGACGGGAGTGGCGCTGGCGTCCGGAACACGCGGGGATGCAGTAGATGAAGCGGAGCTTTTGGCCATGTGAATAGGGTTCCGGGACTGATTTTAAGGGCTTGCAGCGATTCTGGAGGCGGGCACCCGCAAAGCCGGGCGATGTCGCATTATCCCGCTGGCGGCAAAGGGGCACTTGCAGGAACTGCGCGCGGGTACACTTGATAACCATTCTCGATACCGGAACCGGTCACACACATGGGATGTTCACCCTATTTTTTGTCAGCAGGCCGCTTCCCGCCTGCTTGTTCACATGGCTTTTGCACCGTTGCCTCGCCCGGCTTCGGCAGCCTGTTGAGAGAAACCGATGCTCGATAAAAGCCTTCGGCTGTTGCAAGCCACCAGCCAGCTCCCCATTTCCAGCTATTTCGACGCCGGGATTTACCAACGCGAACAGCAAAAACTGTTTGCGCGCGGACCGCGCTACCTGGGCCACGAACTGGCCGTTCCCCATCTGGGTGACTACTACACCCTGCCTCACGAAGGCGATGGCCGCGCACTGGTGCGCAATGCCTCGGGCATCGAACTGATTTCCAACGTTTGCCGTCACCGTCAGTCCACCATGCTGCAGGGACGGGGCAACACCGGCAACAACATCGTCTGCCCGCTGCACCGCTGGACCTACAACACCTCGGGGGAATTGATTGGTGCGCCGCATTTCGAGGTCGATCCCTGCCTGAACCTGAACCGCTACAAGACGACGACCTGGAACGGCCTGGTGTTCGAGGACACCGGCCGCGATGTGGCCACTGACATGGCGGCACTGGGCCACATGGCTGACCTTGATTTTTCCGGCTACCAGCTCGACAAGGTGCATCGGCATGAGTGCAACTACAACTGGAAGACCTTCATCGAGGTCTACCTGGAGGACTACCATGTCGGCCCCTTTCATCCGGGCCTGGGCGGCTTTGTCACCACCGACGACCTGAGCTGGGAACTGGCGCCAAGCTATTCGGTGCAAACCGTGGGCGTGTCCGACAAGCTCGGCAAGCCTGGCACCGATGTTTACAAGAAGTGGCATGACGTGGTGCTGCAGTACCGGCAAGGCCAGGCGCCAAAGTACGGCGCCATCTGGCTGACGTGCTATCCCAACATCATGATCGAGTGGTATCCACACACCCTGGTCGTCAGTTCGCTGCATCCGCAGGGGCCGGACAAGACGCTGAACGTGGTGGAATTTTTCTATCCCGAGGAAATCTGCGCCTTCGAGCGTGAGTTCATCGAAGCCCAGCAAGCGGCCTACATGGAAACCTGCGTCGAGGATGATGAACTCGCGCTGCGCATGGATGCCGGCCGCAGGGCGCTGATGCTGCGCGGCGACAACGAATTCGGCCCTTACCAGAGCCCGATGGAAGACGGCATGCAGCACTTTCACGAGTGGTATCGCCGCGAAATGGGCGCCAGCAAAACCACACAGATGATCTGAGGCGTGGCTCACGCCTTAATTTTGCTATATATTTAATAGCATTAAAGCCAATTTGGGTGTGCGCAAAAGGCCTTTTTAACTCATAAAACTGAAAATCAAGCGATGCAAGCCGTCTGGATGGTCCTGTCCTCGTTCCTGATTGCCTCCATGGGCGTGTGTGTCAAGTTCGCGTCCGCGCACTTCACCAGCGCCGAACTGGTGTTTTACCGGGGCTTGGTGAGCGTTCTCTTCATGGCGCTGTACGCGCGTGTCCATGGAACTTCGCTGCGCACCAGTTATCCAGCCATGCATGCCTGGCGCAGCGTGATCGGCGTGATGTCGCTGTCGGCCTGGTTCTATGCGATTGCCCACTTGCCCCTGGCCACCGCCATGACGCTGAACTACATGAGCAGCGTGTGGATTGCCGCTTTTCTGGTCGGCGGCGCGCTGATGCTGGGCAAGCCCGGCAGGAAAGGTCCGAAACAGGGTCCGCTGGTGCTGGCAATTCTGGCAAGCTTTGGGGGAGTGGTGATGCTGCTGCGTCCCGCCATGGACCAGAACCAGAGTTTTGCCGGTCTGGTCGGGCTGCTGTCGGGGCTGGGTGCGGCCTTTGCCTACATGCAGGTCATGGCGATTTCGCGCATGGGCGAACCCGAAATACGCACGGTGTTTTATTTCGGTGTCGGCACGGCAGTCGCAGGTGCCATGGGCATGGCCCTGACCGGCACATCGGCCTGGAGCTGGCAGCAGGCCCTGTGGCTGCCGCCCATCGGCATCCTGGCGTCGCTCGGGCAACTGGCCATGACCAAAGCCTATTCGATGTCGAAAAACCATGGCAGCACCTTGATGGTCGCCAACCTACAATATTCGGGAATCGTGTTCGCCGCCCTCTACAGCCTGGTTCTTTTTGGTGACAATATTCCCCTGACGGGCTGGGCAGGCATGGCGCTCATCATCGTCAGCGCTGTTGCTGCCACGATGCTCCGGGCCCGTGCGGCGCCCAATGCGCCGGCTGAAGAGCATTGAGTCCGCTACCAAGGAAACCCTCATGACGAACTACACCACCCTGATCTCGACCGAGCAAGTGCAGGCACTGATGAAAAGCGGCCAGCCACTGCGCATCTTCGACTGCAGTTTTGATTTGATGCTGCCGCACGCCGGCAGGCAGAACTACCTCAAGTCGCATATTCCCGGTGCCATCTACGCTGATCTGGAAACTGCTCTCACGGCCCGTCACGGCGTTCCCGGCGCGCATGGGTTGATCACGGCCTCAGGCGCCGATGCCCCGGCTTCGGGCGGACGCCATCCCTTGCCCAACCGTGAAAAGTTTGCCACCTGGCTGTCCAGCGTCGGCATGGGCAATCAGATGCAGGCGGTCGTCTATGACCGCAACCAGGCCAATTACTGCGGCCGCCTGTGGTGGATGCTGAAATGGGCAGGCCATGAAAACGTCGCCGTGCTCGATGGCGGTCTGCAGGCCTGGCAGACGGCAGGCGGCGCTGTCAACAGCACCGAAGAACCCGCCCATTTCCAGACGAACTTCCTGACCGGACCTGAACGCGTCCAGCTGGTGGATGCTCAAACCGTTGCCAGCCAGCTCGGACGACCTGCCCAGACCTTGGTTGATGCGCGGGCCACGGCACGCTTCAAAGGCGAAGTCGAGCCGCTCGACCCGGTCGCCGGCCATATTCCGGGTGCGCTTAACCGTCCTTTTGGGCTAAACATGACGTCAGACGGAAAATTCAAGCCCGCCGATCAGCTCAAAGCTGAATTTATTGCCTTGCTCGGACAATGTGATCCCGCCACCGTGGTCCACCATTGCGGCAGCGGCGTCAGCGCCCTCCCCAACCTGATTGCAATGGAACTGGCAGGTCTAGGGCGCACCGCGCTGTATGCCGGCAGCTGGAGCGACTGGTGCAAAGACCCAAACCGGCCCGTCGCGCAAGGCTGAGACGCCAAGACACCGATTTCATGAGAAAAAAGCCCCTGCGCAGTCAGCGCTTGGGGCTTTTTCAAGTGCGAGTCAGAAGTCTCGCAAAAACCTCAACCACCACTGCCGCTGGCGGCACTGGCTGGCGGCATGGCAGAACCGCTCCCCATACCTGAACCCATGGTTCCCGGTGTACCGGATGAGCCCGTCGAGCCCTTCGAGGGACTGGTGGAAGATGACCCCGGCGTCTTGGTGGTTGAATTGTCTGCCGTCTTGTTGCAGCCAGCCAGTGCCAGCGCAGCGGCCAGAGCAAGCGCCATAGCGGTTCCGGTTTTAAATGTTGATACATGCATATCAGTTTTCCTTTAAAGAGGTGAGCGGCTGACCGTCAGCCAAATGTCAATTTAGCTGCTCACCTTTTACAAGACACATGAGACGCATGCCTCACGAAACGTAGGGATTTTTCGCGTCGATCCCTTCGCCTGGGACCAGCCATCGAGAAGGATGAAGACAAACCCGAAGCCTTTACTTCCTGCTGTCCTACATAGGCAGTTGAACCAATAATGACAAAATTGCTAAAAATAGCGGAAAAACAAAAATGTGGCAAGTCATGGCGATGCGTCACTTTCGTCCATGAGGCGCTGGCATGGAGTGCATGTTTTCAAGGCGTATCCCTAAAGGAGATATCGAAATGGCAACCAGCAAACAAGACAGCAAACCCTCTGGCAAGCAGGGCGGTAAATCAGAACGTGGCTTCGCGGCCATGGATCCCGAACGTCATCGTGAAATTGCCAGGGAGGGCGGCAGGGCTGCGCACCAGAGCGGAAATGCTCATGAGTTCACTTCTGAGGAAGCGCGCGCGGCAGGCCGCAAGGGTGGTCAGGCAAGCAGCAAGCAACGTTAAGGGCCCTGTCCCATCCGGAAGATTGGCGCTTCAAGCGCCCTTTTTGTCAGCCTGAAGCTGATCGTAATTTGATTCTGCCTTTCGCCCTTTCACAAAGGCTGACCTGTCCGGGCTGCCATTGCCAGCCGTTCCGGCCACAACCGGCAGCATCGCAGAACGCGGTTGGAAATGATTTCCCCTGGGCAATAACCGCGAAATGGTGTACCCCTGATCGAGCGAGCCTTTAGTCGATATTGCGCTGTTGCCGTCAATGCCGAAATGTACGCTTGCCAGATTCTCAGTTGGTGCCCCACGCATGACGCGACAAGCTTTGCCGTTTGTGAGGATTGTCTTTCCAAGGCCCGGAGTTCGGGCCTTGTTCTTTCCAGCCTGTGGAGCCGTTGTCCGGACGCTCGAGATGGTTCCTCGAAGGTTTCAGTTCACGCTCGCTGTCGGGCTTGTGGGGTTTCATGATGGCATCCTTGATGGCGAGCAACTGTCTGGCCGTGAAAAACGGGCAGCGACAGCATGTCATGTCTTAGGTTGACTCTAAGCAACGCAACCCATTAGCCTTGTAGGAAGTTATTGTTAATGTCATAAGGAAAGTCTTACCCGGTTCAGTAAAACTTCATCACGTTTGAAAAAATGGCAATCTGTTGTATCGACATGGGGTTTTTTCTCTTTAACCGAGGAGGTGTCTATGCAGTGTTGGAAAAAAAATCGAGCAGCCACGACATGCAATAACGCCAGACTGAACATATTGAGAAAGTCTATGGAACATAGTCGAACATGAAAACAAGGCAGCCCGACACACTTGCTTAACAGCACAAGACCAGCGCCTTTCGTCCATGCCGGCAGTGCGAAGTCAAACCATTCTTTGATCTCGACACGTCATCCCCGACGGGTTTCGCTACTTGATTCATAGCATGCGAGACTTGCTGTTTAAGCAACAGAGGAAAAGTTCGTGGATGGCAGTTCACGATTTGGGGCCGTAGGCAAGTCCTTGCCCCCTGTGCCGCGTTAAATCATGGGAATGACTGGACATTCATAAGATGTGACGCTTGCCAGAGCGTTGTCGGCTTACAAGTTGCCGAATGAAAAAAGGCTGGTCTTGTGGCGCGCGTCAAACTTCGCCAGCACGGGAAATCGTTGGCATCGGCGTTGGCTGGACTTCTCCCGGTTCAGGCGGCGTCGACAAGGGCTGGACGGGCTCGGGCGGAGGTACGTTGGGATTGGTGGCCATGTATTGCTTTCAATGTGCTTGGCTGGACGGATCGGGCTGGCTGGCTGGCTCGCTCAATTCGGGACGTTGCGGCAAGTCACGAATCATGGCCTCGCCAATCGCATCCCGCCCGTCTGAAGGCAGATCGGGCTCAAGTGCCATGTCGGGCTCTTCGCTGCCCGGCTTGTGACGCGGGGCAAAAGATGCTGCGCCAGAATCTACTTGCTGATCAGCCGCTGTTTTCGCGTGGCGGGCTCCCTCCGGATTTGCAGGCGCCAGGGCTTGTTTTATCTCGCTTGCGTTACAGGGATCTGCGGAAATAGTCATTTCAGAATCCTCCGAGCATCAAGGGAACGTCGTGACTGGCAACGGTCACTTCTGCGATCATTGAAACCAATACCGCCGCAACAAAAGCCATGTAGCCGGCAATTCTGGAATGGAGTTTTCCGGACTGACGTGTGCGGGAACTGGCGGTTCGCGGCCGCTCTCGGTACGCATCCGGGCGCACACCGCGCTCGACAGGTTTTTTGGGTTCTCGGGTCAGGTTCGAAGAACTTTTGACTGGAATTGAAATGGCTGGAAGCTTGTTCATGGTGGGCCTGCCTTCATTCCGGGGTTGGTATATTTCACTGACTTGATCTTGCGCCACGCAATACATGCGCTTCCTAGTCCGCCAAGCCCTGACGCTGTAAGCGTTCGGCTGACAACCGGGAAAGCCCAAACCGGCACGGCCGTGCGCGGTCAGGAACGCCAGGCACGGCACCCGGCCAGTGGTCATTGGTGTTGCATCGCCAAGTTGTGCGGCAACGAAAAACCGGGCTAAAAGTACGGCACGCCAAGAACGCCAACGCTGACATTGCCGCCGCCATTGAAATATTGATGAAAAACAGGTATTGCGCACGCTATATATGATTTTTTCGCTATAAAAATCATAGTTTTTTTTGAAACCTCTGGCGTCCTGCTGGCAGTGCTACCATTCCTGAAACTGGTTTCAAAGCCTTGTCAAAACCTGCCTGCTTTTCACCCTAGTCCTGTCCATGCCTTTGCCAAAAACCCAGCCTTCCACTTCCCGGTCCCCGGCGCGCGCCACGATTGCAGACGTCGCCCGCGAAGCCGGCGTTTCCAAAGCCACGGTGTCGCGCTTCCTGAATCACCGCGAAACCCTGCTCACGCCCGACATTGCCGCACGGGTCGAGGTAGCGGTGGCCGCGCTGGCCTACAGCCCCAGCCCCATGGCGCGCGCGCTCAAGCGCGGCCGCTCGCGACTGATCGGCCTGGTTGTGGCGGACGTGACCAACCCTTTTTCGGTTGCCGTGCTGCGCGGTGCAGAAAAAGCCTGCCAGCAGGCCGGCTACCTGCTGATGCTGTTCAATCTGGGAAACGACAGCCAGCGCGAATGCGAAGCCATCCAGGCGCTGGCCGCCTACCAGGTCGAAGGCTTCATCCTGAACACGCTGGGCCGCGATGCCGGCGCGGCCGCCGATGCGGCCCGCCTTGGCAAACCCGTGGTGCTGGTGGACCGGCGCCACCACAACATGCAGGCCGACTTTGTCTCGCTCGACAATGCGGGCGCCGTGCAGTTGGGGGCGCGTCATCTGGTCGATGCCGGCTACCGCGAACTGCTGTTCGTCTCGGAGCCGATCAGGAATGTCAGTTCCCGAATGGAACGCGATGCCGCGTTTCGCAGTTTCATCGGCGACGCTGCGCCAGAGCTGCCCGGTCTTCAGGGCCGCACCTTTGAAAGCACGGAGGACAACGGCGATGCGCTGGACAACGCGCTGCGCGACCAGCGCCAGCGTGCTGGCGGGCGTCTGGCGGGCCTCATTTCGAGCAATGCCGTGGTCACGCTGCGGGTGGTGGCCAGCCTGGCGCGTCTGGGCTGGCAACTGGGAACCGACCTGGGGCTGGTGGGTTTTGACGACACCGAATGGTCGCCTTTCATCGGCCCGGGCTTGACCACCATTGCCCAGCCGACCGACGAGCTGGGCCGCCTGGCCGCCAACTGCCTGATGGAACGGCTTCAGGGTCTGGACCTGCCGCCGCGCCAGATCCTGCTGTCGGGCCGCCTCTTGCCGCGTGGCTCATCGGTACCGGCGTCACCCGCAATTTTTTCAGCAACCTAGGGTTTTCACGGAGTTACAGACCGGGTGCGGCTGATTTTATAATTCAATGAAACCGGTTTCAAGACGACCAAAATTCAACCCCTTGTCATGTCTTCAGAAAAAATTGTCTTTTCCGCCGTACGCAAAGGCTTGACGTCCTTTGCGATGCCAGAGCGCCACCCATGAAGTACACGTTTCAGTTCGGCGACGTTTTTGCAGCCTGGCCGCTGCTGCTCGAAGGCACTTGGAACACCATCGAGCTGTCGCTGCTGGCCATGCTGCTCGGGCTGGTGGTGGCCATCGTCTGCGCCTGGGGCAAGACCGCCGGCCCGAAGCCGCTGCGCTTCGTGATCAACGTCTACATCGAGCTGATCCGCAACACGCCGTTCCTGGTGCAACTGTTCTTTTTCTTTTTCGCCCTGCCTGCGTTGGGCCTGCGCTGGTCGGCCTACACCGCTGCGCTGACAGCGCTGGTCATCAACCTGGGCGCCTACGCCACCGAAATCATCCGCGCCGGCATTGAGTCAATTCCCAAGGGACAGATCGAAGCCGGCCTGGCGCTGAACTTGAAGCGCCACGAGATCTTCCGCTTCGTCATCCTGAAGCCCGCGCTCAAGGCCATCTACCCGGCGCTGACCAGCCAGTTCATTTTGCTGATGCTGAGTTCGGCGGTGGTGTCGGCTATTTCCGCCGACGACCTGACCTCGGTCGCCGCCAACCTGCAGTCGCAAACCTTTCGCAGTTTCGAGATCTACATCGTCGTGGCCGGCATCTACCTGCTGCTCGCGCTGTCGTTCTCGGCGCTGTTCCGCGCGGTCTACAAGATCAGCCTCAACTACCCGGACCGTCGGTGATGCGTACTTTCGGATTTCCTGAGTTCCTGTTCATCCTCCAGGCCGCCCAGTGGACGGTGGCGCTGTCGATGATCGCCTTCATCGGCGGCGCCATCGGCGGCCTGCTGGTGGCCCTTGGTCGCACGTCCAGCAACCGGCTGGCGCAGTTCCTTTCGGGCGGTTTCATCCAGATCTTCCAGGGCACGCCGCTGCTGCTGCAGCTGTTCCTGGTGTTCTTTGGCGCGCCAGTGCTGGGCTTTGACATCAACCCATGGGTTGCAGCAGGCGTGGCGCTGATATTGAACAGCAGCGCCTTCCTGGGTGAAATCTGGCGCGGTTGCATCCAGGCCATTCCCGCCGGCCAGGTCGAGGCGGCGCATGCGCTGAGCCTGTCCTACGTCTCGCGCATGCGCTTTGTCATCCTGCCGCAGGCTGGCCGAATTGCGCTGGCGCCCACGGTTGGCTACATGGTGCAAATCATCAAAGGCACGTCGCTGGCGGCAATCATCGGTTTCACCGAAATCACACGCGCTGGCCAGATCATCAACAACGCCACCTTCCAGCCGCTGATCGTGTTCAGCGTGGTCGCGGCGATTTATTTTGGGCTGTGCTGGCCGCTGTCGCTGCTGGCCGCGCACATGGAACGCCAGCAGGCTGCGGCACTGGCACGCTGATTCCAGCTGCAATTTCCTTTCGACTTGTTTTTCAATATCCACCGGAGACATCCACCATGATCAAGCACCTGCAACGCCGCCTCTTCACCAGCATCGCAGTGGCCGTTGGCCTGGCCGCCACACTGGGCGCCTGGGCACCCGCCGCCAGCGCCCAAACCGTGGCTGACATCAAGAAAAAAGGCGAGCTGACGGTCGGCATGCTGGTGGACTTTCCACCCTACGGCACCATGAACAGCAGCAACCAGCCGGACGGCTACGACGCCGACGTGGCGCGCCTGATGGCCAAGGACCTGGGCGTCAAGCTCAACCTGGTGCCGGTGACCGGCCCGAACCGCATCCCGTTTCTTCTCACCAACAAGGTCGATCTGCTGGTCGCCTCGCTGGCCGTGACGCCCGAGCGCGCCAAGCAGGTGCAGTTTTCCAAGCCGTATGCGGCCGCCAGCATCGTGCTGTTCGGCGACAAGAAGGCTGAACTGAAAGCACCAGCCGACCTGAAAGGCAAGCGCGTCGGCGTCGCCCGCGCCAGCACGCAGGACGTGGCGCTGACCGCCGTGGCGCCCGAGGGTACCGAGATCCGCCGCTTCGACGACGACGCTTCGGCCATGCAGGCGCTGCTGTCCGGACAGGTGGACGCCATTGGCTGCTCGACCACGGTGGCGGCGCAGATTGCCAAGCGCGCCCCGGCCAATGCGTATGAAAACAAGTTCCTGCTGCGCCAGCAGGTCATGGGCGTGGCCATGCGTCCCGGCCAGGACGAGTTGCTGAAAACCGTGGACGACTTTGTCGCCCGCAACACGGCCAACGGCGAACTCAACAAGCTTTACCAGAAATGGCTTCAGACCGACCTGCCCAAGCTGCAGTAATGTTTGACACGCGACGGACCACGGTGCTTTCATGACAGACACAATGCAATCCGCCACTGCCGCCACTGCCGCCGCTGCCGCTGCCGAGCCCATCATCCGCATCGAGGCGGTGGACAAGTGGTTTGGCAAGTTCCAGGTGCTGACCGGCATCGACCTGAAAGTTGCGCCCGGCGAGCGCATTGTGGTCTGCGGGCCTTCGGGCTCGGGCAAATCGACGCTGATCCGCTGCATCAACCGGCTGGAAGTGGTGCAAAAGGGGCGCATCGTGGTCAATGGCATCGACCTGACAGCCGGCGGCAAGAATGTCGATTCGGTGCGCCAGGAAGTCGGCATGGTGTTCCAGCAGTTCAATTTGTTCCCGCACCTGACGATTCTGCAGAACTGCACGCTGGCGCCAATGCGCTCGCGCGGCTTGAGCCAGGAGGAAGCCGAAACCATCGCGATGAAATACCTCACCCGCGTGCGGATTCCCGAGCAGGCCAAGAAATACCCGAGCCAGCTTTCGGGCGGCCAGCAGCAGCGCGTGGCGATTGCGCGGGCGCTGTGCATGACGCCCAAGATCATGCTGTTCGACGAGCCGACGTCGGCACTGGATCCGGAAATGGTCAAGGAAGTGCTCGACACCATGATCAGCCTGGCCGACGACGGCATGACCATGCTGTGCGTCACGCATGAAATGGGTTTTGCCCGCAGCGTGGCCGACCGGGTGATCTTCATGGCCGACGGCCAGATCATCGAGCAGGCGCCGCCGCAGCAGTTCTTCAGCCATCCGCAAAACGAAAAAACCCGCAATTTCCTCGGCCAGATCCTGAATTCGCAACATGCCCACTGATGTCTCCAGCGCAGCAGCGGCTGCCCCGCCCATCCTGGTTTCCTTGGGCGCCTTTGGCGCCGCCGAAGTACGCCGCCATGGCCAGCACTGGTTCGCCCGGCTTTGCCATGAAGCCGGTGCCGACGGCGTCGAGGTGCGCAGCGAACTGCTGGTCGATGCCGCCCGCGAACTGCCCGCCATGGCCCAGGCGGTTCACGCCACCGGAATGCGCGTGGTCTATTCGAGTGCCGACGGACTGTGGGCGGCTGATGGCGCGCTGGACAGGACCGCTCTCCGGCATTCGCTGGAGGCTGCCAGAACCTTGGGCGCGCCCCGGCTGAAAATGGCCATCGGTGGCTTTAGCGCCGCGTCACATACCAGCCTGAAGGCGCTGCGGGACTGTCTGCAGGACGCCAGTATCGAACTGGTGATCGAGAACGACCAGACGCCCACTGCTGGCACCCTGCCTGCGCTGCAGGACTTTTTTGACGCGACCAATGACCTGGGCATGTTCCTGGGCATGACGTTTGACATGGGCAACTGGCACTGGACCGGTGAATGCCCGCTGCTGGCTGCTGCCGCACTGGCCCCGCAGGTGCGCTATGTGCACTGCAAGGGCGTGCAGCGTCAGCCGCTTCGCTGGGTGGCCGTGCCGCTGGCTGAATCCAGCGCGCCATGGCGCGCCGTGCTGCGCGCACTGCCGGCCGATGTGCCGTGGGCCATCGAATACCCGCTGACCGGCGACGACCTGCTGGCGGTCACGCGGCGGGAAATCGACCAGTTGCGCAGCGTGGCCGCCGTCATGGCAAGCCGCGCCCCAGTTCCTTTATCGCAAACATGAAATGCCTATGACTCCCCTGCTGGACGTGATCACCTTTGGCGAAGCCATGCTGCTGCTGGTGGCTGACCGGCCCGGCTCGCTGGAGCAGGCCGAAGCCTTTTACAAGCGCACCGCCGGTGCGGAAACCAATGTTGCCATCGGCCTGGCGAGGCTTGGGCTGAAGGTCGGCTGGGGCAGCCGCCTGGGCACCGATTCCATGGGCCGGTACTTGCTGGCCGCCATGCAAAAAGAAGGCATCGACTGCTCGCACGTGGTGTGCGACCCGTCGCAAAAGACCGGTTTCCAGTTCAAGTCCAAGGTGCTCGATGGCAGCGACCCCCAGGTCGAATACCACCGCCAGGGTTCGGCGGCCAGCCACATATGTGTAGATGACATTGACGAGGCTTGGCTGCTGTCGGCCCGCCACCTGCATGCCACCGGCGTGTTTGCCGCCATCTCGGCCAGCACCCTGCCCGCTGCGCGCAAGACCATGGACCTGATGCGCGCGGCAGGCCGCAGCGTGTCTTTCGACCCCAACCTGCGCCCGAGCCTGTGGTCCAGCCCCGAGTTGATGCGCGAATCGATCAACGACCTGGCCACGCGCGCCAACTGGGTACTGCCCGGCCTGGACGAAGGCCGCCTCCTGACCGGCGAAGCCAGCGCCGAAGGCATTGCCCGCTTTTACCGCCAGCGCGGCGCCCGGCTGGTCGTCGTCAAGCTCGGCGCCGATGGCGCGTGGTTTGACAGCGACACCGGCGGCACAGGCCATGTGCCAGGGTTCCCGGTGGCCCAAGTGGTGGACACCGTGGGCGCAGGCGACGGATTTGCAGTGGGGGTGGTCAGCGCCTTGCTCGACGGGCTCGGCGTGGTGGAAGCGGTCAAGCGCGGCGCCTGGATCGGCGCCCGCGCGGTGCAGGTGCCGGGCGACAGTGAAGGCCTGCCGACGCGCACTGAACTTGCTAAATTCACGGAACTCCATCCGGCAAGACGCTGAAAATGCCTGTTTCCACTGAACGCAAGAAGATTCTGGTCTTCAGGGAGCTGCCCCCAGACCAGCTGGCGCGGCTGCAGGCCCGGCACGACGTGACGCTCGCCAATCCGCGCCTTGCAGAACAACTGCCCGCCTTCCAGGCCGCGCTGGCGACCGTCGAAGGAATGATCGGCTCCAGCTACCCGGTAGACGACGCGCTGTTGGCCAGGGCGCCACAGCTCAAGGTCATCTCCAGCGTGTCCGTCGGCGTGGACAACTACGCGCTCGATGCCCTGGCGGCGCGCGGCATCATGCTGTGCCACACGCCCGGCGTGCTGACCGAAACCACCGCCGACACCATTTTTTCACTGATCATGGCGACCAGCCGCCGCATCGTCGAGCTGGCCAGCCTGGTACGCGAAGGCCGCTGGACGCGCAACATCGGCGAAGACTTGTTCGGCCGGGACGTGCATGGCAAGACGCTCGGCCTGCTGGGATTCGGCCGCATCGGCCAGGCCGTGGCGCGGCGCGGCGCCCTGGGCTTTGGCATGCCGGTGCTGTACCACAGCCGCCGCCCGGTGGACCTTGCCAGCCAGGCGCCGGACCTGGCGGGCAAGGCAGCGCACACGCCGCTCGATGAACTGCTGCAGCGCGCCGACATCGTGGCCGCCGTGCTGCCGCTGTCCCGCGAAACCCGTGGCTTGATGGGCGAGCGCGAGTTCGGCCTGATGAAGCCCGGCGCGATTTTTGTCAACGGCGGACGAGGCGCCACAGTACGGGAAGGCGCACTGCTCGACGCCCTGAACACCGGAGGCCTGCGCGCGGCCGGCCTGGATGTGTTTGCCACCGAACCGCTGCCAATGAATTCGCCACTGCGCCTGCATCCCAAGGTGACGGCACTGCCGCACATCGGCTCGGCGACATTTGAAACCCGTCATGCCATGGCGGTGCTGGCGACGACCAACCTGTTGCAGGCACTGGCCGGCGAACGCCCGACAGCCTTGTTCGAAGGGTCAGCTTGATGACCTGCCGCCTTCAGGGCAAATGAAAATATTCGCAAAGCGCGGCTTTTGCGCCATCAGCATCGGCATGCAGATGCTAAAAACGCAGCGTTTCTGGTTTGGAAATGCTGCTCCGGTCAGTGGGTTCAGTTGCCCAGCGGGGGACGGGCAATGCGGGTCTGTTCATCCATTTCATGGTTGACCAAACCCTCATTTCCAGCGCCTTCGGGATCACGCGCCGCATGACTGCCTTCGTCAGTGGCTTGCGGTTCCGTGAGCGGCTTTTCGCCTGGAGAATGCCGTGACTTGCGGCTGGCGGGAGTCGAATCTATGGGCATGCGCATCTCCTTCAAGGACGGATTATGTGGAAATTCTGGCAAAAGGACGCAGTCGGTTTACGACCCGGGAATAAATATCGCACCGCATGGTCAGGAGGCTTCAGGTTTTTCCGACGACGGCTGCGGACGCTCTTTCTCGCCGATCACTCTGGCCTGATCAATATCTGGCTCGACAGGAGGAACTCTGTGATTTCTTTCACTTTCGGAGTGCCGGTCCTGTTTCCCGGGGAGTACAGAATGGTGGTCATGGTCAGGAATGACGTGCGGGCAGGAAGACGCCAAAGGACCAGGCAGCTTGCAAGCCATGGTTAATGACGTCTTCGATTTCATAAAGCCTCCTGAAAAGGCATTTCAGGTTAGTCGCCTGGCCAGGCGCGACGTATAGGCAGCAAGCGCGGCTGCCTGTCAGTGTCCGGCTGACAAGCAACAGCGCACGCCTCAGTGCGCGTGCGCCAACCAGCTGACCGCCATCACCAGCCCAATGCCAATGGTCAACCAGGCAATCTGCGCGGCGGTTTCCTGCATCGAGGCGCGTTTTTGCAGTTGTGGAATCAGGTCGGCAAGGGCCACATACATGAAGCTGCTGGCCGCCAGAATCAGGAAAAACGGCAGGTAGGCATACAGCTGGTCGACCAGCGCATAACCGACCACGCCGCCCAAGGCCGTGACGGCGCCTGCCAGCGACACCTTGATGATGGCGATTCGGCGGTTGTTGGCGCTCTGGCGGCGCAGCACGATCAGGTCGCCCATGTGGTGCGGCACTTCATGCACCAGCACCGCCAGGGCGGCAACAAAACCTAGGCGCATGTCAGCAATGAAGGCCGACGCAATCAGGATACCGTCACCGAAAGCATGGACACTGTCGCCGGCCAGGATGGCCCAGCCACCAGGCGGGTGGTCGTGGCTACGGCCGTGCGCGACATCGTGGTCAGGTGGCGCATGCGCGTGGCCCGATGATTCGCCATGGTGTTCATGGCCGTGGTGCCACAACTCCGCCTTGTCGAGCAGAAAGAAAAACACCACACCGACCAGCAGCGTGGCAAACAAATCGTCTGGCGCAACCTGGCTTTCAAATGCCTCGGGCAACAGATGCAGGAAGGCAGTGCCGAGCAAGGCGCCAGCCGCCAGGCTGAGCATGTGCTGGGTGTAGCGGGCCAGTGCGCCAAAACTGAGCAGCGCCGCCAGCCAGACACTGCCAATGCCGGCCGCCATGGTGCCCAACAAGATTGCCGTTAAAACCATAGCTGCCTGCGCCCGTCCTGATTGGGCCAGAGCCCTGAATGATGAATAAATACTAAAAAAACCCGGTATCCGTCAGTGCTGTCGAAGACCGGGGTCCTTTATATTATCCAGCCTGGCAAACTCCTCGGTCTGAAAAAGCGGCCTGCCGCTGGTCAGGCTGCTGGCATGGAGCCGCCGCCGACACCATGGGCAGCGAACCAGTCCAGCGCGCGCCTGAAGCCGTCTTCGGCTGCATCCTGGCGGTAACTGGGGCGGTAGTCGGCATGAAAGGCATGCGGCGCATCCGGATAGACGACGAATTCCGAAGCCCTGGCGGCGGCATTGCCTTGGATGCCAGCCTGTGCCAGCGCATCCTTCATCTGGTTGACCGTTGTCAGCGGAATCCCGCCGTCCTGTCCGCCATACAGGCCCAGCACCGGCGCCTTCAGGCTGGCGGCCAGGTCCAGCGGATGCCCGGGCGTCAGCGCCGATGGCGTGCCCACCAGACGCCCATACCATGCCACACCCGCCTTGACATGCCTGCTTTGCCCGGCATACAGCCAGGTGATGCGGCCGCCCCAGCAAAAGCCGGTGATGCCGACCTTGCGCAAGTCGCCGCCATTGTTGCCAGCCCATTTCACCGCACCATCCAGGTCGGCCATGACTTGCGCATCAGGCACTTTGGAAACAATCTCGGCCATCAGCTTGGCGACTTCGCCGTAGACCAGCGGATCGCCCTGGCGGGCATACAGCTCGGGTGCGATGGCCAGGTAGCCTGCCCGGGCAAAACGCCGGGCTGTGTCCGCAATGTATTCATGGACGCCAAAAATCTCCTGCACCACCAGGATCACCGGCAAATTAGTCTTGCCGGCCGGTGCCGCATACACCGCAGGCACCTTGAAACCATTGACATCGAAGGTGGTCTGACCGGTACGCAGCCCCTGCGTGGGGGTCTTGATGGCGGTCTGCGCCATCAGCGGCATGGCCGCCACTGCATAGCCCACGCCCAGCGCGGCCTTGAGCGCGGTCCGCCGGCTGGCGCCGACCTCGGTGGAGTCGCCGGGCAGCAAGGCATTGAAATCGTTTTTCTGATCCTGGTTCAACATAAAAAGGTCCGTGGCTGGGGTTGATGAAGCAGACTTTACGAGTCGCTTCAGGCGCAAAGGTTCTTGCCGGAAAAAAAGGTATGAGGAATTTCCCAGGCTGTCACGTGGCCGGACCCGCAGGACTTAAACAGTAACTTCTCAATAACTCAAGGCAAGAGCGCAGATCAAGGGATCAGCAGACTGTGTAGACTGGCAGCCACGCCCAATCAGTTCCCAGACAAAGCCCCGAGTGCAACCGCAAAACGCCAACCCCCCTATTGACGAGCAAGAGATGACCCCGGTGGTCAAAAAGCTGGTGGCGCGGATAGACGGGCTGCTGCAGGCGCTGCAACGCGCCCAAGACGAAATCGGGCAGCTGCGCGATGAAATCGCCGTGCTCAAAGGCCAAAAGGCCAAGCCGAAGTTCAAATCCAGCAAAATGGATCAGGGCACGGACAAGAACAAGAACGCTGAGCAAGGCGACGACGAAGGCGCACCGCCACAGGACGAGGAGAAAAGCAAACGAGCCGGCTCGGCCAAGCAAAGCAAAACCGCAGCGCTGCAGATTCACGAAGAACGCGTGCTCGCCCCGGCAACGCCCGTGCCTGCCGGTGCCCGGTTCAAAGGCTACCGGGACTTTGTGGTTCAGGGCCTGCTCATCAAAGCCCACAACATCCGTTACCGGCTGGAATCCTGGCGCACCCCGGACGGCAGTTGGCTGACAGGCCAACTGCCTTTATCGGTGCAGGGCCATCACTTTGACCCCCAACTGCGCAGCTACGTACTGCACCAGCACCACCACTGCCATGTTACGCAGCCCTTGCTGGTGGAGCAATTGAGGCAATGGGGTGTTGACA
The DNA here is from genome assembly GCA_000751355.1 of Polaromonas sp. CG9_12. Classification (GTDB taxonomy): domain Bacteria; phylum Pseudomonadota; class Gammaproteobacteria; order Burkholderiales; family Burkholderiaceae_C; genus Polaromonas. The sequence goes on along the minus strand of CCJP01000005.1, from coordinate 3,681,245 downwards.
TCTCGGCCGGCCAGATGGATGCCTTGCTCAGCGCCGGCAAAGAGCCGTTCCATGCGGAAAAGGACGACATACTGGTGGCCGGTCTGCAGGTCGGCCGCGCCATCACGGTCGATGACTCGGGCGCGCGCCACCAGGGCAAGAACGGCTACGTGCTGCACATTGGCAACGAGCTGTTTGGCTGGTTTGGCAGCACGGCCAGCAAGAGCCGGATCAATTTCCTGGAGCAGCTGCATGCCGGCGCCATCACGACCCGCGTCAATGAAGTGGCGCTGGACTACATGCAGGCCCAAGGCCTGAGTGCGCAGGTACGCGAGCAGCTGGCCCAGACGCCCGAGCAGATGCCATCACAGTCCTGCCGCCCCCTGCAGGACTGGCACGAGCACCTGGCGCGCCTGAAGATCACCGGGGAGCGCCATGTGCGCATGGCCACCGAAGGGGCGTTGTTGGGCAGTTTGCTGCACAAGGGGTTCAACCCGGATTTGGCCATCGTCAGTGATGGGGCCAGGCAGTTTGCGGTGGGCCTGCACGCGCTGTGCTGGATTCATGCCGAGCGGCTCATCCACAAGCTGATCCCCATCAATGAGGCCCAACGCCAGAGCCAGGAGCGGGTGCGCGGGCAGCTCTGGGACTTGTATGCTGATTTGAAGGCGTACAAGCGGCAACCGGAGCCGGGCAACGTCGCGCCGCTGCAGGCGCGCTTTGATGCCTTGTTCACGCAAAGCACGGGCTACTACACGCTCGATGATTTGCTGGGGCGACTGCACCGGCGCAAAAGTGAGTTGCTGCTGGTCTTGAAGCGCCCGGACATCCCGCTGCACACCAACGGCAGTGAAACCGATATCCGGGACTACGTGAAAAAGCGCAAGGTCAGCGGGGGCACGCGCAGTGATCTGGGCCGCCAGTGCCGGGACACCTTTGCCAGCCTGAAGAAAACCTGCCGCAAGCTCGGTGTGTCTTTCTGGCTGTACCTGCTCGATCGGGTGTCTTTGAACCATGCCATCCCGCCGCTGCCTACTCTCATTCGCCAGGCTGCTGCGGCTGGCTTGCCTTGAGTTATTGAGAAGTTACCTTAAACGATCCTGACGCTGAGTTCCGGCAAACCGTCGATGTGGCATTCAATGACATCTCCCCTGACGACAGGTCAGGGACAAATCAACGCACCTGTCGCGTCCTGGCACCCGACGCGGACCTGGGCGAATGGGTCCGTCGCCAGCAACAGGCTGACAGGCACATCCCGGAGAGCCTGAAATCCTGGCGCCAACACTGTTGCGGTAGGCCTTCGGCGTGTTGCCGAATCGCTGGCGAAAGCGACGGACGAAACAGGCTTCATCGGCAAGGCCTGAAGCATGCGCGATGCTGGCCACCCGCTGGCTGCTGTGCATCAGCAGGCCTTGGGCAAATTCCAGGCGCCGGTCGATGACCCAACCGGTGAAAGTCTTGCCCGTTTCTTTTTTCAGCAGGTGGGCCAGGTAGTTCGGCGACAGGACTGCTGCGGCGGACACGTCGGCCAGGCTGATCTCACCGACCAGAGATGGTCGCAAATGTAGCGAACGGCGTGCTGCGGTCTGGCGTGCCGGCTGCTCTGCTGCGCATGGCTGGCCGAAAGGCGAAGCAGGTCGGCTTCAAACCTGCGGCTGTTCATGCCGATCAGTTGCAACAGCAGGCATCGCATGATTTGGGACGAGCCGAAGCGTCGCTGGGAATTCTCGCGCTCCAGTGGTTCAAGCAGCGCTTCAATCGGCGCAAACCCGTCCCCCGGAAAACAGAAATCGAGGTATTCCTGAAACAGGAAAGGCGCCAGTTCAGGTGCCGTGGAAAGTAGAACCTCCTCAAGGTCCAGCGGATCGACATCCAGGCCAGGCCGCAGGAACCGCTGCGCCATGTCGATGATGGCGTAGCGCGAACCTTCGGAATGGGCATTGACAAGCACGCGACAAGGCAGGATGAAACCGAGGCAAGCCCTGCAAAAAGCCGCCCCGTGCCGGCCACATTCTGCTCGGCATCGCCCTGGAGGCTGACCTGTATCTGGAAGTATTCATGCCGGTGCGGACGAACCAGCGCCGGACGCACGCATTGCGACCGGATGTCGAAGTCGAGGTGGTCGGCACGCTCGGACATGCCATAGGTCTTGATGTCGGTCATGCCCTGCGTTCGCTGGTCTGGCAACGGCCTGCGCCTCAGTGCGCCTGTTCCCAGTTCGGGCCAAAGCCGATCTCGGCCAGCAGCGGCACCTTCAGCGCGGCCACGCCGGCCATGAGGCGCGGAATCTCGGTGCGCACCCATTCGACCTCGGCCTCGGGCACCTCGAACACCAGTTCGTCATGCACCTGCATGATCATGCGGGTAGTCCGCTGTTCATCGTCGAGCACCTGCTGCACCCTGACCATGCTGAGCTTGATCAGGTCGGCCGCCGTGCCCTGCATCGGCGCATTGATGGCGGCCCGTTCGGCGCCGGCGCGGCGCGGGCCGTTCGGCGAGTTGATCTCGGCCAGGTACAGGCGCCGGCCGAACACCGTTTCGACATAGCCTTGATTCTTGGCCAGCTGGCGCGTTTCGTCCATGTAGCGCTTCACGCCAGGGTAGCGCTGGAAATAGCGGTCGATGTAGGCGGCAGCGGCCTTGGTCTCGATGGCCAGGTTTTTGGCCAGGCCGAAGCTGCTCATGCCATAGATCAGGCCGAAGTTGATCACCTTGGCATAGCGGCGCTGCTCGCTGCTGACGGCTTCGAGCGCTACGCCGAACACCTCGGCGGCCGTCGCCCGGTGCACGTCCAGCCCGGCGGTGAAGGCATGCAGCAAGGCCTCGTCGCCGCTGATGTGCGCCATGATGCGCAGTTCGATCTGCGAATAATCGGCGCTGGCGATCACGCTGCCGGCGGGCGCCACGAAGGCTTCGCGCACGCGCCGGCCTTCAGCCGTCTTGACCGGGATGTTCTGCAGGTTCGGGTCGTTGCTCGACAGCCGGCCGGTCACGGCCACGGCCTGCGCATAGTGGGTGTGGACCCGGCCGGTGCGCGGCAGCGCCAGTTGCGCCAGCTTGTCGGTGTAGGTGCCCTTGAGCTTGGACAGGCTCCGGTGCTCCAGAAGCTTGGCGGGCAGCGGGTAGTCTTCGGCCAGTTTTTCAAGGACTTCCTCGTCGGTGCTGCGCGCGCCGCTGGGCGTTTTCTTGACCACCTTCATGTCCAGCTTGTCAAAGAAAATCTCGGCCAGCTGCTTGGGACTGCCCAGATTGAAGGGCTGGCCGGCGATTTCATACGCTTCGGTCTCCAGCTGCAGCAGGCGCTGGCCGAGTTCATGGCTTTGCCTCGCCAGCATAGTCGCGTCGATCAGCACGCCATTGCGCTCGATGCGGTAGAGCGATTCGCTGCTGCGCATTTCCAGTTCATAGATGAACAACAGCTTGTCGCTGGCCTGCACCTGCGGCCACAGCACGCGGTGCACGTCGAGCGTCTGGTCGGAGTCTTCGCACGAATATTCGGCCGCCTTGGCAATCTCGACCTGGTTGAACTTGATCTGGTTCACCCCCTTGCCACACAGGTCTTCGTAGTGGATGCCGCTGCGTCCCACGTGCCGCTCGGCCAGGCTGGACAGCCCGTGCGGCTTGTGCGCTTCGAGCACATAGCTTTGCAGCATGGTGTCGTGGGCATAGCCCTGCACCTCGATGCCATGGTTGGCGAACACGTGGCGGTCGTACTTGACGTTCTGGCCGAGCTTGGCATGGGCCGGGTTTTCCAGCCAGGGCTTGAGGCGCGCCAGGACTTCGTCCATCGGCAACTGCACCGGCGCATCGGGGTAGTCGTGCGTCAGCGCAATGTAGCCGGCCTCGCCCGGCGTGACGCTGAAGCTGATGCCGACAATCTGCGCCCGCATCTCGTCAAGCGAGGTGGTTTCGGTATCGACCGCCACCAGATCGGCCGCTTCGATTTTTGCCAGCCAGGCGTCGAACGCGTCCCAGGTCAGGATGGTGTCGTAAAGCAGGTTGCTGGCGCGCCCGGCCGGCGGCGCGTCAAGCAGCGAGGCTTCCTTGTCCTTGACTTCGTCGTCGTCAAACAGCCCGGGCGAATCCGCAGGCGCCACCTTGGGGCGCGGCTTGCGGCGCTCGGCACCACCGACCAGTTCGGGCGGCGTGCTTTCGGCGTCGATCTGGCCGGCCAGCCCCTTAAAACCGTATTTAAGATAAAAAGTCCTCAACGCGCTTGTCTGCTGGGCGCCTATAGCTACTGATTCCATAGCAGGCAGGCCATCGACGTATTCGGCCAGGTCACAGTCTTTCTTGATGGTCAGCAACTCGCGGCCCTTGGGCAGCCAGTCCAGCGACTTGCGCAGGTTCTCGCCGACGATGCCCTTGATCTCATCCGCGCGCGCGACCAGCGCATCGAGCGAGCCGTATTCGAGCAGCCACTTGACGGCGGTTTTCGGTCCGACCTTGGGAACGCCCGGCACGTTGTCCACCGCGTCGCCGACCAGCGTCTGGTAATCGACCATCAGGCGCGGCGGCACGCCGAACTCGGCCTCGACGCCGGCCAGGTCACGGCGGCGGTCGTTCATGGTGTCGATGACGGTGATGTGCTCGTCGACCAGCTGGCTCAGGTCCTTGTCGCCGCTGGAGATGATGACCTCGATCTGCTGGGCAGACGCCATGCAGGCCAGCGTGCCGATCACGTCGTCGGCCTCGACGCCGGGCACGGCCATCACTTTCCAGCCGAGCAGTTGCACCACTTCATGGATCGGCTCGACCTGGCTGCGCAGGTCGTCCGGCATCGGGGAACGCTGGGCCTTGTACTCGGGATACAGCGCATCGCGAAAGGTCGGGCCTTTGGCATCGAACACGCACACCGCGTAGTCGGCCCGCACGTCCTTGCGCAGTTTTTGCATCATGTTGACCATGCCGCGGATCGCGCCGGTGGCCGGGCTTGCCGGGTCGCCAGGGTTGACGCGCAAATCGGGCATGGCATGGAAGGCGCGGTACAGGTAGCTGGAGCCATCGACCAGCAGCAAGGTTTTTTTGTCAAGGGTCATAGGGCGAGATTGTCGGGGATATCGGCCAGATGCTTGTGGCCCGGGAGCGCCGCCCTGCGGAGGCCTTTTGGCAAGGGTTTGGGGCTGGCCTTCAAAGACCATTTTGCAAGGAGAAATGCCCTTTTATTCCTGCCGGGGCCAGGCTTCGCACGCCTACAATACAGGCATGAAAACCGCTCTTTGCCTTCTCTTTGTCGCTGCCCTTGCAGCGCTGCCGCTGGCTGCGGCCGTGGCTCAGACGCTGGCACCCGCCGAGGCAGGGGTCCGGGAAAAACCAGCCCGTCCCGACAAGAAGATCGAGCGCATCCGCACCGAAGATGCCGGCACCCGTATCGACGAGTTGCGCGTCGGCGGCGAAACCCAGCAAATCACGGTCCAGCCCAAGACCGGCGGCGCCGCCTACGAGGTCAAGCCTGCCGAAGGCGCCCGGGGCACGGCACCTGCGGCCACCAGCAACGACACCAACGGTTCGCGCGTCTGGAACGTGCTGAAGTTCTGATTTCGAACTCCCGCCTCCTTTCTTTTTTCCAGCACAGGGCTCAGTTTCACGCATGGCCGTATTCACCGAGGTCTCGTTTGACGAGGCTGCAGCGTTCTTGCGCTTTCTAGATTTGGGTCAACTGCAGCACCTCAAGGGCGCATCAGGCGGCATCGAAAACACCAACTACTTCGTCGATACCGATCAAGGCCAGTATGTGCTGACGCTGTTCGAGCGCCTGACGTTCGAGCAGTTGCCGTTTTACCTGCACCTGATGAAGCACCTGGCGACGCGCGGCATTCCCGTGCCCGACCCGGCGCCCGACACCAAGGGCAAGCTATTGCACCGACTCAAGGGCAAGCCCGCCGCCGTGGTGAACAAGCTGCGCGGCCACAGCGAACTTGCGCCCACGCCAGCCCATTGCGCCGGGGTAGGCGACATGCTGGCACGCCTGCACCTGGCCGGCCTCGACTATGAGCGCCAGCAGCCCAATCTGCGCGGCCTCGCCTGGTGGAACGAAACCGTGCCGGTGGTACTGCCCTGCCTGAACGAAGACCAGCGCAGCCTGATACGGAGCGAACTGGCGTATCAAAACCATGTTGCCGCGTCGTCCGCCTACCGAAGCCTGCCGCGCGGCGTCATCCATGCCGACCTGTTTCGCGACAACGTCATGTTCGACAACGGGCAGCTCACTGGCTTTTTTGATTTTTACTTTGCCGGCTGCGACACCTTTTTGTTCGACATCGGCATCTGCCTGAACGACTGGTGCCTTGCGCTGGAAACTGGCAGGCTTGACACGGCGCGCGCCGATGCCTTCATGGCGGCCTACCAGAAGGTCCGGCCCCTGACGGCGCAGGAACGCACGCTGCTGCCGGCCCTGCAGCGCGCCGGCGCGCTGCGTTTCTGGGTGTCGCGGCTGTGGGATTTCCACCTGCCGCGCGATGCCGCCATGCTGAAAGCCCATGACCCGGGCCATTTCGAGCGCGTGTTGCGCGAACGGCTGGCACAGCCCTATCTTTTGTAGTCCCACGCCATGAAATTGAATATTGTTCCTGCCCGCACAGGCCTGACCTGGGTCAAACTGGGCATCACGACCTTCATCCGGCAGCCGCTGGCCATGGCGGGCCTGTTCTTCATGTTCATGGCGATGCTGTCGGTCGCCACGCTGGTGCCCTTCATCGGCGCGGCCCTGGCCCTGGCGCTGCTGCCCGCCGCCACGCTGGGCCTGATGGCGGCGACCCAGGAAGCCACCAAGGGCAAGTTCCCAATGCCGTCGATCCTGATCAGCGCCTTTCGCGCGGGCCAGCAGCGCCTGCGGGCCATGATGGTGCTGGGCGCGCTGTATGCCGCCGGTTTCCTGGCGCTGATGGGCATTTCTGCGCTGGTCGATGGCGGGCAGTTTGCCAGCCTGTACCTGGTGGGCGGAAAGATCACCGAAGAGCTGGTCATGCAGGACAGCTTCCAGATGGCGATGTGGGTGGCAATGGCGCTGTACCTCCCGCTGTCGCTGCTGTTCTGGCATGCGCCAGCGCTGGTCCATTGGCATGGCGTGTCGCCGGTCAAGAGCCTGTTTTTCAGCGCCATGGCCTGCTACAAGAACTTTGGCGCCTTCACCATTTTTGGTCTGGCCTGGACCGGTGTGTTCGTGCTGGCGGCCATCGCAGTGTCGCTGATTGCCACGCTGCTGGGCAACCCGATGCTGGCCACCGTCGCGATGTTTCCGGTGGCGCTGGTGATCGTCGCCATGTTCTTCACCTCGATCTACTTCACCTTCCGCGACTGTTTCTCGGAAACGGACGAGCCGCTTCCCGACGAACACGCCTGATTCCAAAGCGCCCAGCGCTAAATCACCGTCAGCTTGGCGACGCTCAGCGCCAGCCATTTCACGCCATGCCGGGTGAAATTGATTTTTGCCCGGGCGTCATCACCCGTGCCTTCGAGCATTTCCACCCGGCCTTCGCCAAACTTGGCATGAAACACATTCGTTCCGCTTTTCAGCCCATGCGAAGGCGTGCTCTTTTGCGCTGGCACGGGCGGGCCGGCCAAACGCTCCGCGCTGCCGGTGTTTGAAGCAAATACGCTGCTTGCCCAGTCGCCACGGCCACTGCCCGCTCCTGAATTGCCAGCACCACCCCGGTTTCCCGAACCTGCGCCCAGGCCGGAGGAAAACCCCTGCTGCTTAGGCGTGATCCATTTGAGCGCCGCCTCGGGCAGTTCGTCATAAAACCGGCTCTTGGCGTTGTAGCGCGTCTGGCCATGCAGCATGCGGGTCTGCGAATGGCTGAGGTACAGGCGCTTTCTGGCGCGCGTGATGGCGACATACATCAGCCGGCGTTCTTCCTCGATGCCGCCGGGGTCGCTCAAGGCGTTTTCATGGGGAAAAATGCCATCTTCCAGGCCGGTGATGAACACGCAGTCGAATTCCAGCCCCTTGGACGAATGCACCGTCATGAGCTGCACCGCATCTTGGCCGGCCTGCGCCTGGTTGTCGCCGGCTTCCAGCGCGGCATGGGTCAAAAAGGCGACCAGCGGCGACAGCGTTTCGCCGGTCTCCAGGTTAGGCGCCAGCCCTTCGGACGAAGGCTGCTCAAACACCGGCGCGTTCAGGTCCAGCCCTTGGCTGGCAGGCGACTGGCTCAAGCCCGCGCCGAGTTCATCGACCGGCAGCGCCACCGCATCCCGGCCAAAGCCCTCCTGGCTGACGAAGGCCTCGGCCGCATTCACCAGCTCGGCCAGGTTTTCCAGCCGGTCCTGGCCGTCCTTGTCGGTTCTGTAATGTTCCTCCAGGCCGCTGTGCTGCAGCACGAGTTCGATAATTTCGCGCAGCGTGGCGCCTTCCGTGTGCTCGCGCACCACATCGAGCCTGGCGACAAAGGCGCCCAGGTTGGTGCCGGCCTTGCCCGGCACGGCGCTCACGCCGTCATGCAGCGAACAGCCCGACGCGCGTGAAATGTCCTGCAGTTGTTCAATAGTGCGGGCGCCGATGCCGCGCGGCGGAAAGTTCACCACGCGCATGAAGCTGGTGTCGTCGTTCGGGTTGTCAAGCAGGCGCAGGTAGGCCAGCGCATGCTTGATTTCGGCGCGCTCGAAAAATCGCAGGCCGCCATAGACACGGTAAGGAATGGCGGCATTGAACAGCGCGGTTTCCATCACCCGGCTTTGCGCGTTGCTGCGGTACAGCAGCGCAATTTCCTTGCGCTCGGTACCGTCCTGCACCAGTTGCTTCACCTCATCGACAAACCACTGCGCTTCGGCAAAGTCGCTGGCCGATTCATGCACCCGCACCGGTTCGCCCGGCCCGGCCTCGGTTGTCAGATTTTTGCCCAGGCGCTTGGTGTTGTGGCTGATCAGTTCATTGGCTGTGTCCAGGATATTGCCGAAGCTGCGGTAGTTGCGCTCCAGCTTGATCTGGTGCGTGACCTCGAACTCTCGCACGAAGTCGGCCATGTTGCCCACGCGCGCGCCGCGAAAGGCATAGATGCTCTGGTCGTCGTCGCCCACCGCCACCACCGAGCCGCCCGGCATGCCCTGCACGCCGTGCCCGGCCTCGTCGCCCTGCCCGGCCAGCATCTTGATCCAGGCATATTGCAGCTTGTTGGTGTCCTGGAACTCGTCGATCAGGATGTGCCGGAAGCGCCGCTGGTAATGCTCGCGGACCAGCGGGTTGTCCCGCAGCAGCTCGTAGCTGCGCAGCATCAGTTCGCCAAAATCGACGACACCTTCGCGCTGGCACTGCGCTTCATACAGCGCGTAAATCTCGGCTTTCTTGCGGCTGTCCTCGTCACGCACCGGCACGTCCTTGGCGCGCTGGCCGTCTTCCTTGCAGGCGGCAATGAACCACTGCAGCTGCTTGGGCGGAAAGCGGTCGTCGTCAACATTGAACTGCTTGCACAGCCGCTTGATGGCCGACAGCTGGTCCTGCGTGTCCAGGATCTGGAAGGTCGAGGGCAAATTGGCCAGCTTGTAGTGCGCCCGCAGGAAGCGGTTGCACAGGCCGTGAAAGGTGCCGATCCACATGCCGCGCACATTGATCGGCAGCATGGCCGACAGGCGGGTGAGCATTTCCTTGGCCGCCTTGTTGGTGAAGGTCACCGCCAGGATGCCGCTGGGCGATACCTGACCGGTCTGCAGCAGCCAGGCGATGCGCGTGGTCAACACACGCGTCTTGCCCGAGCCGGCGCCCGCCAGGATCAAGGCATGCGTGGCCGGCAGGGTGACAGCCGCGAGTTGCTCCGGGTTGAGGTTGTGCAGCAGGGGCGATGGGGGCAATGAGGAAGAGGCTTCTGAGAACATCGCTTATTGTAGAAAGTCCCTTGCCGGCCGGCTGGCCTGCTTTTGATCGGAAGGCTACCTGGACGCTTCCAGAATCACGTCCACATGCCGGTTGGTCGACCGGCCCTGCGCCGTGTCGTTGGACGCAATCGGCCGGGTGTCCGCATAGCCGGTCGCCCGCATACGGCCCGCCTCGATTCCCTGGCCCTGAAAATGGCGCACCACACTGGCAGCCCGGCTGGTGGAGAGTTCCCAGTTGGACGGAAAGCGCTCGGTCTGGATCGGCATGTTGTCCGTGTGCCCCTCGACCACGACGCGGTAGCCAGGGGCCTTGCCCAGGGTCGGTACGAGCCGGCTCATCACACTGCGTCCCGCCTCGCTCAGCGTCGCCTCGCCTGAGTTGAACAGCACCTCGCTGCTGATGCGAAAGCTGACCGTTCCCTTGTTCACAATCACCTCGATGTTCTTGTCCAGAGGGTCCAGCGCCAGACTCACCAGCACATCAGTTTCGGGCGGCATTTCGGGCTCGGGCACAGGCTCGGAGCTCGCCGGCAGCATCGGCACCGGAAGCGGTATTGGTGCGGCGCTGCCGGGAATGCCGATCACCGGGATGGCGCCCGATGCCGGCAAATGCCCCGTTGCGGCCGGTCCGTTGACAGGAACCCCGTGCGCGCCGGAACCGGCAAAGGCCAGCATCACCACCATCATCACCAGCAGCAAGGTGATGACATCCAGATACGTCAGGAGCCAGCCCTCTTCCTCGGCGACGGGGGCGGGTTCGAGGTGCCAGCGCGCAAAGCGGCCCTTGCGCAGCTTTGCACTCGCCCCCGCAGGCTTGGTCGGCACGGGTGGAGGCAGCACCCTGGAACGCGGTGCCTGCCTGTCGCCGTCATTCCTTTGCTCACCGGCCGGCGGTGCGCCCGGGCTGTCGTGAAGCGACATGTCGATGTATCCGGCCCTCGCCATGCTCAACGGGCCGGACCGGGCACCACCACCCGTTTTTTGCCATTTTTCCCGGGCAGCCGGCCGTCAAAGATTTCATCCTCGTGATGCGCCATGAAGGACTTGAGCGTTTCGCGCATGAGCGCCGGGCTGCGCCGCTCGCACATCATCGAGATGCCCTGCAGCACCATGTTCATCAGCACCACCCGGGTTTCAGTGCGGCGCTCCAGCTTGACCGCCACGGGCTTAAACACCAGGTTGGCCAGCAAAATGCCATAAAACGTGGTCATCAGCGCGACCGCGAGCTGCTGGCCGATGGCCCGCATGTCGCCGCCCAGCAAACTCATCAGGTTGATCAGTCCGACCAGCGTTCCGAGCATGCCAAAGGCCGGGGCAAAATTCGCCATGACGCGAAACAGCTGCGCTTCGGCAGCCTCGCGCGCGCGCAGGCGTGAGATACGCCACTGCATCAGGTCCAGGATGTCGTCTTCCGGCGTCTGGTCAATCACCAGCTGCACCCCCGTTCGCAAGAAGGGGTTGGTGACGTTTTCCAGCGCCCGCTCAACCGCATGCAGGTCGCCGTTGATCCACAGCTTTGAAATCCGCACCAGTTCGTCGATGTCGTTCTGCGTGTACATGCGCTCATTGCGCATCACCGTGGCCATCAGGTTGAACACCCGGAACACCTCCTTGAGCGGATAGCTCAGGAATGTCGCCGCCAGCGTACCGCCCAGCACAATGCCCAGGCTGGGCCAGTCGACGTACATGCGGGGATCGTCGGCCGAAAAAAACAGCACGATCCCCAGCAGCAACACGCTGGCCAGCATGCCGATCAGCGTGGAAGGGTTCATCCGCTTGACCATGGGCGTGGGCGCTCAGGCCTGAAGCTGGCGCTTGCAGGCAACCGGCGCAGGGCTTTGCAGCGCAGGCCAGCAAGATGTGTCAAAAACAAGAATGATGGCGCGACTCCTGAAAACATACCCCAGTTTAAAAAGCCCCTGACCAATCCTTTGTGCCCATGACAACCCTTTCAACTCCTCTCTTCGCGCAATTGCTTGTTGCGGCGGCCCTGGCCGCTTCCCTGTCTCCTGCGCGGGCGCAGTCGTTTTGCGCTAGCGATGGCCAGAGCCGGCCGGTCCAGCTCATGGAGCGTTTCATCAATGCCGACTGCGACACCTGCTGGACTGACCCGGCCACACCAGTGCCGGCAAAAAATGCCGTCGTGCTGGACTGGGTAGCACCGGGCGGCAAGGGCGACGACGCGCCGCTGTCGGCCGTGGCCACGCGCGATGCGCTGGTCCGACTGGAGACACTCAGGCAAGGGGTGCCCGCCAGAAGCCAAACGCTTGTGCATGCGGCCAAGGGCATCCAGGGTGCGGGGCTGCGCGTGGCCCACGGCTTGCCCGTCGCCGACTACCTGGGCGCCTCCATCGAACTCAGGCCGGTATCGCCGACAGCCAGGCAGCCCTTGACCGCCTGGCTGGCGCTGGTGGAAACCCTGCCGGCCGGCCTTGAAGGCTCGCCCGTGGAACGAAATCTTGTCCGAAACGTGCTTTCGCGCAATTGGGACGGGCGCAATCAGCTATTAAAAAGGGAGCAAAACAGGTTATTTGAAAGCCGCTCCATGAGCATTGCCCCGGGGGCAAATTCGGATCGCCTGCGCGTCATCGGCTGGGTCGAGGATGAAAAGGGCCGCGTGCTGCTGGCGGCGCAATCACGTTGTATCGCACCTTGAAGCACCCGCCAAGCAAGGATATTGCGGCCAATGCCATTCAGCGGGCCGCCAAGCCCCTAGAATCAGTCACCGGGCCCAAGCAATTGCGCCCGGTTTTTTTTTGGAAGTTTCACACTTGCGGTGAAGGTTCTACCAAAAACCGGCCAGTCCAAGCGCCTTCTGTTCATCAACAGTTTTTTTCTGGAGCTTGGGGAAAATCATGGAAATATTCGACTACGACAACATCCTGCTGCTGCCGCGCAAATGCCGTGTCGAAAGCCGCTCCGAATGCGATGCCAGCGTGACGCTGGGCGCGCGCAGCTTTCGCATTCCGGTGGTGCCGGCCAACATGAAGACGGTGGTCAACGAAGACATTTGTGTATGGATGGCGCAAAACGGCTACTTCTACGTGATGCACCGCTTTGACCTGGACAACCTGCAGTTTGTCCGCGACATGAAGGCGCGGGGCGCGTATGCCTCGATCTCGCTGGGCGTGAAGCAGCCCGACTACGACACCGTTGACCAGCTGGTGGCCGAAGGCCTGGCACCGGAATACATCACCATCGACATTGCCCATGGCCATGCCGACACGGTGCAGAAAATGATCCGCTACCTGAAGGACCAGCTGCCAGAATCGTTCGTGATCGCCGGCAACGTCGCCACGCCCGAGGCGGTGATTGACCTGGAAAACTGGGGGGCCGATGCGACCAAGGTCGGCATTGGCCCCGGCAAGGTCTGCATCACCAAGATGAAGACCGGCTTTGGCACCGGCGGCTGGCAGTTGTCGGCGCTCAAATGGTGCGCCCGCGTGGCGACCAAACCCATCATTGCCGACGGCGGCATCCGCGAGCATGGCGACGTTGCCAAGTCCATCCGCTTTGGCGCGACCATGGTGATGATCGGCTCAATGCTGGCGGGCCTCGAAGAAAGCCCGGGACAGACAGTGGAGGTCGATGGCCAACTGTTCAAGGAATACTACGGCAGCGCCTCGGACTTCAACAAGGGCGAATACAAGCACGTCGAAGGCAAGCGCATCCTGGAGCCGATCAAGGGCAAGCTGGTCGATACGCTTCGCGAAATGGAAGAAGACGTGCAAAGTGCCATCAGTTATTCAGGCGGCACCCGGCTGATGGACATCCGCAAGGTCAACTACGTGATTCTGGGCGGCAAGAACTCCAACGAAGACCTGATGATGTGAACCAGGCCGCGCGGCGTTTCAGCGGCGCGGCACCTCAAGGCCGAGCAGTTCAAACGCCAGCCTGTGCAGGCGGTGCGAAGGTTCTGTCAAGGCTTCAAGAATGCTGAAATGGTTCAGACCCGGCAGCGATTCGCAAACCGGTACGGTTTCAAGACCCCAGGCTTGCTGGATCAGCCGGTTCTGCCGGAGGAACTCATCGCTTTCGTCGCCCCCTGCCACGCTGAAAAGCGTGCCTTGCGGCGGACGCGGCAGCAACACGGGGCTGGCTTGCCTGACCTGCCCGGGCGTCAACTGCAAATCCTGGAGGAATGGCGTCTGACGAATCGGCGCCAGGTCGTACAGGCCCGAGATCGACAACGCATTCTTGACCAGGGCTTGCGGCAAATCGGGCGCATGCGCTGACCAGTCGCACGCCAGCAGCATCGCAGCCAGGTGTCCGCCCGCAGAATGGCCGGCCACCGTGATGCGCGCAGGGTCACCCCCCTGCCCGGCAACATGCCGCCACGTCCATACCAGCGCCTTGACTATTTGCCTGACAATGTCCGGAATCGTCACCGCCGGGCACAAGGCGTAGTTGAGCACCACGACGCAGGCTCCGGCCTGTGCGAACGCGGGCGCAATGAAGGAATGATCAGCCTTGTCCAGCGCACGCCAGTAGCCACCATGGATGAACACCAGCACCGGCGCGCCTTTGCCCTGGCTGACGCCGTTGGCCGAAAAAATATCCAGTGTTTCTGCAGGCTGCTCGCCGTAAGCCACGTCAAGCTGACAAGGCAGCTGTTGGCGCGCACTTTGCGAGTCCGTCGCCCAGCGCGTGAAGTGTGCCGCATGACCCGGCACCAGCAGCCGGTTGTTGTACATGCTGTCCAGCCATTGCGGATTCCACGTTTGTGCTTCGTTGTTCATGGGTGTTTTGTTTGAGGGTCTACGAAAACCGTATCTTGGCACAGGTCTTTTCCGGAGCGCCAAAAAAAGGCCGCTGCGCACCTTTCGGTGGGCAGCGGCCTTTTGGCTTGCGAGCTGATCAAAAAACAATCAGCAGCTCACACCATGCTCAGTCGCGGAAAGGCTTGGTGAACTTGCCGCCCGGCTTTTTGGCCGCATCGCGTGGCACGAACACTTTACCGGCGGGACGGGCAAAAGCGGGCTTGCGGTCTGCAAAATCACCACGGGGCGCAAAGCCTTCGTTGCCACCGCCAAAGTTGCCACGGTCTTCACGCGGTGCAAAGCCGGCGTTGTTGTTGCCACCGCCAAAGCCGCGGTCATCCGGACGACGGGCGTTGCGGTCATTGAAGCCCGAACGGTCGGCGTAGTTATTGCCCTGCGGCGCTGGAGGACGGCCCTGGAAGGCACCACCACGGTCATCACGGTTGCCGCCGAAGCCGCCACCGGAATTGCCGCCAAAGCTGCCTGCATTGCCGCCGCCAAAACCGCCACCGGCTGGCTTGCGGCCGCCGAAGCCGCCACGGTCGCCGCCACCGCCGCCGAAGCTGCGGCCGCCACCGCGGTCATCGCGGCCACCACCGAAATTGCCACGTGGACGCTCGGACGTTGGCGCGAAACGCTGCTGGGGCTCCAGACCGGGAATCGTGCTGGCCTTCAGGTTTTGCTGTGTGTAGTGCTCGATGTCCTGGATCTTGCGACGATCGCGGAATTCGGCAATCGTGATCGCCTGGCCTTCGCGGCCGGCACGGCCGGTACGACCAATGCGGTGAACGTAATCTTCGGCTTTCATCGGCAGGCCGTAGTTGATGACGTGGGTGATGGTCGGAACGTCCAGACCACGGGCAGCCACATCGGTCGCTACCAGAATCTGCACACGGCCGTCACGGAACGCCATCAGGCGACGGTTGCGCAGGCCCTGGCCCAGCGCACCGTGCAGTGCCACGGCGCTGAAGCCTTCTTGCACCAAATCATTGGCCAAGCCGTCACATTCCACCTGCGTGCAGGCAAAAACGATCGCCTGGTTGATGGTGGTGTCGCGCAGCCAGTGGTCCAGCAACTTGCGCTTGTGGGTCATGTTGTCGGCCCACAGCAAAGACTGGGTGATCGACGCATGTTTTTCGTGCGGCGAGTCAATCTCGACACGCTGTGGCTGACGCATCACGCGGGTGGCGAGTTGCATGATGCGCGGCGCAAACGTGGCGCTGAACATCATGGTCTGCTTGCGCTCGATGGTGAGCTGGTTGACTTCAGTCAGGTCGTCGGCAAAGCCGAGGTCGAGCATACGGTCGGCTTCGTCAACGACGAGGAATTGCACCTGGTCGAGCTTGATCTGCATGCTGCGCTGCAAGTCAAGCAGACGGCCGGGCGTGGCCACGACGAGGTCGGCGTTTTGCAGCTTGGCAATTTGCAACTGGTAAGGAATGCCGCCAACGACGTTGGCAACGCGCAGGCCGCGGCAATGGCGAACCAGGTCGATCGCGTCGGCACAAACCTGTTGGGCCAGCTCACGCGTTGGGCACAAGATCAGGGCGCCAGGGGTGGCGGCCTTGAAGTTGCGCATATTGGTCGGGTCCTTGCGCTTGGGCTTTTTCATCGGCGCTTCACCGCGGGCAACCGCTTCGGCGCTCAGGCGTTCGAATTCGGCACGTTCAAAACGCTCGGCTTCTTCCTGCTGTTTCAACAGGGTGTGCAGCACGGGCAACAGGAACGCAGCGGTCTTGCCGCTACCGGTCTGGCTAGAAACCAGCAGGTCGGTGAATTTGGGCGCTTTCGGGTCGGCGTCCAGGGCTTGCATGGCCTTGGGGATGGTGGCCAGCTGCACCGAGGTAGGTTGGGTAAAGCCCATGTCGGCAACTGCTTGCAGCAGTTCCTTGGCCAGGCCGAGCTTCACAAAGCCGTTAGGCTCGGCAACAACGGCTTCCAGCGAGGTTGCCATGGCAACGGGCTCGTCGGACGAGAAATCGGGAATCACGTGGATGTCCAGATCGGAGATGGTTTCGGTATTGTCGGACGCAAAGTCGCCGCGAGTCTCAAAAGAGTCAGTCATGTTTTCTTCTCACTAATCCCCTGTCCGCTTCGTTTGTGGCGAATGAACAGGAAACTCCACCCCCGCGATGCGGAAGGCTTCGTTCATGGTTAATAAAACATCAACCATCAAACGAATATACGGACCAAGAGCAGAATTGCCTTGATACGGTGACTCTGAAAATAGAGTCCAAAAGTGTGAGGTAGATGTACAAATGCGGTTGGCACGGCGTGCAACTGCAAGCCCGCTATTATGGCATGGTTTGCGGGTTTCTACCAGTTACCCTTAATGAATCAATGTTACTACCGTTCATCGTCAAGTCAAAAAGTGAGTCCGGACAGGCGAATCAACTATATTTTCAAGAGCAACGATTGCCTGCCGGCTATGCGCAAAATGCCGGAAAGCTAGGAGTTACTTCAAAAAATGCTCACGGTAATGCAGCAATTCGTCAATCGATTCATGCACGTCAGCCAGCGCCGTGTGGAGTTGCCGCTTCTTGAACGCGCTGTACACCTCGGGCTGCCAGCGCTTCGCCAGTTCCTTGAAGGTACTGACATCGATATTGCGGTAATGGAAAAAAGTTTCCAGCCTTGGCATGTACTTGACCAAAAAGCGCCGGTCCTGTCCGATGGAGTTGCCGCACATCGGCGCCTTTCCTTTAGGAACGTACTTTGCCAGGAAGGCGAGCAATTGCACCTGGGCATCTTCTTCGTTCAACGTGCTGGCCTTGACCTTGTCGATGAGGCCGCTGCGGCCGTGCGTGCCCTTGTTCCACTTGTCCATCTGCTCCAGCAAGGCGTCGGACTGGTGGATGGTCAGCACCGGGCCTTCGATGCGCGGCGTGAGTTGCGGGCCGGTCACGACCACGGCAATTTCAATGATGCGTTCCTTTTCCGGGTCCAGCCCGGTCATTTCGCAGTCCAGCCAGACCAGGTTCTGGTCAGATTTCTTCAATAAGGGTTCAGTCTCTAACATCTTGCGATTCTCGCCTATCGCCTAAACTCATCCCCATGATTGACCCCTCTTTTGTATTCACACTGCTGTTCACAGGCCTGCTCATGCTCGGGCTGCTGACGAAGTTCTACCTGGCCACGCGGCAGATTCGCCATGTTGCACGGCATCGAAACCAGGTGCCGGCCGCTTTTGCTTCCACCATCAGCTTGCCCTCGCACCAAAAGGCGGCGGACTACACGATTGCCAAGACACGCCTGGGCATGCTGGAAATGGCATTCGCCGCTGCACTGCTGATGGGCTGGACGCTGTTGGGCGGCATTGACACGTTGAACCAGGCCTTGATGCGCTCGGGCCTGGCCGACTACGGCGCGCTGGTGCCTCAACTGGCGCTGCTCGCTGCATTCGGCCTCGTCAGCGGCCTGCTCGACCTGCCGTTCACGCTGTACAAGACTTTTCGGCTTGAGGAGCGCTTTGGCTTCAACCAGATGACGCTCAAGCTGTGGCTGGCCGACCTCTTCAAATCCACCATCGTTGGCACGGTCATCGGCCTGCCCATCGTGGCGCTGATCCTGTGGCTCATGGGCAGCGCAGGTACGTTGTGGTGGCTGTGGACCTGGGTCGCATGGATGGGCTTCAACCTGTTGGTGCTGGTGCTTTTCCCGACGGTGATTGCGCCTCTGTTCAATAAGTTCAAGCCACTAGACGACGAAGCGCTGAAGGCGCGTGTCACGGCGCTGATGCAGCGCTGCGGCTTTGCCGCCAAAGGTCTGTTTGTGATGGACGGCAGCCGGCGTTCGGCGCATGCCAATGCGTACTTCACCGGCTTTGGCGCGGCCAAGCGGGTGGTGTTCTACGACACCTTGCTCAAGCAGCTCAATCCGGCGGAGGTCGATGCCGTGCTGGCGCATGAACTGGGCCATTTCAAGCACAAGCACATCATCAAGCGCATCGGCGTGATGTTTGCCATGAGCCTGGTGGGGTTTGCACTGCTCGGCTGGCTGTCCACCCAGGTCTGGTTTTACACCGGACTCGGCGTGCGACCCAACCTGACGGGCAGCAACGACGCGCTGGCGCTGCTGCTGTTCCTGATGGTCGTTCCGCTGTTCAGCTTTTTTATTTCCCCGCTCATGGCGCTGTCGTCGCGCAGGCATGAGTTCGAGGCGGACGCCTACGCCATCTCGCAAACCGACGGCAGGGACCTGCAAAGTGCCCTGCTCAAGCTCTACCAGGACAATGCCAGCACGCTCACGCCAGACCCGGTGTTTGTGAAGTTCTACTATTCCCATCCGCCGGCCTCCGAGCGGCTGGGACGCATGGCCCCCATGACCCCTTCTCCTGAAAGTGCTGCCGCATGAGCAACCCGATCCATCAAAACCGACGCGCCCTGAGCGCCACCGAAATCGTCACCCATTTGAGCAAGCTCAACGGCGAGCAGGCCCTGGGCTGGCGGCTGATCGAGGGCGCGCTGGAGAAAACCTACAAATTCAAAAACTTTTACGAAACCATTGGTTTTGTGAATGCGGTGGCATTCATTGCCAACGCAGAAGACCACCATCCCGACCTCGAAGCCAGCTACGGCCAGTGCAAGGTGCGCTTCAACACGCACGATGTCAAGGGCATTTCCGTCAGCGACTTTTTCTGTGCGTCGAAAGCTGACGCCTTGCTGGCTTGAGCAAGCCCTTGCGTTCGGCGCGTGCCAGCGAAACGACGCCTGCAGGCACACAATCGGGTCTGGTGGTGGCCGGTTTTGGCCGCCATGTGATGGTCGAAACCGAATCCGGCGAGCGCGTGATCTGCCATCCCCGCGGAAAGAAAAGCCAAGTGGTCGTTGGCGACCGCATTCGCTGGCTGCCGTCTCAGGACGAAGGCACCATCGAAAAAATCGAGGAGCGCAGCAACCTGTTCTACCGCCAGGACGAAATGCGCACCAAGTCGTTTGCCGCCAATCTGGACCAGGTGCTGATCCTGATCGCGGCAGAACCCGAATTCTCCGAAAGCCAGCTGACGCGCGCCCTGATCGCGGCAGAAGCCGAGCGCATCAAGCCCATCATTGCACTGAACAAGAGTGATCTGGCCGAGCCCTTCGGCCGGGCCTGGGCCAAGCTGGCACCCTACCGGACCATGGGCTACCAGATGCTGCCACTGGCGATCAAGCCAAAAGCCGCGACGGCGCCTGAAGATGCGGAGCAGACCCGAGAATTGATGGAACTTTTGAGCAGAAAGAAAACCCTGGTGCTCGGCCCGTCCGGCGCCGGCAAAAGCAGCCTGACCAACCTCCTGGTGCCGCAGGCCAAGGTGTTGACCGCCGAGATTTCGCAGGCGCTGAACTCCGGCAAGCACACCACCACCAGCACGACGCTTTACTGGGTCGATGAAGCCAGGACGACGGCGTTGATCGACTCGCCGGGCTTCCAGGAATTCGGCTTGCACCACATCGACCCGATGCAACTGGCCAACTACATGCCCGACTTCAAGGCGCATGCGCAGGACTGCAAGTTCTACAACTGCACCCACCTGCATGAACCGGGTTGCGGCGTTATTTTAGAGGTCAAATCCACCGTTTCCGCAAGCAGCATAAGCACTAATCGCTATCGTTTGTATAGCGAACTGTTTGCAGAGCTTTCACAGACCCGGTATTGAAAAAGGCAAGCGGCTGTCCGGCTATCCCAGCAGCCGGGCCAGCGTCAGCAGCGCCAGCAGCACCATCCACAGCACCACAGAACGCCAGACCAGGCCCACGACGCTGCGAAGGTGGGCCACCTCGGGCTCGCGGCAGGTCGCTGGTGCCGTGACGGCGGCATCGTCAATATCGGCCAGTCCACCCACCTCGAATTCCTGCGAGACAGTGGCGACCAGCACGGGATTGAGTGCCGCGCCTCCAAGCTGCACATTCACCGCGCCCGAAGTAGCAGCCAGGATCAGCCCGTCGTTGCGGCCGGCCGTGGCGAGGGCCGCACCAGTGGGAAAGCGTTGGGTGTAATTGCGCCACGAGTCGATGGCATCCTCAAAACTGCCGACCACGGCAAAGCCCAGCGACGTGATGCGCGAAGGCACGAAATCAATGTTGCCCCAGACAAGGTTGGCCACATGCTGCAGGGCCGGGCTGGCGCCCTCCCCCGGCGTTCGGCTCTTGTAGCTCCAGTAGCGTGCGACAAATTCGCTCATCCGGTAAAGCACCGCACCGGCGGGTCCGAATCCAAAAGCGGCCAGCACTGAAAACCAGCCGAGTACGCCAAACACATGGCGGTGTGCGGCAAGCACTGAATATTCGATCACATGGCGAACGATTTCGCTGCGCGGCAGTTCGCTGGCATCGACCTGACGCCATTCGGCCAGCAATTCGCGGGCCAGGTCTTCGTTGCCGTCGTCCAACGCATTGCGAATGTCGGTGAAGTAATGGCTGAACTGGCGGAAACCCAGCGTGACATACAGGACCGCCACGCTCCAGGCAAAGGCCAGCAAGACATTGACCTGCCACAGCAGCCAGTGCACCAGCAGCGTCAGCAGCGTGGGCACCATGACGGCAAAAACCCAGGTGATCCATCCATGATGCGGCTTGCCAGCATCCAGGCTGCGGTGGCCCCAACGCGCCCAGCCCAGGAAAGTGGCATGAATCCAGTTGCCGCGGGCCAGGGGACGGGCCTGCTCCAGGATCAGTGCAAACAAAACGGCAAAAAAGCTCATGGCAAATCATAACGGACCCCCACGGTCGCCCACTGCGTATGGCTTCCTGCCCCCGAGGGGGCTGCTGCGCCTGCGGCCCTTGCTGGTATTGAAAGCCCCATGGGCACTTTGGCGCTATTGCTCCCCGCTGCGTTTGGTTTGCTGCCATGCGGAGGTGGGGAGTTCAGGCGCTGAGAAAACGGTAGAAGTTTCGCAGCATGCCCGCCGTTGCACCCCAGATGTAGCGTTCCGTGATTTCACTGCCCGCCGTCTGGCTCATCGGATCACTGTAAGGCATGGACAGCCACTGACGCAGCACGCCGTTGAACTCTGTTTCATGGCGCCGGTGGTGCGCAGGGTTCATCAGAAACCTGAGCGGCACTTCAAACACATCGGCCACTTCTCCCGGGTTGGGATGCAGCTGAAAGCCCGGCCTGACCAGCGCCACCACCGGCGTGATGATGAAAGCTGAACCCGTGACATAGGTCGGCAAGGTGCCCAGCACCTCGACATGGTGGCGCGGCAAGGCTATTTCCTCATGCGCTTCCCGCAACGCGGTATCGACCGCGTCCTGGTCGGTGTCGTCGGTGCGGCCGCCCGGAAAGGCAATCTGGCCTGAGTGCGTGGACAGGTTGGTCGAGCGCTCGGTCAGCAACAGCGTGAGTTCGTCGCGCATCACCAAAGGCAACAAGACTGCAGCCAGCGCTGGCGTCCGGCCGGAGAAGCTCGTTTCCACGCTGTGCTCGGGCACCCACATCGGAGGATGCCTGAAACGGTCACGCAGCGCTTGCGGCGTGAGCCGATCAGGGGCGACGCCAGCCAGGTGGCTGTCGATGCCTAGCACGGGAATGGAACGCGGATCAAAAACTGGCAAGGAAGAGGACTTGACGGGTTTCATGGCGGGACAGGATAACAAGCATAAAAAAAGCCGCTCGTTAAAGCGGCTTTTCGAAAGCGACAGGTGCTTGACAGGTGTTTTTACACAGCCTGTGCGGGCTGCACGGCCTTGACAGCCTTGACGCCCAGCTTTTCCTTGATACGTGCCGACTTGCCGCTGCGGCTGCGCAGGTAGTACAGCTTGGCACGGCGCACATCACCCTTGCGCTTGACTTCAATCTTGGCAATCAGCGGGCTGTACACCTGAAAGGTGCGCTCGACGCCTTCGCCATTGGAGATCTTGCGAACGATGAAGCTGGAATTGAGGCCGCGATTACGCTTGGCAATCACGACACCTTCAAAAGCCTGCAAACGCTTGCGCGTGCCTTCAACCACGTTCACGCTCACGATGACGGTGTCGCCAGGCGCGTAAACCGGAATGGTCTTGTTCAAGCGGGCAATTTCTTCCTGCTCAAGAGTCTGAATCAGATTCATGATTTTTCCATCTAACTAATTTCGCTCATGCACGCGCTGCGCTAAAGACCGCAAATCCAGGGATTGATTCAAAAAAATCAAATGGTTGCAGTGGCCGCCAGAGGATCGAAAAGCCTGTGATTATAGCAATTCAGACGTCCGGGACAGGATTTTTTGGAAAATTAATCAGGAAAGCTTCGTCACCCTTGCTCAGGTATCCAGCCCTGCGTGCTGCACGGACCAGTTCGGGTCGCTGGCGCTGCGTGAGGGCCAACCGCTGCTCGCGCCGCCAGCGCTCGATGAGCGAATGGTTGCCGGACATCAGAACCGGTGGCACGGATTGGCCACGCCAGGCTTCAGGGCGAGTGTAGTGCGGGCAGTCCAGCAGGCCATCGAGCGCCGGATTGAAACTGTCCATCTGGTGGCTGCCTTCGTCGTTCAGCACGCCCGGCTGCAACCGGGCGACTGCATCCAGCAGGGCCATGGCAGCGAGTTCACCGCCCGAAAGCACGAAGTCGCCCAGACTGATTTGAAGATCGACATGGGTGTCGATGAAGCGCTGGTCCAGCCCTTCGTATCGGCCACAGATCAGCACTGCGCCACTGCTGCCGGTTGACCAGCGCTCGACGCCGGCATGGGTCAGCACGTCGCCAACGGGAGAAAAAAGAACCGTGGGCGCATCGGGCGCAGCGCTGGCCAGCCGGTCGGTGCGCAGGCTTTCAAGGCAAAGCGTCAGCGGCTCGGCCAGCATGACCATGCCCGGGCCGCCGCCAAAAGGCCGGTCATCGACACGCCGGTAGCGGCCCTCGGCAAAGTCGCGCGGATTCCAGAGCCGGACCTCGACCAGGCCGGATTCATAGGCGCGGCGGGTCACGCCACTGGTCAGGAAGGGCGTAAAAATCTCGGGAAACAGGGTGATGACATCAAAGCGCATGAAAAACTACTTTGAAGGCCGGAGAACACGAAGAGCCGGATGCAGCAGGGCACATGGCCCCACAGCCGCATCAAGCGTCAATAGTCGGGCTGCCAGTCAACGGTGATGCATTTGCCGGCGATATCGACCTTGTCGACATAGGCCGCGACAAACGGAATCATGCGTTCGGCTGCGGCACTGCTGCCGTCTTCCTGCGTGCTGCTGTACTCGATGCACAGGACCGACTGCGGACCGGTCGTCATCAGGTCGCGGACGCAGCCCAAGGCAACGCCTTCGCGGTTGACGACGTTCAGGCCTATCAAATCGACCCAGTAATATTCATCGGACGAAGCGGCTGGAAAGCTGCTGCGCGAAAGGAATATCCGGGCGCCGCGCAAGGCTTCGGCAGGCGTGCGGTCATCAAGACCGGCAAACTTGACCACTACCGAGCCGGAATGGATTTTGGACTCGTCCACCTTGAGGGAAACGGTACCGGAGAAAAGGCTGAAACCGGGCCGGAACTTGGCGTCGGGCGCCTGCAGGTACCAGGTTTCAGCGGCAAGAAGCGCTTCCGGGTCGTTGCTGTGGGGCAGGACCTTGAGCCAGCCCTTGACACCCCACGCATCCAGAATGCGCCCGACCTCAATCGCATCTTCAGGCAGCTTTGACGGTGTCAAACCCGCAGACGGTTGAAGGCCAGGCATCATTGAAAAGCAGCTAAATCAGGCTGCTGCGACGTCAGCAGGCAGCTCAGCGGCAGAAACTGCAACCGAAGCGCCACCTTGCTTGATCAAGCGCAAAACGGTCGGCGACGCTTGGGCGCCAACGCCGATCCAGTGGGTCAGGCGGTCCTGCACGATGCGCAGGCCTTCTTCGCCGCCTTTGGCAATCGGGTTGTAAAAACCGATGCGCTCGATGAAGCGACCATCGCGGCGAACGCGCTTGTCAGCCACAACGATGTTGAAAAATGGACGGTGCTTAGAACCGCCGCGTGAAAGCCGGATGACGACCATGATTTATCCTTGGGTGGCGGGGTAAAAATAACCCCAGTATTCCTGCAGCGCTTGAGACACACGACATGGCCACCCGGCCAGCGAAATGCTGCAAAGCCTGCGATTATAGCTTGCGCTCCAGGTTGCTTCGCGTGCCAGGCCGTTTTCAATGGAAAATCCTTCCCCTGATTGATGCCGCCAATGGCAAGACCGAAAACTTCTTCTCTTTGTTATGCATGCCACTCCTACGTCCCAGCCGCGACGAAGACATCGCCGCCATCACCGCCATTTATGCCCACCATGCCCTGCACGGCACCGGCACTTTCGAAGCCAATCCACCCAGTGCCGGCGACATGGCGGCCCGACGTTCAGATGAGCGGTCCAAAGGCCTGCCCTATCTGGTGGCCGAACAGGACGGAAAGATTCCGGGCTTTGCCTATGGCAACTGGTTCAAGCCGCGTCCGGCCTAACGGTATTCGGTCGCGGACTCGGTTTATTCTTGCGCCAGGTCTGGACCGCAAGGGCCTGGGCCGTGGCCTGCTGGACGAACTCCTGGCGCGTTGCGAGGCGGCGGGAATTCGCAAGGTCATGGCCATCATCAGTGATTCGGCCAATGCCGGGTCGCTCGGCGTTCACCTTGCGCTGGGTTTCAGGCGGGTTGGCATCGTCGAGGCCTGCGGCTGGATATTCGGCGCCTGGCGCGATATCGTGATCATGCAAAAGACCCTTGGACCTGGCCGTTCAGAGCGGCCAGCCGAGCTCCCCGCCCCATAATCCAGCCCATGCATTCACCCCATCAGAAAAACAAAACACTCGCCGCCTGGCTGGCCTTCATTGGCGGCCAATTGGGGCTGCACCGCTTTTACCTGTATGGCTGGCGGGATCTTTGGGCCTGGGCGCATCCCCTGGTCGCGGCATTGGGCTGGTGGGGAGTCCACAGGGTGCAGTCATACGGCCAGGACGACCACCTGGCCTGGGTGCTGATTCCCCTGCTGGGTTTCACGCTGGCGGGCACGGCGCTGACAGGAATCTATTACGGCTTGATGGCGTCTGAGAAATGGAATGTGATCCACAATCCTGCCTCGACCGATGCGCGCGCCGGCAATACCAGCTGGCTGACAATTGGCGCCGTTGTGTTTGCCTTGCTGTTTGGCACCATCTCACTGATGTCGAGCATTGTTTTCAGTTTCCAGCGCTACTTCGAGTACCAGGTGGAAGAGGCGAGAAAAATCAGCCAGTAGCGCGACCCAATAGTCCGACTTCAAGGCGTCCTGGCACAGCCGCGACACCTTTGGCGAGAATCTAGCACATGACATCCTTCCGCACCCCCAAAAACCGCTGGCTCAGCGCTGCACTTGGCCGCATTGAGGCTGACTTCCAGCGCAGCGCCGACACGCACCTGATTGCCCTGCCGCTGCCCGAATTTGCGGCACGGGGCATTGACTTTTACCTCAAGGACGAATCGACGCACCCGACCGGCAGCCTCAAGCACCGCCTGGCGCGGTCGCTTTTTTTGTATGCGCTGTGCAATGGCTTCATCCATGAATCCTCGACCATCGTCGAGGCGTCCAGCGGCTCCACGGCGGTAAGCGAAGCCTACTTTGCCCGTCTGCTGGGCCTGCCTTTCGTGGCCGTGATGCCGCACAACACCTCGCCTGAAAAAGTGACGCAAATTACCTTCTATGGCGGGCGCTGCCACTGGGTTGACAGCGCCGCACAGGTGCATGAGGCAGCCCGTCAACTGGCCATTGACACCCAAGGCCATTACATGGACCAGTTCACCTACGCCGAACGCGCCACCGACTGGCGCGGCAACAACAACATTGCCCAAAGCATGTTCAGCCAGATGGCGCATGAACGCCATCCGGTGCCGCGGTGGATCGTGGTGGGCGCCGGCACGGGCGGCACCAGCGCCACGATAGGCCGCTATGTGCGCTACCAGCGCCACGCCAGCCAGCTGTGCGTGGCCGACCCGGCCGGCTCGGTCTTTGGCGAATACCACCGCACCGGCAACGCCCATCTGACGGGCGCAGGCTCGCGCATCGAAGGCATTGGCCGGCCACGCGTGGAAGCCAGCTTCATCCGCACCGTCATCGACCGGATGCTCGAAGTGGCCGACACCGACTCGCTGGCCGCCATGCAAGCGCTTGGCCAGCTGCTGGGCCGTCGCGTCGGCCCGTCCACCGGCACCAATTTTTTTTGCATGCTGACGCTGGCCCACGAGATGCTGGCACGCGGCGAGCAGGGCTCGCTGCTGTCGCTGCTGTGCGATTCGGGCGAGCGCTACCTGCCGACTTACCACGACGCCGACTGGGTACTTGACCAGGTGGGCAATTGCGCAGCGCCGCGTCAGCGCATCGAGCGGCTGATGCGGCCCGTGCTGGAGTGCTGACATGGGCGCCAATCCGACCGTCTGCCTGCCAATGCCGCCCCGCAGTGCGCTGCGCCGCCGCCTTCTGATGGCCAGCGTGGCAGGACTGGGCGGCGCCGCCTTCAACACACCCGTTCTCGCCCTGCCCGCCAAAACGCTGGTGTTCCCGCGCGACCGCGGCGCGCACCCCGACTTTCGCACCGAATGGTGGTACATCACCGGCCAAGCCAGCACCGACGCAGCCAGCCCGCGCCGTTTCGGTTTCCAGCTCACCTTCTTTCGCTCGCGTGTCGACGGCACGGCGCAAATGACATCGAACTTTGCCGCCCGGCAACTGGTTTTTGCGCACGCCGCCGTGACCGATGTGCAGGGTAGCAAGCTCTGGCACGACCAGCGCATCGCCCGCGAAGGCTTTGGCGTGGCGTCGGCCAGCCAGCAAGACATGGCGCTCAAGCTGCGCGACTGGACCTTGACCGCCAATGGCCCGCGCTACGCCGCCGAACTGCCGGCCACCGACTTTGGCCTGAGCTTGCAATTCGAGGAAACGCAAAGCGTGCTACTGCAAGGCAAGCAAGGCCTGTCGCGCAAAGGCCCCGAAGAAAAACAGGCCAGCTACTACTACAGCCAGCCGCAACTGGCCACGCACGGCCGGCTGCAAATCAAGGGACAGACGTTTGAAGTCAGCGGCAAGTCCTGGCTGGACCATGAGTGGAGCGAAGAAATCCTCGCCCCGGGCGCGGTGGGCTGGGACTGGATGGGCATGAACCTGGACGACGGCGGCGCCCTCACCGCCTTTCGGCTGCGCGACAAAGCCGGCAATGCCATCTGGGCCGGCGGCTCCTGGCGCTCCGCCAGCGGCGAGTTGCGCATTTTCAACGCCAGCGACGTCAGCTTCAGCCCCCTGCGGCACTGGACCAGCCCGCTCACGCAAATCAGCTACCCGGTGCGGTGGCGCGTGCAAACGCCGGCAGGCACCTACACCGTGAAAGCGCTGCTCGACAACCAGGAACTGGACAGCCGAAACTCCACCGGCTCGATTTACTGGGAAGGTCTGAGCGAGTTGCTGGACAGCCAGGACCGGCGCGTGGGGAGCGGGTATCTGGAGATGACGGGGTATGGCCAGGCGCTGCGGATGTGAAGACGATCTGGCCGGTGCCGGCCATTGACGGAAGGCCGCTTGCGTGTCTGGGTGCAGTTGACGTGCGGACAGGTTACGCAAACCAACGGCAGCATCGGGATCAAAGCGGGAGCTGCCGCAGCCAGCTTTGCACCGGCAGTGCACCATCGACTGGCTTATTTCCAACAGAAGACCAAGTTGTGACGGGTGCTGCTTCATTGCGGGTAACGAGCGGGGGCGCCAGCACCTCCATGATCATGCGCAGCCTGACGAGGAAGTGAAACGGTAAACACCGTACCCCGTTCTTCAGTGGACTCAGCCTTGATGGTGCCGCCATGCGCCTCAGTGACTTCACGTGCGATGAACAGGCCCAGGCCCAAGCTGCTGTTTGCCGCGCCCTTTTGCTGCCCCTCTTTCACTGCAAGCTGAATCATCGGGTCAAAGATCGCGTCCTGGGAGGCTGCGGGAATGATCGGTCCCTGGTTGGACACTCGCACGGAAATGGTTTCCTTTTCGCGCCGAACAATGATGGTGACGGGATTGGCGCCGTCGCGGTACGGGGCGGCGTTGTTGAGCAGGTTTGAAAACAGCTGCTGCAATTTCGGTCCGTCAAGGACGGCCTCAGTGTCGCCCGAGGCTTCGAGCGCGAAGGGGCACTTCGGATTCACCCCTACGCTGCTGGTCAGGACCGCACCGCTACAAACCACACCCCAGCATGGCTTGGCGCAACGCACGACAATCCAAACCCATGAAAGCCCTCCACACCATTGCCCTGTCCATGCTCGATCTGGTCTCGGTCCGCGAAGGCGGCACCGTGGCCGATGCGCTGGCGATTGCCCTGCGCACCGCGCAGCATGCCGAGCGGCTAGGCTTCAAGCGTTACTGGCTGGCCGAACACCACAACATGGCCGGCATTGCCAGTTCGGCGACTGCCGTGCTGGTCGGCCACATCGCCGGCGGCACGCACACCATCCGCGTGGGCTCGGGCGGCGTGATGCTCCCCAACCATGCGCCGCTGGTGGTGGCCGAGGCGTTTGGCACGCTGGCCGAGTTGTACCCGGGGCGCATCGACCTGGGCCTGGGCCGCGCGCCGGGTACCGACCAGGCCACGATGCGGGCGCTGCGGCGCGAACGCACCGAAACGGCAGACGATTTTCCGCAGGACGTGGCCGAGTTGCAGCGCCTGCTGGGGCCGGTGCGGCCCGGCCAGCGGCTGATTGCCATGCCGGGCGCGGGCACCCATGTGCCGATCTGGCTGCTGGGCTCCAGCCTGTTTTCTGCGCAGCTGGCGGCCGAGCGCGGCCTGCCCTATGCGTTTGCCTCGCATTTCGCACCGCGCCTGCTGCTGCAGGCGATTGGCTTGTACCGGCAGAATTTCAAGCCATCCGCCACGCTGGCCAGGCCGTATGTGGCGATCGGCGTGCCGCTGATTGCCGCGCCGACCGACGAGGAAGCTGATTTCCTGGCCAGCAGCACCTACCAGCGGGTGCTCGGCATCCTGACCGGCGCCAGGGGCGGCCTGCAGCCACCGGTGGAGCATTTCCTGGCCCAGCAACATCCGCAGGAGCGCGCGGCCATCGGCGACTTCCTGGCCGCTGCCGTGGTGGGTGGCCCGGACACGGTGCATGAAGGCCTGAGTGCGCTGGCGCAGGCCACGGATGCCGACGAATTCCTGCTGGTCTGCGACATCCACGACCCGGCCTTGCGGCTGCGCTCGCTGGACATTGCCGCTGCCGCGCTGCAAGCCGTGGCAGCCTGATGGCCTGAGCAGAGGCTGTCGGCCAGCCGGCGTCTTTGCTACGTAATTAATAGCTTCATCACAATTCAGGACAAGCGGAAACAGCATTTTTGATGCTAAAAATCCGTTGGCCGCAGGGCTGCGCTGCCGCTTCGCCGGCGGTCAGTGCGCACCGGCGGCCGCGTCGGCACTGCCCGCGCCCGCAAGCGTCGGCCGCGTCAGGTAGACCAGTGGAATCAACAGCAAAAAGATCAGCGCCGAGGCATAAAACACGTCGTTCGCGGCCAGCATATAGGCCTGCTGGTCCACCAGCCGGTTGATGGCGCCCAGCCCCTGCTCGGGCGACAGCCCGGCACCGGCCAGGCCCGACAGCGCACTGTTGGCCGCCACACTGCCGGTGTTGACATATTCACTGAGCTGCGCATGGTGCATGGCGGCGCGGTTCTGCCAGACAGTAGTGGCAATCGAGGTGCCGAAGGAGCCGGCCAGGATACGCACGAAGTTGGACAGTCCCGAAGCCGCCGGAATCCGGTCATACGGCAGGCCCGACAGCGTGATGGTGACCAGCGGAATGAAAAAGCAGGCCATCGCCACGCCCTGGATAAGGGTCGGGATCAAGATGGTTTTCATGTCGGCCTGGGTGTTGAAGTTCGAGCGCATCCACAGCACCAGCGCAAACACGGCAAACGCCGCTGCGGCAAAGCGGCGCGGGTCGGTCTTGCCAATGTTCTTGCCCACCAGCGGCGACAGCAGCAACGCCATCACGCCCACCGGCGCCAGCACCATGCCGGCCTGCGTGGCGGTGTAGCCCATGTACTGCTGCAGCCACAGCGGCAGCAGCACCACATTGCCGAAAAACAGGCCATAACCGACGGACAGCGCGAGCGCGCCGGCCCAGAAGTTGCGCCTTTTGAACAGGCTGAGGTCCACGATCGGATGCTCTTCAGTCAGTTCCCAGATCACAAAGGCGATCAGCCCGACCAGCGCAACAATGCCCAATGCAATGACTTGGCCGGAATGAAACCAGTCCAGTTCCTTGCCCTTGTCGAGCATGATCTGCAACGCGCCGACCCAGATTACCAGCAGCGCCAGGCCAATCGAATCGATGGGCAGCTTGCGGGTCTGGCTTTCTCGGTTCCTGAAAATGCGCCAGGTGATGAAGGCCGCGCCAAAACCCACCGGAATATTGATGTAGAAAATCCACGGCCACGAAATGTTGTCGGTGATCCAGCCGCCCAGCAGCGGCCCCATGACCGGCGCGACCAGCGTGGTCATGGACCAAAGCGCCATCGCCGTCCCGGCCAGCGCTTTCGGATAACTGGACAGCAGCAGCGCCTGCGACAGCGGAATCATCGGACCCGCCACCAGCCCCTGCAACACGCGGAAAAAAATCAGCATGGTCATGTTCGGCGCCAGCCCGCACAACCAGGACATGATCACGAACAGGACGATGCTGGTGGTGAACAGCCGGACCTGGCCAAACCGTTGCGACAACCAGCCGGTCAGCGGCACGGCAATCGCGTTGGCCACGCCAAAGCTGGTGATGACCCAGGTGCCCTGGGTCGGGCTGACACCCAGGTCACCCGCAATGGCCGGCAGCGACACGTTGGCAATCGACGTGTCGAGCACGTTCATGAAGGTGGCAGCCGACAGCGCCAGCGTGCCCCACATGCGGGCCGAGCCACTCAGCGGCGGCGGTGGAAGAAAATCAGTTGCGGAGGGGGTTACAGACGCCATGAAAGCCTTGACGGAAGGTTATGGAAAACAGGTCTGCTCAATGCGGCAACGCAGCATGTCCGCCGTCAAGTGACGAAGAAACCAACGCTGAAACGTCGGTTTTGACAGCCTTGCCCGACTTGACGGCCCGTCCGGAATTCGCGGCAATCACGCGCCTGACTTCCTCGTCGCCGGCATCGTCCTGGGTGGCAAACGCCTGCGTGTGCGAGTGGGCGGCATCGCGTGGCGCGTCAGCCAGCGCCTTGCCGTCCTTGTTGCTGATATCGACTTCGGCCTCCATCGACAGACCGACCCGCAGGGGATGTTCGGCAAGTTGCGCCGGCTCCAGTGCGATGCGCACCGGCACGCGCTGCACCACCTTGATCCAGTTGCCGGTGGCGTTTTGCGCCGGCAGCAGCGAAAACGCCGCGCCGGTGCCCACGCCCAGGCCGGCCACGGTGCCGCGGTAGTCCACCTTCTTGCCGTACAGGTCGGCCACCAGCGTCACCGGCTGGCCGATACGAATATCGCGCAATTGCACTTCCTTGAAGTTGGCGTCCACCCAGACCTCGTTCAGCGGAATCACCGCCATCAGCGGCATGCCGGCGGCTACCCGCTGACCAAGCTGTACCGTGCGCTTGGCAACATAGCCATCGACCGGCGCGCTCAGGGCGGTGCGCTGGGAAGCCAGAAAAGCCTCGCGCACCTTGGCCGCCGCCACCAGCACGGCGGGATGCTGCTCGATGGCCGTGCCGTCGGTCAGCGCCTGGTTGCTGGCAAGTTGCTCGCGCGCGGCCACGACACCAGCCTGCGCCGCTGCCAGCGCGCTTTTGGCATTGGCCAGTTGCGTCTGCGCATGGCCAAGCTCTTCCTTGGACACTGCGCCATTGCTGACAAGCGACTGGCGGCGCGCCAGGTCGTCGGCAGCGCGCGCGATGTCGCTGTTGGCCTTGCCCACCTCGGCATTGCGCAGCGCAATCTGCGCGGTCAGCGGACCGTTGTTGGCATACACCGTGCGCGCCTGGCGCACCGCCTGGGCCAGCGCGGCTTCGGCCTGGTCCAGCGCCACTTTCGCATCGGCCGGGTCGAGTTGCACCAGCGGCTGACCGGCCTTGACGAAGTCAGTGTCGTCAGCCATCAGCGCCACGACGGTGCCGCCGATCTGCGGCGTGATCTGGATGATGTTGCCCTGCACATAGGCGTTGTCGGTCGACTCGTAATGGCTGGCCACCAGGTATTCGTAAGCCGCCCAGCCCAGGCCGGCGACGACCACGATGCTGGCAAGTGCCGTCAGCGCCTTCTTGCGTTTGGGGTTGCCCGCCTTTGACTGGGCCGGCGCGTCCGGACTGGTCGAAGCGGGGTTAGCGGGGTTCGCTGGGCTGGCTGGGTTAGTGGGAGAAGCGGAAGAAGCAGGAACTTGGGGTGCGTTCATGGTGTCGTTCAATGTGTGTTGGAAATGGCTTGCGTGGCTGCAGTGCTGTTGAAAAGCGCCTGGCCAAAGCTGTTTTATTGGTCAGATAGGCCGTTTGCGCTTACGGAGCTTGCGCTGACAGCTATGATTTTTGAATTTTCTTGCGCAGCAGGCATTGACCCGGACGCATAACCGCCACCCAGTGCGCGAATCAAGGCCACCTGCGTGTCGAGCGCCCTGCCCGCCAGGTCAACACCCAGCCGGCGCTGGGCCAGCACACTGGTTTCTGCCGCCAGCACATTCAGGTAATTGCCCAGCCCGGCCTTGTAACGCTGCACGGCGATGTCGTAGGCACTTTCGGCCGCGTCCTGCGCCGCGTGCTGTTCGGCCTGCTGGCGGCTGATGGCCTGGGAAGACGCCACTTGATCGGCGACATCGCGCACCGCGTCGATTACGGCGGCGTTGTAGCTTTCGACTGCGGCATCCAGATCAGCCGTTTTGCCGCGCAGGTTGGCCCGCAGCCGGCCGGCTTCAAAAATCGGCAGGCGTATGGCCGGGCCGACGCCCCATTGCTGGCTGCCCGAGTTCAGCAGATTGCCCAGGCCAATACTGGAAAAACCGGCAAAAGCGACCAGGTTGATGTTTGGGTAAAACTGGGTTTTGGCATTTGCCACGTCACTCGACGACGCCTCGACGCGCCAGCGCGCAGCGGCAATGTCGGCGCGGCGGCCCAGCAGGTCAGCCGGAATCACTGGCACAAGCGCTACATTTTTAATAGCTTCTTGTGCTGATGGAATAAGCGCAGAAGCAGTATTTGATTGTCCAGTCAGTGCGTTGAGCGCGTTGCGCGTCAGCGCCATCTGTTCCTGGATAACCTCCAGTTGCAGGCGCGCCTCGGGCAGGCTGCCTTCGCTCTGGCGCAACTCCAGCCGGGTGTCGAGGCCTGCATTGACACGGTCGGTGACCAGCCTCAAGGTTTGTTCGCGCTGCGCCAGCGTGCGGCGGGCCACAACGGCCTGCTCGTTCAGCCGAACCAGTTGAAAGTAGCCTCTAGCGACCTGGCTGGCCAGCAGCACGCGGGCCGCTTGGGCATCGGCTTGGGCAGCCTTGGCACTGCCCAGTGCAGCATCGAGCGCCGCCCGGTTCTTGCCGAAAAAATCCAGCTCCCAGCTGGCGGCCAGTTGCGCCGTTCCGCTGTCGCGGACCGAACCGGCCAGCGGCGGCGGCACCGCGCCGTTGGCGGTGTAGCGCTGGCGCGTCACATCAAGCTGGCCATTGACCTGCGGCAGCATGGCGGCATTTGCCACTTCCGTGACGGCTTGCGCACGCGCCAGGCGCGCTTGCGCCAGCTTCAAATTCGGGCTGCTTTCAAGCGATTGAGCGACCAGGGTGTTCAACGTTTCGTCGCCAAAATCACGCCACCATTCGGTCGCTACCGCGGTCTGCGGCTGCATTGGCGTTGGCGCAGCAGCCGTAGCCAGCCCCAGCGACGCTGCATCGCGCAGGCTCGCCTGAGGCGCTATGCCCGACATGTCGGCGCACCCCCCCATGCCGGCGGCAATCAGGCCAGCCGCCACCACACCGGCCGCAGAAACCAGCGCCATCCGCACCGACGCCTGCCACACGGGCATGGCGACCTGTCCGGGGATGGACGCCAGTTCGGTGCAAGCCTGCGCGCGCCGTTCGGCACAAGAAGTTTGGGGTTTACTTGTCATTTTTTTCTGTCGATGCGTGCAGGGTTTGCGCCGTGTCGAGGATGCGGCGCAGATAGCTTTTGAGGGTTTGCCATTCTTCGGCCGAGAAGCCCGCCAGCAGTGCGTTTTGCACGCCGCAGAGGACCGCAGGAATCTCCTGGGCTGCCGCGCGCCCTGCATCGGTCAGCTCCAGGTTGACCACGCGCCGGTCATCCGACGAACGGATGCGGCTGCACAGTTGCTTGGCTTCCAACCGGTCCAGCAGCCGCGTCATCGAACCGGCGTCAAGTTCGCACTGGCGCGCCAGTTCGGCCGCCGTCGAGGCACAACCCATGTAGAGCTTGAACATGGGCACCCACTGCGCATTGGTCAGGCCTGAGGGTTCGAGCTCACGCTCGACGCCTTGGGCGACCAGGGAAATGATGCGCCGCATCATGTAGCCGATGCTGTCGTCGGGCGTGTAGCTTTCTGCCCGGTAGAAATCGGCCGGCGGGCTTGTGGCGGCGTCCCCGCTTGGTGTGTGCTTTTGCGTTGAGTCCATGGGCTGAATAATACTTGCTTGAGCAACTATTGTCAAGCCTGTGTTTGCAATGCCAAGCTTTAAAGTTAAAATAGCCTGTATGGCTACTTCCACCGCGACTCCCCTTCCCTCCAGCACTTCAATGCTTGCCAGTTCGCCACCCGCCAAGGGATCGCCCCGGTCGCTGTCGGGGCTGGTCCCGTTTCTGCGGCCGTATGCAGGCCGCATCGGGCTGGCGGTGCTTTTCCTGGTCATGGCCGCCGTGGCGACACTGGTGTTTCCGCTGGCGCTGCGCGGCCTGATCGACGGCGGCATGGGCGCGGCCGACAAGGGCGAGCAATTGATGGCGCTTCGCACCCATTTTTTCGAGTTGTTTGGCGTGGCTGCCGCGCTGGGGCTTTTTTCAGCGGGTCGCTTCTACACCGTCAGCTGGCTGGGCGAGCGCGTCACGGCCGACATCCGCAATGCGGTGTATTCGCATGTGGTGCGGCAAAGCCCGGAGTTTTTTGAAACCACGCAGACCGGCGAGGTGCTGTCGCGCCTGACCGGCGACACCACGCTGGTGCAGACGGTGGTGGGTTCGTCGCTGAGCATGGGCCTGCGCAATGCCGTCATGGGCGTGGGCGCGCTGGGCATGCTGGTGGTCACCAACCCCTACCTGATGGTGCAGGTTCTCGGTGCGCTGCTGCTGATCGTCGCACCGTCGGTGTGGTTCGGGCGGCGTGTACGCAAGCTCTCGCGCGCCAGCCAGGACCGCGTGGCCGACTCCAGCGCGATTGCCGCCGAAGTGCTCAATGCCATTCCGGTGGTGCAAAGCTATACCGCCGAAAACCGGGAAGCGGCGCGTTTCGACCGGTCCACGGCCGATGCCTTCGCCATCGCAGTTCGCCGCACCAAGGCGCGCTCGGTGCTGGTGGCGTTCATCATCATCGCCACCTCGGCGGCCTTGCTCTGGGGCCTGTACCAGGGCACGCAAGCGGTGATGCGCGGCGACATCTCTGCCGGCCACCTGGGCCAGACCGTGGTCTATGTGATCATCCTGGCCAGCGCGGCGGCGGTGCTCGGCGAAGTCTACGGCGACCTGTTGCGCGCGGCAGGCGCCACCGAGCGGCTGATGGAACTGCTGGACAGCCAGTCCCCCGTCACTTCACCTCCAAATCCGCTTGCTGCGCAGATTACACGGTCAGGGAGTGCTATTAAATTTGAAAACGTCACGTTTCACTACCCGTCCCGGCGAACACAGCCGGCGCTGGTTGATTTCAGCCTGAGCGTGGCGCCGGGTGAAACCATCGCCATCGTCGGCCCCAGCGGCGCGGGCAAGAGCACGGTATTCCAGCTGCTGCTACGCTTTTACGACCCCGCTTCAGGCCGGATTGAACTTGACGGCGTGCGCACCGCCGACATGTCACTGGAAGATTTGCGTGGACGCATCGGACTGGTCCCCCAGGATGCGGTGATTTTCTCGACCAGCGCCCTGGAAAACATCCGCTACGGCAAGCCGGACGCAACGGACGAGGACGTCAAGGCCGCAGCCCGGGCCGCGTTTGCCCATGAATTCATCAGCGCGCTGCCCGAAGGCTTCGACACTTTTCTGGGCGAGCGCGGGGTGCGCCTGTCCGGCGGCCAGCGCCAGCGCATCGCGATTGCGCGGGCGATGCTGAAAAATTCGCCCCTCCTGCTCCTCGACGAAGCCACCAGCGCGCTGGACGCCGAAAGCGAGCGCATGGTGCAGGCAGCGCTCGAATCCGCCATGAAGGACCGCACCACGCTGGTGATTGCGCACCGGCTGGCCACAGTCAAAAAGGCCGACCGGATCGTCGTGATCGACCATGGCCGCATCGTGGAGCAGGGAAGCCATGAGCAGCTGATGACCGCCAACCAAGTCTATGCCCGGCTGGCTGCGCTGCAGTTCGTAGCATAAAAACCTGCGCAAGGTAAGGCCGATGTGCGTGGTATCGGCGCCTTTCATGGGACAGACGAAGACGCGCTGCCTGACCTAAATTGGAGAGAGTACCTGCATACGCTTTGCGCCATGCAACCTTCCTACACCATCACCGGGCAGCAAGCAATCCATGAAGCCAGCGTTTCACGACATCGACGAACGTACCAACCTGACATCGAACAACAAGTTCGAGCTGCTGCTGTTTCGCCTTGGCGAGGCGGCCAATTCAGGGCAAAGGGAATTGTTCGGCATCAATGTGTTCAAAGTGCGTGAAATCCTGGTCATGCCGCCCGTCACCAGCATGGCCAATTCCTCTCCCCACGTCATGGGCGTGGCGAATGTCCGGGGACAGATCATCCCGGTCATCAACCTGCCCGCAGTGGTCGGCTGCACGCCGACGAATGGCCTGGCCATCTTGCTGGTGACCGAATTTGCCCGCAGCACGCAGGCCTTTGCGGTCGAGGAAGTCAGTGAAATCGTCCGGCTGGAATGGCAGCAGGTGCTCTCGGCCGAAGGCCAGGGCGGCGGCCTGGTGACCAGCATCGCCCGGCTCGATGGCGATATCGAAAACACACGGCTGGCACAGGTGCTCGATGTCGAGCAGATCCTGCAAGACGTCATGCCGCCTGAAAAGCAGGGCACCGTTACGGCGCCTGGTGTGAAAGTGAACCTTCCTCCAGGCACGATTGTCCTGGCAGCCGATGATTCCGCCCTGGCCCGGTCGATGATCGAGCAAGGCTTGGCGGCCATGGGCGTTCCCTACATCATGACCAAAACCGGCAAGGAGGCCTGGGACCGTCTGCAGGCCATCAACACCCAGGCCCAAGCCGAGGGCAAGACTGTGCACGACAAGGTCGCCCTAGTCCTGACCGACCTGGAGATGCCTGAAATGGATGGCTTCACCCTGACGCGCAACATCAAGAGCGATGCCAGATTCAAATCGATTCCCGTCGTCATCCATTCCTCGCTGACAGGCGCGGCCAATGAAGGCCATGTCAAGACCGTCGGCGCAGATGCCTATATTGCCAAGTTCGCCGCTGACGAACTTGCCGCCACCCTGCTTGAGGTCTTGTCGAGCCGCTAGATGCCAAGCGTCGGCACAGGCAGGCGTTGCAGCGGATTTGGCGTGCACTTTTCACAACTATGCATTTCATGCATAACCATACATAAACTAGGCCTTGGACAGTCGGGTTTGCGCGCTCTAAGCTGCGCCACCTCCATTTGTTTTCACAAGGACTTTTCATGTCACCAACCTCCGCCGAAGGCGAAAGCGCAATCGCACCGGCCTCCGCCGTTCCGTCCTATCTTCAGGCCGACAACCTCGGGCCGTGGGGCAACTACCTCCAGCAGGTAGACAGGGTCATTCCACACCTGGGCAATCTGGCGCGCTGGGCCGAGACCCTCAAACGGCCCAAGCGCATCCTGATTGTCGATGTACCAATTCATATGGACGACGGCACGGTGGCGCACTTTGAGGGCTACCGCGTGCAGCACAATGTCTCGCGCGGCCCCGGCAAGGGTGGCGTGCGCTTTCACCAAGATGTCACGCTTTCGGAAGTCATGGCGTTGTCGGCCTGGATGTCGGTGAAGAATGCGGCGGTGAACGTGCCCTACGGCGGCGCCAAGGGTGGCATCCGCGTCGACCCGAAGAAGCTCTCACCGGGCGAACTCGAACGCATGACACGCCGCTACACCAGCGAGATCGGCATCATCATCGGCCCCAACAAAGACATACCGGCGCCTGACGTCAACACCAACGAGCAGATCATGGCCTGGATGATGGACACTTATTCCATGAATACCGGCTCCACCGCAACCGGCGTGGTCACGGGCAAGCCGGTCGATCTGGGCGGCTCACTGGGCCGGCGTGAAGCCACCGGGCGCGGCGTGTTCACGGTAGGCACGGAAGCAGCACGGCACATCGGGCTGGACATTGCCACGGCGCGGGTTGCAGTGCAGGGTTTTGGCAACGTAGGCGGCGTGGCCGGCAAGTTGTTTGCCGAAACGGGCGCACGCATCGTTGCAGTGCAGGACCATGGCGGCACGATTTTCAGTGATGCCGGACTGGATGTTCCAGCGCTGCTGCAGCATGTGGAAAACACGGGTAGCGTCGCCGGCTTTGCCAATGCCGATGTCATCGCCGACGAAGAGTTCTGGAGCGTTGACTGCGACATCATGATTCCGGCGGCGCTGGAGCAACAGATCACCGCCGCCAATGCCGGCCGCATCAAGGCCCGCATGATCATCGAAGGAGCCAACGGTCCGACCACACCGGCGGCTGATGACATCCTGCAGGAGCGCAATGTCCTGGTGGTGCCCGATGTGATCGCCAATGCTGGCGGCGTGACGGTCAGCTACTTTGAATGGGTACAGGATTTTTCCAGCTTTTTCTGGGACGAGGACGAGATCAACGCACGCTTGGTGAAAATCATGAAGACCGCTTTTGCCGCCGTCTGGCAAGTCGCACAGGAAAAAAAGGTCAGCCTGCGCACGGCCACCTTCATCGTGGCCTGCCAGCGCATCCTGCATACGCGCGAGCTGCGCGGCCTGTACCCCTGATCGGGGCCGGGGGGTTACAGTCGACAGACGGGTAATCTGTCTTTCGACTGTCTTTCGACTGTCTTTTGATGCCTACTGCAGGGTTTCCTTGACAGCGGCGAGCATTGGAAGCGGAATGACGTGAATCCCCTCCTCCAGAAGTTCCACCGCTTCGCGCGCGCTGGCCTGGCCGCGAATGCTGCGCGCTTCGACTTCCCCATAGTGCATGCGGCGTGCTTCGTCGGCAAAGTGTGGACCCATGTCTTCAGTTGCGGCCACCACCTGACGCAGGGCGGTCAAAAAGGCGGCCTGTGCCGTCAGGCCGATTTCCGGCAGCGTGCCTTCTGCCTGGCCGATGCGCGCCTTTTCGCCTTGCAACAGAAGATTCCCGCTGGTTGGGGAAGGCGTTGCCGGATCCGCACGGTTTGAATCGGATTCAGGGGCATGGTGCCCGCCAAAATTGAGCCGGGGAGCACTGGGCATTTTTTGAATGTCGGTGTCGGCACACAGGGGACAGGCCATCAGGCCACGCTGTTGCTGGTCCTGGAAGTCATCCTCGGACCCGAACCAGCCCTCGAACGAATGCAGATGCGAACAACGGAGATTCAGGACTTTCATGGGCGCAGTATGGCAAGACCGTTGGCGCTATGCTGTCTGCCATTCCAATGTCCATGCGCCCGACAGCATGTTGGACAACCACAGCATCCCCGTGAGCGTCTTGGCATCGGTCACCCAGCCGCTGGCGCACCACTTCATCAGTTCTTCTGGCGTGGCGCTGAACACCTCAAGGAATTCGCCGCTGTCAAGTTGTTGCTCGCCCGGCGTCAATCCCCGTGCAAACCAAATGTCGATGAATTCGGTGGAATAGGCAATGGCTGGATGCAAGACGCCTGCCTTGGCCCATTCACGCGCGGTATAGCCCGTTTCTTCCCGCAGTTCGCGTCTTGCACATTCAAACGACGACTCGCCGGCATCTAGTTTTCCCGCAGGAAACTCAATCATCACGGCATGGAGCGGATAGCGGTACTGGCGCTCCAGCACCACCTGTCCGTCATCCAGCAGGGCCACGATCATCACGGCACCCGGATGCACCACGTACTCGCGGGTGGTGTGCCGGCAATCGGGAAGACTGACCGTATCACGGCGGATCTGAAGAAAGTTGCCGGCAAGGATTTCATCCGAACTGAGTTTTTTTTCAGCCAGGTGCGAATCGTCGACGGCCCCGCTCACCCCGGCATCGGACAGGTTCGTCATGGTCGGTGTTTAAAAAGGTAGCGGTAGGTGAAGCCGGGAAAGGCAAACGTCAGGAAAAGAGTTCCCGTGATGGCATAAAACTCCCAGCCCTGCGGTGCAATCTGTCCGTTTCGCTGCTCAAGATACAAGCCCACGCCACCCACCACCAAGTACCAGATCAGCAATTCTGCCAGCCGGACAGCCAGGTTCTTGGGCGAATTGAGCGCATGCACGGCAAACAGCCGGTTGCTGAAAAACGGCATGTTGGCCATTAACAAGGCCAGCATCAACACCAGCCATACCGACGCGGTCTGGTTCAAACTCACACTCCGAGCGAGTTGACGATGCTGTTGATCGACTGGGCGCAAAGCGTCATCAGGCCGCCCGGTGCAATACCCAGTGCCAGAAGCAGAGCACCATTGATGGCCAGCACAATCCGCGCATCAGCCGGCGCATGAATCGGTTGCGCATTGTGGAGATGCGGTGCGTCAAAATACATGACCTTGATCACGCGCAGGTAATAGAAGGCACCAATCAACGACATCATCACGGCAAAGACGGCGAGCACCAGATAGCTTGTCTGGCCTGACGAAATCAAGGCCTGCAGCACACCCAGCTTGGCGTAAAAGCCGACCAGTGGCGGCAATCCGGCCAGGGAGAACATGCTCATCGCCATGACACCCGCGTACAAGGGGCTGCGCTGGTTCAGGCCGGAAAGATCGGTGATTTCTTCGGACTCGTGGCCGGAGCGGGCCAGCAGCAAGATGATGCCAAAGGCGGCGAGTGTGGTCAGCACATAGGTCAAGGCATAAAACATGGCGGCGCCGTATGCCGATTCCGTGTTGAGCTGGTTGCCATTGACAACGCCCGCCAGCAGACCCAGCAACAGGAAACCCATCTGGGAAATGGTCGAAAACGCCAGCATGCGCTTGAGGTTGGTCTGTGCAACAGCAGCCAGATTGCCGATTAGCAAAGACCCAATGGCCATCAATCCCAGCATCTGCTGCCAGTCAATAGCCAGCGGCAGCAGGCCTTCAACAAGCAGACGAATCGTCATGGCAAATGCTGCCAGTTGCGGTGCACCGCCGATAATCAGCGTCACAGCAGTGGGTGCGCCGTGGTAGACGTCAGGCAGCCACATGTGAAACGGCACCGCGCCCAGTTTAAAAGCCAGTCCCGCGACAACGAAAACCAGACCAAACACCAACACCTGATGTTTGACCTGCCGGCTGGCGATGGCATTGAACACTTCATTGATGTTGAGCGAGCCCGTAGCACCGTAGAGCATTGAGAAGCCGTAAAGCAGGAATCCCGAAGCGAGTGCGCTAAGCACGAAATATTTCATGGCCGCTTCGGTTGCCTGCGCGTCGTCCCGGCGCAAGGCGACCAAGGCATAACTGGACAGCGCCATCAATTCCAGGCCCATGTAGAGCACCAGAAAGTTATGGCCTGAAATCATCACGAACATGCCGAGCAAGGAAAACAGGCTCAGCGTGAAGAATTCGCCGCCACGCAGCATGTCGCGGTCGGCAGCATAAGGCCGGCCATAGACGATTGTGACCATCAGGGCAACGCTTGCAAAGCATTTCATCCAGCTGCCCATAGGGTCCACCACAACCATGTTGCCGAAACCATAAAATACCTGACCACCGAGTGCAGTGTTGGCTTCCATGATGGCCACCACGCCAAGCGTCAGCAGCGTCAATGCATAGGTAAGCGAGCGCCGTGGCGTCTTGACGCCCAGGTCGACCAGCGCGATGACGCAGGACATGACCAATAAAACAAGTTCGGGATAAACCGCGATCCAACTGAGTTTGTCAATCATCTGAATTCTTTGAGTTTTCTTAGTTCAGTTTCGAAAGCGCAACATGCCTTAGCAAGTCAGCCACCGACGTGTTCATCACATCGGTAAACGGCTTGGGATAAATGCCCATATAGAGCACTGCAACCGCCAGCATCGCCAGCATCAGGAACTCGCGGTTATTGATATCGAGCAATTTCTTGACCTTTTCATTCGTCACAGGGCCAAGATACACACGCTTGTACATCCAGAGGGTATAAGCCGCGCCCGAGATCAATGCCGATGCCGCCGCCATGCCGATCCAGAAATTCGATTTGACTGCGCCCAGGATCACCATCCACTCTCCCACGAATCCCGCCGTGGCTGGCAAGCCACAATTGGCCATGGCAAACAGTAGCGCGAAGGCTGCAAACTTGGGCATGGTGTTGACCACGCCACCGTAGCTTGCAATCTCGCGCGAATGCACACGGTCATACAGCACGCCAATGCACAGGAACATGGCGGCGGAAACAAAACCATGTGCAATCATTTGGACAATGCCACCCGAGACGCTTAAGTCGTTGAACAGGAAAAAGCCGAGCGTCACAAAGCCCATGTGCGCCACCGACGAATACGCCACAAGCTTCTTCATGTCACGCTGGACCAGCGCCACCAGGCCCACATAAATCACGGCAATCAGCGAAAAGGCAATCATTAACCATGCCCACTCGCGCGAAGCATCGGGCACGATGGGCATCGAAAACCGCAGGAATCCGTAGGCGCCCAGTTTGAGCATGATTGCCGCCAGCACGGCAGAGCCGCCGGTGGGCGCTTCGACGTGGACATCAGGCAGCCAGGTATGCACCGGGAACATCGGAACCTTCACAGCGAAAGCTGCAAAGAACGAAAAGAAAAGCAGTGTTTGCGCCGAACCCGACAAGGGCAGCTTGTGCCATGCCAGGATATCGAAACTGCCGCCCGACTTGTTGTACAGAAAAACCAGTGCCACCAGCATCAGCAACGAGCCGAGCAGCGTATACAGGAAAAACTTGAAGGCTGCATAGATCTTGTTTGGTCCACCCCATATGCCAATGATCAGGTACATCGGAATCAGCGTGGCTTCAAAGAAGACATAAAAAAGCATACCGTCCAGCGCAGCAAACACGCCGATCATCAGGCCGCTCAAGATCAAAAATGACGCCATGTACTGGTTGACACGGGTCGTGATGGATTCCCAACTGGCGATGATGACCACCACGTTAATAAATGCCGTCAATAGCACAAACCACAGTGAAATGCCGTCCACACCCAAGTGGTAGTTCATGTTGAAACGTGGAATCCAGCTGCTTTTCTCAACGAATTGCATGGCCGAGGTGCCCAATTCGAAACCTGCATACAAGGGCAACGTGACCAGAAAACTGACGATGGCGCCGATCAGTGCGATCCAGCGAACGGTGCGCGCCTGACTTTCCTTACCCAAGGCCAATAAACCGACACCAAAAAAAATCGGCACCCAGATGGCGAGGCTCAACAATCCCATTTTTCTCTTCCTTCTTCTTCTTCTAGATTGTTTTTATCGGTTGAGCCAGACGAAATACGTCATCAACACAAAGATGCCAGTAATCATGCCAAAGGCATAGTGATAGATATAACCCGACTGCAGGCGCCTGACCATGCTGGACACCCACCCAACGAGTTTCCAGGAACCGTTCACGAGCGCGCCGTCAATCAGGATCTGGTCGCCTACCTTCCAGAACACGGTACCGAGTCCGCGCATGCCGCGGGCAATGACGTTTTCGTTGAACCAGTCCAGGTAGTACTTGTTTTCAAGCAGCTGGTAGATGGGACTCAGGTTGCGTTTGACAGCTGTGGGCAAGGCAGGATTGACCATGTACATGTAGTAGGCCAGCACGACGCCAGACAGGGCAAGCCAGAAGGGAGGCGCTGTCAAGCCATGAGTTGCCATCTGCACGGG
The DNA here is from genome assembly GCA_000751355.1 of Polaromonas sp. CG9_12. Taxonomy (GTDB): domain Bacteria; phylum Pseudomonadota; class Gammaproteobacteria; order Burkholderiales; family Burkholderiaceae_C; genus Polaromonas. The sequence continues at coordinate 3,636,745 of CCJP01000005.1, read as the reverse complement.
TCCATGAAACAGCGCGGCCAACTCTTCCATGGCGGGATGCCGCTCCAGATTGACAAAAATCGCACCCTTGAAAAAGTCACCGAACAGCATCGGCTCAATCGTGAGGAAGCCAATGATGACCGATGGAATGGCCAGCAAAACCAGTGGCAAGGTCACTACCCAGGTTGATTCGTGGGGTTCGTGGTGCTCATCGTGATGGCCGTGGTCGTCATGCGCATCATGGTGGGCATCGGGATTCTGGTCGTACCGCTCCTTGCCATGAAACACAAGAAAATACAGTCGGAATGAGTAGAACGCCGTCACAAAAACGCCTGCCAGCACTGCGAAATAAGCAAAGCCACTGCCCCAGAGGTGGCTCTCGGCCACGGCTTCGATAATGCTGTCCTTCGAATAAAAACCTGAGAACAATGGCGTTCCAATCAGGGCCAGTGAACCCAGCAGGAAGGTGATCCAGGTGATCGGCATGTACTTGCGTACGCCACCCATCCAGCGAATATCCTGGTTGTGGTGCATACCAATGATCACCGAGCCGGCCCCCAGAAACAGCAATGCCTTGAAAAATGCATGCGTCATCAGGTGAAACACCGCCACGGAGTAGGCCGATGCGCCCAGCGCTACTGTCATATAACCCAACTGCGACAGCGTGGAATACGCAATGACCCGCTTGATGTCGTTCTGGATGATGCCCAGAAAGCCCATGAACAGTGCGGTGATAGCACCAATCACCATGATAAAACTCAAAGCGGCATCGCTAAGTTCAAACAGCGGCGACATTCGGGCCACCATAAAAATACCAGCCGTCACCATGGTCGCTGCGTGAATCAGCGCCGAGATCGGCGTTGGACCTTCCATGGAGTCAGGCAACCAGACATGCAAGGGGAACTGGGCCGACTTGCCCATGGCGCCAATGAACAGGCAAATACAGATCACGGTGATCAACATCCAGCCAGTGCCGGGAAATGTCAGCCTGGAAAGCTCGTCGGCTTTTGCAAAAGCTTCGCCATAGTTCAGAGTGCCTGCGTAGGCAGCAATCAGCGCAATCCCCAGAATGAAGCCAAAGTCACCGACCCGATTTACCAGAAAGGCCTTCATGTTGGCAAAAATAGCGCTGGGTTTGTTGAACCAGAAACCAATCAACAAATACGAGACCAGGCCAACGGCTTCCCAGCCAAAGAACAGCTGCAGCATGTTGTTGCTCATTACCAGCATCAGCATGGAAAAGGTGAACAGAGAAATATACGCAAAGAAGCGGTTGTAGCCTGCATCTTCTTCCATATAGCCGATGGTGTAGATGTGCACCATAAGCGAGACAAAAGTAACGACGCACATCATCATGGCGGTCAGACCGTCCACCAGAAAACCGACTTCCATCTTTAGGTTGCCCACCGTCATCCAGGTGTAAAGCGTTTCATTAAACCGCGCACCATCAACGACGACACTTTGCAGTGTCATGGCCGAAATGATGAAGGCTACAAAAACACCCAGAATGGTCAGGGTGTGCGAGAGACGGCGTCCTATCCAGTTGCCACCAAAAGTGGTTCCCAGAATCCCAGCCAGCAGCGCGCCAGTCAGAGGTGCCAGCGGAACGGCCAGCAACGTTGATGCAGAAAGGGTTTGGCTCATCTTGTTGTTAACCCTGAAGCGTGTTGAGATCGTCGACATTGATACTGGACTTGTTGCGAAACAGCAGCACCAAAATAGCCAGACCAATGGCAGACTCAGCCGCTGCGACGGTCAGTATGAAAAATACAAATACTTGGCCAGCCATGTCATTTAGGTAATACGAAAATGCCACGAAATTCATGTTTACGGCCAGCAGCATCAGCTCAATGGCCATGAGCAGCACGATCAGGTTCTTTCGGTTCAGGAAAATGCCAATGACCGACAGGGCAAACAGCATGGCGCCTAGTGAAAGAAAATGTCCAAGCGTGAGCATCATTATTTTTTTTCCTCTACAGATGCGGCGGATACGATGTCAGACACAGCAACGACAGACTTCATCTTGACCAGTCTGATACGGTCTTGTGCTTTCACACGAACCTGATCTGACGGATTGATTCGCTTGGAATCTTTGCGCTCGCGCAAGGTCAAAGCAATGGCTGCAATAATGGCAACTAACAAAATCACGGCAGCAATTTCAAGCGGATAGATGTATTGCGAATAGAGTACCTTGCCCAATTCTTTGGTGTTAGAAACTTGGGCCGCAAGATCGCTGGTTACAGATAATGAAGCGCTTTTTGGAGGCTCACGAAAACCACCCATCACCACGTACGACATTTCCAGGGCGATGACAACGCCCACCGTGCCAGCCAGCGGAAAATGCTTCCAAAAACCCTTGCGGGCACTGTCCAGGTTGATGTCCAGCATCATCACCACGAAAAGGAAAAGCACCATCACAGCGCCTACGTAAACCAGTACTAGTGTGATCGCCAAAAACTCGGCTTTAAGCAAAATCCAGATGGCCGCTGCCTGAAAAAATGCAAGTACCAGAAAAAGGGCAGCGTGCACCGGGTTGCGGGCTGTAATGACGCGAAACGCTGCAAAAAGCAGTATCGCAGCGAACACATAAAAGAGACCTGTTTTAGCGTCCATGTTGAAGGAAATTCTTTCTACTAGCAAAGGCGGACAATGGAGCGAGGAATCTCACCGGTATTTGGCATCTGCTGCGCGATTTGCAGCAATTTCACTTTCGTAGCGATCACCTACAGCCAGCAGCATTTCTTTGGTGAAGTACAAGTCACCTCGTTTTTCGCCGTGATATTCCAAAATGTGTGTTTCAACGATGGAATCGACCGGACAGCTTTCTTCGCAAAAGCCGCAAAAAATGCATTTGGTCAGGTCAATGTCGTAGCGTGACGTTCGGCGGCTGCCGTCTTCACGGACATCTGATTCGATGGTGATCGCAAGCGCAGGGCATACAGCTTCGCAAAGCTTGCAGGCAATACAACGCTCTTCTCCATTTTCATACCGGCGCAATGCATGCAGGCCACGAAAACGCGGGCTCAATGGGGTTTTTTCTTCAGGAAACTGAATTGTGATCTTACGGCTGAACATGTATTTTCCGGTCAAGGCCATGCCCTTGAGCAGTTCGGTCAACATGAAGCTTGAAACAAAATCTTTAACGGATGCGACAGCAGACATGACTTTTTCGCCTATTTCCAGATGTTGTAAGAGGTCTGCATCCAAGCCCCAACGACCACCAGCCAAACCAAGGTCACAGGTATGAAGATTTTCCAACCTAGACGCATGATCTGGTCGTAGCGGAAACGTGGAAAGGTTGAACGAACCCATAGAAAAATCGTGACGACCACGAAGGTCTTCAGACCCAGCCAGATCCAGCCTGGAATCCAGTTGAACAATGCATGGTCTATCGGCGACAGCCAGCCACCGAGGAACAGGAGCACGCAAAGAACAGATACCAGAATCATGTTGGCATATTCAGCCAGGAAGAACATGGCAAAAGACATGCCCGAATATTCCACCATGTGACCGGCTACGATCTCGGATTCGCCTTCCACCACGTCGAATGGGTGACGGTTGGTTTCAGCCAGACTGGAAATGAAATACACGACGAAGATAGGCAGCAAAGGCAACCAGTTCCATGACAGGAAAGTCAGACCCCTGCTGGCGGCCATGCCGGAGCCTTGGCTCATGACAATATCGGTCATGTTCAAGCTGCCGGAAACCATCAGCACCACCACAAGGCAAAAGCCCATTGCGATTTCATAGCTCACCATTTGGGCCGATGCGCGCATTGCACCCAAAAATGCATACTTGGAATTTGAAGCCCAGCCAGCAATGATGACGCCGTAAACTTCCAGAGAAGTGATGGCCATGATAAACAGCAAGCCGGCGTTCACATTGGCCAACGCCACATCAGGGCCAAACGGAATCACCGCCCAGGCTGCAAGTGCAGGCATGATGGTCATGATAGGACCCAACACGAACAAGCCCTTGCTGGCTGCTGTAGGAATGATGATTTCCTTGGTCAACAGCTTGAGTGCATCGGCAATCGGCTGCAGCAGGCCGAATGGTCCGATGCGGTTAGGACCAAGGCGAACCTGTGTAAAACCAATGGCTTTTCTTTCCCATAAAGTGAGGTAAGCCACGCACCCCATCAGCGGTGCCAGCACTGCAACAATCTTGATAAACACCCAGAGTACCGGCCAGACAGTGGCCGGCCAGATCCCGCCCATCAAGCCTTGCCCCGTCGCATACATTCCATCAATCATGCGCCCGCCCCTTCAAAACTTGCAGCCTTGCGCGCATCGGCTGTCAACTGCAACGAAGTGGCACGTCTGACCAACCCGTCGAGTTGGTAAATGCTCGCTACCACTGGTGCAGGGCCGCTCACGGCAGAGACATCCACCTCGTGCTGGATTGCATTGCCCAGTCGATCTGAAGCAATGTGACTGGCATCCGCATCACGAATGCTCTTGAGCACATCGCTTGACGATTCAAAATTGAAGCCTGGCAAACCCAGCAAATTGGCCAATACGCGCAAGACTTTCCATGCAGGACGCGTTTCCCCATTGGGCTTGACCACTGCATGAAAACTCTGGATACGACCTTCAGCGTTGATGAAGGTACCTGGTGTTTCCGTAAAAGGAGAAATCGGCAACATCACATCGCTGAAACTCATGTTGGCCTTGAAAGGACTTAAGGTGACAACCATCTGTGAAGAATTCAGTGAAGCTTTGGATTGAACACCGGGAGCCGAATCGAATTCAGGTTCGTTGTTCAGCAAGATTACGGCCTTGAGTCTGCCATCGAGCATCTGGCCTGCATTCAACCCCCCGTTGCCTGGGAGTGCATTGACGAATTGTGCGCCAACGGTATTGGCAGCTTCAGTCAGGTAACCCACGCTGGCGGCGCATTGCTCTCCTATCCAGTTGGCCAGTGCAAGCAGACTGGAAGCATTTGCATGATGCGCAGCGGCATTACCCAGCAGGATCGCTTTGCGCTCACCACTCATCAAAGACAGTGCTATTGCTTTTGCCGTCTCAGTGACTTCGCCGGAAACGGGTGCGATCACGCCCTTTTCAACAGCGATTACCGCGGCAACATTGGCCAGCGATTGCGCCCAGTTTTCAGACGACGCTAGCAGAGCGTTGGAGACAGGCATCGCCCATGCATCCGTTAAGGGCAGTTCATTCAGCGAATTAACCGTACTGAGCACACAGCCATTTCGGACCGACTGCCTGATACGCAGTGCAAACAAGGGATGGTCCTTGCGCAGGTTGGAGCCAACTACCAGGACGCGCTGCAGTTGCGACAGTGAGGCAATGGAAGTGCCAAGCCATCGAACCAAAGATGATGAGGTGAAATCTGCATTGCGCAAGCGATAGTCAATATTTTCGCTGCCAAGGCCACGCATCAGAGAAGATGCCAGATGGAGTTCTTCCAGCGTGCTGTGAGGGCTTGCCAGTGTGCCAATGCTGTCGACACCATACTCTGATTTGATTTGTTTTAGTCCATTGGCGACATATTCAAGTGCAGTTTGCCAGTCAACCGTTTTCCATTCACCGCCCTGCTTGAGCATGGGGCGAGTTAGTCTGTCATCGGTATTGAGGGCTTCGTAGGAAAACCGGTCACGGTCTGCAATCCAGCATTCGTTGACGGCTTCGTTTTCAAGCGGCAGCACGCGCATGACTTTGTCATGCTTGACCTGGACGATCAGGTTGGCACCTGTCGAATCGTGAGGACTGACCGACTTGCGACGCGACAATTCCCAAGTGCGGGCGCTGTAACGAAACGGCTTGCTGGTCAGTGCGCCCACCGGGCAAAGATCAATCATGTTCCCGGACAATTCCGAGTCTACTGACATGCCCACAAAGGTTTCAATTTCGGCATGCTCACCACGGTGCGACATGCCCAGCTCCATCACGCCGGCCAATTCCTGGCCAAAGCGAACGCAGCGGGTGCAGTGGATGCAACGGCTCATTTCCTGCATAGAAACCAACGGTCCCACATCCTTGTGGAAAACCATGCGCTTTTCTTCCTGATACCGGGATTCACCAGCGCCGTAACCCACAGCAAGATCCTGCAACTGGCATTCCCCGCCCTGATCACAAATCGGACAGTCCAGAGGATGATTGATCAGCAGAAACTCCATCACTCCTTTCTGGGCTTTGATGGCTTTGTCGTTCTTGGTGTGCACGACCATGCCTTGTGTGACAGGTGTAGCGCATGCAGGCATGGGTTTAGGCGCCTTTTCCACATCGACGAGGCACATGCGGCAGTTGGCGGCAATGCTCAGCTTCTTGTGATAACAGAAATGCGGAATGTAGGTACCTGCTTTTTCAGCCGCATGCATCACCGTGCTGCCTTCAAGCACCTCTACTTTCTGGCCATCCAGTTCTATTTCAACCATATTTTTTTCTTTCCGCAGTTCAGGCTTGTGCCGCAGTGCGACTGATCGACTGAACGGTACTTGGATTCATGGCAGCTGGTGATTCACTTTTTGGAATCATCGCTTCAAATTCATGTCGGTAATGCTTGATCATGGCGCGCACCGGCATGGCTGCGGCATCACCCAAGGCGCAAATCGTTCGCCCCTGAATGTTGTCTGCCACCGAATTGAGCAGGTCCAGATCACTGGCACGGCCAAGTCCGTTGTGAATGCGGTCCACCACACGCCACAGCCAGCCCGTTCCTTCGCGACATGGCGTACATTGACCGCAGGACTCATGCATGTAAAAGTATGAAAGACGCTTCAAAGACTCGACCATGCAGCGGGAATCGTCCATGACGATCACTGCCCCGGAGCCCAGCATGGATCCAGCTTTGGCAATCGAGTCATAGTCCATGGTGCATTCCATCATGATCGCCGCAGGCAACACCGGCGACGATGATCCACCTGGAATCACAGCCTTGAGTGTGCGACCCTTGCGAATACCGCCAGCCAGTTCCAACAGCTTGGCGAACGGCGTTCCCATCGGGACTTCATAGTTTCCAGGCAATTCAACATCGCCGGAGACCGAATAAATCTTGGTGCCGCCATTGTTCGGCTTGCCGCACTCAAGGTAGGCTGCGCCACCATTGCGGATGATCCACGGCACGGCAGCAAAGGTTTCGGTGTTGTTGATGGTGGTGGGCTTGCCATACAGCCCGAAACTGGCCGGAAACGGCGGCTTGAAACGCGGTTGGCCCTTCTTGCCTTCCAGCGACTCCAGCAGAGCGGTTTCTTCACCGCAGATATAGGCCCCGAAACCATGCGACGCATGAAGCTGGAAATTGAAGCTGCTACCCAGAATACCGTCACCCAGCAAGCCTGCAGCACGAGCTTCATCTAGCGCTGCTTCAAAACGCTGATAAGTGGCAAAAATTTCGCCGTGGATGTAGTTGTAGCCGACGCTGATACCCATGGCATAAGCAGCAATCGCCATTCCTTCGATCACGCTGTGCGGGTTGTACTGCATGATGTCGCGGTCTTTGCAGGTGCCTGGCTCGCCTTCATCCGAATTGCAGACCAGATACTTCTGACCCGGGAACTGGCGTGGCATGAAGCTCCACTTTAGTCCGGTCGGAAAACCCGCACCACCCCGGCCTCGCAAGCCGCCGGCCTTGACCTCGGCAATGACTTGGTCGGGCGTCAAGCCGGCGCCACCATCCAGGCCAAGAATCTTGCGCAACGCCTGATAGCCGCCACGGGCTTCGTAGTCGTCAAGGCGCCAATTACTACCGTCAAGATCGGCAAGGATTTGCGGATTGATATGTCTGCCATGAAAGCAGGACTGCACGCCAGTGGCTGAAAATTGCGACAGCACGGACTCAGCAATTGCGTTTTCGCCGGAATTTAATGAAAGCGTCATAGACTTAAGCCTTCGCCAATTTGAGACCATCAACAAGCTGGTCCAGTTTTTCGTTGCTCATGAAGCTGCACATGTGGATGTCGTTCACCAGCATCACCGGCGAATCGGCACAAGCACCCAGGCATTCAGACTGCTGAAGCGTGAACAAGCCGTCTGCCGTGGTTTCACCCATCACGATACCGAGTTTTTGCTCAAGATGGTGCAGCGCCTTGGCGCCGTCACGCAACTGGCAAGGCAGGTTGGTGCAGACATTGAACTTGTACTTGCCCACAGGGCGCTGGTTGTACATGTTGTAGAAAGTCGTGACTTCATGGACCGCAATTGGCGCCATGCCCAAATACTCGGCTACCAGCCTTTCGCTTTCAGCACTGACAAAGCCCTGTTCCTGCTGCACGATCTGCAGGCAGGCCATGACAGCCGACTGCTTCTGGTCAGATGGATACTTTGCAACTTCGCGGTCAAAAAGCGCTTGAGTTTTTTCAGAAATCATTAAAGAAGTCATACGGTTAGCGATCAATTTCACCAAACACGATATCCATCGTGCCAATCACCGCCACGGCATCGGCAATCATGTGACCGCGGGCCATTTCATCCATGGCCGCAAGATGGGAAAAACCAGGTGGACGGATCTTCAGCCGGTACGGCTTGTTGGCGCCGTCACTGACGATATAGATACCAAACTCACCCTTGGGATGCTCGACGGCGGCATAGGCCTCGCCTTCTGGCACGTGAAATCCTTCAGTGAACAACTTGAAATGGTGAATCAGCTCTTCCATGTTTGACTTCATGGATTCGCGGTTCGGAGGCGCCACCTTGTGGTTGCTGGTGATCACCGGGCCGGGGTTGACACGCAGCCAGTCCACGCACTGCTTGATGATTCGATTGGACTGGCGCATTTCAGCGATACGCACCAGATAGCGGTCATAGCAGTCACCGGTTTTACCCACCGGAATATCAAAATCCATGTGCGCATAGACTTCGTAGGGTTGCTGTTTGCGCAAATCCCAGGCAAAACCCGAACCTCTGAGCATGGGTCCTGTAAAACCCAGATTCAGTGCGCGCTCGGGCGATACCACGCCAACACCGACGGTCCTCTGTTTCCAGATGCGGTTGTCAGTCAACAGGGTTTCGTACTCATCAACCAGTTTGGGGAACTTGGCCACGAAGTCATCGATGAAGTCGAGCAATGATCCCTGGCGATTTTCGTTCAGGGCGTCGATTGCCTTGGCATTGCGAATCTTGTTGACCTTGTACTGCGACATGCTTTCCGGTAAATCGCGGTATACGCCACCCGGGCGGAAATAGGCCGCATGCATGCGGGCGCCGGATACCGCCTCGTACATGTCGAAAAGCACTTCACGTTCACGAAAACAATAGATGAGCATGTTCATCGCGCCGCAATCCAGTCCGTGCGCGCCGAGCCACATCAGATGATTCAGCAGGCGGGTTATTTCGGAAAACATCACGCGGATGTATTGCGCGCGAATCGGAACATCAACGCCGATCAGTTTTTCGATGGCAAGGCAGTAAGCATGCTCATTGGACATCATCGACACATAGTCGAGCCGGTCCATGTAGGGAAGAGACTGGATATAGGTCTTGCTTTCGGCCAGTTTCTCGGTTGCACGGTGCAGCAGCCCAATATGCGGATCAGCACGCTGGATCACTTCTCCGTCAAGTTCAAGGACAAGGCGCAAAACGCCATGGGCTGCCGGATGCTGGGGTCCAAAATTGAGCGTGTAGTTTTTAATTTCAGCCATGTCGTATTTCTTGCAAGAACTGCCTACTGAGGACCGCCGTAGTTTTCCTCGCGGATCACACGTGGAATCATTTCGCGGGGCTCGATGGTGACAGGCTGGTAAATCACACGTTTTTGCTCGGCGTCGTAGCGCATTTCCACATGACCAGTGGTTGGAAAATCCTTACGAAACGGATGCCCAATGAAACCGTAATCTGTCAAAATGCGGCGCAGGTCGTTGTGACCCTCGAAAACGATGCCAAAAAGATCGAAAGCTTCGCGCTCGAACCAGTTGGCCGAACTCCAGATGCCGTTGACCGAATCGATGACAGGAAAATCGTCATCAGGACAAAATACCTTTAGTCTTACCCGCTGATTGAGGCTGACAGACAGCAAGTGGGACGAAACGCAGTAACGCAGTCCGTCATATTGACTGTTTTTGTATTCGGAATAGTCCAGACCGCAAAGGTCCATCAGTTGCTCAAATTTGCAGCCAGGCGCATCGCGAAGCAGTGTTGCTGCCGCCAGATAGTCCACAGGCGCCACAGTTACCGTGATTTCTCCAAGAGCAATTTTGACGGTTTTTGCTTTGCTACCCAACACGGATGCAATAGTTTCACCCAGCTGGGAGATTGAAACAGGATGTGAGGACAATGACATCAAGCTCTCGCAATCGTGTTGGTACGGCGAATTTTCTGCTGCAACTGGATGATGCCGTAAAGCAATGCCTCGGCGGTTGGCGGACAACCAGGCACATAAACATCCACCGGCACGATACGGTCACAGCCGCGAACGACGGAATAGCTGTAGTGATAGTAACCACCACCATTGGCACACGATCCCATGGAAATAACCCAGCGCGGCTCGGCCATTTGGTCGTAAACCTTGCGCAGCGCGGGACCCATCTTGTTGCACAGGGTACCGGCAACAATCATCAAGTCGGACTGGCGCGGACTGGGCCGAAACAACATGCCAAAACGATCAATATCGTACCGTGCAGCACCCGCATGCATCATTTCCACGGCGCAGCAAGCCAGGCCAAATGTCATTGGCCACAGCGAGCCGGTCTTGGCCCAGTTGACCACCGAGTCATAGCTCGTGGTCACGAAACCTTCTTTGAAAACACCTTCAAGTGACATCCCTGTACCCCTTTTGAAAAGCCCTTTTCAAGGCTTTTTCTTATTCCCAGTCCAGCGCACCTTTTTTCCACTCATAGACAAAGCCGACGACCAGGATACCCAGAAAAACCATGACCGACCAAAAACCAAGCGGACCAATTTCCTTGAGCGAAACCGCCCAAGGAAACAGAAAAGCAATTTCAAGATCGAAAAGGATGAACAAAATGGCGACCAGGTAGTAGCGCACATCAAATTTCATGCGGGCGTCTTCGAAGGCCTCGAAGCCACACTCATAAGGAGAATTTTTTTCGCTGTCGGGTCGAACAGGCCCTAGCAAACGACCCATGACCATCGGCAAGATGCCGACACCTACTCCCACCAAAATAAACAACAAAACAGGAAGGTATTGGTCGAGATTCATCGTGGGTTTCAACTTCTGAAAAGCCACCCGCACAGCAAACCATGCAGATTGCCTGCACGGCTTGTACGAGTTTACCGTTTGAGCCGAAAGCAGCCACTGGGGCGCTGCTGCCGATGCTAATCATCTGGTGCGGACGGCGAGACTCGAACTCGCACAGCTTTCGCCACTACCCCCTCAAGATAGCGTGTCTACCAATTTCACCACGTCCGCGGTACTTGCTTTGCCTGGATGGCATGAGGAAACTCTTCGGCTTTTGCTTTCCAGACAGTCTCAGAGTTTACCCTGAAATCGCCAGGCTTTTACCCTGATGTCCTGGCTTTATGGTCTTATTTCGTGGGGATTTGAGCCGCGCCAGATGCTGGCACGGCAGGGGCTGGAGGAACTGCCACGTTGGCGGGAGCAGGTGCGGTAGTGCCAGGAATCTGGGCTGCGCCTGATGCCGCAAGAGCAGGCGCCGTGACGGCTGCGCCTTCCAAAACGCTTGATCCGGAACGGGGTTGTTGCGCGCCCCCAAAATAGGCCAGCATTAACGTGCAGGCAAAAAACAGAGCCGCCAGGATGCCGGTACTACGCGACAGGAAATTAGCGCTTCCGCTGGCACCAAACAAGCTTCCGGAGCCGCCGCTGCCAAATGCTGCACCCATGTCGGCTCCCTTGCCATGCTGAACCAGGATCAGGCCCACCATGCCCAGCGCCGAAAGCATTTGAACAGCCAGCACAGCAGTCAATAAAATATTCATGATTATTCCTAATTTAATAGCAAACTACGCCCGTCAAACCGGCGCAGAAGCAATGATTTTCAAAAAATCCAGGGCCTTGAGCGAAGCGCCGCCTATCAGCCCGCCATCGATGTCCGGCTGGGCCAGCAAAGTCGCGGCATTGGCTGCGTTCATGCTGCCGCCATACAGTATCTTGATACGGGATGACTGATCGGTCGCCGCTTTCAGTTGGCCCCTGAGCACCGCATGCACGGCTTGGGCTTCTTCCGGTGAAGCCGTCTTGCCCGTGCCGATGGCCCAGACCGGCTCATAGGCCACCACCACTTCGCTGATGCAGTGCCCGTTGGCATGGATCACCGCCGCGAGTTGACGCTTCACGACTTCTTCAGTACGACCAGCTTCACGCTCGGCCAGCGTTTCACCCACGCAAACGATAGGCGTGATGCCTGCTGCTAGCGCGGCCCTGGCCTTTTCAGCCACGAGCGCATCGGTTTCGGCATGGTACTGGCGTCGCTCTGAATGGCCGACGATGGCGTAGCGGCAACCCAGTTCCTTGAGCATGGCAGCACTGACCTCGCCGGTGTAAGCGCCCGAACCCTGAGCAGACACGTCCTGCGCGCCCACGTCCAAAGCCGACAGCGCCGGGTAGTTCGATTTCAGGGAATGAAGCTGCATCAAGTACGGGCTGGGGACGCACACGGCCACTTCGCAGGCCTGGCCTTGTGCCAGCCCTGCAGCAAGGGCCGCCAGCAGTTCTTCATTGGCAGCCATGCTGCCGTTCATTTTCCAGTTTCCAGCAATCAGCTTTTTCATAAGGTTCTTTGGGTGTTGCCTTCTACTTCTACTTACCAGGTCAGGACGATCTTGCCGATGTGCCGGTTCGATTCCATCAGGGCATGCGCGCGGGAAGCGTCGGCTGCAGCAAAGGTGCTGTGAACCACGGGCTTGATCGCCCCGCTGGAGATCAACGGCCAGACTTTTTCCTTCAGCGCCGCGGCAATGGACGTCTTGAATTCCAGCGAACGCGGCCGCAGGGTCGATCCGGTAATGGTCAGCCGCCTGCGCAGCACCATTCCGGCGTTGAACTCAGCCTTGACCCCTCCCTGCACGGCAATGATGACGAGCCGGCCATCTTCAGCCAGGCACTCGACTTCACGCGCGACATAGCTGCCGCCAACCATGTCGAGGATGACATCGACGCCCTGCCCTTTCGTCAGCTTCTTGACTTCCTCGACGAAATCACTGGTTTTGTAATTGATCGCATGGTCGGCACCCAGGGCCATGCAGGCGGCGCATTTTTCGTCAGTGCCCGCTGTCACCAGCACCATTGCGCCCATGGATTTGGCGATCTGGATCGCCGTCACGCCGATGCCGCTGGAGCCGCCCTGCACCAGCAGGGTTTCGCCTTTTTGCAGACGCGCGCGTTCAAACACATTGCTCCACACGGTGAAGAATGTCTCAGGCAGGGATGCTGCCTCTATATCGCTCAGTCCCTCGGGCACCGACAGGCATTGCCCGACAGGTGCCACGCACAGTTCCGCATAACCGCCGCCCGCCACCAGGGCGCACACCCGGTCGCCGATTTTCAGATCGGCCGCCGACATCGCGGATGCATCGCCGCCGACGATCTCTCCGGCGACTTCCAGTCCAGGAATGTCAGACGCGCCTGGTGGCACGGGATAGTTTCCCGTACGCTGCAACACGTCAGGGCGGTTGACACCACTGGCACGCACGCGGATCAGCACTTCGCCGGCAGCTGGCTCAGGGTCGGGACGCGTGCCCGCTTGCAGCACCTCGGGCGCGCCAAAAGAAGTGATTTCAATGACTCTCATGATGTTTCTTGGTCATTTGTGCCGCCAGCGCATATTCCATATGCACTGGGGGCTACAAAATCGATAGCAGATTACGAGTCAACCCTGATGAACGGGACGGTCAAGCAACGCCTTCATCGACAGCTTGACACGCCCTTTTTCATCGGTCTCCAGAACCTTGACCTTGATGATCTGGCCTTCTTTCAGGTAGTCGGTAACCTTCTCGACCCGCTCGTGGGCGATCTGGCTGATGTGCAGCAGGCCGTCCTTGCCGGGCATCAGGTTGACCAGCGCACCGAAGTCCAGGATCTTGGTGATCGCGCCTTCGTAGACCTTGCCGATTTCGACTTCGGCGGTGATCTCGGCAATGCGGCGCTTGGCTTCGTCAGCCTTGGCGCTGTCGTTCGAGGCGATGGTGATGGTGCCGTCTTCCTCGATGTTGATCTGGGTACCAGTTTCTTCGGTCAGCGCGCGAATCACGGCGCCGCCCTTGCCGATCACGTCGCGGATCTTTTCGGGGTTGATTTTCATGACATACAGGCGCGGTGCGAAGTCGGACACTTCGGCATTCGCCTGACCCATGGCTTCCTGCATCTTGCCCAGGATGTGCATGCGGGCTTCCTTGGCCTGGGCCAGCGCGACCTGCATGATTTCCTTGGTGATGCCCTGGATCTTGATGTCCATCTGCAGCGCGGTGATGCCGAACGTGGTGCCGGCCACCTTGAAGTCCATGTCGCCCAGGTGATCTTCGTCGCCCAGGATGTCGGTCAGCACGGCAAAGCGGTTGTCTTCCTTGATCAGGCCCATGGCGATACCGGCCACGTGCGCTTTCATGGGAACGCCAGCGTCCATCAGCGACAGGCAGCCGCCGCAGACCGACGCCATCGACGACGAGCCGTTGGACTCGGTGATCTCGCTGACCACGCGCATGGTGTAGGGGAATTCTTCCTTGCTCGGCAGCACGGCGATCAGCGCGCGCTTCGCAAGCCGTCCATGGCCAATCTCGCGGCGTTTCGGGCTGCCCACGCGGCCGGTTTCGCCGGTGGCGAACGGAGGCATGTTGTAGTGCAGCATGAAGCGGTCTTCGTAGTCGCCGCTCAGCGCGTCGATACGCTGCGCATCGCGCTCGGTGCCCAGCGTGGTCACGACCAGCGCCTGGGTTTCGCCGCGCGTGAACAGGGCGGAACCGTGGGTGCGCGGCAGCACGCTGTTGCGGATTTCAATCGGGCGTACGGTGCGCGTGTCGCGGCCGTCGATGCGCGGATCGCCGGCCAGGATCTGGCTGCGGACGATCTTGGCTTCGATGTCGAACAGCATGCCTTCAACGGTCACGCCGTCGAATTCAACGCCTTCGGCCTTCAGGCCCATCTTGGTCCAGGTGGTCACTTCACGCGTGGCATGCGTGCGGGCCTGCTTGTTGCGGATCTGGTAGGCAGCGCGCAGCTTTTCCTCGGCCAGCGCACCAACCTTGGCGATCAGCACGTCGTCCTTGGCGGGCGCCTGCCAGTCCCAGACCGGCTTGCCGGCATCACGCACCAGTTCGTGGATCGCATTGATGGCGATGTTGCCCTGCTCATGGCCGAACACGATGGCGGCCAGCATGATTTCTTCGGACAGTTGCTTGGCCTCGGACTCAACCATGAGCACGGCGGCTTCGGTACCAGCCACCACCAGGTCCATCGTCGAATCTTTCAGCTGAGTCTTGCCGGGGTTCAGCACGAATTCGCCGCCAATATAGGCGACGCGGGCGGCACCGATCGGGCCATTGAACGGAATACCGGAAATCGCCAGCGCGGCGCTCGACGCGATCAGCGCAGGAATGTCGCCTTCGACTTCAGGGTTGAGCGACAGCACATGGATGACGACCTGCACTTCATTGAAGAAGCCTTCGGGGAACAGCGGGCGGATCGGGCGGTCGATCAGGCGCGAGGTCAGCGTTTCGAATTCACTCGGGCGGCCTTCGCGCTTGAAGAAGCTGCCGGGAATGCGGCCGGCGGCATAGGTTTTTTCCAGGTAGTCAACAGTCAGCGGGAAAAAATCCTGACCGGGCTTGGGATCCTTCTTGGCAACCACGGTGGCCAGCACGACAGTGCCATCCATGTCCAACAACACAGCGCCGCCGGACTGGCGCGCCATTTCGCCGGTTTCCATCGTGACCTTGTGCTGGCCCCACTGGAAGGACTTGGTGACTTTATTGAAAATGCTCATGTGTTTTCTCCATTTTTTCAAGGCACGCCAGGCGGTGCCAAAAGCCCGGAGCGGCGGCTGGCCGAACACGATGCCATTCCATAAAACGCCTGGCAGCGGGATCCGCAGGGCTTGTCTTGTGGAATGACACAGCGCGTGCTCGCTGGGCCTGGCTCCGAAATCATCAGCCATGCCATGGACACGACTGAAAGTTGAACAGCTAATTTTTGCAGTTTTAAAGTGCAAAACGCCTGAGCTAGTGAACTAACTCAGGCGCTTTTTGGTAGGTTTACCGATTATTTGCGCAGGCCAAGCTTGGCAATCAGCGCGATATAACGGGCGGCGTCGCGGGACTTCAGGTAGTCCAGCAGCTTGCGGCGGCGGCTCACCATGCGCAGCAGTCCGCGGCGGCCGTGGTGGTCCTTGGCATGGGTCTTGAAATGGGGCATCAATTCGTTGATGCGGCCGGTCAGCAAGCCGACCTGGACTTCAGGACTGCCGGTGTCGGTGGCGGAACGGGCATTGTCCTTGACAATCTCGGCCTTGATTGATTTTGCGATCATGGGTTTTCCTCTTGCAACGGTGTTGCGACTGGCGAGCGAGGCAGTGTTCCCGCGATTGGGACTTGACCGCTTTCGTCGTGATCTCCGGCATGTTGCTTACTGCCTTTTCAAGCAGCCGCATACAGCGCAGAACCTCGGATTATAGCGCAAGCCAGCGCTGCAAACGCTCCACGCCCTGCTCCAGCCTGGCCACATCCCGGCTGGCAAAACACCAGCGCAGCCAGCCTTGGGCATCCGGCCCGGGATTGACCATGAAGGCATTGCCCGGCGCCAGGCCGAGTCCGGCCTCGACCACCAGGCGCTTGGCGGTTTCCAGCGAGTCGCCGAATCGGTCCTGGTCGGACAGCCTGAAAAAGGCGTACATGCCGCCCTTGGCCGGCGCCACTTCCACGCCGGGCAACGCCTGTAGCAGCGGCACCAAAGTGTCACGGCAGGTCTTGAGGTGCGCCACCAGTTGTGGCGTGACGTCGTTGGTCCCCTGCAGCGCGACCAGCCCGGCGCGCTGGATGAACACCGGCGCGCACGAGGTGTTGAATTCCACCAGCTTGCCCATGTGCGCCGTCATCGACGCCGGCATCACCAGCCAGCCCAGGCGCCAGCCGGTCATCAGGAAACTCTTGGAAAAGCTGTGCGCCACGACCAGCTGGTCTTCGGGGCCGGCGATGTCCAGAAAGCTGGGCGCGCAGCCATTGGGCGTGGGATCAAAGTAAAGGCGTTCATAGACCTCATCGGCCAGAATCCAGGTGCCGGTCTGGCGGCAATGCGCCAGGATCATAGTCTGCTCCGCCCGGCTCAGCGTCCAGCCAGTGGGATTGTTCGGCGCATTGACAATCAGCAGTTTGGTGGCCGGCGTGATGGCAGCGAGCAGTTCGGCCATGTCGAGCTGCCATTCGCCCGCTACCGGCTTGAGGCTGACGCAGTGCAGCCGGGCGCCCATGATCAGCGGCTGCGCCGTCAGGTTGGGCCAGACCGGCGTCACCGCCACGACTACGTCGCCGGCATCGACCAGCGCCTGCACCGCCAGCATCAGCGCATTGACGCCGCCCGAGGTCACGGCAATACGGCCGGCGCCAATCGGCCCGGCACCTGGGCAACGCAGGCCGGTGGAATACGCTGCAATGGCATCGCGCAATTCGGGCAAGCCAAGGTTGTGCGCATAAAACGTCTCGCCCAGCTGAAGCGAGGCAATGGCGGCATCGCGGATAAAGGCTGGCGTTGCCTCGTCGCTCTCGCCAAACCAGAATTTCAGCACATCGCTGCGGCCCATGCCGGCATTGGCCACTTGTCGGATCATGGATTCTTCAAGATTCAGGACGGTCTGTCGCATGCGTTTCTTTTTTTGGGGTTGAACGTGTGAGATCGGCTGGATAAAAGTTCAGGGACGAATCATCGTGCAACTGGTCGGCTGCTCAGCCCGTTGCGCGGAAATGGCCTTGATGACGCGAAAACCGTAGCCCGAGCCTTCGACATCGAACCGCGTGCCCGGCGCCCCCTGCCTGTCCATCATGGCGACGGCCAGCGGCTGCTGGAACTGGTGGTCGCTGGCGCGCATGCTGCCCTTGAAGCCGGAGAAATTCACCGCTGCCTTTTCCATCTGCGCAGCCACGGCGGCGGCTTCGCTGCTGCCGGCTTTCTCCAGGCTCTGGGCCAGCGTTTCCACCATCAGCTGCATGCGCATGTGGACATAGTCGTCCTGCGGCCTGGGAAAGCGCTGTCGAAAGGACTGATAAAACGCTTCGGATGCCGCACCCGGCGTGTTGGGAAACCAGTCGGCCACTGCGATCACCTTGCCGACACCCGCATCGCCCAGCGCGGCGGGCACGCCCAGCGCATTGCCGTAGAAGGTGTAGAACTTGCCGTCGTAACCGACTTCCCTGGCCGCCTTGATGAGCAGCGTCAGGTCATTGCCCCAGTTGCCGGTGAGCACCGCCTGCGCGCCGCTGGACTTGATCTTGACCGCATAGGGAATGAAATCCTTGACGCGGCCAATCGGATGCAGCTCGTCGCCGACGATCTGGACATCGGGCCGCTGCGCCGCCATCTGCTTGCGCCCTTCGCGCAGCACGGCCTGGCCAAAACTGTAGTCCTGGCCGATCAGGTAAACCTTTTTGACGGCCTTGTCTTCCTTGAACACATCCATCAGCGCGGCCATGCGCATATCAGCATGGGCGTCGAAGCGGAAATGCCAGTAGCTGCACTTCTCGTTTGTCAAAATGGGATCGACCGCCGAATAGTTCAGGAACAGCACCCGTTTGCCCGGCTCACGTTCGTTGTGCTTGTTGATGGCATCAATCAGCGCCGCCGCCACCGCCGATGAATTGCCCTGCGCGATGACGGTCACACCGTCATCAATCGCCGAACGCAGGGCAGCCAGCGATTCCTCGTTCTGGCCCTTGTTGTCATAGCGCTCAATCACCAGATTGTGCCGGCCGTCGGCCAGCTTGACGCCGCCGCGCGCATTGACGCGTTCGGTGGCCCAGACCAGGTTGCGGAACACGGCCTCCCCGGTGTTGCCAAAAGCGCCGGACAGGCTTTCGATCAGCGCAATGCGCACGGGCGGCTGGGAAACGGGTTGCGCCTGGGCCAGCAATGAAAGGCCCAGCCCCAGGGCTGCAGCGGTGCGCTTGAAAATAATTTGCATAAGAAAAGAGAAAAAATTCCTGTGTTGTTGGCATCTGAATCCGGCGCCAGCCGGACGTGGTCGAGCCCGGAGAAATGATCAGGCGTTCAGCCTGCCGGGACGGGTACGGGCTGGATCTCGGAAAGGTTCCAGCGCGGTTTCACGTCAAAGGTATAACCGCCCTGGAGCTTCTGCAAATCGACCAGTCCGGCCTGCAGCCGCATGCCAGCCGCCATGGCGATCATGGCGCCGTTGTCAGTACAAAACTCCAGCTCGGGGTAATGCACGCGAATGCCGCGCTGCCGGCAGGCGGCATTGAGCTGGCTGCGCAGCGAGGCGTTGGCGCCGACGCCGCCCGCTACCACCAGCCGCTTGAGCGCGGTTTGAGACAGGGCGGACAGCGTTTTTTTCACCAGCACGTCGACAATGGCTGCCTGCGTGGACGCGGCCAGATCGGCCTTGTGGCTTTCCAAGTCGTTGCCCAACTTTTTCGCTTGCGTCAGCACGGCGGTCTTCAGGCCGGCGAATGAAAAGTCCAGGTTGCCGCTGTGCAGCAAGGGCCGGGGCAATTTGAAAGCCGTGCCGTCGCCTTCAAGCGCGAGTTTTGCCAGATGCGGTCCACCGGGATACGGCATGCCCATCAGCTTGGCCGACTTGTCGAAAGCCTCACCGGCTGCATCGTCAATCGTTTCACCAAGCAACTCGTAACTGCCGACGCCATCAACCCGCATCAACTGGGTATGCCCGCCCGAGACCAGCAGCGCCACGAAGGGGAATTCGGGCGGATCAGCACTCAGGAAAGGCGACAGCAGATGGCCTTCCAAGTGGTGTACGCCCATCGCCGGCTTGCCCAGAGCGGCAGCCAGCGAGCTGGCCACGCCAGCACCGACCAGCAGCGCGCCAGCCAGGCCCGGGCCGCGCGTGTAGGCGACCACATCGACATCGGCCAGCGTGCGTTGCGCGCCCTGCATGACTTCCTGCGTCAACGGCAGCACACGGCGGATGTGGTCACGG
Organism: Polaromonas sp. CG9_12; assembly: GCA_000751355.1. Taxonomy (GTDB): domain Bacteria; phylum Pseudomonadota; class Gammaproteobacteria; order Burkholderiales; family Burkholderiaceae_C; genus Polaromonas. The sequence continues at coordinate 3,616,740 of CCJP01000005.1, read as the reverse complement.
CTGGCCAGTTCAGGCACCACGCCGCCAAAGGGCTGGTGCATGGCAATCTGGCTGAACAGGGCATGCGACAGCAGGCGCGGCACGCCGCTGCCGCTGGCATCGACCAGCGCCACGCCGGTTTCATCACAACTCGACTCAATTCCAAGAACCAGCATTTTTTCAAACATGGCGGCTAGTTTAGGCGACGCGCTTAAGCCACAAGGCCCGCATTGTCAGCGCTACTTCATCACCAGCCCGCCATCGACAAACAGCACCTGCCCCGTCATAAAGCGGCTCCAGTCCGAGGCCAGGAACAGCACCGGCCCGGCTACATCGTCGGGCGTGGCCACCCGCCGCAGCGGGGTTTGACTGACGATCATCGCCCTCACCTCTTCAGGCGTGCCCTGGCTGGCCGACGTGGGGTAGACCAGGCCTGGCGCGACGCAGTTGACACGAATGCCGAGCGGCCCCAGTTCGACGGCCAGGTTGCGGCTGAAGCCGACCAGCGCGGACTTGGCCGTGGTGTAGTCGTGGTAAGGAATGGACGGCCGCTCGACCAGATCGCTCACCATGTTGATGATGCTGCCCCGGGCGCGTTGCCTGAAATGCGGCAGCACGGCCTGGCAGACGTTGTAGGCGGCGTGAACCGCGCCGTCCACCTGCGCCTCGTAGTCGCTCCAGGCCAGTTCCCAGAACATCTTGCGCTGGTCCGGGTCGAAGGTGAAACCCTTGAAAGCGTTGTTGACCACTACGTCGATGCGGCCGACTTCGTCCAGAACCTGAACCACCATGGCCTGAACCGCAGCTTCGGAACAGACATCTGCCTGAATCGCCAGGCCATCGCCGCCCACCTCCTGGCAGCGCGCCACCACCGCGTTGGCGGCCGCCTCGTTGCGCAAGTAGTTGACAACCACCAGCGCACCCTCGCGGGCAAAGGCCAGCGCAATGGCCGCACCGATGCCCCGGCTGGCGCCGGTGACCAGCACCACCTGGCCCTGAAACTTCAAGGCACTTGCACCATGGGCTGCGGTGCTCATGGCGCGGGCAGCAAGTCCTGGCTTACCACCTCCGAAATCTTGATGGGGCGTTGCACCAGCCCCAGCGCAAGGTAAGTGTCAGCGGCTTTTTGCAGCACCGCCAGGTCAAAGGCGCCGAGCCCGTTTTTGCGCGTCGTGGCCGACACACTGGCCAGGTTGCGCAGGCCGATGATTTCACGATTGACGGCGACATCCTTGCCGTCGATCGCATGCTTGACCGCCAGCGCCGCCGCCTCGTCAGGCTGCTTGATCATCCAGCCGGCGCTGTCGCGGTAAGCCGCCAAAAATTGGCGCAGCAGCGGTTTTTTCTGCTGGTAGGTTTCCTCGCGCACGACAAACATGTCGCTGGAGACATTCAGGTAATCCTTCACCTCCATGACATTGACATCGGCCAGGCCTTTTTGCCGGCCAACCAGCAAGCCGGTGTCAGTGGCGGCAGTGGCGTCCACCTGGCCCTGCATCAGCGGCGCGAAATTGAGCAGGCCGGTCACCACGATGGTCACATCCGATTCGCGCAGGCCGGCCTGGTGCAGCAGCACCAGCAGGTTTTGCCGCGTGCCGCTGGACAGGCTATACACGCCAATCTTCTTGCCTTTGAGGTCCGCCGGCTTGCCGATGTTGCTGCCCTTGAGCGACACCACGTTGAAAACATTTTGTGGATAAATGTCGTAGATGGCACGCAGCTTTTCCCCTTTTTCCAGCGCCGAGAAAAAGGAACCCGGGTCGGTGAAGGCGATATCGGCCTGCCCGGTCAGCAAGTTGCGCAGCGCGTCACCGCCGCCCGCGCCCGGCACGTAGCGCAGTTCAATGCCCCTGGCCTTGAAAAAGCCTTTGTCTTCATCGACCAGCAAGTGGGTAATTTCCGTGATCGGCTTGCTCCAGCCAGCGACGACGAATTTCTCCAGGCTGGCGGGCGGCGCAGCTGACGCCGCCAAGGCGGTGCCTGCCAGACCGGGGCTCAGCAGTACGACCACCGTGGCAGCCGCAGCCAGCCGGGCAAATGAGCGGCGGGAAAATGAAGAATTCAAGCTTTTTTTCATGATGGTGTTTCCTTGGGGAACGGGGTGACGCGGGACGCCAGCAGGCGTTTTTCCAGCACGAGGGACAACTGGTACAGCAGCAGGCCCAGCAAGGTGATGAGCACCAGCACGGCAAACATCAGCGGCGTGTCCATCATGCCCTGCGAGGCGATGATCAGAGCGCCCAGACCGGAACTGCCTCCAATGAACTCGCCGACGACGGCGCCGACCAGCGCCAGCACCACGGCCACGCGAAAGCCGCCCAGGATGCCGGGCAAGGCCGAGGGCAGCTTGAGCCGCAGCAGCGTCTGCCAGCGCGTGGCGCCCAGCATGCGAAACAGTTCCAGCCGCTGCCGGTCCACCTGCGCCAGGCCGGTCATGGTGTTTTCCATCAGCGGAAAAAAACAGACCAGCGCCGTGATCACCACCGTCGAGGTCATGCCAAAGCCAAACCAAACAATGAACAGCGGCGCCAGCGCCAGCTTGGGAACGACCTGGCTGGTGATGACATAAGGCATCAACAGGCGCCGCAGGCTGGGCGATTCGCCCAGCGCCCCGCCGCCGACCAGGCCCAGCACGCAGCCGGCTGCCAGCCCCAGCACCAGTTCCAGCACCGTCTGCCCGATATGCGGCCACAAGTAGCCCGACAGCAAGCCTTTGTATAGCGCGTCGAACACCAGCGACGGCGGCGGCAGCACCAGCGCCGACAGCTTGAGCTGGCGCGCCAGCACTTCCCAGCCCAGCAGCCCGGCGGCAAACAGCAGCCAGGCAAAAAAGTGCGCCCGGCGTGCGCTCATGACGTGCCCTCGCCACCATCCATGCCCGCCCTGAGCTGCGCGCACAGCGCATTGAAGGCCGGGCTGTAGCGCACGTCGCGTCCGCGCGGCCGGGGCAGCGCCACCTGCAGGTCCTGGCAGATGCGCCCGCCCGCCATCACGGCCACCCGGTCGGCCAGATACACCGCTTCGCTGATGTCATGCGTGACGAAAAACACCGTGGTCTGGCGCAGGCGGCACAGCGCCAGCAAGTCGTCCTGCAGGTCTTCGCGGGTGATGGCGTCAAGCGCGGCAAACGGCTCGTCCAGCAACAGCATGGCGGGCTCGCCGACCAGCGCGCGGGCAATCGCCACCCGGCTTTGCTGGCCGCCTGACAGATGGCGCGGGTAATGGTTTTGCATGGCCAGCAAGCCCATCAGCGACAGCAGTTCACGCGCCCGGGTTACTTCCTGCGGCGTGGGCAGATGGCGCAGCGACAGTGGCAGCAGCACGTTGTCGAGCACGGTGCGCCATTCCAGCAGCGTCGGCGACTGAAAGACAAAGCCCAGCGCGGGACCGGGCCGGGTGTGCGCCACGCCCTGCAGGCGTATCACCCCGGCACTCGGCTGCAGCAGGCCGGCAGCCAGCTTGAGCAGCGTGGTCTTGCCGCACCCGCTGCGACCGACCAGGCAATGAAACTCGCCCTGCGCGATGCGCCAGTCCACCCGGTCGACCACGGCCGGCCAGCCCGGATAGGTGTAGCTCACCTGCGCCATGTCCAGAAAACTCATGGCTGGCGCCCATCTGTTCGGCCGGTGCAACCGGTGCGGCACAGGGCACTAATCGACATAGGGAGCAAAGCTTTCAGCGGCAAGTTCTGCCGATTGTTCAATCTCGACCATCTGAACCAGGTCCAGCAGATTGAAGCGTCCGTCGTGGTGCCAGCCGGCCTCGGGCGCGGTCATGCTGCCCAGCGCGCAGATGCGGGTCACGCCAGCCTGCCCCAGTTGCTCGGCCAGCGCAAACAGCTCGGCGGGCGCGGCCGCCAGCCCCACGGTCTGCAGATAAATGCGGCTGCGGGCAATTTCAGGAAGCACCTGCGCCAGGTCGTCCACCGCCACCACCAGCACGGTGCGGTTCAGCGCGCTGGGCGCCAGCCCCTGCACGCCATCGGCATAGGCCACGCGCCAGGGCGTGTCCGCATCGCCCATCAGGCTGGCGCCGGGCTGGGTCATCAGCCGCAGCTCCTGCGCCTGGTTCCAGCGCGCCACTTCGCTGGCCTCGATTAGCGGCAGCGTGCGGCGTGGAAACCGAGGCTCAAGGCTGGCAATGGCTTGCGCCAGGTAGTGCGCAAATGCCTGCGGCGACACCTTGCCGCCACGCTCGACGTAGAACAGCTGCGGCGAATAGCAGCCCTGCTGGTCATAGCGCACCACGTCGCAAGCCGCCTGCTGCGCCGTGGCCGGGGCCTTGCGCGCATCCAGCGCGGCACGGGCCACCATGCCAAAACTGAGCTTGTGGCCAAAGCCCAGAAAGCGGGTGGTAATGGGCACCTGCGCGCGCAGCGCCTGCAGCGCGCCATTGCCGCCATAGGCCAGCACCAGATCGGCCTGCGCAAACAGCGCCTGCTCCAGCGGCGCGTCGCCACCCTTCCACCAGCCCACCGCCAGGCAATCAGCCAGCGCCGGGTCCAGCTCCACCAGCAGGTGGGCGAACCAGCCGGCAAACAGCGGCTCGGCGCTGGGCAACTTGCCAATGCTGCCCGACTTGACCAGCAGGCTTGAGATCAAACTCCACAGCGGCAAACCCGGCACATTGCCGGCCCAGACGTGAATCAGCAGTTCCGGGCCCACGGCCCTGGCAAAGCCGCCCTTGGGGCGCGGCTGGAATTCATCGAGCAGCTTGGGATTGGAAAAATCCTCGGCCACGAAGCGCTGCAGCTGTGGCTGGCGAAAGGTTTTCAGGTAACTGGTCAGCCCCAGCCGCACCATCTCGGCGTCGTAGCCGGTGACCAGCGGGAGCAGCCGGTCGGCCTGCTGACGATACGGGTCGCTGCGGTCCAACAGGCGCGCGATGGCGCGATCGACCAGCGTGATGATCTGCGACACGCTGCGCGTCTTGAGGTACGCCCGGCTGCCCTGCTTGACGCGCTCGGCCAGCGCCGCCCATTGCGCCTGGCTCAGGACCGGCACGGCCACTTCCAGCCGGTCGCTGCCGGTCCCAAAATGCAGCGTCTGCCGTGCCAGTTCGTCAGCCTTGAAGCCCGGCAGGTAGCCGGCCACGGCGTATAGCGTCGTCATGCGCGTGCGGCCTGCAAAAATTCTTCCACCGCCAGCGAGCAGCCCTTGGCCTGCGTGCCTTGCGCGCGTCCGAGCAGCAAAAATCCGCCCGCCACCGCCACGCCCACATCTTCCGTGAGAATGGTCGTTACGGAATTGAAATTGGCCAGGTCGCAGTGCGCCAGCACGCCCTGCTCGCCATGCGCCACCTCCGCGCCGCTCAAGGGGTTGACCAGCCGCGAACGTATCCAGTGCGGGCCCGACTTGACCGCCGGCAGCACCGCATTGCCGTTGTCGTAGAACTGCGTGCTGAGCTCGGTCATGCCGTACATGTTGATGCAATGCTCCTGCGGCACGCCCAGCAGCGCCGTCAATTGCGCATAAAACTGCACCATGGGAATCTCGCGCGACTGGCCCTTGAAACCGCCGGTGTCCAGTACCCGGCTGCCCGCTGGCAAGGCAAACTTTTTTCCCTGCTGCGCCAGCGCATCCATCAGGTGCACCAGGCTGTAGGACGCACCCAGCAGCGCATAAGGCTGCGCCGTGGCCTCGGCCTGCGCCAGCGCCGCACACACGCCCGCCGTGTCAAGTCCGGCGGCGTCGATGAAGTAGCGGCTGCCGTCCGCGCCAAAGGTTTGCAGCGCCAGCGCCAGGTAATGCGCCAGCGATGAGTTGGCCATCACCTCTTCGGTCGGAAACAAGATGCCCATGGCGATGCTGCTCTGGCCGCGCATGAAGCGCCGGGCAAAGTTGGCGCGCATCGAGGCGTCGTACACCGCCAGCGTAGGGTGATGGTGCTTGCCCTTGACGTCACCCTGCGTGGTGCCGCTGGTCATGAATACGCGGTCAGTGCTTGAAGGCGGCTGGCAGGTCAGACTCAATGCCTTGAAGGCAGTGATGGGAACGGCCGGAATATCCTGCCAGGTCTTGACCGTGCGCGGCGTCTTGCCGCGCTGCCGGCAAAAGCGCTGGAACGGTGTGTTGTGGGCAAACTGGTAGGCAAACAGCGCCAAAGCCTGGGCGTTGAAGGCTTCGTCAGTGACGCCATCCTGCGCCATGAAGGCCAGCACGCCGTCAACGATTTGGGCGGTAAGCGCAGGCGGGCTGGCGGGTGTTGCGGTGTCAAGGGCATCCATGGTCGTCATTCCTTCAAGAGTCCGCGTTGGCAGGGTGCTCCGAAAGTCGCGATGGCAAGGTTATGAACCCTTTCCTGACAGCTCTTCTTACGTCGGCATGACCCGATTCAAGTTCGCGGGTTTGGTAGAACCATCTCAGCCGTCCTGCCATCGCTGGCCGGAGTGCACCCCGAAGCGCAGACGATTCTACGCGCAGAGGCCTGTTGCTTCATGCGGCGCAATGCTCTCCATCAGCCCCGTCCACGAACCGCGCCTGCGCTGTGACCATACCCGAGATGGCCGACTCAGCGCAGCGTGGCGTTATGCCGCGCCAGCACGCCCGACATGCTGCTGCCCCCTTGACAGCGCATCGCAACGGCATGAATTTTGCTTATAAAACGCATGACATTGCCCCATACCCTGCGCCTGGTGGTCATTGCGCCGGATCTGGTCGTTGCCGATGCAGACGACGAGGCGGCCGTGGCGCTGGCCGAGCGCTCGCGCCAGCTGCGCATCGGCCTGCTGGAAGGCGGCTTCAACCTGGTGGCCACGCTGCCGGCCGACACCTTTTTGCGCGAGCGCCTGGCCCAGTTACAGCCCGACATGATCATCGTCGATGCCGAAAGCGATGCCCGCGATTCGCTCGAGCACGTCGTCATGGCCACGCGCGAAGAACGCCGGCCGATCGTGCTGTTCACCAACGACGACGACACCCGGCATGTGAAGGATGCGGTGGCCGCAGGCGTTTGCGCCTATATCGTTGCCGGCCTGGCGCCTTCGCGCATCCGGCCGATCCTGGACGTGGCAATGGCGCGCTTCGAGCACGAACAAGGTCTGCGCCGCGAACTGGCCGATGCGCGCACCGAACTGAAAGACCGCAAAGTCATCGACCGGGCCAAGGGCCTGCTGATGCAGCGCCAGGGCCTCTCGGAGCAGGCCGCCTATGAAAAATTGCGCAAGGCGGCCATGGACAAGGGCCTGCGGCTGGGCGAGGTGGCGCAGCGCATGCTGGATGTGGCTGACCTGCTCGGCTAGGCCGCCAACGCCGAAATGGTGCGGCGCACAACAGCAGTGCACCTCCAGAAAAATTGGTTTTTGATACGCCAGCAGCCAATATGCTACTTATTTAATAGCAACTTGCATAAGCAGGATAAGCGCCAAAGCCCGATTAGCTTGAAATTTTCAGTTCTGGCCGAGCGATCGGCTCCAGCTGGCACAGCTTTTGCAATAAACATAACACCGGGCTTTCCACTTCAACGGCGAAGCAGAAAGTCCAAGAACAAAGGCGTTCGAACCCTGCCCTCGCACCACGGTGTGACGGCTTCGGTCGAACGCCTTTTTTTGTTTTATTTTTTCATTTCCAGGAGTTGCTGACATGACCGACCTGCTCAAACCTTCCCTGACCCGCCGCAGTGTGCTGCAAGCTGCCGCCGTGGGCGCCGTGGGCGCCGTGGGCATCAGCCCGGCCTTGCGCGCTGCCGTGTATGCCCAGGGCTCGGACGCGCCGGAAAAGAAGGAAGTCAAGATCGGCTTCATTCCGCTGACCGATTGCGCCTCGGTGGTGATGGCGTCGGTGCTGGGCATTGACAAGAAATACGGCGTCACCATCATCCCGTCCAAGGAAGCCAGCTGGGCCGGCGTGCGTGACAAGCTGGTCAACGGCGAACTCGACTTTGCCCATGTGCTGTATGGCCTGGTCTACGGCGTGCATCTCGGCACCGCCGGCCCCAAGAAGGACATGGCCGTGCTGATGACGCTGAACAACAACGGCCAGGCTATCACGCTGAGCAAAAAACTGGCCGACAAAGGCGCAGTGGACGGTCCTGGCCTGGCCAAGTTGATGGCCAGCGAGAAGCGCGAATACACCTTCGCCCAGACCTTTCCGACCGGCACGCACGCCATGTGGCTGTACTACTGGCTGGCGGCCAATGGCATCAATCCGATGACGGACGCCAAGGTGATCACCGTGCCGCCGCCGCAGATGGTGGCCAACATGCGCATCGGCAACATGGACGGCTTTTGCGTCGGCGAGCCGTGGAACCACCGCGCCATCATGGACGGCATTGGCGTCACCGCTGTCACCACGCAGGACATCTGGAAGGACCACCCCGAAAAAGTGCTGGGCACCACGGCCGAGTTCACCCAGAAATACCCCAACACGGCGCGCGCCGTGACCGCTGCCATTCTGGAAGCCAGCCAGTGGATCGACGCCAGCCTGGCGAACAAAAACAAGATGGCCGAAACCATTGCCGGCAAGGCCTATGTCAACACCAGCGTGGACGTCATCAACCAGCGCATCCTGGGCCGCTACCAGAACGGCATGGGCAAAACCTGGGACGACCCGAACCACATGAAGTTCTTCAACGACGGCGCGGTGAACTTTCCCTACCTGTCCGACGGCATGTGGTTTTTGACGCAGCACAAGCGCTGGGGCCTGCTCAAGGAGCACCCGGACTACCTGGCCGTGGCCAGGCAGATCAACAAGATCGACATCTACAAGCAGGCGGCATCTGCCGCCAAGGTGAATGTTCCGAAAGACGTGATGCGCACCAGCAAGCTGATCGACGGCACGGTCTGGGACGGCAAGGACCCTAAAAAGTATGCCGACAGCTTCAAGGTTCGTGCCTGAAGCCGCTCCCGATATTTCATTGAAATCCTACTTGAAGAGGTAACGCCATGGTCAGTGCCGTATTTCACAGCCCGCTTGAAAGCGTACCGCCGGTGGCTTCCGGCGCAGAGCGGAGCGCTACGCATTCAATAGCTTCCAATGCAGACAGGACAAGCGATAAGGCCGTAAAAGTCCTTGAAAAGACCAGTGCGACGGCCACCCTGGCAGCCAGGACGCAGCGGGACTTCTCGGCACTGTGGCTGCGCGTATTGCCGCCGCTGCTCGGCTTGGGCCTGCTGGCGGTGATCTGGGAGGTGGTGTCGATTGCCACCAAGGCCAGCATTCCGTCGCCCAAGGACACGTTCTTGCAGGCCGTCGTGCTGTTCAGCGACCCGTTCTACCGCAACGGCCCGAACGACCAGGGCGTCGGCTGGAACGTGCTGTCGTCGCTCAAGCGCGTCGCCATGGGCTTTGGCCTGGCGGCGATCGTCGGCATTCCGGTCGGTTTCCTGATTGGGCGCTTCACCTTCTTGAGCAACATGTTCAACCCGCTGATCAGCCTGATGCGGCCGGTGTCACCGCTGGCCTGGCTGCCGATTGGTTTGCTGGTGTTCAAGGGCGCCGACCCGGCTGCCATCTGGACGATTTTTATCTGTTCCATCTGGCCGATGGTCATCAACACCGCTGTCGGCGTGCAGCGCGTGCCGCAGGACTACATGAACGTGGCCCGGGTGCTGAACCTGTCGGAATGGAAGATTGTCACCAATATCTTGTTCCCGTCGGTGTTGCCCTACATGCTGACCGGCGTGCGGCTGGCCGTGGGCACCGCCTGGCTGGTGATCGTGGCCGCTGAAATGCTGACCGGCGGCGTGGGCATCGGCTTCTGGGTCTGGGACGAGTGGAACAACCTGAACGTCAAGAACATCATCATCGCGATTTTCGTGATCGGCATCGTCGGCCTGATGCTGGAATACGCGCTGATCAAGCTGGCCACCGCCTTCACCTTTGAAGAAGTCAAGAGCTGATTTGCCGACCCACCCCAGGAGCATGACCATGAACACCCCCGTCAACACCGTCAACCCCCAGTACATCGACATCCAGGGCGTCGAGCAGACCTTCAAGACCAAGAAAGGCCCGTTCTGTGCGCTGCAAAACGTCAACCTGAAAGTGGCCAAGGGCGAATTCGTCGCGCTCATCGGCCATTCGGGCTGCGGCAAATCGACCTTGCTCAACCTGATCGCCGGCTTGAGCATGCCGAGCCAGGGCGTGCTGCTGTGCGCCAACCGCGAGATCGCCGGTCCCGGCCCGGAGCGCGCCGTGGTGTTCCAGAACCATTCGCTGCTGCCCTGGCTGACCTGCTTTGAAAACGTTTACCTGGCGGTCGAGCGGGTCTTTTCGGCGACCGAAAGCAAAGCGCAGCTCAAGGCGCGCACCGATGCGGTGCTGGCCATGGTCGGCTTGACCGCAGCAAGCCAGAAGCGGCCAGGCGAAATCTCCGGCGGCATGAAGCAGCGCGTCGGCATTGCGCGCGCACTGTCGATGGAGCCCAAGGTGCTGCTGCTCGACGAGCCCTTTGGCGCGCTCGATGCGCTGACCCGCGCCAAGCTGCAGGACGAGTTGCTGCTGATCGTCGCCAACACACACAGCACGGTGGTCATGGTGACGCACGATGTTGATGAAGCCGTGCTGCTGAGCGACAAGATCGTGATGATGACCAACGGGCCATCGGCGACGATTGGCGAGGTGCTGAGCGTTGACCTCCCGCGCCCACGCAGTCGGGTCGAACTGGCCGAGAGCACGCAGTACCTGCACTACCGCAAGGCGGTAATCGATTTCTTGTATACGCGCCAAGCGCATGTGGAAAAAATCACGGCATGAGCCGATACATCGAATTTGCCAGGCAGGTTCTGCGTCACTGCTCTGCCCGCATTCAAATACCCAGCGCGGGCACCGTGCCATGCCATGCACGCGGGCAGGAAAGCCGCGGCATCAGCCCCTCGGGCCCCTTCAGCTACGCTGGCCGGAAATGTAGTGTTCCAGCTGCTCAATGACGAATTTCTGCTCGGAGATGATGTCCTTGACCAAGTCGCCGATGGAAATCAGGCCGATCAGCTTGTCGCCCTGCACGACCGGCAGGTGACGCAGTCGGTTGTCGGTCATCAACGCCATGCATTCCTCGCTGGTCTGGGTGGGCTTGACGAACATCACCGACGTGGTCATGACGTCACGCACCAGCGTCAGCGCGGAAGTACGGCCCTTCAGGGCAATCTTGCGGGCATAGTCGCGCTCGGTGACGATGCCGACAATCCGCTCGCCTTGCATGACGAGCAAGGCGCCAATGCCCTTGTCGGCCATGCGCTGCAGAGCATCGAAGACCGAGTCGTCCGGCCCGATGGAGTGGACGACGGCGTCGCCCTTGGCTTTGAGAATGTCGGAAACAACGGTCATGGCGATCTCCCTCTTGAAACAATGAACAGGCGCATGCGAGTTTCAGGCCAGACGGGCAGGCAATGCAAGCGGCCTGAAACCTGCGACGCCTGATTGTGGTGTTGAAAACTTGCAAGCCACTTGCAATCGGGATGAACGCACAAGATCGGCATGGAAAACCCCGGCATGCGCCCGGCTGGCCTCGCACGCCTTCACCGACAGAATGCAACGCACAACTTCAAGGCGTGGATGCACCAGCCCAAGGTGTTGGCCATGTCTGATAGACGCTATTTATTTGATAGCTTCCTGTACTTGTCTGGTATGCGCAAGCAGCCTTTTTTGTTCGTTAATCATGGAATGAAATAGGCATGGCACAACCCTTGCATCAGCAACCTCGCTGCCAAGGTTGGCGGCGTGTAGGCCCGGTGCAATGGCGGATTGGGCAGACAGGACGATGGCGTCCCCACGGAGAAGCTGGCTCAGGCCCTGGCGACCCGTGCGGACGCTTTTTTTTTGCGAACTGCCGAATAGGGTAAAGGGCTCACGATGAAAAAATCCAGACTGGTAATGATTGGCAACGGCATGGCCGGCGTGCGTGCGCTGGAAGAACTGCTGAAGATCGCGCCCGAGCTGTACGACATCACGGTGTTCGGTGCCGAGCCGCACCCCAACTACAACCGCATCCTGCTGTCGCCGGTGCTGGCCGGCGAGCAGACGCTTGAAGAGATCGTGCTGAACGACTGGTCCTGGTACACGGACAACCACATCACGCTTCACGCCGGCTGGACCGTGACTGATGTGGACCGGGTGCGCCGCGTGGTGCATGCCGTCAATGCCGCCGGCGAAACCGTCCACGCCGAATACGACCGGCTGATCATGGCAACCGGCTCCAACCCCTTTATTTTGCCAATTCCGGGCAAGGACCTCAAGGGCGTAGTGGCCTACCGCGACATCGCCGATACACAGGCCATGATCGACGCTGCGGTCTTGTACAAGCATGCGGTCGTCATCGGCGGCGGACTGCTCGGCCTGGAAGCGGCCAACGGCCTGATGAAGCGCGGCATGCAGGTCACCGTGGTGCATGTCGGTGACTGGCTGATGGAGCGACAGCTCGATGACATGGCCGGCAAGCTGCTGCAAAAGTCGCTGGCCGAGCGCGGCATGAAATTCCTGATCGGTGCCCACACCCAGGAACTGGTCGGCGGAAGCGACGGCCGCGTCAAGTCGGTCAAGTTCAAGCCTGTCCCGGGCGCCGACCCGGGAGACGGACTGGAAATACCCGCCGACCTCGTCTGCATGGCCGTCGGCATCCGACCCAACACGCTGCTTGCGGAAAAGATGCGCCTGCACGTGAACCGCGGCATCGTGGTCAATGACACGCTGCAAACCACCACCGACGCGCGCATCTACGCTGTCGGGGAATGCGCTGCGCACCGGGGCATTGCCTACGGCCTGGTCGCGCCGCTGTTCGAGCAGGGCAAGGTGCTGGCCAACCACCTGGCGCAGTTCGGCATTGGCCGCTACACCGGGTCTCTCACCTCGACCAAGCTGAAAGTCACCGGCATCGACCTGTTCAGCGCCGGCAACTTCATGGGCGGCGACGGCGCCGAAGAAATCATCATGTCCGACCCGTTTGGCGGCGTGTACAAGAAGCTGGTCATCAAGGACGACAAGCTGATCGGCGCCTGCCTGTACGGCGACACGGTCGATGGCAGCTACTACTTCAAGCTGCTGCGCGACGGCCGCAGCATCGAAGGCATCCGCGACAGGCTGATGTTTGGCGAATCGAACATCGGCGACACCGGCCACGAAGGCCACAGCAAGGCCGCCGCCATGGCGGACACCGACGAAGTGTGCGGCTGCAACGGCGTGAACAAGGGCGCGATCTGCAAGGCGATCAAGGAAAAAGGCCTGTTCACGCTCGATGAAGTGCGCAAGCACACCAAGGCAAGCGCCAGCTGCGGCTCATGCACCGGGCTGGTCGAGCAGATCCTGATGTTCACCGCCGGCGGCGACTATTCCGCCACGCCCCGGCTCAAGGCGATGTGCGGCTGCACCGATCTGGGCCACCAGGCGGTACGCGACGCCATCCGCGCCAACAAGCTGCTGTCGGTGGTTGATGTCTATCAGTTCCTGGACTGGCGCACGCCCAACGGCTGCGCCAGCTGCCGCCCGGCGGTCAACTACTACGTCACCAGCACCTGGCCCAAGGAAGGCAAGGACGACCCGCAAAGCCGTTACATCAACGAGCGCAGCCATGCCAACATCCAGAAAGACGGCACCTACAGCGTGATTCCTCGCATGTGGGGCGGCGAAACCAATTCCAGCGAACTGCGCCGCATCGCCGACGCGGTGGACAAGTACAAGATTCCGACGGTCAAGGTCACCGGCGGCCAGCGCATCGACCTGCTGGGCGTCAAGAAGGAGGACCTGGTCAATGTCTGGAAGGACATCGGCATGCCCAGCGGCCATGCCTACGCCAAGGCGCTGCGCACGGTGAAGACCTGCGTGGGCAGCGAATGGTGCCGCATGGGCACGCAGGATTCGACCGAAATGGGCAAGATGCTGGAGCGCGCCATGTGGCGCATGTACGCGCCGCACAAGGTGAAGTTTGCCGTCAGCGGCTGCCCGCGCAACTGCGCCGAATCGGGCATCAAGGACGTGGGCATCATCGGCGTCGATTCGGGCTGGGAAATGTATGTCGCCGGCAACGGCGGCATCAAGACCGAAGTGGCGCACTTCTTCACCAAGCTGAAAACGGCCGCCGAAGTGCTCGAATACACCGGCGCGTTTTGCGAGCTGTACCGCCAGGAAGGCTGGTACCTGGAGCGCACGGTGCATTACGTCAACCGTGTCGGCCTGGACTACGTGAAGAAAAAAATCCTCGACGACCACGAGGGCCGCAAGGCGCTCTGGGAGCAGCTGCAGTTCGCGCTCGACGGTGAACCCGATCCGTGGTTCGACTTCAAGGAAGCATCGGTGGACACGCGCCAGTTCAACGCGATTGCAGCAATTTGATTTCGTAGGTCGGGTTAGCCGCAGGCGTAACCCGACGTCTCCAAAAGTGACGGTTGCTTGTCGGGTTACGCCTGCGGCAAACCCGACCTACTTGACAAAGATTTTTAACGAAATATGCCTCCAGAGCTTATCCCCTATGCGCTAGCAGCTACAAAAGGAATAGCAATGACCGAATGGAAAACGATTTGCCGCATAGACGACATCCCGGTGCTCGGTGCGCGCCGGGTATCACGCCCACAGGGCATGGATGTGGCCGTGTTCCGGAGCAGCGAGGACAAGGTCTTCGCCCTGCTCGACCGCTGCCCGCACAAGGGCGGTCCGCTGAGCCAGGGCATCGTCTTCGGCGAAACCGTCGCCTGCCCGCTGCACAACATGACCATCGGCCTGGCCGACGGCTGCGCCCGCGCGCCCGACGAAGGCTGCACGCCGAAGTTCGCCTGCAAGGTCGATGCCGGCGAGGTGTTCCTTGATGCAGCCGAACTGGCCACGCTGGCGATCGACCTGCTGGCGCCCCGGGCCGGGCCGGGCGCCTCGACCGGCGCGGTCGGCGACCAGACCTTTGCCGTGCAGGCCCCGCACAGCGCCTGAACACGCCCTTTTTTGACTGAAGCCTGCCGGAGCTGCCATGACTGAAACGCGATCAACCTGTCCCTATTGCGGCGTCGGCTGTGGCGTGATCATCGAATCCCAAGGCCCGGAGATCACCGGCGTGCGGGGCGACCCGGAGCATCCGGCCAATTTCGGGCGACTGTGCACCAAGGGCTCGACCCTGCACCTGACGGCGTCCAGTGCGGTCACGCGCCAGACGCGCCTGCTGTACCCGATGCGGCGCGAGCATCGGGGCGAAGCGCCCAAACGCGTCTCATGGGACAGCGCGCTGGACTTTGCCAGCGAAAGCTTTGCGCAGATCATCCGTGAGCACGGCCCCGACGCTGTCGGCTTCTACATCTCGGGCCAGTTGCTGACCGAAGACTATTACGCCTTCAACAAGCTGGCCAAGGGCCTGATCGGCACCAACAACATCGACAGCAATTCGCGCCTGTGCATGAGCAGCGCCGTGGCCGGCTACAAGCAGACGCTGGGGGCCGACGCGCCGCCGGCCAGCTACGACGACGTGCACCATGCGCAGTGCATCTTCATCGTCGGGAGCAACACCGCCTTTGCCCATCCGATCCTGTTCCGCCGCATTGAGGATGCCAAAGCCGCCAATCCAGCGCTGAAGATCATTTATGTGGACCCGCGCCGCACCGACACCGCCGAAATCGCCGACCTCTTCCTGCCGCTGCAGCCCGGCACCGACGTCATGCTGTTCAACGGCATGCTGCACATCATGCTGTGGGAAGGCTGGATCGATGCGGCCTGGATTGCCGCCCACACCAGCGGCTTCGAGGCGCTGAAGGCATTGGCGCGCGACTGCACGCCCGACCTGGTGGCGCAGATTTGCGGCATCAGGAAGGAAGACCTGTTTACCGCAGCCCGGCTGTTCGCCACCTCGGGCGCCACGCTGAGCCTGTATTGCCAGGGCCTGAACCAGTCGAGCAGCGGCACGGCCAAGAATGCCGCACTCATCAACCTGCACCTGGCGACCGCGCAGATCGGCAAGCCGGGCGCCGGGCCTTTTTCGCTGACCGGCCAGCCCAATGCGATGGGCGGGCGCGAGGTCGGCGGCATGGCCAACCTGATGAGCGGGCACCGCGACCTGTCGAACGCCGAACACCGCGCGGAAGTCGCCGCGCTGTGGGGCGTGCATTCCGTGCCCGAAAAACCGGGCAAGACCGCCGTCGAGATGTTCCAGGCGGCCGCCGATGGCGAGATCAAGGCGCTGTGGATTGCCTGCACCAACCCGGCGCAGTCCATGCCCGACCAGGCCACCGTGCGTCGCGCCTTGGCGCGCGCCGAGCTGGTCATCGTGCAGGAAGCGTTTGCCACCACGGCGACCTGCGATTACGCCGACCTGCTGCTGCCGGCCACCACCTGGGGCGAAAAGACCGGCACCGTGACCAACAGCGAACGCCGCATCAGCCGCGTGCGGCCCGCCGTGGCGGCGCCCGGCGAGACGCGGCATGACTGGTCGATTGCCGTGGATTTTGCACAGCGGCTCGAAAAGCTGCTGGGTGCGCAGAGCCCTCACCCCAACCCTCTCCCAGAGGGAGAGGGAGAGGTAGCAAGAATCAAAACAGCAACTCAGTCCCCGATTGAACTCCCTCCCCCCCCTGGGGGAGGGCTGGGGTGGAAGCCGCACGGTTAACTCGTCCAGCCAGCCCCCATCCCAACCTTCCCCCAGGGAGGTAAGGAGCCCTACCCTATTCAACTACCCAACAGCAGAATCGCTCTGGAACGAGCACCGCGAATCGACGCGCGGCCGCGACCTGGACATCACCGGCATGAGCTACGCCCTGCTGGAGCAGGCGCCGCTGCAATGGCCGATGCGGGAAGGTGAAACGGCTGGAAAAATAAGGCTGTATGAAGACGGCATTTTCCCCACGCCCGATGGCCGGGCCAA